>NZ_JBIIBQ010000010.1:0-98689 GCF_044239315.1 Aquirufa sp. | reverse complement strand
TATTTTATGGGTTTCTTAGTTGGTGGCATTTGTTTCTATCTCCTGCCCTTCGATTTAGGATTTAGGAACCTATTGATGCTCTGTCTGATCTTACCCGTAGGAATGACCGTTATCACCTATTCAGATGAATTGAATCTAAATACACCACTTGCCGCTTCTTTAGTGAACATATCACTAGTCATCAGCTTTGCCATCATGTGGATCATGGTGACTGTTTTCCACATGAGCGCGCTTTAAACGATTTTTTTTGGTAATTTTATGAAACATTGGCTTATAGAACTGGTTTAGTTCGTAACCAATTCCCTATTATTATGGTAGTCCCCTACAAGAATCAGTCCAAAGGAAAAAAAGAACAGGTCGCTGACATGTTTAATTCCATCTCGCATAAATATGATTTTCTCAATCATCTATTAAGTGGGGGGATTGATATTATTTGGCGCAAAAAAGCGATCAAATTATTACAAAATAAGGGAATCAAATCTGTTTTAGATATTGCTACTGGTACTGGAGATTTTGCTATTGAAGCCTTAAAAATTAAGCCAGAAAAAATAGTTGGAATTGATATTTCTGAGGGTATGTTATCCTTTGGAGTCGAAAAAATTAAAAAATTAGGATTAAATAACATCATTTCCTTGCAAAAAGGAGATTCTGAAAAAATTCCTTTTTCAGACAATAGTTTCGATGCAATTACCGTTAGTTTTGGTGTAAGAAACTATGAAACATTAGATAAGGGTTTGAAAGAAATGAACCGTGTATTAAAACCAGGTGGACATTGCTTGATTTTAGAATTTTCGAATCCTAAAAATTTTCCAATGAAGCAGCTTTACAGCTTCTATTCAAAATTTTGTTTGCCGGTACTAGGTAAATTAATATCCAAAGACCCAGCTGCTTATACCTACCTTCCTGAATCCGTTCAAGCCTTTCCAGATGGAAAAGACTTTTTGAAAATTTATGAAGAATGTGGATTTATAAATACCCAATGGATCCCGATGACGGGAGGAATTTGTTCTATCTACTTAGGACATAAAAAAGCAAAAAACGCGTGAAAAAAAGCATCTTCAACGGATTTATTATAGCCCTTTGCCTCTCTTTTTCCCTAAAAAGCCAGGTACATAAATACGTTCAATTAAATGATGAATATTATGACAATAAACCCGTCCATTTCGGGTTTATGATTAGTCACGCATCTACTAATTTTCTTTTAGAAGCTACTCCTAAAAACCTATCAAATGCAGCGCCTTCATTAGCCTTAAATGCAAGCTCACCTAAGACATCAGGATTCCAAATTGGAGGTACTGTTAATTATGCTTATGATAAACATTATGAGGTTCGCTCTGGAATAAATATCGCCTTGTATGAGCGCCAAATAGCGTTTAATGAAGTAAAACCCACAGGTATAAATCCAACAAAAACCTATTTCAGAGAATCTACGTGGCTAGAAATTCCCGTAAATTTGAAGTACCGCTCACTTCGAAGAAAGAATCACCGAATTTATATATTGGGCGGATTTAAACTAGGTATTGAGGCAAATGTAAAAAGAACAGGGGAGCAAATTCAGGCGAAAACCACTGATGTATCCTTGGAATATGGATTCGGCTTCGAAAAATTTTATAAATTTTTTAAATTCAATCCTGAATTGAAATTTTCTCATGGCGTAAATAACTTGTATCTAAGTCCATTAGGTGGTTCATCTCCGTTCTCTAGGCTCAATCAATACAATTCACATACGATTAGCCTGTTATTTTATTTCGAATAATTTAATCTAGTCCCTTGCGTGCTTTTTTAGGATCAACAACTGTTTCTAAGCTACTAACTGCTGAAACACCAAACCAACCTGCACCTTGTAGTCGTGAAGCTGGATTAACATTCTTAATATTTGTTGGAATATTAGCCGCGGGTCTTGAAAATAAACCCGCATTATTAAGTTCTAAACGAGCTTGTGAATAAAAATTGAATTGATCCTCTGAGATAGACCAAAGTTCTACCTTAATTTTATCTTTTTCAACATAAAGTCGAGGAGAAATAGAACGACGAATGGGTAAAATAAAAAGTAAACCATCCGTCATGGCTCCTTTTTGAAAACCCGCATCATAAACCAAGGTTAAACTAGAAGGATCATTAAATAACTTATCATTTCTGTACGTTTTTACTCGATAACAATCTCCAGCACCTCGTATGTCTCGTGAGTAAAAATGAGCCTCGTAGCCATCTTTAGGATTATCATCACTTGATTGACGACCATTAGCCTCATCGAATTGATATAATATAGAATCTATCGGAGGAACCCGATTCAATCGAGCCTTAGCCGTTAATTCTTCATTTTGCCACTTCACACGAAGTGTAAAAGTGGTTCCTATCTTACCAATAGTAGGTTGAAGCTCACTAGGTTCCCACACATAAATTCCACTAGAGGCAACTTTCTCCCTAAAATTAAACCTATTTCCAAGTGTGTCTGTGACCACTACCTCTGCCCCATTTATTTTAGGCACATTAGTCTGATCAAAATAATCTTGGGAGCGTGATAATATAATTTGCTGAGGCGTATTTAAGTTAGTCAAACTAGCTTCCACTACAAGGTAGTTATCCGAAACCGGACTAGGCAAATTCACAACCTCCTCACAAGATGTAAACAAAAAAAGTAAAACGAGTAGGTAATACGGCTTCATCTTAGAAGGAAAAATTATAGGTGACGGCAGGAACAAAAGAACCAATGATGGATAATTGAACCGCTTCTGTTTTTACAGAATTATCTTCGTTAGGTCTAGTGTAAATGGAAAAAGGATTTTTACGGTTATACAAATTGTATACGGAGAAAACCCACTCAGAAGTACCTTTTCCAAATAAGGCTTTCTTATTTTTCTTGGTAGCAGAAATATCTAATCGATGATAATCAGGGACACGAATATTTCCACGTGTACCAGGTATGGTTTGAGGATAGGCAATACCGTCAAAAACATATTTCTGGGCCGGAACCGTGTAGGGAACACCTGTAATATAGGCGAAGTTTGCCCCGAATGACCATTTATCTGATAGAGAATATTGACCAACTAAATTTAGTGTATGTGTCCGATCATATCGATTAGCATACCAATCATTATTGTTAAGGCCCTCTATTTTACGTTCTGTTCTTGCTAGAGTATAACTTGCCCACCCCGTTAATTTTCCCACGTTCTTTTTTAAGAAAAATTCAATTCCATATGCTCTACCATCCCCAAATAATAAGTCTTTTTCAAAATAGGGATTAAGAAATAAATTAGCTCGATCAGCATAATCAATTTGATTTTGCATGTCTTTGTAATACACCTCGACGGAAGATTCATAATTATTCCCATCAGCCCCAAAATTCTTAAAGAATCCTAAAGCTGCCTGATCTACAATCTGAGGTTTAATATTATTTGTTGATGAAGTCCAAACATCCAATGGAGTAGATGCGGCCGTATTAGACATTAAGTGAATGTACTGAGCCAATCGATTATAACTTAATTTCAAAGAAGTCGACTCGTTTGCCGTTACATTCATGCCAAAACGAGGTTCCCAATTCCCATAAGAAGCTACAACTGCGTCGGGGTCTGTTTGATTAATTTTCAATACGTACCCTGATGGATTTTCCGTACTAACTGGAACCGAAATTCGATCATAATATTCACCATTCAAACTTTTATAGTCATAATTAGAGTATCGAACTCCATACTGAACCGTTAACCAAGCGTTAAGTTTCCAATCATGTCCAATGTAGGCAGATGATTCTATCCCCCGTTTATTAGCTTGACCAAATTGTCTTTTCTCTCCGTTCGAAGTTGCATTGGCTTTTCCAGGCGTAAAATCATACGAAAGCAATTGACCCCCAAAACTGATGGTATTATCAGGTCTTACATAATAGGTGAAATCAGGTTTGATACTTAGGTTCTCGATATTAGATGTCCATTTGAAAGAATCATTGGGCCGCTTATTTTCAATGTCAGAATCTAACATGTAATCGTAATTACTGTAGAAAGCTGTCGCATTTAAAAATAACTTATTCGAGAACACATGATTCCAACGCGTTGTCAAGGTGGAATTTCCCCAATCAAAACCAAATCCGGTCCCAAACACGTCACGACCAAAATAACCCGACATGAAAACTGTATTCTTCGAGTTGATGGTGTAATTCACTTTAGCCGTCAAGTCATAGAAATTAAATGACGAATTAGCATTATCTCCGGTCAAAAAGGGTTTGGCTAAAACATCAATATAAGATCGACGTGCAGCCACGATAAATGAGGCTTTATCCTTCACGATAGGAGCCTCTAAAGATAGACGAGAGAAAATGACCCCTACTCCTCCGTTCACCTCTAATTTCTTCGCATTACCCTCTTTCATTTTTACATCCAAAATTGAAGATGCACGACCACCATACATAGCTGGAATACCCCCTTTAAACAACTTAACATCTTTTACCGCATCTGGATTGAAAACGGAGAAGAAGCCAAAAAGATGAGATGAATTGTACACAGGTGCGTCATCTAATAAAACTAAATTTTGATCTACGCCACCACCGCGAACATTAAAGCCAGAAGCACCTTCTCCCACTGTAGAAACCCCAGGTAATAATTGAATAGCCCGAACTAAATCCACTTCACCTAAAAGGGCTGGAATTTTACGTATTGTTTTAATGTCCACCTTATTTACAGACATCTCAATGCCACTCACATTTTCATCATTTGCGCGTGCATTCACGATTACTTCAGCTAATTCTCTGGAATCGGATACTAGTTCTACAGACAATTCTTGAGACTTAGCAGCAACCGTAATCTCTTGCTCACGCTTTTTAAAGCCTGAAGAGGAGAATACTAGGGTATACTTACCAAACGGAAGTGTTAAACTATAAAATCCGTACGTATTCGTTACGTTACCCGTTTTAAGTTCTTTTACATAAACACTTGCGCCTATGAGCCCTTCTCCACTTGCAGCCTCCTTAACATAGCCGCTAACGGTAGATTTCTGAGCCCAAACAATTCCTGGAAAAACAAGAAAAACAAAAAGTATTAATGGTCGCATATTGTTAAAAACCCAAAGATACGGGAATTGTTTTTGCCCTAAGGTTAAATTATGACAAATGGAAAATAGGCGTTATAAATCGAAATCAGTAATATAATTCCGATATTATTTAATTATAGAATTTTTATTTACATTTGTCAAAAACCTATCAACTTATGGATTTAAAAGTATTTGGACAAATCATTCGGGAAAAACGAAATGCTATTGGCTTAAAACAAGAAGAACTAAGCCAACAAAGTGGTGTAGCTATTAAAACCATTCATAGCATTGAATTAGGTAAAGGCAATCCCGCGTTAAAAACCATTTTACGTATTTTTAATATACTTGCTTTGGATTTATTAATCATAGCTTCTAAAAATACCAAAAAATAAAATTATGGAACAAGAAATCAGCTTTGAACGTATTCCAACCCATATTTTTGCAGATTCAGACTTAGCATCTAAATCAGTAGCGAAAGAAATCGCCGATTTAATTCGCCAAAATAACCAGACAGGAAAACCCAGTATTTTAGGGCTTGCAACGGGCTCTTCACCTAAAAAAGTATACCAGGAATTAATCCGTATTCACCGGGAAGAAGGCTTGAGTTTTAAAAATGTGATCACCTTTAATCTGGATGAATACCATCCAATGGAGCCTGATTCCATTCAAAGTTATGTGCGTTTCATGAAGGAACAACTCTTTGATCACATTGACATACCGGTAACAAATTACCATTTACCAGACGGAACTCTAGCGCTAGAAAAAATTCCAGAATTTTGTAGGGACTATGAAGCGAAGATTGAGCGACTAGGCGGCTTCGATTATTATTTATTAGGAATTGGACGTAACGGGCACATCGGTTTCAACGAACCTGGCTCCACGATTAATTCGAAAACACGTTTAATGACCTTAGACATTGCAACTAAGATTGATGCTTCTGCTGATTTCGGTGGACTGCAAAAGGTACCTAAAAAAGCAATAACGCTCGGTATCGACAGTATAATGAAGTCAAAAAAGATTGTCTTAATTGCCTGGGGAGAACATAAAGCGAATAGTGTGGCAAAAGCCGTAGAAGGACCTGTCAACTCCGACATTCCTGCCTCCTACTTGCAATTACATCCCAATGCCTCTTTCATTTTAGATGAAACAGCTGCTTCTATGTTAACTCGCATCAAAACCCCTTGGGTAGTCGATTCAGTTAATTGGGATCGAAATATGATTAAAAAGGCCGTCACACATCTTTCATTAAGTTTGCAGAAGCCCGTTTTGAAGCTTACATCGAAAGACTATAATGAAAATGGTTTATCAGACCTACTTTCCTTATATGGCCAGGCCTATGAGATTAATATCGAAGTTTTTAATTATTTACAGCATACTATCACGGGTTGGCCAGGCGGAAAACCCAATGCAGATGACACGCATCGACCAGAGCGTGCCTTCCCGGCAAAAAAGAAGGTGCTCATTTTTAGCCCGCACCCTGATGATGATATTATCTCCATGGGAGGAACGTTTCAACGACTTCACGACCAAGGACATGATGTGCATGTAGCGTACCAAACAACGGGAAATATTGCCGTTGCAGATGATGAAGCCCTTCGATTTGCTGAATTTGTCGTTGATTTCAATGAGAAATTTGAAAGTCCAAATGCGAAAGCGAATCGCATCTATAAGGAAGCTATCAAATTCTTAAAGAATAAACCTGACTCTGAGGTAGATATTCCTGCCGTTAGAGAAATCAAAGGCTTAATAAGAAAAGGAGAAGCGAAAAATACCTGCCGTTTTGTAGGGATCAAAAAAGAAAATGCTCACTTTCTTGAAATGCCTTTCTACGAAACGGGAACAATTCGCAAAAAGCCCATCGGTGAAAAAGATATCAAAATTGTGATGGATCTAATAGAAGAAATTCAGCCACATCAAATCTATGCAGCCGGAGACCTAGCAGATCCACATGGTACTCACAAAGTTTGCCTAGATGCTATTTTAGAAGCTGTAACTCGCTTAAAACACCGAGAATACATGAAAAGTTGCTGGGTATGGCTATATAAAGGTGCTTGGGCAGAATGGGATATCGATCAAATCGAAATGGCTGTACCTATGTCACCAGATCAAGTATTCAAAAAGAGAATGGGTATCTTCAAACACCAATCTCAAAAGGATGGGGTAGTGTTCCAGGGAGATGATTCAAGGGAATTTTGGCAAAGAGCTGAAGAGCGAAACCGAGCAACGGCATCTATCTACAATGCCTTAGGCCTCGCAGAATACGAAGCCATGGAAGCCTTTGTTCGCTGGAAATTCTAATCTTTCAAAGCAGCATATAGGATCTCCGCGGCATGCTTCGCATGCCGCTTCGTGCCGTCATGAATTTGATGACGGCAGCTTGTTCCCGACGCGACGATATCGACCTCTTCCGGCTGTGATCGCACGGTAGGGAATAAAACTAATTCCCCTATCTGCATCGACAGATCATAATGCTCTTTCTCATAGCCGAAAGAACCCGCCATCCCACAACAACCGGAAGGAATTAATTGCACCTCAAAATTCTCTGGTAAGGATAGCGCCTTCTTCGCAGCCACCAGCGAAGAGATCGCTTTTTGCTGGCAGTGCCCATGTAATTTCATTAACTTCTTCTCGGAAATAAACGCCGAAGACGAAATACGTTTCGCATCTGCCTCACGAGCGATAAACTCCTCTAATAAAAGGGTATTTTTCGCTAATTCTTTTGCTTTCCCCACCCATTCATCCGACACTAAATCAGGATATTCGTCTCTAAATGTCAAAATAGCTGAAGGCTCAATGCCTACTAAAGGCGTATTTTCTGAAATCAACGATGACCACAAGCGAACATTCTGCATCGCTAACACGCGAGCCTCATCGAGCATTCCTTTGGACAAATACGCACGTCCCGAAATCGGATGCGGAATCGTTTTCACTTCATAACCCAAGCGCTCTAACAATAATACGGCTGTTCTACCGATTTCCGCATCATTGAAATTCGTGAATTCATCTACGAACAAGTAAAGAGATTTTGTTTGAGCTGGGCTCGTGTGCGATTTTAACCACGACCATAAGGTTTGCTTCGCCAACAAAGGCATTGTACGATCTGGGTGGAAACCGACTAGCGCATTTGAAATGCGTCGTATAGCCGGAGTTCCCATCACCAAATTATACAAAAAGGGAACATAAGAGGCTAAATTCGATATTTTAGCGAAGTTCCCCACTAACCAAGAGCGCAAAGGAAGTCCTCTCTCTTTTTGGTATTGGTACAAAAACTCCATCTTTAACTTCGCGACATCCACGTTCGAAGGACACTCGGCCTTGCAACCCTTGCAAGCTAAGCAAAGATCCATCACCTCTTTAATCTCCTCGTGAGCGAAGCGATTAGGCTGCTCGGAACGAGTTAAAAATTCCCGCAAAATATTCGCGCGTGCTCTGGTCGTCTCTTTTTCATTACGGGTGGCCATGAAGGAAGGACACATGGTACCTCCCGATACAGGTGTCTTACGGCAATCACCAGATCCATTGCATTGTTCTGCATGCTGCAAGACATCTTGACCCTCATAGCGAAAAGCTGTCTTAAATTCCGGCGTTTGTTGACCGGCTTCGTAGCGCAAAAACGTGTCCATCGGTGGCGTATCCACGATCTTATTAGGGTTAAATACCCCCTTAGGATCCCACCATGACTTCAATTCCCGCATTAATTGGTAATTCTCCTCTCCCACCATCCATGGAATAAACTCCCCACGTAAACGGCCATCCCCATGTTCTCCTGAAAGAGAACCCTTGTATTTTTTCACTAAACGAGCAATCTCTTCCGCGATATGACGGAATTGCTCGTGACCTTGTTTGGTCTTTAAATTAATTATCGGACGCAAGTGCAACTCACCAGAACCTGCATGGGCATAGTGAACGCAGTATAAATTATTTGCTTGTAAAATCTCGTTAAATTCGGCGATAAAGGCCGGAAGGTCATTTACATCAACTGCCGTGTCTTCAATCACCGCCACCGCTTTTTCATCGCCAGGAAGATTTGACAATAATCCAAGACCCGCTTTTCTTAAATCCCAAACCTTCTTCACATCTCCACCCGTCACAAAAGGAAAATGATAACCTAATCTCGCTTTGCGCATGGCTGCTTCGCAAGCCTGGGCTTGAGCCGCTAAATCTTCCGCAGAATCGGAACGTAATTCAACAACTAGAATCGCTCCCGGATCCCCTTCGACAAAGAAACGGTTTTGACTTTGTTCTGGATTTGCCTTCGTACACTCTAAAATATAATGATCCATCAGCTCTGAAGCAGAAGGATTGAATTCCAAGGCAATTAGATTAGCCCTCAAGGCCTCATCAATCGTATTAAAATGACCACAAACTAGACCTAAATGAGCTGGTGGCAATGGATCAACGTGCAACTTAATGCGGGTAGCAAAGCAAAGTGTTCCTTCTGAGCCCGCTAAAAGAGAACAGAAATTAAAGGGTAACTCGGTTGGTTCAAAAGCTTGAGTGTGCAGTAACATATCAACCGCATATCCCGTGTTTCGGCGATGTATACTCTGCTTGGGAAATTCTTCCGTGATATTTTTCTGGTGTTTCGGATCAGAAAGAACAGCTAGTGTTTTCTCGTAAATGCCGTGTAAACGACTGCCATGGGGAAGCGATTTGACCGTCTGAAAGGGATCTTCTGCCTTAAAATGAACCAACGTTCCATCAGACAAATAACCTTCCACCTCTAACAGATGATCCCTAGTAGAACCATAGATTACTGAATTAGAACCACAAGAATTATTCCCAACCATTCCTCCGATCATCGCGCGATTAGCAGTTGATGTTTCAGGACCAAAAAACAAACCGTGTTTTTTCAACTCCACATTGAGTACATCTCGCACAACTCCTGGCTCTACCCATACATAGGATTCTTCCTTATTTACCTCTAGAATTCGATTAAAAAACTTGGAAACATCCACAACCAAACCATTTCCGACCACTTGACCAGCGAGCGATGTACCCGCCGTTCTTGGGATTAGAGCTACGGAATGCTGATCCGCAAACCGAATAATCTTCTCTAAATCCTCCTGAGTCTCCGGAATCACTACTCCCAAAGGCATCTCCCTGTAGGCAGACGCATCGGTCGCATACAAAGTCTTCATTACGGTATCCGTGTGAAGAGATCCCTGAAGCGTAAGCCCCAGAGCGGAAAGAAGCGAATCGGTGGTCTGCGTCGTCATGGTTTATTTCTTAAACTGCAATTTACACAAAGCACTGATTAGTAGCAATTGAGCTACTATATAAGTACTCATCACAACGAACGATATCCCCGGAAAGGAATAATAAAACTTCCCAAAAGCCAAAACACTGTCCGAGACCACAAATAAAAACGCCCCCCAGGTGATCATTCGATTATTTAACCGAATGGCAAAATACAACATAGACCCAAGTGCAAAAGCATACAATGTCACCGGAATCTTCATCGCATCAGCCAAATAGGGATTTAAAAAGGCTAGAAAACTAAATACATAAATGAGTATCCCGACCAAAGGTTTACGCGCATGAACTGGAATCCACGCGTGTTCTGAGGCTTGCCTAAAAAAGAGCCGAATATAGCTCAATTGCATGATCAAAAATGACCCCAAACCAAGCTGAAAATAAAGTGGACTATCTGGAAGCATCAAAAAAACATCCCCCAGCAAAGCAAAAACAGCCGTAAAGAACAAAGCAGGCTTTGGATTCTCCATCACTATGTGCCCCATCAATAAGATCAATAATAGCGGCTTGGTGATCATTCTTAACTCTGCAAATTCAGGCAAAAACAGAGGTATGGCTAATTCTAAAATAGCATCCGCATAAAAGAGTTGTAGGAATATATTTTTCATCCGTTTCATTTATAAAAGCAAAAAAAAATCACTCAACGCAAAAGGTTAAGTGATTTTTTCTTTCAGCTAGGTTAGGATCAAGATCCGCAAGCCTCACAAGCCTCTGGGTTATCCAAAGAACAAGTCATATCTGCTTTATTTTGATCTGCACTGTTATCAAAACTCGCTGCCGCTGCTTTCGCTGCTGCCTCTGAGTACACTAACTCCGTTTCATTCACTAAGTTCGTTTGCTCGATAGCAGGTTCTGCTTGTTTCTCCACGGTGAACTTAATCGCATCCGTTGCCGCTTTTGTACGTAGGTAATACATACCTGTTTTCAAGCCAAGTTTCCAAGCGTGGAAGTGCATCGAAGTTAATTTACCGAAGTTCACATCTTGGATGTGGATATTTAAGCTTTGAGACTGGCAAATATACGCTCCACGATCAGCAGCCATTTCTAAGATGGTCTTTTGCTTAATCTCCCAAACCGTCTTGTACAAATCCTTCAAGTTTTGAGGAATTTCTGGAATGTTTTGTACTGATCCATTGGCGATGATCAACTTATTCTTCATCGAATCGTTCCATAAGTTCAATTTGATCAAGTCTTTTAACAGGTGCTTGTTCACAATGGCAAATTCACCAGATAACACACGACGAGCGTAGATGTTAGAGGTATACGGCTCGAAGCACTCGTTGTTTCCAAGGATTTGGCTAGTAGAAGCCGTCGGCATTGGAGCAACTAATAAGGAGTTACGCACACCGTTCTCTACTACTTTCGTACGAAGATCTTCCCAGTCCCAGTTTCCTGAAGATGGAGTCACGTTCCACATATCGAATTGGAATACCCCTTTTGAGATAGGAGAACCTTCCCATGATGAATACGGACCTTCTACTTTCGCTAATTCCATCGATGTTTCCATCGCTGCGAAATAGATAGTTTCGAAGATGTCCTTGTTCAATTGTTGTGCCTCCTCAGATTCGAATGGCATGCGTAACAAGATGAACACATCCGCTAGACCTTGAACCCCTAAACCGATAGGACGGTGACGTAGGTTCGAGTTTTCCGCTTCTTTAACTGGATAGTAATTTACATCGATGATTTTGTTCAAGTTGCGCGTTGCAATCTTGGTCACCTCGTATAATTTCTTGTGATCGAAACGTAAAACACCGTTCTCGTCTGCGTTCACATATTTAGGCAAGGCTAAAGAAGCTAAGTTACAAACCGCTACTTCATCTTTGGCTGTATACTCTATAATCTCTGTACACAAGTTCGAAGACTTGATTGTTCCTAAGTTCTTTTGGTTTGATTTGTTGTTTGCATGGTCTTTAAACAACATGTATGGGGTTCCTGTCTCTGTTTGAGATTCAAGGACTTTAAACCATAATTCTTGCGCTTTAACGACTGTACGCGCTTTACCTGCTAATTCGTATTTCTCATACAATGCTTCGAATTCAGCTCCGTGTGAATCCGCTAAACCTGGACACTCATGTGGGCAGAATAGAGACCACTCTTCGTTGTTCTCAACACGCTTCATGAATAAATCTGGAATCCAAAGAGCGTAGAACAAGTCACGAGCACGCATTTCTTCCTTTCCGTGATTCTTTTTCAATTCTAAGAATTCGAAAACATCCGCATGCCAAGGCTCTAAGTAGATCGCAAAGCTTCCTTTACGCTTTCCGCCGCCTTGATCCACATAACGCGCCGTATCGTTGAATACACGTAACATAGGGATAATACCATTCGAGGTACCATTCGTTCCCTTGATATAAGAGCCTGTGGCACGAATGTTGTGGATACTTAATCCAATACCTCCAGCAGACTGAGAAATCTTCGCTGTTTGCTTCAAGGTATCATAGATTCCTTCGATAGAATCGTCTTGTACAGTTAGCAAGAAACATGAGGATAATTGAGGCTTCGGAGTACCTGCATTAAATAGGGTCGGAGTCGCGTGAGTGAACCAACGCTCAGACAATAAATTATAGGTCTCAATAGCCGCCGCAATATCTTTTTTGTGGATACCTACCGCCACACGCATCAACATGTGTTGAGGGCGCTCAGCGATTTGACCATCAAGCTTTAATAAATAGGATTTCTCTAGAGTCTTAAATCCGAAATAATCGTAACCAAAGTCGCGGTCATAGATGATGGCCTCGTCTAGTTCTACTGCGTTGTTTTTGATGATATCGTACACCTCCTTAGAAAGAAGCGCAGCGTTTTGTCCTGTCTTAGGGTCTATGTACGTAAACAAACGTTTCATCGTAGCCGAGAAGGACTTCAATGTGTTCTTATGCAAGTTAGAAACTGCAATACGAGCTGCTAGAACTGCATAATCTGGATGTTTTGTCGTCAAAGAGGCAGCTGTTTCAGCCGCTAAATTATCAAGTTCAGTTGTCTTAACGCCATCAAACAAACCAGTGATCACTTTTCTGGCAACCTCTAAAGGCTGAACAAAAAATGGATCTAAGCTGTAACTCAGCTTTTCAATTCTGGCGGTGATTTTGTCAAACTTTACTGATTCGCGACGACCGTCTCTTTTTACTACGTACATGTGTATCTATCTATTATTATTAAAACTCGAATTCTATATAAATGTTTAAATCAACCAACAAAAAAACAGACCATAAACTCCCTGCGTTAAGAGAATTTTTTTCTTAGCTTTTGGACTCAATTTACACTAACAAATTGAGTGTGTGGCGGTTTTGTTTTTATGCTTTTCTAAACCAAAAATTGAAGCATCTTTGGTTGAATGTGCTCTTGGTAAAATTAGAAAAAAAGCCGGCTTCGTGCAAACTATTTTTTGGCCAAAATAAATATAAAAAAAGGGCGTATTTGAAATGCCACATGCAAACCCCCGTCACTCAATTCGTTAGCCGTATTGCTTCTTAGAAAAATGCTATAAAAATATTTTATAAAATTTTTATAGCCTAAAATGAGTATAGAATTCTCTGAAATTTTGTTAAAGAAAAGATTTGGAAAATAGAATACAATTTGTAATTTTGCATCCCTTATTGTGAGGTCCAAATATCCCCTTTGGAAAAATAATTTAAACAAGACGGCAGGGAATCGTCTATTATCCATTATCATGAAAAAAGATATCCACCCAGAATACAAAGAAGTTGTATTTCACGATCTATCAGCTGATTACAAGTTTTTAACTCGTTCATGTGTTGCTACTACAGAGACAACAGAATTCGAAGGAGCCACTTACCCGGTATACAAATTAGAGGTTTCATCTCAATCTCACCCATTCTATACAGGTAAGAACGTATTGTTAGATACAACAGGACGTGTGGACAAATTCAACAAGCGTTACGCGAAGTAATTTTCCGAATGCCCATAGTAAAAAGCCTTCTTCCATTTTTGGGGGAAGGCTTTTTTTATCCTAGATTTGTCCAATGCAGCTCTCCGTTTATCTTTTCGAGGATCAGGCTATTAAAGCCGCGCTTCAACCCTTAACTCAGCACCGTAAAGTCGCTGAATTATGGGTGGGTACAAGCACCCTGGAAAATAAGTGGCCTCACCAGGTTTCAACTCCGGAAAACGCGGACATTCAGGTGATGAGTTCATTGCTTCCGCTGCCTAGCACATTCGAAATTTTGGATCAATTACCAGCGGACACTTCCTATGTATATCAGGGTCAGATTTTAGCCCGAAGAGGGAAAGGCACTTCTAGTATAGAGAGATACCTCCCCTTCCTGAAACACCCCGAAGAATTACTGAATTTTCAATCCGAGTTTTTACGTGCTGAGATCAAGGGAAATAATCCTACTCCAGGAAACAATACGTTTATCTGTTCGGAAGAAATCTACATTTATCCATCCGCTTCCGTAAAAGGAAGCATTTTAGATGCCAGCCAAGGCCCTATCTATATAGGGGAAAGAGTCAACATACAAATAGGCACCTTGATTCAAGGGCCAGCAGCGCTCCTAAAGGACGCAACCACGAATATCGGAGCGAAGATCCGACCGAATACCACGATAGGACCAGGCTGCAAAGTAGGAGGCGAAATCAACCATTGTATCTTCTTTCCCTTCAGTAACAAGGCGCACGATGGATATCTAGGCAATTCAATCGTGGGTTCCTTCTCTAATTTAGGCGCTTTAACGAATGGATCAAACCTGCGAAACGACATACAATCTGTTTCGCTTTATGATTATGCGTTGAAATCGCCACGAAATACGGGTCTGAAGTCGGTAGGCCAAATCATTGGTGATTTCGTCACCACCGGAGTAAGCACTTCCTTTAATACGGGAACCGTGATAGGCAGCCATTGCAATGTTTCGAGCATTGGATTTCCGCCGCGTTACATTCCCTCGTTTAGTTTTGGGGAGTATCCTGAATTGCGTGCCTTTGATTTCGAGAAAGCCTATGCCGCGGCCTGCGCTTGGATTACCTTGAAAAACCAACAAATACCCGAAAATCTACGCCAAAGCATGGAAGAAATTTGGAAAGCGGACACATCTTTCCGAAATTAGTTCTTTCTTTCTAAAAAGCCATTTGCATGCGATTTCAAGACATTCCGGGTCTAGCTAAAACCAAGAAAACCTTGTCGCTGGCGGTGCAAAATCAACACATCGCTCATGCCCAATTATTCGTAGGACCTCCGGGAGGAGCTCAGCTCGCGATGGCGCATGCGTTTGTCACTTATTTATTTTGCACGAATCGGACCGAATCAGACGCCTGCGGTGTTTGCCCTAGTTGCCAGAAATTGCAACGCGGTGTTCACCCTGACCTAGTCTATGTCTATCCGACGGTTATCACGAAGAAAATCAAAGACGCAGAATCCGACGCATTCTTACCCGATTGGCGTAAATTCATACAGGAATCTTACTTCAGAACCTTGCCCGAGTGGCTAGCCTACATGGGTGCAGAAGGCAATCGCCAAGGAAATATTCCCGTAGAAGAAACGCGTAAATTAGTCCAAAAAATCAGCCTAAAACCCTTCGAGGCGCCTTTCAAGGTGGTGATGCTTTGGAATCCAGAGACACTGAATGCTTCAGCGGGAAATGCCTTATTAAAGACCTTGGAGGAACCGCCTAGTTCTACTTTATTTATACTCGTATGTGCGGAGCCTGATAAGTTATTAACGACGATTATTTCCAGAACTCAGCGCGTGAGCATAGGAGCAGTAGATGTGGAGGATTTAGCCGAATATTTAGTCCAAAAGGCTGAAATAGACTCCGAAAAAGCCCATCAAATTGCGGTGAATTGTGAGGGAAATATCTCCGAGGCTTTGGAAAAATCAAACTCCGATAATTTAAGCACGACGACCTGGTTTGCGGAGTGGATGCGTGCCATTTATGCCCGAAATCTATCGAAATTAGTGCAGTTAGCCGATCAATTCGACGGTTTAGCGAAGGAGAATCAAAAAAGCATCTTGACCTATAGCCTGCATATTTTCAGACAATGTTTGTACCAGATTTCGGATGCAAGCGGTCTGATCAAATCGCTGGAAAAGGAAAAAGCCTTCGTGGATAATTTCTCCAAGACTTTGAGCACCGAAAAGATTGCGGCGATGACCGAAAAAATATCCGAGGTTCACTACCATTTAGAACGTAATGCACGAGCCAAAATGGTACACCTTGATCTTTCACTCCACTTATTACGCGTTTTTCACGCGAAAAACTCTTAATATGAAGACGGTTCGCATTGGTACACGAAATTCAGCATTAGCCTTATGGCAGGCCCACCACGTGGGGTCTTTGCTAGCTACTCAGGGTTTAGGCTACGAAATCGTTGCGATTACGACGAAGGGGGATCAGATTTTGGATCGTTCGCTGTCTAAAATCGGATCAAAAGGAGTCTTTACCGAAGAATTAGAAGCCATGCTTTGCGCGGGCGAAATCGAAATTGCTCAGCATTCGGCGAAGGATCTTCCCTCCCATTTGCCAACAGAACTGGAATTAATCGCCTTCACGGAGCGCGAAGCGGCTCAGGACGTCGTTTTAAGCCTTCATCCAGCGAAGACTTTAGCTTCAAGCGAGCAATTGCGTATAGGCACCTCTTCTACCCGCAGACGCGCCTTTCTGAGTCATTTCTACCCACAACATACCGCGGTGGAGATGCGAGGTAATTTACAGACCCGTTTGGAGAAATTAAAAAATGGAGAATGTGACGCGATGCTATTGGCTTTTGCCGGCGTCCACCGAATGGAAATGGAATCTTATATCACCCAGCACCTGAGTTTAGATCAATTTGTTCCGGCTGTAGGTCAAGGATCAGTAGCCATCCAATGCGCCGTTTCTTTAGACACTGAGGTAAAAGAACTAATACGCAAAGCCTGCAATCATCCGGCGACGGAGGCTACTATATTAGCTGAGCGACACTTATTAGCCCATTTAGAAGGCGGATGTAGCGTTCCGGTGTATGGTCATGCGATAAATCAGGAAGGTCAATTGACTTTGCAAGCCGGGGTACTTAGCCTCGACGGAATCGAAAATATTGTTCATTCGGCGACGGGCTCAGATCCAGCGCAATTAGGAAAAGAAGTAGCCATGGAGCTCATTCACCTAGGTGCACACCAATTATTACGTAAAATCAGACAGGAATTAGGTTCATGAAAAAACGCATATTAATCACAGGATCCAACGGTTTATTAGGCCAAAAACTCGTCGAACTTTTACGCGCACAGTCGAATGTTAATTTAATCGCCACGGCTCGTGGAGATAACCGCCTACCTGTGACGGAAGGATATACCTATGCGTCCTTAGATATCACGGTCCCTGCTGAAGTACATGCGATCTTTGATCAATTCAAACCCGAAGTGGTTATTCACACGGCGGCTATGACGAATGTGGATACTTGCGAGACAGATCGTAAAGGCTGTGATGTATTAAATGTGGACGCAGTTGCTTATTTAATCGAGGCCTGCGAAAAACACGGCGCCTATTTATGTCATTTATCGACTGACTTCATTTTTGATGGAGCAGCTGGTCCCTACACGGAAGAAGGAATTGCTAATCCAATCTCTTATTATGGCGAAAGCAAGTTAAAAGCGGAGCAGTTATTATTTGATTCGACTATTCGCTGGAGTATTGCACGCACGGTTTTAGTCTATGGCATCGTTCCAGATATGAGCCGTTCAAATATCGTGCTTTGGGTGAAGAAATCACTTGAAGATGGGAAAACCATCCAAGTCGTAACGGATCAATTCCGCACCCCTACACTAGCCGAAGATTTAGCGATGGGCTGTTGGTTACTGGCTAAAGATGAAGTGGAAGGCATATTCAATATCTCTGGCTCTGATTTCTTGACTCCTTACGAGATGGCAGTGATGACAGCTGATTATTATGGATTAGATAAATCACTTTTACAAAAGGCAGACTCTTCTACCTTCCAGCAAACGGCAAAAAGACCGGCTCGAACCGGATTTGTACTCGATAAAGCAAAAAAAGTCCTAGGTTATGCACCTAGAACTTTTCAAGAGGGTATCGCCATCATGGCGCAACAAGTAGCTGATTTAGTCTAAAGCTTCTGGATCTTCCATCATTGCATCTGCCATGGGATTTACCACGGGCAGATCAAGTAAAACGGGCGCTTCCTTTAGCTTTCCAAAATCTTTATTTTCATCTAACAAGGTAGTCCAGAGTAAGTCCTTCAATTCTTGAATTCCTTCTTGAGTTACGGATGAAATCAATAATACCGGAATATCTTTAGGCAAACTTTCGCGCATTTCTTCTTCCATTTCTGGAATCGAAAGATCCATTTTAGAAACGACAATTACGCGACGTTTTCCTAATAATTCTGGATTGTATTTCTCTAATTCGCCCGTCAAAATTCGGTATTCTTCACCCCAATTTTCAGCGTCTGATGGAATCAAGAAACACAGAATCGAATTGCGCTCAATATGTCGTAAGAATCTCAAACCCAAACCTTTACCTTCCGATGCTCCTTCAATAATCCCTGGAATATCCGCCACCACGAAGGACTTTTCATCCCGATATTCTACTACTCCTAATTGAGGTACTAAAGTCGTAAACGGATAGTCCGCAATTTCTGGAGTTGCTGCAGAAAGAACTGATAAAAGAGTGGATTTTCCTGCGTTCGGGAAACCTACTAAACCTACATCCGCTAACACTTTTAATTCCATCACCACCCAAACATCTAGGCCAGCTTCTCCAGGCTGCGCATGGCGAGGGGATTGGTTTGTAGAAGATTTAAAGTTGTGATTACCTAGACCTCCACGACCGCCGGGAAGGACTAAAATCTGTTGGCCTTCCTCTGTTACTTCCGCGATAAACTCATTCGTCTCCGCATTTTTAACAATCGTTCCCAAAGGCACTTGGATGAAAACATCCTCTCCCTCTGCACCGGAACGACGTCCACCTTCACCACCATTACCACTATCCGCGATAATGTGTTTTTGGTATTTTAAGTGAATTAAGGTCCAAAGTTGGGTACTTCCTACCAGGTATATGTGACCTCCACGACCACCATCTCCTCCATCTGGACCCCCTTTAGGCACGTGTTTTTCCCTCCGAAAGTGGGATGAACCGCTTCCTCCTCGGCCGGAACGCAGATTGATTTTGACGTAGTCAATGAAGTTTGTTGTCATTCTATTTTATTAATTATCCTTCGATGATGGCGATAATTTGAGAGAAAATATCCTCAATTTCACCGATACCATTAATTCCTGAGAATTTATGTTGAGCAGCATAATAACCAGCTACTGGAGCCGTTTTTTCACCGTATTCTTGAACGCGTTTGCGAATTAATTCTTCGTTCTGGTCATCTGGGCGGCCAGAAGTCTTGCCTCTATCTAATAAACGCTGCGTTAATTCTTCTTCACTCACCTCTAAGGCAATCATGTGATTGATCGCTAAATGGTGACCTGCTAATAAGTTGTCCAAAGCCTGTGCCTGTGCTTCCGTGCGAGGAAAACCATCAAAAATAAAACCTGCTGCCTCTTTGTTCTCGTTTAATTTATTCTCAATCATTCCGATCACAACGGCATCCGGAACTAGAATTCCTTGATCCATTAATTTCTTAGCCTCCAGACCTAAAGTCGTACCAGCTGTAATTTCTGCACGCAATAAATCACCTGTAGATAAGTGAATTAAACCATATTTCGCAATTAATTTTGCGGACTGAGTACCTTTGCCTGCCCCTGGAGGCCCAAATAAAACGAGATTAAGCATATAAATGTGGGTTACTTTTTAAAAAATTTATACGAACCACAAAGGTAAGCAAATCGAAGGCAAAAGCGGGGATTTTCTACTATATTTGCCACAAAAAAACGAGATGTTTTCAACCCAATTTGAAGAAATAATTCAAAAGAGACGTTCAAATAGACGCTATGACCCCACTGTGAAAGTGGATGATGCCGTCATAGAACGTAGCTTACAGAGATCAATTTTGTCCCCCAATAGTAGCAATATGCAGCTTTGGGAGTTCTATTGGATCAAAAGTGAAGAAGAGAAAAAAGCATTTCAACCACTATGCCTAGGCCAATCAGCCGCAAAAGACACCGCTCATTTGGTGGTTTTTGTGACTCGCCAGGACCTTTGGAAAAAAAGAGCCGCCTGGAACTTACAACAGGTAAAGGACTCCATCGAGGGAGAGCCTACGAAAATGCAGAAAAGAGGCTTGCAATACTATGGTAAGCTAATTCCGTTGTTATACCGCAATGACATTTTTGGTATATCTACTTTCATCCGCTGGAATATCTGTTTCTGGATGGGATTGAAAAAACCGATGATGCGTTTTGGCGGCAAAGCGGATCAACGGGTGATGGTGCATAAATCATGTGCGTTAGCTGCACAGACATTCATGCTCTCTATCGCAGCTGAAGGTTTTGAATCCTGCCCTATGGAAGGTTTTGATGCACAACGCGTGAAAAAACACTTGGAGCTGCCAGCTGGAGCAGAAATTAATATGATTGTATCAGTGGGTAAAGGAACGCAAGAGGGTGTTTGGGGACCGCGATTGCGTGTACCCTACGAGGAAGTGGTGCACGTTCGCTAGTTACAGTCTACGTCTACAATAATTTGAAGGCCTTTGAAGGTGGGCTTCGTGCTAAGAGTATCCAGTTCTTCGCGAAGCTGCTTTTTAAATGTAGCTAAGGCCACACCTTTCTCCAGCTTAATCAGGATTTCCATCGCGTACTGATTTCGAATTCGTTCGATCAAAGGTTTTTCTGGACCTAGGACACGTCCATTGCCAAATTTGGCCTTCAGCAACACACCTAAATCCTTCGCCGCCGTTTCCACATTGCGAGCCTCGTAATGGCGCATCACGATTTTAATCAGGCGCGTGAACGGAGGATAATGGTAGCCCTCACGCTCAATCATCTCGTCCGAATACAATTGCTCGTAATTTCCCTCTTGGATGTAGCCGAACAAGCGGTGATTAGGTTGATTTGTCTGAATATATACTTGGCCCTGCACATCTCGTCTACCGGCACGACCGGCCACTTGGGTAATTAATTGGAAGCCACGTTCATGGGCCCTAAAATCTGGGAAATTAATAATCTTATCGGCATCAAAGATGGCTACGAGTGATAAACCCTCGAAATCCAGGCCTTTAGCCACCATTTGAGTACCTACTAAAACATCGACTTGGCCCTTTTGAATTTCTGTAATCAAGGAAGTAAAGGCAGTCTTCGAACGCGTTGTGTCAAGGTCCATCCTGGCTACACGGGCCTGGGGAAGGTGTAATTGCAATTCTTCCTCCAGCTTTTCGGTTCCATAACCCATCGTCTTCATTTGCGCGGAGCCGCAGGCTCCGCAGCGGTGAATCAATGACTCGTGGTGTCCGCAATAATGGCAGCGTAATTCCTGTTCCCGAGCGTGATAAGTTAATGAGACATCACATTGGTGACAAGTCGCAATCCAATCACAGTCCTGACATTGTAAGTAAGGGGAATAACCGCGGCGGTTTTGGAACAATAAACTTTGCTTACCCTGCTTCAGATTATCTGCTAACACTTCAATCAAGTCAACCGAAAACCCACCTTTCATCTGCTTCATGCGATTCGCATATTTCGTATCGATGAAATGCATCGCAGGTAATTGAGCCGCTCCAAAACGCTCTTTCAAGACCACAAGACCATACTTATCTTGTTTGGCCTGATAATAAGTCTCCATCGAAGGCGTCGCAGAACCTAATAAAACTTTTGCTTTTTGCTGATGCGCTAATACGATCGCCACATCCCGCGCGTGGTAACGAGGCGCCGGATCTGCCTGCTTGAAGGAAGTTTCATGTTCCTCATCGATAATGATCAGCCCTAAATTTTTAAAAGGTAAAAACACGGACGAACGAACGCCCACCACGAATGGATATTTCCCCTCCACAATCGACTTCCATACTTCCACCCTTTCGTTATCCGAGAATTTAGAATGATAAATCCCTACTTGCTCTCCAAATATCCGCTTCAAACGGACCACAATCTGCGTCGTCAGAGCAATCTCAGGAAGTAAATACAGGACCTGATCCCCATTCGCTAAAGCTTCTTGAATTAGCTTGATATAAATCTCTGTCTTCCCAGAACCCGTTATCCCGTGTAACAGGACAACGTCCTTCTCTTGAAATTGGCTCAAAATAGATTGATAAGCTTTATCCTGTGGGGCATTTAACGTAAACGTGGAGGGAACAAAATTTTCATCCATTTCATCAAAGCGCGAAACGACCACATCAAAAATTTCAAAAACCTGATTTTTGACTAAGGTCTGAAGGGAACTTTCCGACAATCCGGCTTGACTAAAACTGTTTTTAGCCAGGCCTTTTTGATTCGTTTCTGGGCTCCTTAACACCGGGATATATTGCAGGTAATGCAAGAGAATCGCCATCTGCTTCGGTTTCTCCTCCAGCGATTGAATCAAATCCGTCAAGACTAATTTGTCTTCAAAAGAAGTCCCTAGGCGGACCTTACGTTGCACTTTAGGCGTATATCGGTCCTTTAATTCATCAAAAATAATGACTGCATCCTTGCTTACTAAGGCTTTGATGAGATGATAAGGACTTTTGACTTCGGCGAATTTGGCTAACTCATCATAGGTCAAAGCGCCTTTATCGCGGATCTCAACATAGATGGCTAATTCTTTATCCGTCAGCGCTTCAGGGCTCGAAAATTCTGGATTCAGCTGAACCTTCGATTGACTCGAAATCTTCAAACCAGCAGGTAATGCCACCTGGAAAACCTCGCCCGGATAACACATATAATAGTCCGCCACCCATTGGAAAAGGGCAATTTGGGAGGCCGTAACTAAAGGGGCATCATCTAAAATTTCTAATAAATATTTCGCTTGGTATTCCTTAGGTGGGTTGTGATGTACCGTAACGATAACTCCAGTAAGTACTTTTTTCGTCCCAAAAGGTACCACTACCCGCAATCCCGATTGTACAAATTCAGCCCATTCCCGAGGCACTCGATATGTAAAATACCGAGGGATAGGAAGCGGAAGCAAGGCATCCACAAAAACGGTTTTCTCCTCCCCTATTTCCATCGCAAGGTTTGAATCAGGTGAATGGCATCTTGTTTCAAATAGCGAATAACAGGCGCCAGAGAATCATTCTTAGTGGCTGTATTAAAATACACGGCTCCACGTAGAAAATGTTTTGTGCTATCCGTCACAATAAACTGAAAAGAAGTAGCTACTTCACCTTCTAATTCAATCACTGCTGCCTTGCGACCACTGAGCGTTGTAATATAACCTTCCTCTATTCGAGTGGCCTTCATTTGATGCTTAGAGGCTAACAAGTAGGAATCCCGAATCATTTTTTGAAGACGTACAGGATCCTGAAGAACTGGCTTATAAGTTAATTGTATGAAGGCATCCCAACGAGGATAGTAAATATATAACCAATGTGGCTCCGCAAAATAGACCGTATCTTTTTTTACCTCAGCAATGTTAGAGACTTCAAAAGAAAAGGGATGACCTGGCTCAAGGGACCGGTATTGATGAGTAGGAATGGCAATTAAAGGATATCCTTTAGGTCGTGGTAAGGACGTGTTTTCTTCCTCTGAGGCGGTTCCACAAGAAAACAAGGTCATTAAAAAACCAAAAAGCAAAAGACGCATATTCGCTTATTTTAAACCGTAATACGCTAAGATAGGATTTTGTATGGATTCAAACACTTTTTCCCGTAAAACAGGCAAATCTTCCATCGTTAAACCTAGAGTCTCTATAGGTGGATGAATTTCTACATGCAAAACACCTGGACGCATGAGTAAGGTGTCTTCATCCATGATTTGGTGATTATTATGAAAACTCATCGGTACGATAGGCACTTGTTGTTGAATCGCCATAATGAAGGCACCATCTTTCAAAGGATTACCCATATAAGGCAATTGCTTGAAAACAATTCCTCCTTCAGGAAAAATGACAATACTTCTACCCGATTGCAAGGCACGTAACGATCGACTCAAGGAACTTGCCCGACTATTCTTATCATTTCGGTCTACCAAAATATTCAGACTAGCGTATAAATAGCCAAAAAGCGGAATCTTCTTCATCGCATTCTTTCCCACAAAGGAGAAAAACTGATGAATAATCACCACCACCACCGCAATATCTACGTAAGAAAAGTGATTCGAACAGAACACGTAGGTTTGCTTCGGATCTGGCTTAAAATGATGTGTAACTTTGATACGAATCCCCGAAAAAAGAAAAAAGAGTTGTCCCCACAGCCTGACAAGCCGATGTGCAACTCTTTTCCATGATCTTCTTTGTAAAAAAACAAAGATGAAAGGGTATAATGCTAAAAATATACTGACAAAAACGAGCCCAGCCCAGATTGTATACAGACCTCTTAAACTAAATGAAATCAAAGAACTTTTGTTTTTCATAATCTAAAAGAGGCGCCTAAATTCTAGATTTAGTCTACAATACCTAATTGAACTGTGTTTGTTTTCTTATCTTGATTTGCTGGAACAGACAATGTCGTCACGAAAATATCACCTTTCGACAATAAATTATCCTGCTTTAATTTATCTACCATCGCAGCTACCGTTTTCTCTGTATCACCAGCTCCTGGATCATAAAAGAAAACACGAGCACCCCATAATAAACCCATTGTGGACATCAATTCTCTATTTGAGGTAAACACAAATAAATCAGCCTTAGGGCGGTGAGCTGATAGACGGAAGGCTGTATAACCTGAATTCGTGATACACAAAATCGCTTTCGCCTTCGAGTCACGCGCTAATCGGCAAGCTCCTGCAATTAAACGATCTTGAAACGGCACATTCTCAGATGCAGATGTACTTAAAGAGTGATTCTTAAAGTAAATCGCTGCTTCATTTCCTTGAATAATTTCAATCTCATTTTGCTGCTGCTCTACCACTTCGTGAATATGCGCCATGGTCTCTACCGCTTTCACTGGATAGGCGCCTGAAGCAGACTCACCACTTAACATGGTAGCTGAAGCTCCTTGCAATACCGCATTGGCAACGTCAGACGTTTCGGCACGCGTAGGAACTGGATTAGTGATCATCGACTCTAACATCTGTGTCGCAACAATAACAGGCTTTCCTGCTGCTGTACACTTCTCTACCATTACTTTTTGTAGATACGGAACTACTGCACCATCCATCTCCACACCTAGATCACCACGAGCTACCATGATAGCATCCGTCGCAGCAATAATTTCATCTAAATTATCAATCGCTTCTGGCTTCTCAATCTTTGCAATAACGCGTGTATTCTTGCCATAAGCCTTAATTTTCTCTTTAATATCCCAAATATCACTCGCCTTACGAACAAATGAAAGTGCTACCCAATCCACACCGTGATCTAAGCCAAAGTATAAATCTGCCTCATCTTTCGGCGTCAAACAAGGTAAAGATACCTTCGTACCTGGTAGATTAATTCCCTTTTTAGATTTCAAAATTCCCCCGTAGATCACCTCAGTAACTACCTCTTTCTTCACTTTATCTACAGAAAGTACTTTCACTTCTAAATTACCGTCATCCATTAAGATGCGTTCCCCTGGATTCACATCTAAATACATTGAAGTATAGGTTGTACCTACTTTTTCAGATGTACCTAATAGATTTTCATCCATCGCAAAGATTAATTGCTTTCCTGCCTCTAAAGGCACCCCATTGTTCTCCACCAATTGTGTACGAATTTTAGGACCTTGTAAATCTTGAAGAATTGTTAAATTCAAACCCATTTCTTCAGATATAGAACGAATCATTTTTAAACGCGCCAAATGATCCTCATGAGTTCCATGAGAAAAGTTCAAACGGAAAACGTTTACACCTGCTTTCGCTAATTGGATTAATGATTCTCTTGATTCTGAAGTGGGACCTACTGTGGCAACAATTTTTGTCTTGCGTTGATACGACATAATTTGGATAAGATTCTAATGACGTCGCAAGTTACATCTATTACACAAAAAAACCACCAAAAGGTGGTTTAAATTGCTATAACAAAAGAAATGAGTCCTAATATTCCCAAAGACTACTCTCTATTTCTAATAATTTATTTTCAATCATTTGAGACTGCAAGAGACTTTGTCTCTCGCCTCCAAATAAATCAGATAAGAACTTATCATCGATATTACCTGTTTTAACAATACGTGCACTGAATAACCGCAAATCGAAAGCATAAGCCATATTTTTATGCTGAAGATCATTCTGTGCATTGTACCAAATACAATCCGGGTTATTCTTAAATAAATCGTATAAATCTTTGTACTTAAAACTCGCTACTGGCTTATCAAATCCAGCGACATTGTTCGGGTTAGAAGCAGGTATGATTAAAGAAATCGATTGAATGTCAAAATAGAGGCGAGATCTCAAACGATCAATAATCGCATCTTCTCTAATTTCAATGATCGATAAATCTTTAGGAAAATAATATTCAGCAGCCGCAGAAACAGGCTTTTCAGCAAAAGCATCAGTCGCTGGCGCAGCAGCATCCTCTTTTTTAGCTGGTGCCGCAGAGCCCCATCCATCATCACCACCACCAGCGGGTGCAGCCGACTTAGCTGCAGGGCTCGCTGCATTTTCATCCCCAAAACCTGCGGATCTTTCAGCTTCAGAAAGTCCCCCACCTCCTAATGACTCCTCTATTTTTAAATTATCGTTAAACTGCTCTAACGTTAATTTAACATTTAATGAATCGCTTTTATAGGGAGTTAAAATCCCTGCACGCACCCAATCAACTAAAAATTTAGATATCTGGTGATTAATTGAAAAAAATGGCTTATTGACTTTCTCATTTAAATCCATTCTTCTCCATAAACGTAAACGATAATGAATATCTTGCTCCTCAATAGGATGAGCAGAATTAGCATTGGAAGGCTTCTCTTGACCAAAAACGGTTAAGTTAGCAGCCATTAATGCACACAAGAAAAGTTTATTCACCCAATTCATCTTCATTCGATTAATTTAAAGGAATATT
This sequence comes from Aquirufa sp., assembly GCF_044239315.1. GTDB lineage: Bacteria > Bacteroidota > Bacteroidia > Cytophagales > Spirosomataceae > Aquirufa. Next base: position 71,480 of record NZ_JBIIBQ010000010.1, on the reverse strand, counting down.
TTTAACCATATTAAAAGGAATCGTCTCAACAGCCCCCTTAAAGTTCTTTCTTTGAACCTCTTTAATTTCTATGTAGTAACGATCACCTGCTTGTGCTTGTTGTGCAAGCTTAGTAATAGATCCAGAACCCGGCAAAGTCATATCATCTACTTTTCTTTGCCCCCTAGCTAACGCTATATATACTTGAGTTACTCTAAAATTAGCATCTTCCGGATTAGTTGTTTTAAAAGACTCTTCCGCAATTGCTCTAGCATCAAGAGAACGAAGTCCTGATGCAACCGCACCTCTCTTCTCATCCAATTCAGATCCATTACCGAACACCTTCACATCAGGTCTTGGCACACGGCGAACACGAAAAGTTTCTTTTCCTAATAAAGTACCACCATTGTTTACATTTAATGTAACCGTTGCTGAAGACGGAACAACTGTTACTTTACCTTTATTAGCGCCTGCAATTGCTTCACCACCATCAGCGGTAAAGCTAGGGTTCCATAAAGCACCTAATCCCGCACTAGCAACACTCAAACGATTCGCACAACCTAAATACAAGGCTGGCAAAGTTCCTGATTCAATATTATAAGTCGGTTTTAGAACAAAATATTCTTTCGTAATTGTCTCTGTCTTAGGTCCATCAGGGCCCATATAAGAAACAGAAGCTGTATAAGTTTTCTTAGAAAGACCATTCGCATCAAAATTTCCTCCAGAAGTTTTAAACTTGATCTGACCTCGTCCATCCAATACCTGTAGAGAAGCACCGTTCATGCTCATGCGAGGCGTAAAGCCACTTGAAGTAGCTCCAATAAATACTTCAGCCTGGTATTCCATTCCAGCTACTACTGTATTTGCATTAGCCGATACTTGAGCGAATACTTTATCAAACTTGATTTCCTTTGCACCCACTTTAGAGGCTAATTGATTCAATACTTCCGCCTCGTAGCGACGGATCTCAGATTGTTTCTGAGATAAAGTGGCTAAAGCTGCAGCTACTGGAGTAGTTTGAAAATTCAATTCCGCAAAATCCTTATTCGCATTATTAGGATCTTTACTTGTCAAAGGATCATCTTTACCCGACAGAGCTAAGGAAGGAAACTTAGTCCCTGGATCAGCTGATACAGTTAAGTCTTTTAAATATTTATCAAACATGGGAATTAGCTTGTAGGCTTCTCCTTGTTTAGACCCACCAACCATTAATTCATAAATCTTCTCTTCTTCTTTCGGATTTTTAATATTACCAGTTTGCGGATCAATACCTCCGCCAGCTTCCAGTACTTTACCTTTTACATTTTCAATGTGGGAAACTAGTAAATCTGTAATTCTTCTAACTTCGTTAGCTTTTCTTAATACATCAGCATAGGCAGCAGGATTAGGAAGATCTTTTATACGCTCCTCTATCCCTTGTACCATGCCTTTACTTTTTTTCAGGGATGATTGATTAGCCACTTCCAAACTACTATTTAAAAGGGCAAATTTCTGCAATAAAGCGTCACTCACCTGCAATGCTAGCAAGGCGGTTAACACTAAATACATCATCCCGATCATTTTCTGCCGGGGAGTTTCTTTTAAACCTGCCATAATTAGCCTTTCATAGCTGTTAACATACTACCATATACTTGATTCAAGGATTGAATGTTCGCGTTTAATTTCGCTAATTCAGCTTTGAATAATTCTGCATCCTTTTGTGTGGCTGCAATGTGCTCCACACTAGCATTAACATTACCATAGAAGCTATTGATGGCCTTCATGTGCTTGCTAGCCTCTTGGATTTCAGCTTCGTAAACAGAGTTTAACTTCTCTAAAGAAGCCCCTGCTTTTGCATAATTTTGCGTGTACTTAGCTGCCTCTGCTGAAGAAGTCGATATAGCTGTTAAGGATTGAGACGCATCTGAAACAGATTTATTTAATCCACCTAAAGACTCAGCTGAAGAGTTCAAAGACTTAACAAAATCTTGTGTAGCACCCGTTGCTTTCGACATATCAGATAAGCTATTGGCTGTATCTGTTAATGATTTCAAGCTTTTAGTCAAATGCGCTACTGCTTCAGGATCTAAACCTGGAACATCACCTGTGTGACGAGCAGCAGCAGGACGAGCCTCTCCACCTGCCAATTCAGGATATACGATTTCCCAGTCGTATTGTTTTTCTTCTTTGGACTTTAAATACAACACGCCAAATAAAATAAAGATGGCCGCTTCGGTAAACATTCCCACCATGAGCATCTCATTCGCACCGGTCCAGTGTAAGATTTTAAATAGGGCTCCTACAATTACAATAGCTGCACCAAAACTAGCAATGACATTAATCGATTTTTCCATTTGATTTTATAATTTATACTTTTTAGTTTATTTAGTAGGAGCCTTGCCCAAGTACCTCATGGAACAACGGAATCCTATATATGATCTTTTTTGATTTTCAATTTCATGTACGCGAGAACCTGTCTCTAAATAGTAAGCAAAATCCTTCCAAGATCCACCTTTAACTACTTTACGAGGCTCTTTAGCATCTAAATTAACTGGGTTAGAATCCCAGTTTAGTACCGTAGAATTTTCAGAATACGAATCTTGTACCCACTCGGCAACATTACCCGCCATATTATATAAGCCGTAGTCATTAGGTGTGTAAGCGTTAGCCGGTGCAGTGTAAGCATAGCCATCTGCATCAAAATTACCACGTCTTGGCTTAAAATTAGCTAATAAGCAACCTTTAGAGTTCGTTAAATAAGGATTACCCCAAGGATATTTAGCTGCAGCCTTTCCTCCCTTAGCAGCCCACTCCCATTCCGATTCAGTAGGTAATTGAATAGAAGGCATCGCGTATTTACCTTCTTTTGCCCGATAATCATTTAATATTTTAGTCCGCCAAAGCGCAAAATATTTAGCTGCTTTCCAGCTTACACCTACAACAGGGTACATATCAAAGGCTGGACTAGCAAAATAATTCTCTGTTAAAGGGTCTCCATTATGATAAGAGAAATCTTTTTTCCAAACGGTTGTATCTGGATAGTAATCTGACATGATACGCTCCTCACCTAAAACAGAAACTGAATCCCTTAATAAAGCATTCGTAAATTGGCGGTATTCATTGTTGGTTATCTCCGTATCATCCATGAAGAATGGTACTACGGTAACCCTACGATTAAAATTAGCGACAGAGGAAGTGATATCCTCATCGGCTTGACCCATGATAAAACTTCCTCCAGGCACCAATACCATACCAAATGGAGTAGGCTGACTCCAGCCCTTTCTGGTCGTAGCAATAATCTCACCAGACATTAGACCAGGATCATCCTTAGGGCCCTTTTTTGATAAAAAGCTGAAGAAACCACCTAAAGGACCTTTTTTCTCTTTACCCTTCTCGCTTGAAAGTGATTTGCCATTGCTAGGTGCCTTCTTAGAACAACTAGGCATTGTAAAAAGAACAGCTAACAAAAGAATTACCGATAAAAACTTAATCTCAAAAATTCGAAAATTCATATTCGATTATTATAGTAATTAGGTGAACGAAAATAATGTAAATAAATTGTCTTCATCATTCTCAACTCACACAATCTTTCAAATTTAAATGTTTTTAATGAATATATCAGTATTAATTAAAAAACTTAGCACCATGAATTTATCCATAAACTACAAGATTCTAAACCTTGGAGTTCGAATAGGTACCACTTTACTCTTCTTCATTCGTTCAGGAATCTGGTACCTGATGGCAATTTCATGAGATAAAGGCCTCTTAGCCAACGAATTAGCTACAGCTAAATCCAAAGAATAACCGATATCTAATTTATTGTCTAAAATAGACACTCCCAATAAGCCCATGGCAGCATCTCCATGTCTATAACCAGTTCCTACATAAAAAAGTTTATTATAATAAATTCTTGCACCTGCTTCAGGAACTAAATTTCCAGAATAAGCTCTCAATAGGGCATAGGGAGACACATCAAAGTAATCGTTCAATGGAATCTCAGCGCTTCCATTTAAGGAATAGACTTGTTCCAAAGGCATTAAAACAGAATACCCTTTAAAAGAAAAATTAGGTGAATTTATATGATCAACAGAAATGCCTACTTGCCAATTCGATTTTGAATAGAGAATTCCTGCCCCAAAATCAAGAATAGCTTGACTGGCAGTAGAACCCGAAAATAACGATGTAACGGGATCATTGGGGTCTCTTACACGAAAGGAGCGACCATCAAATGTTTTAGTTTGAGTTCCGGCAGAAAATCCAAAGGACCAAGTACCTTCACCTTTCCTTAAATGATAGGCTCCTAGTACTTTAAAAGACTGTTGAGATACTCCAGATGGCGTTCTGTCTGAATAAAAAATAACTCCTAATCCTACATTAGGCGTTACTCCAAACGAGCTTGACACCCAGGTAGTTCCTAAATTCCCTGCACCATCCGTTGTTGTCGTATATCCAGACCATTGATCTCGGAATTGTACTGCCACATAATTAGACGATTTCCAACCCGAAAAAGCCGGATTAATCAAGGTAGAATTGGCAGAAAAAATGCTGAATTGCGGACTTTGCTGGGCAAATAGGGGCGAAAAACAAACGAATAAAGAACCCACAAGAAGCAGGGAATGACATGACTTTATTAAGATACTCAAGCTGCGTTTCATTCGTTGGATGAAAATAGGTAGGCTAAAATAATAAAAAAGCCTCATTGAAGAGGCTTTTTTATTATTTATTTACTTGCTTTATGTAATGTTCAAGAGCTCCGGTCATCGAAGGAGCATTCGGCATAGGTGCTTGAATATCTACAATTAATCCAGCATCGACCACAGCTTGCGCAGTTGTGGGCCCAAAAGCAGCCAAACGTGTATTGTTTTGCTTAAAATCTGGAAAATTCTGAAATAAAGAAGTGATTCCTGAAGGGCTAAAGAAAGCAATTACATCATAAAATACATTCTCTAAATCGGATAGATCTGCTGAAACGGTTTCATACATAACCGCTTCTGTAATTTGGAAGTCGTTAGTGCCCATATAATCTGGAAGATCTTTTTGGCGCTTATTAGAACAAGGGAACAAAAATTTCTCTCCCTTGTGTTTCTTAATTATTTCTAATAAATCTAGGGCTGTCTTCGTACCCGTAAACACCTTACGCTTACGAATCACAATATATTTTTGCAAATAATTCGCTGTCTGTTCCGTAATGCAGAAATACTTCATATCTGTAGGAACTTCCTGCTTTGCCTCTTTACACATACGGAAGAAATGATCGATCGCATGACGGCTTGTAAATATGATAGCTGTATGCTGAAGAATTTCAATTTTTTGCTTTCTAAATTCCTTGTAAGCAATTCCTTGAACTTCAATGAAAGGTCTGAAATCCACCTTTACATTATACTTTTTTTCTATTTCAAAGTAAGGGGATTTTGCATCTGCAGGTGCAGATTGAGTAACAAGAATACTCTTTACTTTCTTTAAACGACTCGTTTCTTCAATTGCAGTTTTACTCATAATCAATCAATTTTTACTGGAAAAATACCAGCCTTAAAATTCAGAGTGCAAATATACGACAATTTTTTACAGAATTTTATCTTGGCCTAGATGTAAGAAGGAAAAATTAATTCCCTGATACCAAACAAGATAATCTGACCTTCGATGATCAAAAGGTAGATGAATAGAAACAATTTAGGGAAGGAAAAACTACGCTGGAAGCTTTGGAAAAAATAAATGAATCGAAATATGAAATAGAAATCTACGATATATAAAATGGGACTAAAATCAATCGCTGTAGCAGGGCCTACGTAAACCGCATAAAAACAAAGTGTGGCAAATAGAATGGTGAAAAATTGCAAATTTGTTTGAAGAGATTTAAAATAATGAACATTGGCTAAGCCCTTCAATTTAAATAAATCTGTAAATAAATAATAAACAAAATAACGTGAGATAAATAGTAAAAAAGAGAGGCCCAATTTAGAGAAAATAAAGAGAACACTGGGCCAGATAGTTACAAAGTTATCCGCATTACCGAAAAACTCATCTTTAAGCGCAGTTTTAAAACCCGTTAAATAGGCCAAACAAGCGGTGATTAAACTCAAAGTGAATAATACCAAAAGATTAGGTAACGCAAATGGTCGCCTCATCCACACCTCATCCTTTACCTCCCACCTAATCCAATCTGCATAGCGATAGAAGGAGATAAATACACGTGGGTAGGCAGAGAACAATAAACCCAAACAGGCCATTACAGAGAGTATACTTAATAAAAAGAAATTAGAGAAGGGCGCTCCCGATCGTGTTTGAAGTGAAAAGAAATCAGCTTTTTCTACCGCAACAATTTTTTCGTTGCGTTCTATGGAGAATTCACCTGGTAACCCCTCTAAGTTTTCAGAATAGACGGTTAAAATAACTTTTTGCTTTATACTATCCAGCGGAAATCGAAAAGTCACCCCTTTCTTCAAGTCCTTAAACAAGGCTCCTTGTAAAAAAAGATGGTAATTTTCCTTAGGGGTAATCGCCAAATAGGCTTTGGGGAAATCCTGCGGATGCAACTCCAAGGACTTTGAATGATAATTGTAATGTTTCGATGAGACATAGGGCAAGAAACTTTTCCAAGCCTCTTGGTACACTAACCAGTCGTGTTCAAAGGAATATACCTTCTTCCAGGCTGCCTGACTAGTAGCTGCTGTCAATAACAAAGCCCATAAAAAAAATCTGCTCATCGTTTTCCGAGAAGGAATCAAATGAGCAGATTTTAAAAAGAAAGGAATCATTCCTTGAAATTAATTCAACTTATTTAGCAGCTAATGCTTTAATCATTGTCTCGCCAATATCAGCTGGAGAGTAAACCACATGGATTCCACACTCTTGCATGATTTTCATTTTCGCTTCAGCCGTGTCATCTGCACCACCGATAATCGCACCTGCGTGACCCATACGACGTCCTTTCGGAGCTGTTTGGCCAGCAATGAAACCAACCACTGGCTTACGGTTACCATCTGCTTTAATCCAACGAGCCGCTTCCGCTTCCATACCGCCACCGATCTCACCGATCATCACGATACCTTCTGTTTCTGGGTCGTTCATTAATAATTCAACTGCCTCTTTAGTAGTTGTTCCAATGATAGGATCACCACCGATACCGATCGCTGTTGTTTGGCCTAAACCTGCTTTTGTTAATTGATCTACTGCTTCGTATGTTAATGTACCTGATTTAGATACGATACCTACACGACCTTTTTGGAAGATGAAGCCTGGCATAATACCTACTTTACATTCGTCAGCGGTCATGACACCTGGGCAGTTAGGTCCGATTAAACGTGTTTCGAAGTTCGAAATATATTCTTTCGCTACGATCATATCTTTCGTAGGAATGCCCTCCGTGATACAAATAATGACTTTAATTCCTGCATCTGCAGCCTCCATAATCGCATCCGCAGCAAATGCCGGTGGAACGAAAATGATCGATGTATCAGCTCCTGTAGAAGCTACTGCATCTGCTACTGTATTAAAAATAGGGCGATCTAAGTGCTTAGCACCACCTTTACCCGGGGTAACTCCACCTACCACTTGGGTACCATAAGCAATCATTTGCTCCGCGTGAAAAGTTCCCTCTGTACCTGTGAAACCTTGAACAATAATTTTTGAATTCTTATTTACTAAAACACTCATTAGCTAGGGGTTATAATAACGTAGGCGAAAATTTTTTCCAAAGGTACAAAATATTGATAAAAATTATCAAAAAGCTGATTGATGAACGAAATAAAAATACGAACAATTTTTTTTGCGTAAATTGCCTTCTCTATGTTGAAGCACCTACATATTCAAAACTACTCGTTGATCGAACAGCTCGACCTGCATTTGACGGGTGGTCTGACCGTGATAACTGGTGAAACAGGTGCAGGAAAGTCCATTTTATTAGGAGCTATCTCTTTATTATTAGGTCAAAGAGCCGACAGCAAAAGTCTATTCGATGCCTCGAAGAAATGCATCATCGAAGGTCAATTTTCGCTTAGCTCTTTCACACACATTCAAGCTGTTTTTGAGGAAGAAGAAATCGACTTCGAGGAGCCTTGTCTGATTCGACGAGAAATCAACCCACAAGGAAAATCGCGCAGCTTCGTGAATGACACTCCTGTCACGCTCGAAACCTTAAAGCGAATCGGAAACGAATTAGTCGATATTCACTCCCAGCAAGATACGTGGTGGATGTCCCATCCAGATTTTACATTGGACATGGTGGACGCCTATGCCCAGAATGAAACGTTGAAAAAGGCCTATTTTTCGGCATTTTCCACCTGGTCGTCTAGCGTTTCCGCCTTGCGTTCCTTAGAACAAGAATCTACTAAAGGAACACAAGAATTAGATTTCATCCAATTTCAATACGATGAATTAAGCAAAGCGCAATTAAAAGAAGGCGAATATGAAGCCTTGGATACAGCGGTCCAAAAACTGCAAAATGCAGAACAAATCCAGGAAAAACTGGCCGTATTAGCTCAGGCCCTTAGCTTGTCAGAAGTTTCAGCCCTTCAGCAAAGCCGCATTGCGCTACAGCAAGCGACGGCTTTGAGTAAATGGGGTGAGAATTTTGCAGACTGGAAAACACGCATTGAATCGATTTGGATTGAATTGAAAGATCTAGGGGCGGAAGTCGAAGGAGAAGCAGAGGATTTCGTCTACGACCCTCTGGAATTAGAACAAAAACAGAAGCGATTAGACTTACTGAATCGCTTATTGCAAAAATACCAAGCGTCCAACGTTACCGAATTAATTGAATTAGTCGATTCGCTTGATTTGCGACTTTCTCAATATTCTTCCATGGATACGCTGTTAGAGGAGGCTAAGGCGCGCGTAGAGGCTAATTTTAGTGTAGCCTCTACAGCTGCTTCAGACTTATCCTCGTCTCGCTCAGCGGTTTTGGATGCGATTTCTTCTGCGCTAGTTGTTTCCTTGAAGTCCTTAGGCATTCCGAATGCAAATTTGGCCTGGGAGATGACTGCCAAAGAATTAGCAGCGAATGGATCGGACAAAATTCAATTACTTTTCTCTGCAAACAAAGGTTTAGCCCCTAAACCATTCAAGCAAATCGCCTCAGGAGGTGAAATGAGCCGTTTGATGCTCTCTATAAAGCACCTATTAGCGAACAAAAGAGCTTTGCCTTCCCTTATTTTGGATGAAATCGACACCGGAGTTTCTGGTGAAATCGCCATCAAGATGGGTCAAATGCTCAGCCAAATGGGTCAAGGGCATCAAATCATCGCCATCACACATCTTCCTCAAATCGCAGCAGCTGGATCCAAGCACTGGTTTGTTTACAAAGATCACGCAGGATTGAAAACTGTTTCGAACCTTCGGGAGTTAGTAGAAGAAGAACGCGTAGAAGAAATCGCTAAAATGATCGGAGGTCAACAAGGCTACCGAGATTTGCTCGACAATGTTCGAAATCTAATCCAATCACACGTATGAAAAAATTAGTGGCTTTTTGTCTTTTGCTAGTCGGTTGCTCGCAAGCGGAGGAAAAAATAAGTGAAGAATTACAAACAAAAGTACTCGAGTTGCATGATGTTTTAATGCCTAAAACAGAACAAATCGTTTCTTTAAAATCGAAATTAGACAGCCTTTCAACCGGAGCAGATTCTACACACGTTCGCAAACTGATTAGTTCCTTAGATAAAGCAGACAAATCCATGATGGATTGGATGCACCAGTTCTCTATCGATAGTTTGGAAAAAATGGATGTAGGAACAAAGGTGATTTATCTCAAGAAACAATACACACAATTAACTGATCTTCAAAAACTGACAGATTCTACCCTCAATGCAGCACAAAAATACCGTCCTTAGTTTACTGCTCTCCGTGATCCTATTCTCCTGTTCTCAAGAAAAGAAATTACCCTTCTTGGGACCTAAAACAGTGAACGCGAAAGGTGACACGGTATATCATCAGATTCCAGCGTTTCAATTTTTAAATCAAGATTCCGTTATCGTTACAGAGAAAGACGTGGCGGGTAGAGTGTATGTGGCTGATTTCTTCTTCACCACTTGTCCTACCATTTGCCCTAAAATGAAAACACAGATGTTGCGCATTTATGAGCGTTATAAAGAGCGTGACGATGTACGCATTATTTCACATAGCATTGATCCTGATTTCGATAACACCTCTGTTCTAAAAGATTATGCTACACGCTTGCAAGTAAAGGCTCCTAAATGGAATTTATTGACGGGCGATAAAGCTTCCATTTATAGATTAGGCCAAAAAAGTTATCTAGTTTCCGCGCAAGAAGATCCGAATGAGGCAGGTGGATTTGTGCATAGTGGAGCCTTTATTTTAGTAGACAAAAACAGACATGTCAGAGGCATTTATGATGGTACAGTGGAAGCTGAAGTGAATCATTTGTTGGAGGATATGGAGTTGCTTTTAAAGGAGTAAAAATGCCTTTGGCATTTTTACTCCTTTAAAAAATACCAAAGTTCAAAGAGCAAAGATCAAATACAACTCTTTGAACTTTGAGCTTTGAGCTTTGAACTTTGAAATATGAAAAATTACATCCCTATCGCAATCGTCGCATTTTTCTTTTTCTCTTGCCAAAGCAAGGAGGAAATACTCCAGCAGCAATATTCCGTTGAAGGCATGGCCTTATATCAAACGCATTGTGAAAATTGCCACCAGGCAGATGGCGCGGGATTACGTGATTTGTACCCTTCGATTCAAAAATCGAATTTGAGTCCGGAGGCGCTAGCTTGCTTAATTAGAAATGGAAAGAAAGGTAATGGGTTTATGCCTGCTAATGCTAAACTTCAAACATTAGATATCGCGGAATTGACTACGTACATGCGTGAAAAATGGGGCGCTAAAAAGCAGATTTATCCAATAGACAGTGTGAAATTAGCACTAAAAAACTGTCGCTAATTGGTAGGCAATCCCTCCACGGCAACGACCGAATTACGTACTTGTCTCAAGGAATAGGTAGAAAAATCTTGGGCGGCATCAAGACCCACCCCATTGACTAATTCAGATCGGGTTCTTAATTGAACCGGCTTGTCAGTAAATATCCGTTTTTCTGAAACCACCCAATTGAACTCATCCGTCTTCAGGGTTTCTTCTTTTTCAATGTTGTTAATAACAACGTGTCCAATCAGCTTGTAGGTATTTTTTACACGAAAATAATGTGCAGAATCACCTCGAACCTCTGAGGTAATCCTTCCTTTTTTATCATAAAACCAAAGTTTAACTTCTTTCGGATAGACTCGATCCTCTGTAGATAATGTCAATTGGACATCCGTCAACATTCTTACGACTTTTCTGGCAGAATCTGAATAAACCATATCAATACCAAACAATTCAGATTTCGGACCAGAATAGAAAGTCTTAGAATCATCCGCCTTTTCGCGACAGGAAAAAAAAGTGCAAGTAACCAAGAGCAAAAAGAGTAGGCTCGAATTGCGCATGAGAGCAAATTAGTTGATTTTCTGCTTTTGGAACCAAAGATCACTAAAGGTTAATCCCAAAGTTATTCTTTGATATTGTTCCTCCATCCCATTTTCTGTAATCAAACCACGACGACCTAGTTGGTAGGCGATGTTTAGAAGAGATAGATTGCGAAGCGGTAAGGCAAGCCCAAAGCTAACGTTCTTATCCATCGCATAACTTCCATTACCTAGGAAATCATAGGGGGTTTTCTCAATGGAACCACCCACTCTGTAGGTAGTACGTTTGAAATAATTTGAAATTGATTCAATATCGGGAGTGTATTCTCCTCCAATTGAAACTTTATGAGAAGTGGGTAAAGAAGTAGACCGACCTAAATTGTTAGTAACTTTACTCCAATCTGTAGTCGTATAATCTACTCCAAACATCCAATTTGCTAATTTCTCGATACTAAGACCATAACGCTTGGTTACCGGAATTTGTTGTACAGATGCAGCAGGTTTATCTAGTGTATCCGCATTTATAATACTTAAACCTGAAACGTCAAATGTCGCGAAACGCTTAGTCTGATTTACATTAATTGATGAGCTCAGATCAAGAGTAGCCCCTACATTCAAAAATATATCTGACTTGATTTTTTGACGATAAGCAAAACCTGCCTTAAACTGAAAATCAGAATAAGAAGACAAATCTTCTAATTGCACTTTATAGAATTGACCATCTGACAAATTCTGTGTCGCAACGTTACGATTTACTTGGCCAAATAAGTAATCCATTTGTAATCCAACATAGAACTCTTTAGCTAATCGAACACCATTTAAAATGGAAACTTTACTTACCCCGCCACTTCCTTTGTAAGAATAAATCAAACTATCCACACCCAATAAATTAAGTCTGCGAAACGACTTCGTCTCATATCCCACCGCCGAATGAGGGCGAATTCCCACGGACATCGTCCAGCGTGAACTGATAGGTAAAGTCAAATTTAATGATTGATAATTTCCTCCAAAAATCTTTTGTTGCTGACGATAATCTTGTAAAGTTTTGTATTCCGTATTTACCCCTACTTCAAAATTCGTATAACGATTTCTAGCTAACAAAGCAGGATTTACCATGTTAGCATAAATACCATTCGAGTTAGATACGCCAATTCCACCCATCATCATTTGAGTAGCATTATCGCCACTCTGAATCTCTCCCATACCTAAATAGGAATACGGTGAATTCAAAATGGTTTGCGCCCAAACAACAGGAGACACGATTAGAAACAAAACGATTAGTAGAAAACGAAGCGTTTTTGTATAGGTTGTAGGCTTGTCCAAAGAAATAAAATTCATACAATTGAAATCCTCCCTTTCGGGAATAATAGTCTGCAAAGGTCGTAATTTTATTTCACATTCGACTAAGATATTAGCTATATTTGAATTCAAAATGATTGACAAAATGATTGAAGATTTAAAAAATGGGGTCTATTTGGATAATTCAGCATGGGATATGATCCTTTTTGGAGGAATTATGTTAATCAGTTTTATATTAAGACGTTTTTTCTCTAATTCATTCTCGAAAATTGTTTACCGCTTTATCCCAGATGAATCCATCTCCATTCAAGATTGTGTTCAACTCATCCGCAAACCCTTCGAGTTACTCATATTTTGGATCTTCTTATATTTTGCAGTCCAAAATTTACATGTGCCATCCGCTTGGAATATCGAGCCGATGGAAAAATTTGGACTACTTTACCTGATTGAAAAAGCCTTCGAATCAGCGGTTATTTTCACCATTACCTGGGTAATAGTTCGCTTAATGAAGGTGGTTATTTTAGTTGCGCAAGAAAAGTGGAACGGTGCAGACCAAAAATCCAAACAACAATTCATTCCCTTCCTGAACGACCTATCCATGGTCTTTATTATCACGGCTTCTGGATTTGTTTTCCTTGGTCGGATTTTTGAGGTAGATGTAGTAGCATTAATCACCGGTTTAGGAATTGGAGGTTTGGCATTAGCTTTAGCAGCTCGTGAAACCCTAGAGAATTTATTTGCCTCATTCACCATCTTTTTAGATTTACCCTTTGTAGTAGGAGATAATATTCAAATAGGGACCATTAGTGGAGATATTGAAAAAATTGGCTTCAGAAGTACGCGAATCAGAGGCGCAGATGGAAATTTGATCCTAGTTCCTAATCGCTTGCTCACCTCACAATCTCTTGAGAATATGAGTGAACGAGATTTTAGACGAGCCAAATACACGATACTTTGTGAGTTAAACACAAAACCTGCGCAAATTGAAGCAGCTATCGCTGCCATAGAAGCTTTCATACAAGATGAGCCTCTATGCAAGAAAAAAGCTCCTAAAGTGATTTTTGAAGGTTTTAGCGCCTATTCCATCGATATCTCGGTAACTTATTTTGTTCAGACCAAAGACTTCGCTAAGTTTCAAGCGACAAAACAGGCAATTAACTTGGGCATTTTGAAGGTGTTGGAGAAGGAGAAGATTGTGATGGCTAGGTCGTAGCTTCGCTCCGACAGTAGTCAGTCGTCAGTGGTCAGTAGAGTAGAGAGTAGAGATTATAGAGTAGAGATTAGAGAGTAGAGAGTAGAGAGTAGAGAGTAGAGAGTAGAGAGTAGAGTTTTACATTCTAGACTGACTACCGATTACTGACTACCGACTACTGGATACTGACTACCGGCTACCGACGGACTCATTCACATTTCATACGATAATTAAAAAAGGGAACCGAGGTTCCCTTTTTTAATGCCAACTTTATTCTTTGTGCTTTGTGCTCTATTCTTTAAATTTTAGCCGACAAGCTCCTTAAGATCTTCATCATGAATCATCTTCCTATCATCCGCCATCAACAAAAAGCGAGTATATATTTTATCCAATTCTGGTTTTTCAAAATCATAACCTAATAACGTTAAGCGGTGACGCAATGCGGCGCGACCTGAACGGGAGGTTAATAAAATGGCTGAGGATGAAACTCCCACATCTTCTGGGTTCATAATTTCATAGTTTTGCGCATGCTTCAAGAAGCCATCTTGATGAATGCCTGATGAGTGCGCAAAAGCATTTGCTCCTACGACTGCTTTGTTTGGCTGGACGTTCATTCCCATTAAATTAGAAACGAGCGTACTAGTTGGGTACAGATATTTTGGCTTGATGCCCGTATTGAATCCTAAATCCTTATGTACGTTTAGAATCATGGCAATTTCTTCCAAAGACGTATTTCCAGCGCGTTCTCCTATTCCATTTATCGTTACTTCGACTTGACGTGCACCAGCCTGAATTCCAGCAATCGTGTTCGCAGTGGCTAATCCTAAATCATTGTGATTGTGCATAGAAATTGTTGCCTGATGGATGTTATCAACATTTTCGTATAAATACTTAATGCGATCGTGCATCACATGAGGTAATAAATATCCAGTGGTATCTGGAAGGTTAACGACTGTTGCTCCAGCTTTGATGACTTCGCGTGTCAATTGGGCTAAAAAAGCCAAATCCGCTCTACCTGCATCTTCTGCAAAAAACTCGACATCTTCTACGAAGGATTTGGCATACTTAACAGCCCAAACCCCGCGTTCGATTATTTCTTCGCGTGTTGAATTGAATTTATGCTTGATGTGAACATCAGACGAACCGATACCCGTATGAATACGTGGCTTTCGAGCTGTTTTAAGGGCAGCCACGGCGGCGTCGATATCTTCTTTTTTGGCACGCGTTAAGGCGCAAATTGTAGGCTCTTTAACCGCATCGCAAATGGCTTGAACCGAGGCAAAATCACCTGGCGACGAGATAGGAAAACCTGCTTCAATGATATCCACCCCTAGCAACTCGAGTTGTAAAGCAACTTCTACTTTTTCTTCTCGGTTTAATTGGCAGCCGGGAACTTGTTCGCCGTCACGTA
Source organism: Aquirufa sp. (assembly GCF_044239315.1). Taxonomy (GTDB): domain Bacteria; phylum Bacteroidota; class Bacteroidia; order Cytophagales; family Spirosomataceae; genus Aquirufa. The sequence goes on along the minus strand of NZ_JBIIBQ010000010.1, from coordinate 56,212 downwards.
AGGTGGTATCAAAAATTTGAATGCGGTTACTCATCTGATTTTGGGTGTTTTATTTCGATGTGAAATTACAAGAATTCCAAGTTGGAAACAAGGAGATGAGAGAGTAGAGAGTATAGAGTATAGATTAATAATCTTCATTTGTATTTTATTTAGATTAAAAAACTATTAATAATCTAAAAAAATACAATAAATAAGATACTTAGTCTATAATACGAAACATAGGTAGAATATAAAAATTTGCATTTTTTTAAGGGGTGCTGCTCTTTCTGCCTTTGGACAATAAAAAAAGGGCAGACACGTAAAGCATCTACCCTCTTTCAATCCCAAAAAGGAAAATTAGTTATTCTCTGGACGCAAGCTACGTACTGCAGCACCAGCTCTCCACATTTCCATATCTGCCATTTCTTTCAATTCAGCATCTAATTTCACGCGGTAATCTGGTTGAGAATTCAATGTAATAGAACGCTCTGCTTCTGCTTGCGTTTTCACTGAGTTATATAATTGCTCAAATACAGGCTTAGTCGCATCACGGAATGGTTTCCACCAATCCAAAGCACCACGTTGCGCCGTAGTAGAACAGTTTGCATACATCCAGTCCATTCCGTTCTCCGCTACTAAAGGCATTAACGATTGCGTTAATTCCTCCACAGTCTCGTTGAATGCTTCAGATGGAGAGTGACCGTTCGCGCGTAATACATCGTATTGTGCAGCGAAAATACCTTGGATAGCTCCCATTAAAGTTCCACGCTCACCTGTTAAATCAGACGTTACTTCTTTGTAGAAATCTGTTTCAAATAAATAGCCAGAACCTACACCGATGGCCATCGCGATACATTTCTCACGAGCTTTTCCTGTTGCATCTTGGTAAACAGCGAACGAAGAGTTCAAACCTTTACCTGCCACGAATAAACGACGTAATGAAGTACCTGAACCTTTAGGTGCAGCTAAGAATACGTCCACATCCGCTGGAGGAATGATACCTGTTTTCTCTTTGTAGGTAATACCAAAACCGTGAGAGAAATAAAGTGACTTTCCAGCCGTTAAATATTTCTTCACTGTAGGCCATAATTCGATTTGAGCGGCATCCGAAAGTAGGTAACAAATGATGGTTCCTTTTTCCAAAGCTTCTTCGATTTCAAATAAAGTTACACCTGGAACCCAACCGTCAGCGACAGCTTTGTCATAAGTTTTTCCTTTACGTTGACCTACGATTACATTCAGGCCATTGTCTTTCATGTTTAACGCTTGCCCAGGACCTTGAACTCCATATCCGATTACTGCAATCGTTTGATCAGCTAATACTTGTCTAGCTTTCTCTAATGGAAACTCTTCTCTTGTTACGATGTCTTCAACAACTCCACCGAAATTAATCTTTGCCATTTTTCTGTTATTTAATTTATATTCGTTTTTCGATTACACAATTTCCCAATTGCCTTCTTCCGGCAAAAATTCGACTAAGCCTTTCTCCGTTTTACCTACGGCAACACGACCCGACTTAACGTACTCTAATATTTCCCATTTCTTCAAATAGGTATAAAACTCTTGAATCTCTTCTTCTGATCCGTTCTTTTCCACCACCACATAATCTAGGCCAAAATGCACAATCTTCGCATTCCAATCCAAATTAATAGATTTCACATCTACTGGAAGACCTCCCAGCGGAGTAGCTATTTTGAATAAACCGATTTCATTAAACACAATTTCGTCATCTAGGTAGCCAAACACCGCGAGAACGTCGGTTACTTTACGGATTTGGCGAACTAATTTTTCTACGAATTCCCGGTTTTCGTGTTTAATCACGATCGTAAAACGAGATACGCCTTTACGCTCAGTTTCTGAAACCGTCAAACTCTCAATATTTACTCTTCGACGCGTAAAAATGATCGTGATGCGATTCAATAAACCGACCGTATTAGTCGTAAAAACGGAAATGGTGTAATTCGTTAACATACTTATTCTAGCCTCACACTGGTTACACAGCCACCTGCAGGTACCATGGGGAATACGTTTTCCTCTTTTTCACAAATAATTTCTAACAGATAAGGCTTATCTGATTTTAATAAAGTATCTAATGAATCGCTTAATTCTGCCCGATCCGACACGGTGTGACCCGCGATGCCAAAACCTTTCGCAATGGTAATGAAATCAGGATTTTGCAATTCAACAAAGGAATAACGGTTATCAAAGAACAATTGCTGCCACTGGCGCACCATACCTAAGAAGTTGTTATTCAAGATGATTATTTTGACTGGCAGACCGCTTTGAGCGATGGTACCTAATTCTTGTAAGGTCATTTGGAACCCACCATCACCGATTACCGCTACCACTTCGCGTTGTGGTACCGCTACCTTGGCGCCAAAAGCGGCTGGCAAGGCAAAGCCCATCGTTCCAGCTCCACCAGAAGTGACGATAGAATTACGTTTTTTGAAACGATAATAGCGATTCGTAATCATTTGGTGTTGACCTACGTCAGTCACCACAACAGCTTCGCCTTTGGTTTTAACTGACAAAAGATTAACGGCCTCACCCATCTTGATCTTATCCCCTTCGTGGAATAAGTCTTTTTTCGTGATTTTATCGTACTCTTCGTCGTCGTATTTCTTAAACTCCGCTCTCCATTCACTGTGATCAGCCTTGTTCACTAATGGCAATAAAGCCTTTAATGCAGCCTTAGCATCACCCACTACCGGCGCATCCGCTTTCACATTTTTATCTACTTCACTTGGGTCAATTTCAATATGAACTACTTTTGCTTGCTTTGCATAAGTAGATAAATCACCCGTAATCCGGTCATCGAAACGCATTCCGATGGCAATTAAAACGTCGCAAGAATTCGTTAACACATTCGCACCATAATTGCCGTGCATACCTGGCCAACCCACATAAAGAGGATGATCAGCGTCCATAGAAGACATTCCTAATAAAGTGGTCGCGACTGGAATTCCTGTTTTGTCTACGAAATCATTCAATTCTTTCTCCGCACCAGAAATGATTATACCATGACCGGCTAAGATATAAGGACGTTTTGCACCATTAATTAATTTAGCCGCAGCCTCCACGTGCTCTGCCTTAGGCTCTACACGAGGTTTGTAGGAAATAATCGATTTACAAGGAATGTATTCGAATGGCTTGGTCATTAAATCCGTTTGAGCCGTGCGCGTAATATCAATTAAAACGGGGCCAGGACGACCTGTTTCCGCGATATAGAAGGCTTTCGCCATGATCTCTGGGATCTCATCAGCATCCACCACTTGGTAATTCCACTTCGTCACAGGCATCGAAATACCGATTAAATCGCACTCTTGGAACGCATCCGTACCTAATAAATTTGCCTTAACCTGACCTACAATACACACCATAGGAGTTGAATCCAACATCGCATCAGCGATAGGAGTAATCAAATTCGTAGCACCAGGACCAGATGTCACCAAACAAACGCCCGCCTTGTTTAACATACGTGCATAGCCTTGCGCTGCATGGCCTGCCCCTTGTTCGTGGCGAACTAAAATATGTTTTAGGTGATCTTGGTAATCGTAAAGTGCATCATAGGTGGGCATAATGGCACCACCTGGGTAACCAAAAATGGTGTCCACACCCTGCTCTACCAATGATTGCATGATAGCTTGGGCGCCTGACAAAAATTTCTTTTGGTCAGGTTGATTAGCTGCTTCGGTTTGAGTTTGGGTTTGTCCCATGGTTAACGTGTATTCAAAAATTTGTCTCAACGCAATAGAAAGCCCAATTTAAGCCTTCTGAATAGATAAAAAAATAATTTTCTTATAAATCCGTTACGCAACCCTGACTCGCAGAGGAAACGTTTTTAATATATTTACGAAGAACGCCTTGCTTAAATGGAGACTCAATTGGCTTCCAATTCTTCTTGCGTTCTGCTAATTCTTCATCCGATACGTGCAATACCAACGTGTTATTCACGGCATCAATCGTAATTTTATCTCCATCCTTTACTAGTGCGATAGGACCTCCTTCAAATGCTTCAGGAGTCACATGACCCACAACAAAACCGTGCGTTCCTCCAGAGAAACGGCCATCCGTAATCATGGCTACGGAGTTTCCTAAACCAGCACCAATTACGGCAGAGGTTGGTTTTAACATTTCTGGCATCCCAGGTCCGCCTTTAGGGCCTTCGTTGCGAATTACAATGACGTGACCCGGCTTAATATCGCCTTTGGAAATGTATTCAATCACTTCTTCCTCACTGTTACACACCTTAGCTAATCCTTCAAAACGCTCGCCTTCTTTTCCTGTAATCTTAGCCACTGCACCGCCTGGAGCTAAATTACCGTAGATAATTTGTAAGTGACCCGTCGGTTTTAACGGCTGAGTGATAGGGAAAATGATTTTTTGTGTGTCAAAATTCAAGTCCGGAGCCTCCGCTAGATTCTCCGCCATTGTCTTTCCTGTCACTGTCAAACACTCTCCGTGCAATAAACCCACAGAAAGTAAATATTTCAAAATCGCAGGCATTCCCCCGATCGCTAACACGTCTTCCATGTAGTATTTACCACTAGGTTTTAAGTCCGCTATCAGCGGTGTGCGATCCGAGATATCTTGAATGTCTTTTAATGTAAATGAGATGCCAGCCGCATGCGCAATGGCTAAATAATGAAGCACTGCATTCGTCGATCCACCTAACGCAATTACCACCGTCATGGCATTTTCGAACGCTTTACGCGTCATGATGTCACGTGTGCAAATGTTTTTCTCTAACAACACTTTCATCGCCGCGCCTATCGCTAAGCACTCCTCTTTCTTCCCTTCATGGGTTGCTGGATACGAGGATGAATTAGGTAGTACTAAGCCCATCGCTTCCATCGAAGAAGCCATTGTGTTTGCGGTATACATACCACCACAAGCACCTGCTCCCGGGATTGAATTGCGTATTACGCCTTCATAATCCTCGTCAGAGATGGTTCCTGCATATTTTTTTCCCAAAGCTTCGAACGCCGAAACAATGTCTAATTTTTCGCCTTTGTAAGATCCGCTACGAATCGTTCCGCCGTACACTAAAATACCTGGACGATTTAAACGAGCCATGGCTATCATAGCACCTGGCATATTCTTATCACAACCTACGACGGCAATTACGCCATCATACCACTGTGCTGCTACCACATTTTCAATAGAATCTGCGATAATATCTCGTGAAGGTAATGAATAACTCATCCCGTCATTTCCATTCGTCATTCCATCCGAAACCCCGATGGTGTGGAAGATCAAACCGACCATTCCATTCTCTTGGATTCCTTTTTTCACGTGGACTGATAGTCCATTTAAGTGCATATTGCAGGTATTCCCTTCGTAGCCTGTGCTGGCGATGCCGATTTGAGCTTTGTTCATATCCTCGCTGGTTAAACCGATACCGTAAAGCATCGCTTTCGCAGCGGGATTAGAAACCTCCTGAGTTAATGTCCGTGAATACTTATTTAATGACATAGGGTTTAATAAATTTTTTCAAACGTTAAATATACGCAATTCGATTTGTAGAGTGATAGTTTATGCCAAAGAATCTTTGGCAATTATAGAAAAAGCAAAATAAATTATTTGTTTTCTCCTACCTGCTGTCTCCACATCGCAAAATACAGTCCTTTGCTCGCCACTAAATCGTCGTGAGAGCCCTCTTCCACGATCTGTCCTTTTTCTAACACATAGATCCTCGTCGCATGCATCACTGTCGATAAACGGTGGGCGATCAAGATCGTAAGGTGTTCCGTATCAACGGATAAAGAACGAATCGTTTCGGAAATTTCTTCTTCGGTTAAAGAGTCTAGTGCAGACGTCGCCTCATCGAAAACCAATAAGTTCGGATCACGTAAAAGTGCACGCGCAATACTTAAACGTTGCTTCTCTCCTCCGGATACTTTTACTCCACCTTCTCCGATTAGGGAATCAAGACCTTTGTCGGCTCTGGCTAAGAGGCTTTGGCAAGCGGCCTTTTCTAACACCTCCATGCACTGGGCGTCCGTTGCATTTGGGTTTACGAATAACAAATTCTCGCGAATCGATCCGGAGAACAATTGTGTATCCTGAGTCACGAAACCAATCTTTTTACGTAATTGATCGAAATCGATTGCATCGCTCGGCTCGCCATTATAATATACTTGACCCTTCTTAGGTCTGTAAAGACCCACTAATAATTTTACCAAAGTCGATTTTCCTGCACCCGATGGACCTACGAAAGCAATCGTCTCGCCTCCTTTAACCGAGAACGTAATTCCATTCAATGCTTCGGTCGTCGCGGACTGGTGTTTGAATGAAACGTGATCAAATTTCAATTCCTGAATAGACGAAATCGTTTTCGGATTCGCTGGTTTCTTCTCCGATGGAATGCTTAATACCTGCTCGAAATTCTGCAATGAAACCTCCGCCTCGCGGTAGGTATTCACCACATTACCAATCTCTTGCAATGGATTAAAGAGGAAGAACGAATAGATGTTTAACGAATAGAATTGACCGATCGTAATCTTTCCTTCGTAGATCAAGTAAATCAAAACGACCACCATCAACATGCGCAACAAGTTCACGCAGGTTCCTTGAACAAAGGCCATGGAGCGAACGTAACGCACTTTCTTCAATTCAAGTTTCAGAATTTTCTCCGTAGTCGCATTTAAGTGGGCGATTTCTTGCTCTGCCAAACCAAGGGATTTTACTAACTCGATATTGCGCAAAGATTCCGTGGTAGATCCCGCTAGGCCGGTCGATTCTTTGACGATTTCAATCTGAATCACTTTAATCTTCTTACTTAATACGGAAGATACATAACCGATGAGTGGACCCGTGATTAAGAATAAGGGCATCACCATCCAATGCACGGAAAAGGCGTAGACCGAGATGAAAATCAAGGCAATGACAGATTGGAATAAAATGTTAATTCCTAAAGTGATCAGTTTCTCGACGTCGGTACGGACTTTTTGGAGTTTACCTAGGGTCTCGCCGGATCTTTGGTCTTCAAAGGTTTCGTAAGGCAGTTCTAAGGAATGACGGATTCCATCGGAATAGAGGTTTGCACCTACTTTTTGGGTTACCGTGTTAATGAAATAATCCTGAAAGTTTTTCGCCACCCGGCTCACGAACGCCACGCCCACGGACGCTAAGGCTAAAGGCCAAATCGCCGCGACGAATTGGTCCATCGTGTGGGTATCTGAGCGATACACCGCCGCCACATCGTCGATGATCTTCCTGAAAATATAGGGATCCATCAAAGAGAAGATCTGGTTCGTAGCTGCCAGGGCTAATGCCCCTAGCACGCGCCAGCGGTACACACTCAAATAATTCAGTAATAATTTCATGTAAGTTTTTTAAAATCGTGACAGAGCCATCTCCGCAATCGTTTTTCCAATCGCTAAAGAGGACGTCGCCGCAGGACTTGGCGCGTTCAACACATTGATCACTTTCGCGTCCTCCACAATCGAGAAATCGTCTAATAATCCGCCTTCTCTGTCGCAAGCCTGAGCTCTCACACCTGCCCCACCTTCAACTAAATCGTTGATTTGAATCTCCGGAATTAATACTTGCAAAGCCTTCGTAAAGGCCTCTTTTGAGAAGCTGCGATACATTTCGCCTAAACCCGTTTCCCAGTATTTCAAGGCTACTTTTTGGAAGCCTGGCCAGGTTAATGTTTCCCAAAGCTCCTTGGCATCAACCCCTAATTTCTTGTAACCCTCTTTCTTGAACGCCAAAACCGCATTAGGTCCCGCCTCCACGCCACCTTTCATCATGCGGGTAAAGTGAACGCCTAAGAAAGGGAAGTTGGGATCTGGAACCGGATATATCAGGTTCTTGACTAAGTATTCTTTGTCTTTTCTTAATTTGAAATATTCCCCACGGAACGGTATGATGCGCACGTCTAATGGATCTCTTTGCGTCATTTGGGCCACTTTATCTGAGTAAAGACCCGCGCAATTAATAATTAATTTCGCCTCATATACTGACTTCGTCGTTTCTACGATAGAGAAAGTCAAGCCTTTTTTAATATCGAGTACTTGTTCTCCTAGGTGAATTTCGCAACCCTTGATTTGAGCCCCGACAGCTAATTTTGCTGCCATGGCACGGTAATCCACAATACCCGTTTGGGGAACAAACATCCCTTCTACTCCCGTCACGTGCGGTTCGTATTCACGCATTTCCTCCAAATTCAATTTCCGAATACCTGCCAAACCATTTTCTTGACCTCGTTGGAACAAAGTGTCCAATTGCGGACGCTGCTCCTGTGTGGAAGCTACTACCACTTTACCCGTTAATTCGAACGGGATGTTCTCCTGAGTACAATAATCAATTAATTGGTGGTAGCCTTCGATGCAGTTTTTGGCCTTTAACGAACCCGGCTTATAATACAATCCGGAGTGGATAACGCCGGAATTATTACCTGTTTGGTGCATCGAAACCATGCTTTCTTTCTCAAACAAAGCGATGTGAAGATCTGGGCGTGCCTCTAATAAGCGATGCGCCGTTGCGAGGCCTACGATGCCGCCGCCTACGATGATTACGTCTAATGCCATAAAATGAAATTTGAAGAACAAATATAGGGCTAAACGGTGGTAAAAAGAATTATTCGTAGCTTTGAAGGATGAATCCCAGGATAGAACGTTTGTATCAGATTGCCAAAGCCCCGACTCGCACCATTTTAGGTTTGATGTCGGGTACGTCTTTGGACGGATTGGACTTAGCACTGGTTCGTTTCACGGGTTTCGGGCTGGACACGTCTTACGAGATTTTGCATTACGACACCCGCCCCTATCCAGCAGATTTTAAGGAGTCCATTCGTTCGGTTTTTGCCAAAGAAAACATTCATTTCCCCACCCTGTCCACACTTAACGCCCAAATTGGACGTTTGCATGCCTCACTTATTTTAGAGGTTTTAGCTGGCTGGGGTGTTAATCCATCTGATGTAGACGCAGTTGCCTCCCACGGTCAAACCGTCATGCATCGCCCAGATAGAACCGGAAAACTCCCACACTCGACCTTGCAAATAGGCGACGGAGATCATATTGCCCACCTAACCGGCATCATTACCCTTTCTGACTTCCGCCAAAAACACGTAGCAGCCGGCGGTGAAGGAGCGCCTTTAGCGATGTTTGGCGACTATTTCTTGTTCTCGAAAAAAGGTGCAAACCGTATCTTATTAAACATTGGAGGCATCGGTAACTTTACTTATTTACCTGCCTCTGGCGATCCAGCTGGCATCTTAGTAACCGATACCGGCCCTGGAAATACCTTGATCGACGCAGCCGTTCGCCGCTATTTCAATCAAGCATACGACGAAGATGGCGCCATCGCTCGCTCCGGAAAAATCGATACAGGCATTTTAGCAGAACTCATGAGCCTGAGCTTTTTCAAGGATTCTTTCCCAAAAAGCACCGGCCCAGAATATTTTAATTTAGACATCGTCCACGGCTCCATCAGCCCAGCTGATTTAATCGCGACCTTGACTGAATTCACCGCCCAAAGCATCGCCCTCGCTATGAAAACTTACATTCCCTCTTCTGTGGAGGGTACGGTTTATGTGAGTGGTGGCGGAAGCAAAAACCCGGTCATCATGGCGCGTTTAGCCGAGCTTCTTCCCTTCCGCGTTTGCGAAAGTGATGAGTTAGGCATGCCTTCGGCAGCGAAGGAGGCTGTTTTATTTGCTTTATTAGCAAATGAGACGTTAGCGGATTCGCCAAGTTCGGAGAGGTTGGGGGATTCGCCGTGGGTAAATTTTGGAAAAATTTCTTTATAAAAATCGGAGATTTTTATAAAATGGTGAATGGTAAGTGGTGAATGATGAATGAATTTAAATGATAACTGGTGAATGGTAAATATTGTCCTCCGTACTTTCGACTAGTGACTGACCACTGGCTACTGACCACTGACTACCGACTACTGACTACTGATTACCGGATACTGATTACTGCGCCGCACAGCGGCGAAACATATGAAATACAAATTTACCGATTCCATCCTTTTCGAGGATGCTGATTTTATCGTGATTAACAAGCCCTCTGGCATTTCGACGCTGGATGAGCGGAAGGATGATTTGGCACCGGCGATACTGCGTTTAGCAAAGGAATATTCGTCGGATGCACAGGTGGGTCACCGTTTAGATAAGGAGACTTCCGGGGCTTTGGTGATTGCCAAAAACCCAGAGGCATACCGCCACATATCCATGCAATTCGAGCACCGCGAAACGGCAAAGCGCTACCATGCGGTCGTAGAGGGAATGCAGGATTGGGATGGATTTTTAGTGAATTTGCCCATACTTCCATTGAAAGATGGAAAGGTGGTGATTGATCGGGCCAAAGGAAAGCACGCCGAAACCTGGTTCCGCACATTGAAAGTATTCCGTGGCTATACTTTGGTCGAATGCATGCCTATCACTGGACGTATGCACCAAATCCGCATTCACCTCACCTGCCTCAAAGCGCCCATCGTTTCAGACGCGATGTATGGAGGACCCGAGATCTACCTATCTGATTTAAAACGCAATTTCCACTTAAAAAAGGACACCGAAGAACTGTCTGTGATGCGCCGCGTAGCGCTTCATGCTCATAGCTTATCTTTTAATCTGCTGAATGGCGACCCTATCACTGTAGAGGCGCCGTATCCAAAAGATTTCAATGTGCTGGTCAAGACTTTAGAGAAGTATTCGTAATTTTACAGCCCTGGCTCCGTAGTTCAATGGATAGAATGTAGGTTTCCGGTACCTAAGATGAAGGTTCGATTCCTTCCGGGGCTACTCCATTAAAATCAAAGGCTTTCTAGTGATAGGAAGCCTTTTTTATTTGGTAACTATCAAGCTTTCAGCGCTTAACAAAATTACCGTTAAATAAATAATTCTTTTCCTTTATATATGATATTCTTATTTTGAAAGTCAAAACCTATTCTGCTTGACTATGAAAAAAGCTTTATTCCTTTTAATAAACATAATATTATTTCTGAGCTACCTTTCCAACGGCCAAATTGCTTCCTCAGAGAGTAATACCACCTTGTTTATTAAAGAAGATGGTAGCCTTTGGGCATGGGGAAATAATTCGAGTGGACAATTAGGAGATGGAACTACAACAAATCGGAATATTCCGGTAAATATAGTGCCTAACTCACAATGGATTTCTGTAGCAACAAGTAATAATACATCATTTGGGATTAAAAGAGATGGAACCTTATGGGCTTGGGGACTAAACAATTCAAATAAATTCGGGAATAATAATTCATCAGAGATACAAAGATTAGTGCCTGGGCAAGTAGGCACTGACAATAATTGGAAATTTATCACCACTAATGGAAATATTGTTGTTGGGTTAAAAACAGACGGGACACTTTGGAATTGGGGCAGCAATGGAAACGGAGAATTAGGAGATGGTACGACTGTGAATAAAGGTGTTCCTACTAAACTCGGAACTGAATCTAATTGGTCTAGCGTAACATTATCAAATAATTCTACTATCGCTATCAAACAAAATGGAACTCTATGGGCTTGGGGTTTTAATGGTGGTACTTTTGGAAATAATTCTACAAACAATTCTAATGTACCCATTCAAGTTAATTCAGATACAAATTGGAAAATAGTAGAGGCTGGTAGCAACCATGTTTTAGCAATCAAACAAGATGGAAGCTTATGGACTTGGGGAGGTATTAACATAACAATAATTGGAATAGGTACGTATAACATATCTTCCCAACTTACGCCTCTAAGAATTGGAACTGACAATAATTGGAAAAGAATTTCAGCAGGGTATCTAAGCTCAATGGCAATTAAATCTAATGGTTCCATTTGGTCATGGGGTATCAACAATCAAGGTGTAAGTGGGAGACTACCGGGGGAAATTACAACGGTACCGACTCAAATCGGCAATGAACTTAACTGGGAAAATATTTATCTTGGTTTTAATTCCTCTATTGGTATAAAATCAGACAAAAGCATTTGGATTTGGGGATCAAATCAAAGTGGGCTCCTTGGTTTGGGAATTGATTCTTTCAAAAAAACACCAGTAAGAGTTGAAAGTACTATTGGATGGAAAGAGATATGCCCTAACAGTAATGGGACCACTTTCGGAATAAAGTTAGATGGAACCTTGTGGGCCTGGGGCAATAATAGTTCCGGGATTTTTGGGAATAACACAAAGGCAAGCACTAACACACCTATTCAAATCGGCACTGGAACAAATTGGAAATCGATAGTAGCTACCTGGGGTAGCTTTGCTGCCATAAAAACAGATGGTACGCTCTGGACTTGGGGAGATAATACAAATGGCTATTTAGGTACGGGAAACACTATTTCAAGGTTGACCATCGCTCAAACTGGAATTGCTACCGACTGGGATAAAATTTTTGCTATTGCTAGTAATGTTTATGCAATTAAAACCAATGGCAGTTTATGGGCCTGGGGAGCCAATTGGGGTAATTCAATTTCTAATACTACAACTGATAATATTCTTTCACCAATCCAAATTGGAACTGATTTAAATTGGAAAAGCATTGGAGCCAATTTTATTAACACAATTGGTTTAAAAACAGATGGAACATTATGGAGCTGGGGAGAAAATTGGGCCGGCCAATTAGGTTTGAACTCCTACACAAATTACAGTACTCCTCAAAGAATAGGGAATCTGTCAAACTGGACAGCAATCTCAACTAGCTATGAGGGAACAATTGCCTTAAATTCGAGTGGGAATCTATTGTCATGGGGGACAAATTCCCAAGGAAATCTAGGTTTTGACCCATCGACAACAAGGCAAATTTTGTTGCCTACTCAAATTTCAAGTTTAAACAATATAAGGACTGTTGCATCATCATATAACCATTCTGGTGCTATCAAAACAGATGGTTCACTTTATACTTGGGGAAAAAATGATTTTGGAAATTTAGGGAACGGGACTGTTACCAATAATTTTACTGGGACCAGAGTAGGAACAGAAACCAATTGGGATAAAATTTATGTCGGACCCTCATCCAGTACTTTTGCAATTAAATCAGATGGCAGCCTATGGTCATGGGGAAATAACTTGGATGGCGACTTAGGCATTGGAGAATTTGGATATATATCAACCCCTACCCAATTATTTGCCGCAACTACTACCCCTAAACCTAAGATTTTTGCCAGTGCAAATTCTAGTTTTCAAATTAAAGCAGACGGAACTCTGTGGGCTTGGGGTAGAAACGATCGAGGACAATTAGGAATTGGCAACAAGATTAATCAAACTTATGCCACACAAGTTGGTACATCAACAGATTGGTTAATGGTTGCAACAGCAAGTACATTTACTATTGGTCTAAAGAAAGATGGTACCCTTTGGGGATGGGGGCAAAATGGAGTCAATGGTTTATTAGGAATCGCCGATGCCAATACAACTGAATCATTAGTCCCCATACGAATTGGAACATCAAATGATTGGAAATCAATTTCTGTTGGTGGGAACCACAGTATTGCACTTAAGTCTAATGGTACCATATGGGCATGGGGATTTAATGGTAATGGACAATTAGGCGATGGGACAAGCACTACGAGAATTTCTCCAGTTCAAATTGGATCAGATTCAGATTGGTCCGAAATAGCAAGTAGTAATAGTACCTCATATGCAATAAAAAACAATGGAAATTTATTTGCTTGGGGTAATAACTTCTCGGGAGAGATAGGTGATGGAACTAGTGGAAATAACAGAAATTCACCGACTAGAGTAGGCTCCTCGAACGATTGGATAAAAATAGCGAGTGGATATGCATATGCCATGGCGTTAAAAGCAAATGGAACTTTATGGGGTTGGGGATATAGTCAATATGGTCAATTAGGTAACTCTACCACATATGTCAATCCTATACAAATTGGAACTGATACAGATTGGATAGATATTTCTTTGTCAGCACAAGGATCTTTCAGCTTTGCATTAAAGGCTAATGGAACCTTGTGGTCGGCAGGATTGAATACCTTTGGTCAATTAGGATTAGGAAATGCCACAGATAACAGTTTGTTTACCCAGGTAGGTAATAGTACGAATTGGTCATCTGTCGCAATGGGATCAGAGCATACATTAGCATTAGATAATCAAAATAAACTTTATTCTTGGGGATATAATGGCTATTCTCAATTAGGAAAAAAGACATATTTTAACACTAATATTAAACAAGTGGGCACTGATTTAGTCTGGGATAAAGCTTATGCTAGTATTTCATTTTCAGGGGCCATAAAAAAAGATGGCACTCTTTGGAATTGGGGAAGAAATCAATTTGGTCAGTTAGGTGATGGTACGGTCATAAATAAAGAGAATCCAACTTTAATTACTAATTCTACTAATTGGAAATCGGTTTCACTTGGCTTTTATCATGGATTAGCCTTAAAAACAGATGGTACACTTTGGGCTTGGGGATTAAATTCTAGTGGCCAATTAGGGGATGGGACAACTATTCAAAAAAATAGCCCTATCCAATTAGGAATATCGACTGACTGGAAATTGACTGCTGCAGGAGGTTCAAGTTCCTTCGCTTTAAAAAATAATGGTACTTTATGGGCTTGGGGAAATAATGCGAATGGACAATTAGGAAATGGGAATAACACAAGTTCAAATATTCCGATCCAAATAGGCAATAATTCGGATTGGGTTTCAATATCTGCTGGGAATACTCACACTTTAGGATTAAAATCCAATGGAACACTATGGGCTTGGGGAAGAAATCAATTAGGCCAATTGGGAAATGGGACTTTAACACAAATAAATACGCCCATTCAAATAGGTACTAGTGCTGATTGGATTGCTATCCAAGCAGGTGGTGAATATTCTATTGCTCAAAAAAGAGATGGGACAATCTGGACGTGGGGATCCAATATTGATGGTGAATTAGCTGATGGTACGACAATAAACAAAACATCACCTACTCAAATTAGTTTAAACAATGTAACTAAGTTTTCAAATTCATCAGCAGCAGACCATAACTTAATACAAAAATCAGATGGTACTCTTTGGTCATGGGGTGCTAATATTGCTGGACAATTAGGTAATGGAACGGCTTCAAATAATCCAAATCCTACACCCACTAAAATTAGTATAGATACTGACTGGAAAGAATTTGCGGTAGGAGCCAGCCATACACTTGCGACAAAATCCGATGGTAGTTTATGGTCTTGGGGGAGTAATATCTATGGCCAATTAGGGAATTCTAATTCACAATTCTACACTCCCACTCTTGCAAAACCAATCGTAGAAATTACCCAATCAAGTAAATCAACCTACTGTACAAGTGGCACCATAGTGCTTACCGCTACCGAAGGAGGACTATCTTATACCTGGTCCACTGGTGCCACTACACGATCCATCACCATTACGACGAGTGGATCTTACAGTGTCACAGTCACCTACCCAATTGGTGATGTTAGCACTTCTACTGAAACCGTAGTTATTCCAGCTATACCTAGCACGACGCTAAGTACCACTGGTTCGATGAAGGTTAATCGTTTAGAAGATCTAAAAACCTATAAGCTAACCGTGCCTTCTGCAACAGGTGTTTCTTACCAATGGCTTAACAATGGGGTTGCCATTCCTGGAGCTATCTCGAATAATTACGTCCCTAAAAAGAATGGCACTTATTCGGTAAATATCACGAATACTTTTGGCTGCGTTTCTTCATCTGTTTCACAAACCGTTACCTATGCCTTATCGGAAACGCTCACGCCTTCTGCTGTTTTCGCTGGAGGAAATAGCAGTTTCATAATTAAACCAAATGGGACCTTATGGGCATGGGGTAGCAATATCAATGGCCAACTAGGAATAGGAAATAAAATCAACCAAAGCATTGCGGTTCAAGTGGGAACAGCGAGTGATTGGAAAATGGTAGCTTCTTCAAATTTATACACTATCGCTATCAAAAAAGATGGTAGTTTATGGGCTTGGGGTTTTAATGGAAGCTCTGGATATTTAGGATTAGGAGATGCTACTATAGCAGAATCATTAGTTCCGATACGAATTGGGGTGGCAACTGATTGGGAATCTATTTCTGTGGGATTTAACCATATCATTGCGCTCAAAACAAATGGAACTATTTGGTCTTGGGGATATAATTTTGATGGACAACTTGGTAATGGAAATTCCACAACCTTATTAAGTCCTACACAAATTGGTACAGATACAGATTGGGCTTCTATTTCAGCAGGAGGATATAGTTCCTATGCCATTAAAAATAATGGAAGTCTATACGCTTGGGGGCAAAATTCATCGAGGCAGCTAGGGGATGGAACTACTGTTTCAAAAAACATCCCTACTTTAATTGGTAATTCAACTGACTGGGGGATGATTAAAGGCAGTAATTATAGTGTTCTTGCACTTAAAACAAATGGAAGTTTATGGGCTTGGGGATTAAATTCCGATGGCCAATTAGGGAATGGGACCTTAGAAAATATTTCAGAACCTACACAAATAGGTACAGATTTAAATTGGACTAACATTGGCTTATCAATTAATCATGGATTTGCCCTGAAGGCAAATGGTACCATTTGGTCTTCTGGAAACAACTTTTCAGGTCAACTTGGACAAGGAAATACAAATAACTCTACTTCATTCACGCAAATAGGAACCAGTAATTCTTGGAGATCTTTAGCTCTAGGAACTTCCAATTCTTTAGCTTTAGGAACTACCTATTCTTTAGCACTAGACAATCTAAACAACCTATATTCTTGGGGTGATAATTTTAGTGGACAACTAGGAAAAGGGAATACTTACATTGCCGTTCCTAGACAAGTCGGTAATGATTTTAGCTGGGAAAAAGTATTTGCTGGACTTGTTCATTCAGCCGCAATCAAAAAAGATGGAAGCCTTTGGATGTGGGGAAGGAATAGATATGGGCAATTAGGAGATGGTTTATCTGCAACCAATGTTGATATTCCCAAACAAGTGGGAACAGGAAAAGATTGGAAATATGTATCCTTAGGTGGATACCAGACTCTTGCCATAAAAGCCAATGGAAGTCTATGGGGTTGGGGATTTAATTCTTCCGGACAACTAGGTGATGGTACAATTATCCAACGGACTACTCCTGTACAAATAGGTACTGCTACCGATTGGAAAACGGTTTCAACCGCACTAACTCA
The DNA here is from genome assembly GCF_044239315.1 of Aquirufa sp. GTDB lineage: Bacteria > Bacteroidota > Bacteroidia > Cytophagales > Spirosomataceae > Aquirufa. Next base: position 39,144 of record NZ_JBIIBQ010000010.1, on the reverse strand, counting down.
TTCTGTTGGAGTGAAAACAAATGGAACTATCTGGTATTGGGGAAATATTGCCTCTGGTACATTCTCGATTACTTCATCAATTCCAATTCAAATAGGATCCGCTTCTGATTGGACTGCCATATCTGCAGGTTCAAACCATGTTTTAGCATTAAAATCGAATGGAACCCTATGGGCATGGGGATTAAATAATTTTAGTCAACTAGGATTAGGAAACACAACAAATATGAGTACGCCTACTCAAGTGGGAACTGCTACTGACTGGGACTATATTCAAGCTGGATATAATAGCTCACTGGCTGTCAAAAAAAATGGAACTGTTTGGCTTTGGGGAAATAATGTTGAGGGTGGACTTGGTGACGGGACAAATACTAACAAAAATGCGCCCACTCAATTACTAGCCCTAAATAATTCGATTAAATGGCCGGCTTCAACACTTTCAAATCATTTGATGACCTTAAAGTCAGATGGTAGCCTGTGGCTATGGGGAAATAATGCAAATGGACAACTAGGTGATGGTTCTACAACTAATAAAAATATACCTCAAAGATTAGGAACAGATTCAGACTGGACAGATATAGCTGCGGGGAGAGATCATTCGCTTGCAATCAAATCAGATGGAAGTCTTTGGGCTTGGGGTGATAAATACTATGCACAACTTGGGGATGGTAAATCAATTTTCTACTCCCCTACTTTGGCAAAACCTATCGTCGATATCACTTCCTCGGAAAGAAAAACATTCTGTCCTGGTAGCACTGGTGGTATATTAACAGCTTCAGGGGGTGGACTTTCTTATACCTGGTCTACTGGTGCCACTACACGATCCATCACCGTTACTACGGGTGGTTCTTATAGTGTCACAGTTACCTACCCTATTGGTGATGTCAGCACTTCTGATCCTTATATTGTTCCAGTCTTACCTAGCACGACTATAAGCACCACTGGTTCGATGACAGTTAATCGTTTAGAGGATTTAAAAACCTATAAGCTAACGGTGCCTTCTGCAACAGGTGTTTCTTACCAATGGCTGAACAATGGGGTTGCCATTCCTGGTGCTATCATAAATAATTACGTGCCTAAAAAGAATGGCGTTTATTCGGTAAATGTCACAAATACGTTTGGCTGCGTTTCTTCATCTGTTTCGCAAACGATTACCTATGCCTTATCAGATACGCTCACGCCTGCAAAAGTTTTCGCCGGATCTAATAGCAGTTTCTTAATTAAACCAAATGGTACCTTATGGGCCTGGGGAAATAATAGCTTAGGACAACTAGGAATAGGCAATAAAATAAATCAAAGTATTGCCGTTCAAGTGGGAACAGCGAATGATTGGAAAATGGTGGCTACAACGAGTAGTTTCACCATTGCTCTTAAAAAAGATGGCAGCTTATGGGGTTGGGGACAAAATGGATCCAATGGATACTTAGGTCTTGGAGATGCGACTATAGCTGAATCCTTGGTCCCAATTCGAATTGGAGTCGCTACTGATTGGGAATCCATATCTGTCGGATTTAACCACAGTGTTGCGCTTAAAACAAATGGTACCATTTGGGCATGGGGGTATAATTTAAACGGACAATTAGGTAATGGAAATTCTTCGACCTTACTATCTCCTACACAAATTGGTACAGATACCGATTGGGTTTCCATATCAGCCGGTGGAAATAGTTCTTATGCAATCAAATCCAATGGACAACTTTTTGCCTGGGGTCAAAATAACCAAAGCCAATTAGGAGATGGATCAACTATCAATAAAAATACTCCAACTCAAATAGGTAATTCAACAGACTGGGCAATAATCGATAGTGGAAATAATTATGTTTTCGCTTTAAGAACGGATGGAACACTTTGGGGCTGGGGAAATAATTCTTATAATAGATTTGGTAGTACAACATCGAGTACTGTTTTAAATCCTACTCAAGTAGGTGCCGAAACCAATTGGTCTAATTTATATATTCCACCTTCAGGATCTGTAAGTTTAGCTATCAAATCGAATGGAACGCTATGGGCAATTGGATTCAATGCTTATGGTCAGCTAGGTCAGGGTAATTCAGGAAACTATAGTGGTTTGACACAAATTGGAAATGCCACTAATTGGAGATCTGGCGCCGTTGGTTCTAACCATGTTTTGGCTCTTGATAAGCAAAATAATGTCTTTTCATGGGGTTATAATCTTTCAGGACAACTAGGAAAAGGTAATTTTTCTTATAGTACCAATGTTAGACAAGTAGGCACTGACTTGACCTGGGATAAAATATATACAACTACCTACCGATCTGCAGCGATTAAAAAAGATGGAACATTGTGGGCATGGGGCAATAATAGCGAAGGTCAGCTAGGAAATGGATCAGATAGAAATTTAGATGTACCCGTTCAAATAGGCACAAGTGCTAATTGGCAAACTTTGTCTTTAGGTTATAATCATTCAATTGCTTTAAAAAAGGATGGAACTTTATGGGCATGGGGAGCAAATAATGTTGGACAATTAGGAGATGGTACTACTACTTCTAAAAACATTCACATACAAATAGGAACTACATCGGACTGGGCATATGTGCATGCCGCTGAACAAACTTCATACGGCATCAAGAAAAATGGGACGCTTTGGGCTTGGGGAGCAAATTTTTATGGTCAATTAGGAAATGGAAATACCGCAAATTCTAGCATACCGATTCAAATTGGAAATAATACTGATTGGGTTTCGATCTCTGCTGGTTGGGGTCATGCCATTGGATTAAAATCCAATGGCACTATTTGGGCATGGGGGTACAATTTTAATGGCCAATTAGGAAGTGGAAACACTACAAATACTACTATTCCGATTCAAATAGGTAATGCTAACGATTGGGTGTCTATTGAAACAGGAAGCGATCAATCCTATGCGCTTAAAAAAGATGGAACTTTATGGGGATGGGGCTATAATTTAAGAGGTCAACTAGGAGATGGAACAAACACAAATAAAAATATTCCTACCCTAATTAACATAAATAGCATCAATAAATTATCACTTTCTGGTTTATCCTATCATAAAATGCTTCTAAAAACAGATGGTAGTATGTGGGCTTGGGGAAGCAATTACTATGGTCAGCTTGGCGATGGTAGTATTATTGATAAAAATACACCTACTAGGATAGGCACTGAAACCGATTGGAAGGAAATTTCAACAGGGGGCAACCATTCTTTAGCCTTGAAAACAGATGGCTCTCTCTGGTCATGGGGCTTAAACGTATTCGGAGAATTAGGAGATAGTAAAGCCTACTATTACACCCCTACTTTAGCAAAGCCGATCGTTGAGATTGTAAATACAGGCAAAAAAGTATTCTGTCCAGGTGGAAGTGTGGTGTTAACTGCCTCTGATGGTGGACTGTCTTATACGTGGTCAACGGGGGCGAAGACTCAATCTATCACGGTTAATACTAGCGGTAATTATAACGTTACCGTTACCTATCCGATAGGTGATATCTCGACTTCTGAATCAACTACCGTTACCATGAATCCTTCACCTGACGTAACCATTACGACTACGGGATCTACTTTCGTATTCAATCTGACGGACACGAAAACCTATACTTTGAAGGTACCAGTGGTGACAGGAGCGAAATACCAATGGTCTAAGGATGGTACTGTCATTACAGGGGCTACAACTGCTGAATACATTCCACAAAACGATGGAAGTTATACCGTGAACGTAGTCAGTCCGTTCGGGTGTATCGCTAATTCATCTGCTTTAGTAGTGAAATACGAGCTAGCTGATACAGATGGGGATGGAATTAAGGATAACGCAGACAAATGTAATAATACTACTGCTGGGGCCATCATCGATGCGAATGGTTGCGAAATCTTTAATCTACCTGCGAAGAATTATACGATAGGGATGGGATCTGCTACCTGCGTAGGTTCAAATAATGGATCTATCCAAATAGCCTTCGCAAACAAAAACTACAACTACTTAATTAAAGCGGTAGGAGTCTCTTCTGGCTACTCAAAACAATTTACTTACAATACGACAGAAACGGCAGCCTTAAACATCACTGGTTTAGCAAAAGATACCTATTCAGTTTGTATTCAAGTATTAGGAAAAGAAGGCTACGAACAATGTTTTGATGTGATTATTACAGAGCCTGCGGCGCTGAAAACCAATAGTGTATTCAATCCGAGTTCAAATACCTTAGTATTGAATTTATCAGGTTCTGAATCCTATTCTATTTCAGTTAACGGGGTTACAGAAAAAGTAACTGGGGCTACATATTCAAAAGTTCTTTCGACTGGATTGAATAAAATCAGCGTATCTACTGATTTAGGATGCCAAGGCAGGCTCGACCAAGAGATCTTTATCTCTGAACAAGCACAAGCATACCCGAATCCAACTTCAGGTAAGGTATCCATTTATGTTCCAGGTTCTGATCCATCGGTTCGAGTATTGATTTATTCATTGGAAAAAACAATCTTAGATGAGTCGCGCGATCTCGATAATTCGAGAACCATCACTTATGATTTATCTAAAATGGATTCGGGCACCTATGTTATTCAGGTTTCGGGATCACATGTTAACAAGACTCTAAAAATTAGTAAGCAATAATATTATGTCAAACTTCAATCGATACATTGCTTTGGTATTAGTATGGGGATTAGCTGCATGTGCAGGTGGTGGAGGGGATCCTGCCCCTGCACCCACGCCGCCTACTCCTCCTACTCCTACCGTGAATCCTCCTACGGCAGCGAGCTTATCTTTACCAGAAAAAAACAAAATCTGTGAGACAGGAGTCTCTGTCTCTACAAACCAATCGGAAGTTACCTTCACTTGGGCCGCCGGTACAAATACTGAAAGCTATGATTTACTGGTGACGGATTTAAACACGAACGCGGTACAGACTTTTTCGAACATAACTGCCCCTAGTCGGAAAGTCACCTTGAATAAAGCCACTCCATATTCCTGGAGAGTGATTTCAAAAACTACTAAAACCACAACAACGGCCACGAGTGAATCTTGGAATTTCTATTTAGCGGGTTCTTCCATCGTAAATTATGCTCCCTTCCCAGCTGAAATTACAGCTCCCATCTCTTCTATTTTCGCCACGATCACCAATGGTAAAGTAACGATCAGTTGGAAAGGGAGTGATCCGGAATCTGATCCTTTGACCTACACCCTATTCGTCGACTTAGTGGATGGAAAACAAACACCTATCGCACAGTTCACCAATATCACAGCCACCAGCATGGATGTTCCAGTACAAACTGGAAAGGTGTACTTTTTTAGGGTTAAATCTTCCGACGGAAAGAACTCGAGTTATTCAGTCATTTATCAATTTAGAACTTAAGGGTGCGGGAGAGATAGGATACTAGTCGAAAATTGATAGCTTGTAGCTATGAATCAAATCGACGCAAACTGGGTAACCGCCCAAACAATACGCCGAATTTTGTAAGCTAATCCATTAAAACCAGATGGTGTCGCAAGCCCTTTAATTTAACTGTAGGCCAGCCATTCACTAATGTGGGCTCTACTCGTTTTCCATCTAATAACCAACGTTTGTAGCTACCAGTTCTGGGACTAAAATGCATCGTCCAAGGTTTTGATTGCTTTAAATCATAGGTACTTCTTTTTGCTGAACGAGCATACGAAACAGTCACTAGGTTATCACCTATTTCCACGTTTTTAATAACCCCAGAAGGTAAGGAATCCGGCCAGGAGGGCTGTAAATGTATTTCTTTTTTATAGGCCAAAGGTTGAATCCCGAAAAATTGTTGAATCACGGGCACTTCGAATGCAAAGCTGTTCCAGGCCTGAGTCATCATCCCATAATCGGGAGAAACTTCATAGATGGAACCAGGTAAGGCAAAAGAGAAGGTCCGCAACATGCTTTGGACTAAATCATAAGCAGCATTCGGATGACCATACTTATTCTCTGAAATCGCCTGTACTCCAGTGGGCAAAGTCATTACGGTTCCGGTGTAAGTAAATTCGGATTTCCCTACTTTGGCAGCATACGATTCCGCTTTATCTGAATTCTCAGAACGATCAATTCCGGTTACATACATCCCAAATTTATTGCGAAACTTCTCCGCGGTTTTCAAGGCTTCAGAGGCTTTTTCAGCATCAGCCAATCCCGTCTCCATGGGCGTATTCACTACCCAATTATGGTGAAGCACAAAACCCCGTTTTGTTGTATCTGGGTTCGCGCTGATCTGTTTTTGCAAAGCCTGTAATTCTTCGACTGCCCAATTATTATTTAATCCTTTCGCCCGTTCGATAGCATCTTTCGTTAATTGCAATGCTTGGACTTTAGTGCCCCTGAAATCTGCATACGAATTAGAGGAGGGTACCCAAAAATCGCTATTAATTTTTAATCGAATAGCTTCGTATTTGGCATAATAATCACGAGATAAGTCTGTGCGACCTAGTTCAAGAGCCATTTTGGAAGCATCTAAAAAGGCCTTAGCAGAGTAAGCAGCCACATCAATCATCTCAGAATCTAATCCGTGAATCTCCATCATTCCATTCCCATCCGGTATACTGTTTTGATCCTTATCCTGCTGCATTAGCCATTCGAAGCCTTTTTCAACCAGGGGAAAATACTTCGCTAAAAATGACCGATCGCCCGTCCAACAATACACCTTGTAAATCAAGGAGGCAAATTGCGGTGTCTCATTCACATTTCCTGGATTATAGACTGCTCCATTTGTACTGACTTCATGCACAATGCGACCGTTTCCATTCGTTTTTTCAGATAGTTTCGCTATCAAATCAATCGTGCTGTAAGCAATATCCTTTCTGCCAGAGGAAATTAATCCTTGCAATGAATAAGTCATATCCCCACCAAAAAACCAAGGATAATCAGGCATGCCTGCCGTTATTCCACGACCTATGCCATCTACATCAGTAGTGAGCCAATCCGCATTGTACTTTAACCAACGCATCGCCTGGGTTAACCGTGCATCTGATAGTTGAATTTCAGATTTTGAGGCTATTTTTTGATAGCGTTGTTTTTTTGCGAGGGCTAGTTGAGCGCCATTTTCCAATACATTCGAAAAAGTAGCTAAAGCTTCTGCCTCAGAAGTGACAGAACCAGCAATGACAAATGGAATCGATAAACTTCCATTCGCTGGAATTTCCAACGAATAAGTGGATTTAGAAACGGCGGCGTTCGGTTTTGATGGGTTTCGAGGTAAGGCCACAGATGTAGCAGAAAAGGAGCTACCCACCACGGTGAACCAATTATTTGCAGAGTCCTTCACCACCGTTTTACCTTTAACAAATCGCGCTACATCCTTCGAATCTACCATTCCAGTTCTTTCCCCTATCCACACAGGTCTCAAGTTCGAACGTGTCACTAAAGAAAACTTAATGGACTTTTTGACTGGTGTTTTATTGGTAAAAACATATTCTACATAGACTGCCTGCTTACCATCAGGAACAAATTGAAATCGTCTAACTTGAATTTCTGAGCCCGCGTAAACTTGCTGATTTGCAAACGGATAATTAATAAACTGCGAGGCCTGATCAAGTTGAATTAGCTTGCCTCGATCCAGATAAGATGCTTCGAATCCGTCTAGTAATTTTATTGGGTGCGCCCAAATCCCTCCCATCTCATCCTTCACATGCCATCCTAAAGGGGGAAATGTCCCGTCCTGGTGACCCACGAGATATAATTTATCGCCAGCAGTGACGAAAGGAGTAGCTAAATAGGCCGCGCTCCCCTTGATAGATTCAGATGACGCAATTAAATCGGACACCGATTTTTGAGCGAATAAGCTAGTGCTTATCAATAATAAAATAAGAAGTCTCATAGAACCTGAAATTAATCAAATTCTATGAGACCTTATCTATTTACTTTTAAACGCCTAAACTCCAGCCCTCGCGATACGTACGCTTAACGAACTGATTCGCGGCGTCAAAATTCGTCACGCGCATATTTTCATTATCCCACAATAATTTCGTGTTCGAACCTGGATAGTGATTTCCTTTGCCGGTCGGACGAGGGAATGGCATATCTGCCACTCGAATGGCTAAGTTTGCCATCAAGATGGCTTCCGTTAATGGCCCTGCTAATTCGAATGGAGAGCTTAATTGCTTGTTGCCATAACCGGCAATCGCACCTTCCACCCATTGAGCGTAGTGTCCATCAGCGCTGCCCGGAACGCGCTCTAATTTTTGCTTTACTTTTACTTCTTGATTTCGCGTCAAAGGCAATAATCGCGGATTAGCAGCGTATTCACTGGCCATCATTTTTCCTTTTGTACCGATGAACAAGATACCTGAGTTACCATCGCCAAATAGTTCGTCAGGTCCTAATTCCTCCGGACGTTCTGGCTTAATTCCACCGTCCATCCAATGCATGGTCACTGGTCCCTTCGTCTTCGACGTTTTAGGGAAGGTTAAGGTGGCGTGACTTGATGGAGGGCAGCTGTCTGGGAATACACCTCTTTGGCCAAAAGCCGTAAACACACTACCCACACTCGCCTGCACATCAGAGGCATATTTAAGTCCTAAAACACGGAAAGGAGCCTCCATTAAATGGCAACCTAAATCACCTAGAGCACCTGTACCGTAATCCCACCAGCCTCTCCAAGAACCCGGAATTAAATTGTCCACATAGTCTTTATAAGGTGCAGTTCCTAACCATAAATCCCAATCCAATCCTGCCGGAACGGGTGGCTTCGCAGTAGACCAAGGAATTCCTTGTGGCCAAATAGGTCGATTCGTCCAAATTTGGACCGTATGCACATCCCCAATAATTCCCGCATCAAACCATTCAACTAACTGCCTAACTCCATCTCCGGAAGACCCTTGGTTTCCCATTTGAGTCACGACTTTGTATTTATCAGCCGCCGCCGTTAACATGCGCGCCTCATAAATATCGTGAGTCATCGGTTTTTGAACATATACGTGCTTGCCTAATTGCATAGCAGCCATCGCCTGAACGGCGTGGTTATGATCTGGAGTTGAAACAGAAACCGCATCGAAATTTTTCGACTCGACCTCCATCATTTTTCTCCAATCCTTGTAATATTTTGCTTTAGGATAAGCCGCTACTGAATCCTTTGCTTGACGGTCATCTACGTCGCATAAAAAAGCAATTTCTGCCTTTCCGCTTTCATAGAATTTTTTCAAATCCGACTTTCCCTTTCCTCCTACACCTATACCCGCTACGAGTAATTTGTCACTGGGAGCTAAAAATCCTTTTCCGCCCAATACGTGGCGAGGAACAATAAAAAAACTGGATGCTAAGGCGCTTTTTTCCAAAAAGCCACGTCTGGAGATGCTCATGATTCAATCGTTTTATAGGTTTATTTGTTCCAAATTAGAAAAAATAAACTTATAAACTACTATAAATCAATCAATTCAAGAATTTTTCTGGATGAGTCTCCTCGTGTTTGGTGTGATCTTGGTAAAACTGAGCAATACGCAATAAAGTACCCTCATCGTATAGTTTTCCTACAAAAGAAATACCAGTAGGCAAATTATTTTTAGCGTCTAATCCAGTGGGCACACACACAACGGGATGTCCGGTTAAATTCGTGATTGCTGATTGATTTCCGCCACCGCGAGAAGGACAGATAATCGCATCATATTGTGACACAACTTTGTTTACTTCTTGCATAAGTAAATACCGGTGACGTTGTGCATTAATGTACTCGACAGCTGGCACAAATCGAGCCGTTCTGAATTGATTAGGCCAATCGTATTTGGTTTGGCGGGTAAGTTGATCATCGATATTTTTACGCGTCATCTCATCAAATTGTGCGGCACATTCTGCTCCGATCACCACATCCATGATGTTAAACGTATAGGCTTTTTCATCTGGAAATTCTACTGGAATTAGTTCCACACCCTGTTTTCTAAGATCAGCTAAGACTTTCCATTCGCTGCGTGTGGTGTCTTTTATTTTGTCAAAATAATTCTTCGCATATCCGATTTTCATCGCTTTCAGAGGCCTATTCGATACGTAATTAAAAGGCATATTAACTGCCGCAAGATCCTTTCCATCCGTCCCATGTAAATAATGAAACACAATCGCCGCATCGTTTGCGGAACGGCAAATAGGTCCTACTTTATCTAAACTATAACTCAATGCCATCGCACCCGAGCGACTAATACTTCCGAAGGTAGGTCGCAAACCAGTAGCACCACAAGTGGTAGAAGGCGAAACGATGCTGCCCCAGGTCTCGGTACCTATCGCAAAGGGAACTAATCCGGCGACCGTAGCCGAGGCAGAACCTGCCGAGGAACCAGAAGAACCATAGCTTAGGTTCCAAGGATTTTTTGTCCTACCGCCATACCAGTAATCACCCATCGCTAAAGCGCCTAACGTGAATTTGGCGACTAAAACGGCCCCTGATTCTTTCAATTTCGAATAAACATAGGCATCCTCGTCGATCACCTGATCCTTATAAGGAGCAGCTCCCCAGGTCGTCTTTGTGCCTTTCACCGCGAACAAATCCTTCAAACCATAGGGTATTCCATGTAATAAACCTCGGTATTTACCACTCGCTATTTCCTTGTCAGCCTGACGTGCCTGTGCTAATGCCAAATCCTCCTGAATACTAATGACGCATTGCAAAGTCTCTCCGTGTTTCTTGATTCGTTCAATAAAGAACTGCGTTAATTCGACCGAAGTGATTTGTTTTGACTTGATTAAATGCGCGAGCTGATCGATGGAATAAAAAGCTAAATCATTGCGATTTTTCGGCAGGATTGAGCCAACAGCAGGCCAAACCACCGGTCGCTGCGTCTGATCAAATTTCATTCCTGGAAGCTTTGGATTTTGCCAAAGACTCAAGGGCACATTGTTATTTAATGACAACGCATGCATCGCCTTATAGTTCGCTAGATTATCCACCACATCTGAATACAGCGTATCTAATTCCTGGGTAGTGAATTGAATATCAAACAAGGACGCAGCCCCAGATAAATCCGATTTTGTCTGTGAGAATAATGGGCTAGAAAAAAGCAGCAAGAAGGCGATTTTTTTCATATTACTGGATAAATAGTTTAGCACGCTGTTTATTTATTTGAATGAAATAATTCCCTTTGGACATATGCTCTACTGAAATAGTCGTTGAATTTAATCCCTTGGTTTGAGGTAAATTTTTCTGAAATACCTCACGACCCATCGAATCCATCAATTTGAGTATTGTTTCACCTGCTGCTGCGGAATCCCAGTCTAGTTTTACTAAATCACGAGCAGGGTTTGGATAAAGCTTCAGACTTTGAGATTCCTGCTCCACGCCCAGGATATTAAAATCGGGAGTGGACCAAGGTACTAAACCCAGATTTGTTGTATTCCATGCCACATTAGTCAGTAAATGAAACTCTCCTGGCAATAAACTCATCTTTGCCTCCGCATCATTTACTTCAAACGATTTTCCACTAAAATAATCGTACCATGTACCTGTTTTAGGAAAGCTAGCAGAGATAACTTGCGGATTGATATCCGGGTTAGCGATGACCAACAAGTGTTCTGATCCTCTTGTTAATAAATTTCGCTTCACTACAGAAAGCGAACCTACGGTAAAATCAGTCGTTGTAAAAATTGGTTTCGACGTTTTTAAGGCTCCCAACTGTTGATATACTTTTAATAATTTTGCACGCTCAGAATCCTGAGCATAGTTCCACTTCAAGGGCTTTACCCCAGTTCGACCATTCTCATTGATTGACACATCATAACCCAACTCGCCAAATTGCCATATCAGTTTAGGCCCTGGAATGGTGAAAAAAGTGGCTGCTGCCATTTTCATTCGCTCTATTCTTTCTTGGGCTGTAAATGTCTTTTTAGCCCCAGAAGCTATTTCCACCATCAATCGCTCCTCGTCATGCGATTCGATGTAACTCATGACGCTAGGGTTCGTAAAACCTCTTGTCTTGTAAGATATTTGGCTTAAATCCTGTGTATAACCTTGAACTACACGCGTCATGTCAAACTTGCTATTGCCCCACAAAAGCATGCCATAATTTCCTAATTCATTCTCTTCATTATTTGCGGCAAAATGCTCTAATATGACATATGCGGACGCATCATAGCTACGAATTTTATCATAAATTCGTTTCCAATTGCGCACACGTGATCCATCATATTGGCCCCATTGACCTACATTGCTACCTGATGGCGTTTGTGTGAAACCTTTGGACAAATCAAAACGATACCCGTCTATCTTATATTCCTCTATCCAAAACTTAGTTACCAGATCAACCAGCCATTGCGTATGTAGGCTCTCATGATTAAAATCAAAGAAGACACTAAAGGGATGCGTCGCAGTAGGATTGAAGAAAGGACTCGATGCCGTAGGTTTAGCCCCATCCCAGTACATCTTTACATAAGGATTCTCAAAATCTGCCTGGTTCAAAACGATATCCATAATGACCGCAATCCCATTTTCATGGCATTTATCAATCAAGTATTTCAAGTCATTCTTTGTCCCATAAGCCTTATCTGGCGCCGTATAAAAGATGGGATTATATCCCCAAGAATCATTTCCTGAAAACTCTGCCACCGGCATTAATTCCAAGGCATTAATCCCTAACTTCTTCAAATAACCGATAGAATCAGCCACCGTTTTATAACGGCGATCAGCTACGAAATCACGAACTAATAATTCGTAAACATGTAAATTAGAAGGAGATGGACGCGTAAAATTAGTCGATTTCCAAACGTATGGTGTGGATCCCGGCTCAAAAACCGACACAATCCCCTTGGCCCCTACTGGATAACTTTTAAGGCCAGGGTAGGTGGTAGATGTGATGAATTTATCATTGTTAGGGTCCAAAATCTTTTCAGTTAATGGGTCCGCTACCGCTAAATTGCCGTCCACCCAATACTGATAGGCCACCTCTTTGCCAGGCACTTGAACTCCTAAATCAATCCAATAACGCAAGCCATCGGCAGTACGCTTCATTAAGTAGCCGGGTAAGGCAGACCAATTAGAAAACTCGCCTATCGCATAAACGAAAGAGGTAGATGGAGCATAAAAACAGAGGATCACTCGATTCCCAACATAATTTATACCATCTTTAATTCCTGCAGGCAAGGCTTCTGTAACAACCGTTGGCTTAGTTAAAATACGCACGGAATCTTTTATTGTCGAAGACCCAGCTATTCCCTCTAAAATCAGCGTATGTAATTTGCCCTTTTCTGTTCCTAATGCATACGTATAATTGATGGAATCGGAGGCTGAGGCGGTGGCTAGCACTGTTCCTGCAGATTTTAAACTAATCGATGAGGAGGCCGAAAACTTAGCCCTGATGGAAACAGATGTCCCCGCATCCGCTAGAGTAAAGGGCTCCGTAGGGGATAACCATTTCAAAGAATACGAACCTGTAAAGAGCGGAAAAATAAAATCTTCCGTTTGCGCTTTACCATCCCCACTTTTTAATAGTAATCCTAATTTAACAATCGGATTTGCAGCTGGTACATTAAAGTAGGTACGTGGGGTAAGTTTAATCGACCATTTGTCATTGCCTAAGGAGGTCATCCGTCCTTTTTCAAAGGGGACACTAAAATTAGTTTGACCTGCGGGCTGGTATTTAAATGCATCCCCCGTCGCTAAATCCCCTGCACCTGACCATAAAAAAACATCGTTTGTTTTCCCTAAAAGACCTGAAGCTCGCGAATCTTTCGCGAGCTTCAAATCAAAAATCAAGGTAATCTCTTTATCTCCAGTTGGGAAAATTTCAACAGTTGAAACTTGGGCGTAAGTAGAAAATGATAAAAGTAAGAAAAATAGATACCTCATCGGATTTCAAAAATTTGAGCTGATTTTGCTGGGACATTTAAAGTTTTCCCGAAAAGAACATCGGTCGATTCCATCACATTGTGCGCCTTCGCACCAGCTGGAAGAATCTCTTCGTAATGACTCAAATCAAGGTTACGAGACTCTGCGTTTTTATTTAGAACCACCATTACTTTGGCCTTATCCGTGTAACGGAAATAGACATAAATGCCATTACCTTCACCAGCATTCTCCGGGCCAAAATGCAACAATTTACCCTTGTGAATCGCCTCTGATCCTTTTCTCCAAGTCAAAATCTTTTTGAAGAACTCTTGAGTCGCTTTCTCATCTGCTGTCATGTTCGCACCTGTAAATGCATTTTTCGCATCGTCTGCCCAGCCGCCCGGGAAGTCCCCGCGAATTTCGCCGTGCTCAGACGACTTCGGATTAGCCATTAAAATTTCTGTGCCATAAAACACCTGTGGGATTCCGCGCGTGGTGAAAATATAGGTCATGGCCATCTTCAATAAGGATTGATCATGTTTCATCTGTGTAAAAACACGCGACATATCATGGTTATCCATAAACACGACTAAATTATCTGGATTCGCATATACTAAATCACTTGAGATAACGCTGTAGATTTTGTTCAACCCTTTACCCCAGTCCTTATCATTTTCATTCATCGCCTCTGAAATCGCGTTTTGTAACGGAAAATCCATTAAGGCTGGAAGCGATGATTTATAGCCATCGCGATTTACTTTTCCACGTTGCCAATAGGATGTGATGATCGGATTAGACGACCATTCCTCTCCTACTAAGTTCAGATTTGGGTATTCATCTAGAACTGCGTCTGACCACATTGTCGCAAACTCCTTCGTAGAGTAGGGATATGTATCGATTCGAATACCGCCTAAATGTGCATATTCAATCCACCAAATCGTATTTTGAATAATGTACTGCTGCATAAATGGATTCTTCTGATTCAAATCTGGCATCGCTGGCACGAACCAGCCTTCAGACTGTAATTTTGCATCGTACTTAGACACGTGCGGATCTTGAACTGTTTCACGGCGATGTGTAGTGGAAACAAATTTACCTCCATAATTAATCCAATCGGTAAATGGCTTATCATCCATCCACCAGTGGCCATTTCCAGAGTGATTCAAAACAACATCCTTGATCAAATACATCCCATTCGCCTCCATTTTTCTCCCTAACTCACGGTATTCTTCATTTGTCCCAAAACGACGGTCAATCTTATAATGATCCGTAATCCCGTATCCATGGTAACTTTCTAAGGTTTGATCATTCTCTAACACCGGCATATTCCAGATAGCGGTGAATCCCATATTTTTAATGTAGTCCAAATGATCGATAATTCCTTTTAAATCACCTCCATGGCGATCATATAGTGCACCGCGATTCAATGACATGTCCCGCATTCCGGCTGCTTTATCATTTGCCGGATTACCGTTTGCAAAGCGATCAGGTGTAATTAAGTAAATCACATCTTTCGTGGAATATGAAGAACGATTAGCTGAATTCTTAGCACGAGCTTCTAAAGAATAATTGATGGTGTGAATCACTGCACCATTCTTTTTAATGACCAAAGGATACGTTCCAGCTTGCGCATTAGGTGCAACTACTAAATCAACGAATAAATAGTTGGGGCTGTCGCCGTTGGTTACTTTCTTAACGGTTAAACCAGCTTTAGTGGATGTTACTGCACCACCCTTTAAGTCTTTGGCTTTAATCAATAACTGTAAATTCGGGTTCTTCATTCCCACCCACCAATTCAATGGTTCGACACGTAAATCTTGAGAGACAAGGGAGAATGAGGCACAAAAAAGGAGGCCTAGGAAAAGGACTTTTTTCATAAAATAATTTGATAGTGAATGATTGAATGGTTTTGATATACCTATCACGAAAATAGAAAAAAATAGTGAAATGAAGGAACATTCTCGGAAGAATCCTATAAAATAGATGCGCCGATAAGTAAAATATGCCCGATAAATTTGGTATTATTATTCAAATATGAGATATTTGCTAGGAAAATGAGCCTCAGTATCCCAAACTACTAATTATTCAAATAATACAAATATAAATTACCTCTTTTATGTGTGGAATCGTAGCGTACATCGGAAAACAAGCAGCATACCCCGTTATTTTAAAGGGTCTGAAGCGTTTAGAATACCGTGGATATGATAGTTCAGGTATTGCATTATTCGGCGATATGGTGAACACATTCAAGAAAAAAGGCCGCGTAGCGGAGCTGGAAGCTTGGGATGAGGAAATCATTTCTGAGGCGACAGTGGGTATCGGTCACACGCGTTGGGCAACCCACGGAGAACCTTCTGATGCGAATGCGCACCCACACAGCTCGAACAGTGGACGTTTGACTTTGGTGCATAATGGCATCATCGAAAACTATGGTTCATTAAAGCAAGAATTAGTTCAGAAGGGCTATACATTCAAGAGTGAGACGGATACAGAGGTTTTGGTCAACTTCATCGAAGACATCCAAATCAACAATAATTCTTCGCTGGAAGAAGCCATGCGCATCGCATTAAAGCGCGTCGTAGGTGCTTACGTCATCATCGTGATGGAAGAAGGCTTCCCGAATCGCTTAATCGCAGCCCGTAAAGGTTCTCCTTTAGTAATCGGTGTAGGCGATGGCGAGCATTTCTTAGCCTCTGACGCCTCCCCTATTATCGAATACACGAAGAAAGTAATCTACGTAAACGACTACGAATTAGCCATCATTTCTCCAGATGAAATCATCTTGAAGAACTTAGGTAACGAAAACATTACACCCTATATACAACAATTAGACATGGAATTAGCCCAAATCGAAAAGGGCGGTTTCGACCATTTCATGTTGAAAGAAATTTTTGACCAACCAGGCAGTTTAACGGATTGTTTACGTGGCCGTTTGGACATGGAAAACTTAACCTTAACACTAGCTGGCGTAGAGGAGCACATGTCCGTGTTCTCTCAGGCAAAACGAATTATCATCGTGGCGTGCGGAACGAGCTGGCATGCGGGTTTAGTCGCGGAATACATGATTGAAACTCTTTGCCGCATTCCGGTGGAAGTAGAATATGCATCAGAATTCCGTTATAGAAATCCAGTTGTAGGCGAAGGAGATGTATTAATTGCTATTTCCCAAAGTGGTGAAACAGCCGACACCCTCGTTGCGATCGAAAAAGCGAAAGAAGCGGGAGCCTTTATTTTTGGGGTAGTGAACGCCGTAGGCTCATCCATTGCTCGTTTATCTCATTCAGGTGCTTACACACACGCTGGTCCAGAAATCGGCGTAGCAAGTACAAAAGCATTTACGGCACAATTAACCGTCCTGGCGATGATGGCCATCAAAATTGGTCGTGAGAAAAAGACTGTTACGGAATCCGAATACAATCGCTATTTAGCTGAATTAGCCTTAATCCCAGAAAAAGTAAAGGCTGTATTAGAAACACACGAGTCCATCAAAGAAGTAGCGAAGCACTATGCAGAAGCACGTGACTTCTTATTCTTAGGTCGCGGATACAATTTCCCAGTGGCTCTTGAAGGCGCTCTAAAACTAAAGGAAATCTCGTATATCCACGCGGAAGGTTACCCAGCGGCAGAAATGAAGCACGGACCTATCGCGTTAGTAGACGAAAACCTACCGGTTTTATTCATCGCTACTAAAGATGCTTATTACGAGAAAATAGTTTCAAATATTCAAGAGATTAAAGCCCGCAAAGGAATGGTGATTGCCGTTATTTCTGAAGGCGATACCCAGATCCGCGATATGGCTGATCACGTAATGGTAGTTCCAGAAGTGGACGAGTTATTAGCTCCACTAATCTCTGTGATTCCAACGCAGATCCTTTCGTACTATATCGGAGTCATGAGAGGATTAGATGTGGATAAGCCAAGAAATTTAGCGAAGAGTGTAACCGTAGAGTAGTTTGGAACGGTTAAGTTTTATATCTTACTGCACATAAAAAAAGCGTCTCGGTAATCACCGAGACGCTTTTTTATTCAATACCTTCAGCTTAGTTGAAGATATATCTTAAGCCAAACTGCATTCTCCACACGTCAGCAACACCGGCTGTAGCTCTGTACGTTTCAGAAATCAAGCTTGAACCAAGGTTTCTGAATCTGTATTGAGGTCTACCATCTGCACTAACAGAAGGTGTTCCAGTTACAAGAGGCTGTGTTGAATTGAAAGTCTTACCTACACCGTAGTCAGCATCTATTAGATTTCCTACATTTAGAATATCCATACGGAATTCTAAGGTATTTCTCTTACCACCAATGTTTGTAAACAATTGCTGAGCAAATGAAAGATCTGCACGGAATACCATCGGCATAATCACTCCACCTCTTTCGGCATATTTACCTCTATTAGCGCTCAAGTACTCATCTTGTAGAATATATCTTTCCCATGCATCCGCTTGCTCTGCAGCTGTGAAAGTTCTTCCACTTGCCGTAAATGATTGGAAGTTCATTTCCGCTTTAGTTTTTGGAATGTAGATCAAATCATTAGAAGTACCACCGTCACCATTCAAATCTCCTCCAACTACGTAACTAGCGTTACCCAGAGTTCTACCTTCCCAGAAAAGAGATACCGATGTATTTCCAATCTTAAACACGTCTTTAGAGTAAGAAGCAATAGCAAAAACTCTGTGTCCCATGAAATTAGCTGAATTAGCTAAAGCTGGATTGTTCGGATCATTCGAAATTGGGTTTCCGAACCAAGTACCTGCAGCAATAGATCCTGGATCCACAGTGTTTTTAGATTCACCATAACTGTAAGCAGTCTTCAAGAATAATCCATTTGTAAATGGTCTTTCTAAAGAGAATGAAGCTACCCATGAGTTACCAACCGCTTGATTAGATAAAGTCACTGCATTCGGGATCTTGCCGTTAATACGGTTAGGGTTAGTAGCCGCATTCCATCTGTAACGGTTGTCATTTCCAGTAAATTGGGAGAATGCAACCGGCAAGTTAGCGTTGTAGTAAGCTACTCCGTTCACATCTTGGTTGTAGATAAATTCACCTGTTGCGATAATTCCACCAGGTAATTTCTGATCAATAGCGATATTAGATCTCCATACTTGAGGAAACTTAAAGTCAGTCTCAGTCAAGGCAAGCTCGTAAGAAGCTGCTGGTGCACCAGTCACTACAGAAGGCTTGTACGTATTAGGATCTGGGTTGAAAGGTCGAGTGGTCGTGTTGTCAAGTTGTTCAAAACCAGTCAAGATACCATTATTTCCCACTTGGTTAGAAATCCAAACATAAGCAGGGCGACCAGTGAATACTCCTGAACCACCTCTAACTTGTGTCATTTGATTATTAAATACATCCCAGTTAAAGCCTACACGTGGAGACCACAATAGATTAGCTTCTGGAAGTGCATCTGTTCTGAAGTTTACATAAGCTCCGGCTGGATTTCTGAAGTACATGCTCTCCATTTCTGTATTTCTAAGTGCAGTCTGTTCGAAGATAGGAACATCTACTCTTAAACCTGCTGTTAACTTTAAATTAGGTCTAGCTTGCCACTCATCTTGGATGAATACTCCACCATAGTTTACTTCTAAAGGCTGTACTGGCTTTTCAGATCCTGGGATATTATTCCAACGAACCTGAAATCTTCTCTGTGTTACGCCAGAAGCTACTTTGTTGCCATTAGCTAGGAAATTATCCGCATCCTTGTAGAAATCAGCCAAAGAGTTGTATACATATACGGATTGTGAACCAGGGAAGAAAATGTTCTCAGACTGGTAGTTTTCATAGCTAAATCCTGCCGTGAACGTATGGTTTCCTTTGAAGATTTGTAAGTTATCTTGGATTTGGAACGTCTTGTATCTCAACTCGTTGTTAGGAGTGAAAGGCTCAAATCCGAAAGAAGTATATGTAGAACCAGCGTTCAAGATATCCACCATCGGGAAGAAAGTTCCCTTCTCACCACGGCTTTCGTCTTGGTAAGTATAACCAACAATTAAATTATTTGATACGTTATTACCAATACGTGAATTTAATTCTGCCACTAAAGAACGGATGTTCTCCATGATGCTGTAGTTGGAGTTTTGGAAGTTCAATGCTTCAGGTCTAAAGTTACGATTACCAAAACCTAAAGAAGAAGAACCAGACATCAACACATCAGTAGAAGAATTTAAGTGATTGTATCTCAAACTTAACTTGTTCTTGTCATTAATATTATAGTCTAACTTAACCAAAAACTTGGTACCTACTGTTAGGTTGTCATATCCTTGGTAAGGACCCGTTTCATAATTAAACTTACTTCTTAGATAAGAGCTCAATCCATCCAGGTCAGAAGCTAAAACACGTGTTACGTTACCAGTGATTGGATCCGATCCTGAATTCGCTTTCCAAGTTGTACCTGGTCTTGCTTCCTTCTCATCTTCGAATGAAGCAAAGAAGAATAACTTGTTTTTAATGATGGGACCACCTACACGGAATCCTACTTGATTGTAATTAAACGTACCTGGATCAAAACGATTGTTACCAGCAATTTTACCTACGTTATCGTTATTTCTTGTGAAATAATAAGCAGATCCCGAGAATTCATTCGTACCAGAACGAGTTACCGTGTTAACACCTGCACCGGTAAAGTTACCTTGTCTCACATCATATGGAGCCACGTTAACAGAGATTTGCTCGATAGCATCTAAAGAGATAGGAGAAACACCTGTTCTACCACCTGGGTTAGAACCAGAACCTAATCCGAATGAGTTGTTGAAATAAGAACCGTCAACAGTGATATTGTTCAATCTAGAATCCTGACCTGCAAAAGACTGGCCATTCGATTGTGGAGACAATCTCGTGAAATCATTAATACTTCTGGAGATCGTTGGAAGCTTATTTAGCGTTCTGTTATCGATAGATGTGCTCGCACCCGTACGCTCACTAGAGAATAGGCTGTTTTGATTAGCACTTACTACCACTTCAGAAAGCACTTTTCCATCCTCCTTAAGTGTAATGTTCAGGTTAGCGAACGTTCCAAGAGAAAGGTTCAATCCGTCGATTTCTTTTGTAGAAAATCCGATGAAGGAAGCAGATACCTTGTAAGGCCCTCCCACACGCATACCTGGAATTGAATACTTCCCTTCTGAATTTGATACCGCACCATAGCGCGTTCCTGAAGGAAGGTGAGTAACGACCACACTAGCACCTAGAAGTGGTTGTCCATTAGCTTCAGTTATGGATCCGGTGATACCGGAGGTTGTAACTCCCTGAGACATCGCTGTACTTACACTCATTAAGAGTACAAACAGGGCAAGCAAATTCTTTAGTAAATTTAGCTTCATAATTTTTGATTTGATAAAGTTTGATTTATAGTTAAAAAACAATTTCCAAAGGTATACATGTTTTAATAGGTATACTTTAATGTCAAATTATTTTTCAAACAACAAATTTTATAATTTTTAATGAAAACATAACATAGCTACTACGGATTTTTTATATTTTTTTTTAATTTATTTCACTAGTGGGTCCAAATTCTAGCTTTAGTTATACCTTCTTTTGATTGAAATAATCTAGGATTTAGATTTCTTTTTACTATTCATATTAGTTTTTTCTGGTTTAGAATCCCTTACTCAGGGGTTATGTCTTACAACCACTAGCCTAAATCACCCTACCTCGTAAAAGTTCAATTTTTGAGAATTTTTTCATAAAAAGTATAGAAAGTTGTCTTTTTCCTTTAAATTTCGAAAAAATTGGGTTGTATTCAACTTTATTAACAACATATTAACTCTTTACAAAATTTAAGAATATGAAAAATTTTACCAGAAAAATCTGGAGTTCAGTGCTTTCGGTGGTTGTATTCCTTTTATTAGGATCCACTGTTTCACTTGCTCAGACTACCATCTCAGGTACAGTCACGGATGCAAACACGAAGGAAACTTTGCTAGGGGTGAACATCCAGGTTAAAGGAAAAGTAACTGGAACAATTTCTGACCTATCCGGTAAGTATTCCTTGAAAGTCAATCAAGAGGCTCCATTTACTTTGGTTTTCTCTATGGTTGGTTTCGGAACGAAAGAAGTCGAAATCAATAGAGGAATGTCTACCCTTTCGGTTGAATTAACTGAAACATCTGTTTTAGGACAAGATGTAGTAGTTTCAGCCTCAAGAGTGGAAGAAAGTATCCTTAGATCTCCAGTATCTGTTGAAAAAATGAATATCCTTGCCATTCGCAATGTCCCTCAAGCTAGTTTCTATGATGCTTTAAATAATTTAAAGGGAGTAGAAATGAGCACACAGTCCTTGACCTTTAAATCATTTAATACAAGAGGCTTTAATGCTAACGGTAACGTGAGAACGGTTCAGCTGATCGACGGTATGGATAACCAGGCTCCCGGTTTAAACTTCTCTGTAGGTAACATTGTTGGTATTCCTGAATTGGATTTGGAAAGCGTTGAATTGCTTCCAGGAGCAGCTTCAGCACTTTATGGCCCTAACGCAATCAATGGTATCCTATTAATGAACTCTAAAAGTCCATTCTTATACCAAGGTCTTTCTGTGAATGTAAGATCAGGTTTGATGGATC
The DNA here is from genome assembly GCF_044239315.1 of Aquirufa sp. GTDB lineage: Bacteria > Bacteroidota > Bacteroidia > Cytophagales > Spirosomataceae > Aquirufa. The sequence goes on along the minus strand of NZ_JBIIBQ010000010.1, from coordinate 16,882 downwards.
AACAAGATAGAACTACTGCACAAACAGGTTTCTATGACTTCAGTGCTAGATTCGCTAAGGCATTCAGCAACAAGGTTGCCTTTAAAGTAAACTTTTCTTATTTAAAAGCAGATGATTGGCAAGCAAACGATTTCAGAGATCAGTCCTTATTAAATGGTTTTAGAATCTCAAATGGTAGACGTGATACCAATCCAGGGTATAACGGAGTAAACGTATATGGTGATGAAACCAACGTTAATATGTTCTCTACTGCTCAAAGTATGATTTCCGCAGGCGCTTTACCTGCTGCAGTCCTTCCTTTGATTCCACAAACATCTATTTCTAGAACAGGTTATAGAGAATCTGATTTAGCCGATTATGGTACGAAATCATTAAAATTCAATGCAGCCCTTCATTACCGTATTAATGACCGTGTAGAGGCAATCATTCAAGGTAACTATGGTTTCGGAACTACGGTTTACACGGGTGCTGATCGCTACTCCATTGCTAACTTCCAGTTAAGTCAACTCAAAGCTGAATTGAAAGGTGCTAACTGGTTCTTAAGAGCTTACACCACACAAGAGCGTTCAGGTGATGCGTTTGCTGTAGGTATTGCCGCACAAGGTATCAACGAAGCATGGAAACCGAGTACTCTTTGGTTCCCTCAGTACGTAGGAGCATTTGCTCAAGCTAGAGCGGGTGGGTTGAGCGAGGTTTTAGCTCACGATGCAGCGAGAAAATTTGCTGACCAAGGTAGATTGATACCTGGAACTCCAGAATTTGAAGCTGCCAAAAATAATGTTGTAAATCTTCCAATTCCAGGGAATGCTTCTGGCGTAGGTGCTAAATTTGTGGATAAAACAAACTTATATCACCTAGAGGGTTCTTATCAATTTAAAGAAATTAAATGGGCTGATTTTGTAATCGGCGCTAACTTTAGAGTTTTTGAATTAAATTCTGACAAGACGCTATTTGCTACTGATGATAACGGCAAAGAGTTTACTAACAACGAGCATGGTGCTTACATTCAAGGTGCCAAGTCTTTATTCGATGATAAACTTAGATTGACGGCTTCTGCTCGTTACGATAAGAAAGAAAGATTTAAAGGTCAAGTATCTCCACGTGTATCTGCAGTTTATACTGAAGGAACGCACAACTTTAGAGCATCTTTCCAAACTGGATTCCGTATGCCTACGACACAAGATCTGTTCATCGACTTGGTAACTCCTCAGGCACGTTTAATCGGTGGTTTACCTTTCTTTAGAGATCGTTACAAGTTCGCTACTAACCCAGCCTATACACTAGCTACGGTAACGCAATTTGGTGGAGCAGTTTTATCTGCTACTCAGCCTTCTTCACCTGTTTATCAAGCTTCAATTCAGCAGGCAACTCAGCTAGCGATTACTCAAGCTACAGCCATCGTAACTGCACAAGTACAAGCTGGTACACTTCCTGCAGCTCAGGCTCCTGCAGCTATCGCAGCTTTGGTACCTACTATCGTACCTACAATTGCTGCTCAATTAGTTCCTGTTAATGCAGCAACAGCTAATCAAGCTTTATTGGTGCCATTCAAAGCGGAGGAATTCAAGCCAGAAATTGTTCAATCTTATGAGTTAGGTTACAAGGGATTGTTTGCTAACAAATTGTTAGTTGATGCTTATGGTTACTACAATAACTTTGAAAACTTCATTGGAGGACAAGTATTGGTTCAGGACAGAAACTACGTTGCTACTAGCCCTGCATCAACTTTAGGTCTTAACCTATTGAATTCTAGTACAAGAAGTGTCTATTCATTGCCTGTTAATAGAAAAGAGATCATCAAATCTTATGGTTGGGCAGTAGGATTGGATTACCGTTTACCTAAAAACTACACTATTGGAGGTAACGTATCTTACAATAAACTTCAGGACTTAGAGAAATTGAGAGCATCTGGATTCCAGCCTTCTTTCAATACTCCTGAGTTCCGCTATGTATTGAATTTCGCGAATCGTGAGATTGTAAAGAACATTGGTTTCTCTATGTCTTACAGATGGCAGGATGAATTTGTTTGGCAGTCTTCATTCGTAAATGCAGATGTATCTACCTTCCAATTATCTAAGATGCCTGCATTCGGAACTTTCGATGCTCAAGTAAGTTTAAAAATGAAGTCATTGAAGTCTAACCTGAAAATTGGTGGAAATAACATGTTCAGTGATGGATACAGACAAGCATGGGGTAACCCTACTGTAGGTTCCATGTACTATGTGAGCTTAACTTTTGATGAGTTCTTGAACTAATTAGCAATAAAAGTTTCCATTAAAGGGCCTTCCAAGCATTTTGGATGGCCCTTTTTTTTTATTTTTTTTTAAAAAAACTCAGAAATGGAAATTTTAATCTAATGGTTTAACCTCAATAACCTCTGTTAAGCATAAGTTAAATTTTGATAAAAAAATTATACATTTTTGTAGAAATCAAAGAAAAAAAAAATTAACTTGCACTGAATCAACAGTCCGTTGTATCGATTTAAATGCATTATCCTTCAACAAGTTAGTGTATTTGAGATGAATGACTCGAAGTTTAGAGAGTTAAGTGTTTCAAGATTTCGTATTTAACGGGCCATAAACAAACAAATAACTAATATGAGGAAAATTTTACTCCTAGGTCTCACAATGCTTATGGTTAATGCGATAGCATTTGCCCAAGGGCGTGTGATTACCGGTACAGTTACTTCTGTAGAAAATCGAATGGGTGTACCAGGTGCATCAGTTCTTGTTAAAGGTACGACTGTGGGTACTACCACCGATTTGAATGGTAAATATTCCATTAACGTTCCTACTGGAAAAAGTGTGTTAGTATTCAGATCTGTGGGACTAGTTGCTCAAGAGGTGAATGTTGGAAACAGAACCATCATAAACCTAGGTTTGGAAACTGATAACACAGCCTTGAATGAGGTGGTCGTAACAGGTTATGGTACGCAAACGAAACGTGAAGTGACGGGTGCAGTATCTTCTGTTAAAGGATCTTCTATTCAAAACTTACCATTACAATCTTTTGACCGTGCCCTACAAGGACGTGCGTCAGGGGTACAAGTTAGATCGTCTAACGGTCTTCCAGGTGGTTCGGTAAATATCCGTATTCGTGGTGTGGGCTCTATTACTGCAGGTAATGAACCCTTATTTATCGTAGATGGTGTACAGTTAAACAATACATCTAACGCATCATTTACCCAATCTAACCCACTTGCCTTCTTGAACCCGAATGATATCGAGTCAATGGAGATCTTAAAAGATGCTGCTTCTGCTGCCATCTATGGTTCTCAAGCGGCTAATGGTGTTGTTATCATCACTACTAAAAAAGGAAAGAAAGGAAAGGCTAAGTTTGAATTAAATGCCTTTTCTGGAGAAACTCAGCCAATGAAGTACCTAGATATACTTTCGGGTTCTGAATGGTATGGAATGCGTAGAGATGCATTTATTAATTCTGGCGTTTCGAATCCTGAAGCAAATGCATTGAGCAATATGGGTCGTCTTCCATCTAACTGGGCTTCTCAAACAAGACCGGCATTAGACGCTATAGGCTTGGCTTTACCTAATTACGACTGGCAACGTGCAGTGATGGGAACAGGTAGACTTAATAACTACGAGATGAACGTTTCTGGAGGAGATGACAAAACTACCTTCTTATTATCTGGTTCATATAACTACCAGGAGTCCTCATTTAAGCCTGTTGACTTTGAAAGAGGAACAGTAAGAGTTGCTTTGACGCATCAAGCAACAAAACGTTTGAATATAGAGACTAACATTAATCTTTCAACATTTACGCAAAATGTCCCATTTGCAGTGGAAGGTTCTTTCTTAGGTAACCCAGCGTTCTCTGCATCTGCTGTATTACCACACAATGCCATTTACAACGCGGATGGAACTTACAATACAGCCATTGCCGGAGTATTAGGACAAAATGTGGTGTTAGTTAATGCCTATAATACAGGTTTACAGCGTACAAATACAGTAGTAGGTAATTTAATTACGAACTACAAAGTTGCGAACAACTTAACGTTCCGTTCTTTGTTTGGTTTAGATTATCGTTTACTTCAAGGTGATAATTACCGTGATCCACGTACTCCAGATGGAGCAGGTGTGATAGGTAGAAGTTCGGTTCAGTCTGACTGGAGAACTCGTTTTATTACAACGCAAACATTAAACTGGAATAAATCTTTCAATGCAGTTCACAATGTTTCTGCCCTATTAGGTGTAGAATATTTATCTGAAGTGAGAGAAGGTATTTCTGGTGCAGGTATTGGTTTCCCTACCTTCCAATTTAGAACCATTCAATCGGCTGCTACTCCGGAATCAATTACTGGCTTCTGGACTGGATACAGAAGAGCTTCTGCATTTACTTCTGTTAATTACGATTACAAGAAGAAATACTTAGCAACTATCACAGCTCGTTATGATGGATCCTCCCGTTTTGGAGCGAACAACCAATATGGTTTATTTCCATCTATTCGTGTAGGATGGAGTGTGGCAGAAGAAAATTTCCTTAAGGATTCAAAACTAATTTCAGAAATGAAGTTAAGAGCTTCTTATGGTTTGACTGGTAATGATCAAATCGGAAACTTTGATGCAAGAGGCCTTTACGGTGGTGGAGGTAACTATTCAGGAAGTGCAGGTATCTTACCTTCCTCACTAGCTAACTTAAATCTTGGATGGGAAACGAATAATACCACAAACGTTGGTGTAGACTTCGGGTTCTTTGATAATAGAATTACAGGTTCGGTAGACCTATTTGATCGTAGAACGAAAGAATTATTATTGAGCCAGCCTATCCTTTGGACAAATGGTTTCAGTGGTATTTCAAATAACGTAGGTGAGCTTCAAAACAAAGGAATCGAAGTTGAAATCTCTACAGTTAACGTAGATAATGCTGGTTTCCGTTGGAATAGTAGTTTCAACTTCTCCCAAATCAAGAACCAGATTGTAAAATTGTATGATGGCTTATCATTCCTACCTGCTAACCCAGGTATCGCAGTAGGTCAGCCAGTAGGAAGAAGTGGTGAAGGGGCTTTCTTTGCAGCGCAATATGCAGGAGTTAACCCGGCTACTGGCCGTCCGATGTGGTATGATATCAATCGTAGAATTACTTATTTACCATTAGCAGCAGATAGAGTTTACCGAGGTTCTACCCTTGCTACGATATTTGGAGGTATGAACAATACTTTCACTTATAAAGGTTTAGAATTAACTACCTTCTTTGTCTATGAATATGGTGGGTTTACGACTGATGGACAGTACGGTTTCTTAAGAGAAAACGGAACTAGATTAACTTTAAATGCGCTTCGTGATGTAGTTGATAGATCTTGGAAAACACCAGGTCAAATCACGGATATTCCAAGAAATTTAACAACTAATGGCGGTAATGAAGTGAGAGGTGCAAGCAGAAACTCAGGTGATGCAGCCATATTAAAGACTGACTTTATTCGACTTTCACAATTGACATTAGCCTACAGCTTCCAGCCTAGCTTAGTCAATAAAATCGGTCTGACGCGTGCACGCATTTACCTTCAAGGAGTTAACTTATGGACCTACGCAGATTACCCTGGATATGATCCAGAGTTTACAGGAGCAGGTACAGGTGCTATTCCTTTGACTAAGAGCTATACACTAGGAGTTCAAATCGGATTCTAATCTATAAAAGGAAAAAAATATGAAATTACATACTAAATTTTACTTATCTCTTGCCTTAGTAGGTTCCCTCCTATTAAGTTCTTGTGATAGTTTACTTCAGGTAGATCCTAAACAATCAATTGATGCAAATGGAGCTTTAAATACGCCTGACGCGATGAATGCAGCACTTAATTCAGTATATTCTAAATTAAGATCTGCACGTAACTACGGCCGTGATTTGTTAGCCGTATCCGATGCATTAGCAGATGTAGGTCAAACAACTAGTAACTCTGGTCGTTTGATTGGTGAAAACAATAACCAACCAGGAGCTCATTTCGGTACATGGCAAAATAGTTACTTTGCTATCAATGAGGCTAACCTAATCTTAGCTGGTATCAGCAAAGTTCAAGGTGCAACGGATGCTCAAAAGGCTCGTTGGGAAGGAGAAGCTAAGTTCTTAAGAGCTTTATACTATTTCGACTTAATAAAAGTCTACTCTTACATTCCTACTGCTGTATTCCAACCTGGTGTAATTGGTCAAGGAGGTATACCAGTCGTATTAGAAGGTGTAATCACCTCTGGAGAAGCCTTAACTCGTAAAACACCACGATCAACAATTGATGCGGTATATGAGCAAATATATAAAGATCTGGAGGATGTTAAAAAATTAGTACCTGCAGGAAGAGGCGTTCAATACGGTTCTGGACCAGCTGCTTCAGCTTTGTTATCTCGCGTAGCGTTATATAGAGGAGACTGGACTAAAGTAGTTTCAGAATCTACTCTTGCCTTAGCAAGTAACGTAGGTGCTGTTACCTCTGGTGCGGCCTATGTGAGTGGATGGCGAGCTGCTATAAACCCTGAATCGATGTTCGAGGTACGTTTTGCCTTGGCAGAAGAATCGATTGGGGTGAATGAGTCTTTACAATCAACTTACACCGCTATCTTGAGCCTAGCAAATAAAAACTCTCAAGGTGGATGGGGTGATTTCATTCCAAATGCTACTGTTAGAGGATTCTTTGGTTTGGCTCCATTGCAGGCTGCTGGAACAGTAGCTTCAGACAATAACAACTGGGATGTAACTAGAAATGCTGACATTAGAGCACAATTGTACACTACTGGTAATACGGTTAGAGGTGCAGGTCGCCAAATCGAATGTACCAAGTTTATGGCTAAATCTGGTTTCGCCTATGCTGACAACGTACCTGTGATTCGTAAGTCAGAGATGCACTTGAATAGAGCAGAAGCTAATTACCAATTAAAGAATGAATCTGCTGCCCTTACGGAATTAAATGCATTCAAAGGTTTAAGAGGTTTACCTGCGGTAGACTTATCAGGAAATGCGCTTTTAGAAGAAATTCTTTTAGAAAGATTCAAAGAATTTGCTTTTGAAGGTCACCGTTTCTTTGACTTAAAGCGTTATGGAAGAGCAATCGTGAAGACAGTCCCAGCGGTAAACTTATCGTTTGAAGATTTCAAGATTCTGCCTCCAATTCCTCAACGTGAGGTGGATGGTAATCCTAATATTAAACAAAACAGAGGCTACTAAAATTTGAAATCATGAAAAAAATATATTTATTATACTTAATGGCCTTAGTCCTTGTATCCTCTTCTTGCATTGAGCAAAACTACCCTAAATGGGAAGGAAGTGTATTAGAGTTTCAAGACGCCGTAGAACGTACGCCTTTAGCAGGTGAGACATATCCTAGAATTACAGTAGCTAATACTGTAGGTACAGTTAGCTTTCGTGTAAATCTTGTAGGCGCACATAGAGCATCTGATGAAATAATCATGTACTCTTCCGTGACTGGTGCTGCTACCACAGCTGTAAGTGGTAAAGACTACACCATGACTGGGAAATTAACGATCCCTAAAGGCAGTAGTTTTGGTACATTAACTGTGAATGTTGTCAACACAGGTAGAATTGGTGGTTCTGTTGATCTTTTACTCCAGATTGATGGAAACGATGAGATCGGCTACAACACTAATTACAACAAAGTTCAACTTAGAATTACTCGATAATTTTGTTTTGTTAAACTTCAACTAGTAAAAAGACCGGATTTATCCGGTCTTTTTATCTTCTACAAATGATGAAAAAAATATTCTTCTTTATTCTTCTAGGAGTATCTCCTATAGTGTCTAATGGACAATTGGCCATTCTGCGTGATAATGGAACAGGAATGCCCATTACTGCAAATCCGTATATCGGAGTTAAAGGTTCTGCCTATTTAGAAGACTTTAAAAAGGGAGTTTTATATCTCAATAATGGTCTAAAAGTAGAGGGTCTAAATATTGCATTGAATGCTTATTCAAATAATTTAGAGTATAAATTAGACGGTGGTCAATTTTCCTATGGACCAGATAAGTTATCTAAATTTACTTACACCTCCTCCTCAGGAGAATTGATCGAATTTACCTCAGAATATGAGGTGCCTACAGTCAAGAAAAAGCGATTTGTTCAAGTTTTAGAAAAGGGGAAATATTCCTTGCTATTTCATCCGTATAAGGTGATGACTGATGATCCATCCGCTACCTATGGTGCGCAAGCAGCAAAGGTTTTTCAAGACGAACAAGATATTTTCGTGGCAGTTGATGGGAAAGTTTATCTATTGAAAAATAAAGAAAAAGTGCTGAAAGAGGCTTTTGGTGCCGACGCAGAAAAGGCGATTGCTTTTATCAAGTCACAGAAGGTAAATTTCAAGGAAATGAACGAGTTGAAAGCTCTTATTCAAGAAATGAATAAAAAGTAATTTTCAAATTTAAGGGATGATGGCATAAACTTCCATTTGTTTATGCATCACCTTAAACCAAAGCGGGGGAATTAGAGCGAGTAAAATCATTCCGGGGTATCCAGTCGGCATTTGGGGTGCATCGTCCATATGACGAAGAATTTGGTATTTTCTAGAGGCCAAATAATGATGATCACTATGTCTGCTCAATTCGAACAAAGTTAATCGCCCTAGAGCATGGTTACTGTTCCAGCTATGAGCTGGCTTCACACGCTCATAGGAAGTCTTCGCTTGTTTTCGTTGCAATCCATAATGTTCAATGTAATTCACCGTTTCTAATAGGGCTGCTCCAATGAAAGCAGCGACAAGGAAGCAGACAAGCACAAAGCCTCCGAAAAAATAATAAATCAAACCTAACAGGCTAAATTGAATCAGCTGAAATAAAGCCATTTCATTGAATACTTTATTTTTTGATTCCGAAATCGCAATCTGCCAAGCCTTTTGTTGTGTCCCTACAAAAGTCTGAATCCAAAAAGCATATAAGTTCTGCTTATAAAAGGCCGTACTAGGATCCTCTGAAGTTGCTACATGCCTGTGATGTCCTTTATTATGCTCAATAAAGAAATGCATGTAGAGGCTGGTAAGTAGAAGAATTTTGGCAAGAAACTGCTCAAATTTATTCACCCGATGACCTAATTCATGTGCCGCATTAATTCCAAAAGTTCCACACAACAATCCCATAGTGACCACTCGACCAGCCGTATCAAAAATAGAAAGTCCTTGATTTAAACTAGTTAAAAACAAATACAAGGCGACTAATTGCATAGGCACGGTTAACCATAAGACCAAATCAAATAATATATTTGATTTAGCCGCCTGCTCTTGCTCCTCCGATAAATTATCCGAATTAGGGGCTATAAATAATTCACAAATAGGTATCAAAAAGAACAGATACGCTAAGGGTCCCCAACAATAAAAACCACTCTTAGTAAAAGCTAGAAAAGCTAATACAAACAAGAAATAAGGCGTTAAATAGCGTAGTGGCCGCATCATCAGTTATTTACATTTTTTCCTTTAACTTAATAATTCCATTTCGAATATCAGATCTCTCCGATTCCTTAAATCGACGAACAAAATCCAAAGCTATATTTAACGTCGCTTGAACGGTAATATAATTTTTACTAACCATGTCGGAAATTAATTTGCCGTTGATGTTCAACATCAAATTAGCTATTCTAGGTCTAATTCCAAGGGTGAAGGTATAATAATCTGAATTTGTATTAACAACTGAATTTGATTTAGCATCAACTATTTCACCTAGCATTTTACCGACGTTTAAATTACAAAACCGTAAAACATAGAACGATAACTGAGGCTCGAATACGGTTGATTTTAAAAACAAACCAGCATCGTATTGCGCTGCACCTGGTATCGGGGATTTATACACTTTATTGGGATACCAAACAGCAAGTCTAAAACCTACAGCATTTGCCGTATACATCGGTGCAGCTCCATCAAACCCTTCAAATCTTTTAATCCCAGTCTTTTTATACAAACCTATCTCTCCTACACTGGACGCGGTAGCTATCGTATAATTTGAAATATCGGCTGCAGGTAAACTATAGAAATTTGAAATAAGGCCCCCTCCTACTTGTAATTGCCAGGTCATGGGGCGTTGAGCCTTAATTTCTTTCACCTTTTGTTCTGTCAACCCTTCGATAACCGCCTGTTCCCGGTATATGATTTCATTCATATTTCGCAATGGATAGGCCCGCTTCGTTGATACGATTAGTATGTAAGCATCCATTAGGTTGCCAACAGCTACTTTTTGGTCAATCTCCGTAATCTTATCTCTATACATAGAGTCTTCAATTAGTTTTTCTAACTGATCGAATCGGTCACTATCGAAATAGCGGAATTCCCTAATTTTTCCTAATAATAGTTTAGCATCGATGTAATCCCTATTGGACACGCTTGATTCAACTTTAGAGATATAGGAATCAAATGCCTTTTTGATTAAAATCTTTTTGACCTCAAAATAACGGGTAGAAAAACTTCGATCTAATCCCTCTACATATTTTATTGTTTGAAGCGCAAATAAATAATCATTAGAGGCAACTTTAGGTTGAAAATAATCTTCGATCAAATCTAGTGCCGCTACTTTCTCCGTTAACAAGGTGGGATTACCTGGATATTTTATTGCCATCTTTTCGAAATCCAAAAGTGCTCCTTTAAAATCCTCTGCATGCAATTTCTCTTTTACAGCAACTAAATCTGTCTGAAACTCGCCAGACTCCACTAAGGTCATCAATTCAGTTAAATACTTTTCCAAAGAAGCCACCTGACCTAACATAGCTTCCTCTTTCGCTAATCGACCAGGATCTAGCATATTCTGCACTTCAATTAGAGAATAAATGTCATTTTTCTGCTTCAAATATTCGTTGTATTTCAACTGAATAACCCGAGCATGTGCTGCATTTTGAACCGAAAAAGAGGAAACTTCTTCCAATAATTTATTCAAGGCATATTGAATTTTTGCTAAATTTTGAACTAAAAACTTCTCCTTATTGATATAAATCAAACCATATAATCGTCTGTTTCTCATATCCTCCTGAAACAGAGGCTTCAAGTCACTAAAGGTTATTTCCGATTCTATATTACTGTTAAATTCAAAATTTGTAACCTCGCGCAGACTATTATTTTTCCTATTTCCTTGATCTTTGACACTTAAGGAAACAGATTTAGATTTGTCCTCTAACCGAACCTTAGAAATAATATTTTTAGCTAAAGAAGCTTTTAAGTCTACTTCCAACTGAGTCTTCAATTCTTCTAGATTCGTCACACCAAGAACATAAGGCCTACTTGCTAAATGAAAATAGTGTGATTCAGCTAAAGTCGATTCTACTTCTTTTGACTTAGTCAAATCAAAACTCACCTGACTAAAAGCCCAATGACCAATACTTAATAAAAACAGTAAGATTATTAACTTTCTCATTCTTTCCACTTAATGTACTAATTTAGCCCATTCCCTATCAAAAACTTGCCGAAAACGATTCTTTTTGTCTACTAGGCTACTTGCTTTCGAAGCAGAAAAAATACGTTCAAATCCATCTACGAAATCCTTTTTAGGCAATTCCACTATCACCCAAATTTCATACCGCTGATCTGATCGCAAAATTACTTTTTTTTCTACCACCCTTAATCGGGTCATTGTTTGTTGTGCTATCGACATTTCCTCTTTCTGAAAATAGGTTTTCCATCCTTCTAATTCAGCCGACTGAAAGGCCGAATTAAACTCAGTACTTACATTTTTTACTAAAGTCTGAATGAGGGAAGTTAATTCAATTTGAGCTGTATGAATGGCCATTCGTTCTGCTACATTTTCACTTTCACTTTCACCATGAGATACAGTACGCAAATAGGCTGATGAAGAATGATAAGCATCCACAGAAAAAGGAATAGCTAACTGGCTCGTACTAGTACATGAGCAGCATACTATCCACACTAAAAGACTTATCCTTACCCTATTCATACAATAACACTAAGATAATCAACCACGGATAAAAAACCGCTAAAACAAAAAAGTCAGGACCTTGCGATCCTGACTTTTTCAAAATAACCCTAGCTATTAATATCCATTATTTTGCTTAAGGGTAGGTTTTCCATCTTTTTGTGAGTTTAAAATCTCATCAATAGGAAGAGGGAAGTAATTATTCTTAGCCGGGTCAAATGATTTACCAGCCAAATAACTTCTTTTGCTATATGTTCTTCCAGTTAAGTCTGTACCTGATACAGACTCTTTAGGGATATACATCCTGTTCAAGAAGTCAGCCGCAATTCCCCAACGAACTAAATCGAAGAAACGATGGCCTTCCATAGCAAATTCCAAACGGTTTTCCATATATACTGCATTTAGTGCATAGTCTTTACCATTTGCTGCGAATGTACCTGTAGGATATGGATTTACAACGTTCTTTATTGAAGCATCTTGTACTTTACTACCCTTAGCACGATTACGAATCATATTTACATATTCTTCAGCTTTCGCTAGATTACCAGCTTCTGCCTCTACCTCAGCCAACCATAAAATAACCATAGATAACTTCAAAAGACGGTAGTTGTTATTAACCGAACGACGGCTCGTTGAGTGTGTCGTACTTCCTTCTTCAGCTAAATAATACATCCATTTTTTACCTGTATACGGACCAGAATAGTTTTGGTCACGAATCCAAGAAGCACCTGGCATTTTACCCCAATCTAAGAAGTTTACACCACGACGACCTACGGTCCAATCTAAACGAGGATCCACCGTTTGAGAAACATCTAACGTGAAAGCTGCAGCAGTACCAATACCTTGATCGTTCGGTAAATCTACATTATTGTACGTATCCTCCAATCCTGCTTTATTTTTACCAATCATAGGAAGTCCTTCAGCTGTAGTTTTAAATGCATTCACTAGGTTTTGTGAAGGTAGGTAAAATCCACAACATCCACGACCTGGAGAAGCGGTAGTGTATGGCCAGTTCAAGTTGTCACCTTGATTACCACTACCTCCTGTTGATCCATCGTTAACAGAGAATTGTACTTCAAAAAGCGATTCAGCGTTATTGTTAGTCGTAGTTTTGTAGTTGTCATGGTAATCATTTACAAGCTTTTTACCAGAGTTATTTAAGATATCTTCCAAGAGAGGCTTAGCTAAGCTAAATTTCTTTTGAAACATATATGCTTTCGCAAGATAGGCCATAGCAGCCCACTTGGTTGCTCTACCTTTTTGAGATTGCGTTGCTGGTAGATTTTTCATTGCAAAATCGAAATCTGCCTCTATGTTTGGCCAAATATCTTTGTCATTAGGCACTTTTGTAGAGTTACGATCATCACGCTTGTACGTGTTTTCATCAATGTAAGGAATCATGTTCCACATTTTCTTTCCTTCGAAATGGTAATGACCACGTAAGAAACGAGCTTCAGCAGTTACTTGCAATCTCTCCGCATCGGACATATCCTTAACATCTTGGCTTTTAGCTAATAATATAGCCTCATTCGCTCGCGCAATGCCATCATAAGTATGTTGCCACTTACCTAGGAAATAGGTGTTCTCTGCAAACCAAGTGTATTGCTCAATGAAACTTTGCTCTGGCTGGTCACCAGCGTCAGTACCTTTTACTGCATCACCGGATGTAATTCCACCAAATACATAGTTTGAGACGGCAGATGTCCGTCCTACGTTTCCTGCACCTACTCCATCTAATAAAGAATACGAACCTATTAATAAGGCATTTACTCCGTTTTTATTAGCCAGCGAGTTTAGAGAGGCAGCTCCTTGAGGTTCTACCTCGAGAAACGACTCTGAACAAGAAAAGTTTATTCCAACTGTCGCAACTAATGCGAATATGATTAACTTTTTCATTTTTTTATCTGATTTATTTTAAATTAATTAAAATCCTACTCTTAATCCTATGTTGTAAGATTTAGCTACCGGGAATGCTCCCTCATCAATACCCATGTGCGTATCTTGATTATCAGCTCCTGAATTTCTAATGTTGATATCAGGATCTAAACCTTTGTATTTAGTTAAAGTCAATAAGTTTTGTCCTTGAACATAAATTTGCATCGAACTTAACTTGATTTTCTTTAACACACTAGTAGGTACCGTGTAGGTTAACTGAACGTTCTTGATACGCATGTAGGAACCATCCTCAACGAAGTAAGTTGAAATTTGCTGGCTAAAGGTGTCACCCGCATTTAAACGAGGTAATAAAGCCACATCTCCTTGTTTCTTCCATGAATTATACAACATATCCTTTGATCGGTTTCCTTGGAATGTGTTGAAGTCTGTCCAATACTTCAAGTAATTGAAGATTTCATTACCTTGAACACCTTGAGCAAAAACAGTGAAATCCCAATTTTTATAACCTAAATTAAGATTTAAACCATACGTAAAGTCTGGGTGAGGATTACCAATAACCGTTCTATCAGATGCATTAATTTTGCCATCAGGAACACCATCTGGACCACTGACATCTTTGAACTTGAAGACACCAGCGCGAGTATAGCCTGGAATTTGCGTGGCTGCAGCAGCCTCTGCATCATTCTTAAGAACTCCTTCAATAACATAACCGAAGAAACTAGCAATCGGTAATCCAGCTCTTGTTAACGATATTGCCGGTAGACGTGTCGTGAATCCAAAGATCGAAGCCTTAGGGTCATCATTCAACTTCACTACGTTGTTTTTGTAGCGGCTAATTTGTCCCGAAATAGCATATCTTAATTGACCAATTTGATCTCTATAAGATATGTTTAAATCTACACCCGTATTATTAACTTCTCCAATATTCACAAAATCAACACTACCTGTTCCTGATGTTCTTGGAATAGGTACTTGCGTTAACATATCGGATGTAGTACGAGTATACCAGTCAAAAGCAACATCTAATTTATTATTAAACAAACTTGCATCTAAACCAATGTTAGTGGAAGTGTTTGTTTCCCAACGACCATTTCCATTACCGAATTGAGTTAAGTCAAATCCAGCTGCTAGAGAAGTTCCTGAACCTGTAATATCATACATGTTATTGTTTGGATCTGGAGTAAACAATGTGGAAGCATTGTATACTGATGGGATCAACTGGTTACCCGTTTTACCCCAACCTCCACGTACTTTTAAGTCGTTAATGACTGTTATGTCTTTCATGAAGGCTAATTCCGATAAACGAGCTCCCACAGAGAATGCAGGGAACACACCATAACGGTAAGATGGACCGAATCTTGAAGAGCCATCACGACGTAAAGTAAAGTCAGCTAATAAGAAATCCTTGTATGAATAATTTGCTTTCCCAAATTGTGAAAATAAGGCTGTGATGGTAGCACCTGCTCCTCCATTCGAAAGACCTGCAGGGAAACCGTTGTTCAAATAACGATACGATAAATCATCAAAAGCAAAATTTGATCTAGCTGCATTAAATCCAAATGCATACGTTGATACTGATTCTGTTCCAACTAATATGTTGAAATCATGATCTCCCCACTTTTTAGCGTAATTCAAGGTATTGTACCAAGTAATAGCACGGTCAAAGCTATTTGAAACTGTTAAGCTGTTCGCATTACGCGCTTCAACTGCTTCAATATCACGGTTGAAATAAGCTGATTGATTAAAGTTATTGTATTCAAAACCAAGGCTAGTACGAGCCTTTAAATCTTTCAAAATTTCAACTTCAGCAAACACATTACCGAAGATACGTGTTGAAGTTACTGGATTATCTTTCTCTCTCCATTGACGAGCTAGTGGATTAGGTGCATTACCTAAATTCGAACCACGTGAACCTCCAAAACCATTTAGATCTGATAAATTCGATCCACCTAAAGCTTTAGGTCCACCAGTTATATCAAAAACAGGAATGATTGGCTGAACACGAATCGCAAACATGATTGGATTCGATTCACTATTGTTACCATTAGGAACACCTCTACGCTCATCGATGGAAACAGTTACATTCTCTCCGAAAGTAATAGCACCTTTCTTGAATTCTGTATTAGCACGAACAGAGTAACGCTTATATCCTGTGTATCTTAAGATACCTTCCTGATCAAAGTAATTTGCAGAAATGGCATACTTACCATATTTAGAACCACCTGTCGCTCCTATCTGATAGTTAGAGATTTTAGCTGGGCCAAAGATTACATTCTGCCAATCTGTTCCCTCTTTATTAGCTTTCGTAATGTTAAAAGCGTCAATATTGAATCTTGGATTAGTTATATCATTTGTGTACGTAAAATTACTTGGCAATGCACCATATACGTTCGGATAAATGTAATCAGCGATTGTTTGCGTTCCATCAGGTGCAAAACGGTATTGTGCTGATGGAGAAAAACCCGGTGCTCTACCTTGACCAATTGACGACTCATAGAAATACTGTCCCAATTCTTTGGTATTCAATAAATCCAAAAGCTTGCCTACTCGCTGTGTACCTGTGTACATGTCAAAACTAATTTTAGGCTCGCCTTCACCACCACGCTTAGTTGTGATGATGACAACACCATTCGCCGCACGTGCACCATAGATAGAAGCCGCAGAAGCATCTTTCAATACCTGCATCGACTCAATATCATTCGGGTTGATTTGGTTTAGCGTACCCTGTGTAGGCACTCCATCAATTACATATAATGGTGAGTTATTGTTAGTAGATCCAAATCCACGCACACGAACCATCGTTCCTCCACCTGGAGAGTTATCGTTACCAACAGTAACACCGGATGCACGTCCTTGTAACATTTGCGTTACAGATGCTGCTGGTAATGCAGTAAGTTCTTTTGCACTAACTACCGCTACCGCACCTGTAATGTCTTTTTTACGTTGAGAAGTGTAACCAGTTACCACAACCTCACTTAATTGACTTACATCCTCATCAAGTGTAATTGCGATAGTTGAGCGATTTCCAACCGCGATAGATTGGGAAACATAACCTACCGAGGTGATTACTAACTCGGCATTTCCGCTCTTTACATTAACGGAGAAGGCTCCATTAACATCCGTAGTGG
>NZ_JBIIBQ010000036.1:0-17273 GCF_044239315.1 Aquirufa sp. | reverse complement strand
TACAGAAACTCCGGGAATTCCTCCGCCTTTAGCGTCAGAAACGGTTCCCGCAACTTTTCGGTCTTGACCAAATGCCACCAACGACAAGGTGAGCATCAAAGCCAGTAGAAAGACCACTCTGCTTACGTAGAAATTGTTTTTCATATAAATTAAAGGTTTTAGTGAATGTTAAACATTTGCCCAATAGAGACTATCAGACAAAGTTTAACGGAGACAATATTAAAAATATTTTGTTATTTTCTACACAATTAAATATAATTTTTTTAATATTTTTTTTAATAATAACCATTAAATAACATTATGTTAATCCCATAATTAATTTTATTGTTTAAAACAAAATCGAAGAATATTTTTACTAAAAGAGAAGAATTCCTCTTCAACTTGCATTCATTGATTGAAAATAAAACTTTTTTCCATTTTTAGGTGTTAACAAACTATGCCTGAAAAAATTATTGAGGTCCGCCACCTTTCGAAAAAATTTGGTTCTTTCCAAGCCGTCTCAGATGTTAGCTTTTCTGTTTACAAAGGAGATGTTTTTGGGTTCTTAGGTCCCAATGGTGCAGGAAAAAGCACAAGCATACGATGCCTTAATTCGTTGATTACACCGGACAGTGGGACAATAGAAATTTTTGGAGAATCTATCTCCACTCATCGTGAATACATTCTAGGGCGTATCGGAAGTATTATCGAAAAACCCGATTTTTACAAATACTTATCGGCCTACCGAAATCTAGAAATCTTCTCTCGCATCTCAGGAAAGCCATCCACAAAGCAAGAAATCTACAAAATGTTAGATTTTGTGGGTTTAGGTGGACGCGAAAAAGACAAATTTGCTGGTTTTTCTCACGGGATGAAACAGCGGTTAGGAATCGCGCAAACTCTATTACATAATCCGGACCTGATCATTTTAGACGAACCTACGACGGGATTAGATCCACAAGGTATTATTGATATCCGAAACTTGATTTTGCGTCTAAAAAACGAACAAAACAAAACGGTGCTTTTGTCGTCTCATAATTTGGCAGAAATTGAACTGATCTGTAATCGAATGGTCATTATTAACAAAGGCAGATCTATCGTCGAGGGAAATGTCAATGAACTAATGAATGGCGAAAATCTGATTTTACGCTTAGAAGCAAGCCCTATGCCATCTGTTAAAAACACCTTGCTAGCTTGGAAACCTAATTTAGCATGGGAAAGTATAGGCGATTCAGCGATTCAATTTCCTATCGAAAAATCAGAAATTCCTACGCTCACCAAATACCTCGTTGAGCAAAATATCGAAATATACAGCCTGGAGGCGAAAAGAACGCTGGAGGATTATTTCATTAAAATCGTGAACCAATGATCCTGTTTAACAGCATATATAATGAAATAATTAAGATTGCACTCAAGCCTAGGTCCTATTTAGGCCTTGCCGCCATCACCGTGTTAGTTGGCGTCATTCAATTTGCCTTGAAGGCAGACGGAATGTCGATCATCTCCTTTGTGACAGCCTCGTTCGAGCAGACGTTGACCTTCGAAGGCAATGTGTTGAATGGTAATTTAGTTGCCTTCATCATTCTTCAGATGTTATTAGTCCAAATTCCGCTACTAGTCGCCTTGGTGACTGGCGATTTAGTTTCAGGTGAGGCCGCGATGGGAACGATTCGAATGCTAGCTACGAAACCGATTTCACGTGTTCAACTCTTGTTGTCTAAATTTATTGCTGGTGGGATATATACCTTCATTGTCATTTTATGGATGGGTATCATGTCTGTGCTAGTAGGAAAAATGTTGTTTGGAACGGGCGACATGATGGTTTTGAATTCAGATGGATTAGTGATTTTGCAAGAAGCTGATGTGAATTGGCGTTATTTAGGTGGATTTGCTGTGGCGTTTTTAGCGTTATTTACGGTCAGTTCCTTGTCTATTTGCTTGTCCTGCTTTACAGACAATTCCATCGGGCCTATCGTGGCGACCATGTCGGTTATCTTGTTATTTACGATTATAGGAACCTTAGATGTGCGTGTTTTCGATCCAATTAAACCCTATTTGTTTACCACACACATGGCTTCCTGGCGCTCCTTTTTCGAGGATCCGCTTCCTATTTCTGACATCTTACGTTCCTGTGTGGTATTAGTGGCGCATAATGTGGTGTTAATTTCTGTTTCGCTCTATACTTTCCACCGAAAAGATATTCAATCATGATTCGCGTAATATTTCTATTTCTTTCTTTTTCCCTGTTTGCTCAGGATGCGAACAAGACCGTTGTACAGGTCTTAGCGCGGATGAACAAAGTGCGCGATTACCGCGTCGAGGCGCAGATAAAATCCGATATTCCCTTGATTAAGATTATGCCAGCAAAGGCGACCATCTATTTTAAGCAACCAGAAAAATTCCGCATGATCACAAAGGGGATTGCTATTTTGCCCAAAAAAGGTTTCACCGACTTAACCGCCTTACTGCGCAATAAATCTGCTTACAATGCCTTATTTACCGGTTTCGAGGCCATCGATGGTATTAAAACAGAATCAATTACACTCTTACCAACGGACGATTCAGGTGAGATAGTCTTAGCTAAAATCTGGGTGGATCCTACCCTCGACTTGATTTTAAAGTCTCAAATCACCTCCCGTAGCAACGGAACCGTACTTTCCACCTATGTATATGGCTCTGAAAAAGCCTTTGGACTACCATCTGAATTGAATATTACGGTAGATGTGAAAAAATTCAAGATCCCTAAAGGCGTGGTCGTCGATATTAATCGAACCGCAGTCACACCCGTAAATACACGCAAAACCGGCCAAATTCGTCTGTCGCTAACGAATTACGTCATCAACCAAGGAATCGAAGACAAAATCTTCAAAGACTAGAACTCCTTTCTTGTACTATATTACCGGCAGCTTTCGTTCTTTTTTCGTAATTTAGATTTCTAAATCAAAAAAAATGAAAGGCGTTTACCTCTTTTTGCTTTTAAGCTTTTCGCTAGCTAGCTATGCCCAAAACTGGCAGCTGACCGGATTCAAAAAAGCTGACGCTGAAAATCCAATCCTTTCCCCCTCCTTAGAAGCCCGTTTCCTAGATCCTATCACCGGTAAAAATGTTGGCTGGGAAAATAAAAACGTCTTAAATCCAACGGCCCTCGTTCGTAATGGCCTCGTTCATTTACTCTACCGTGCACAAGATTCTGTAGGTACTTCGCGTATTGGATTAGCGACGAGCACAGATGGAATTCATTTCAAAAAATATCCGGAACCTATTTTATTCCCATCAAATGACGCATTCCGCGGTTTTGAGTGGCCAGGTGGCATAGAAGACCCTCGAATTGTGGAAACCAAGGATGGTGGCTATTTCCTAACCTATACTTCATATGACGGGAAAGTCGCACGTTTGTGCGGTGCGTTTTCGAAAGATTTGAAAACCTGGGAGAAAATTGGTCCCCTATTTACGACCGAAAAATACTTGAATACCTGGTCTAAATCTGGGGCCCTTGTTACAGTCCAGCAGGGCAGCCGTTTAGTAGCTCATCAGATTGATGGATTATATTATATGTATTTTGGTGATACCGACTTATTCTTGGCGACTTCGAAAGATTTACGTCATTGGGACATCTTGGAAAATGCAGAAAACGCTTTTCGATTATCTGTCTTAAAACCTCGTGCAGGCTATTTTGATAGCCGTTTGGTGGAACCCGGACCTTATGCCTTACTTAAAAAAGAAGGCATTTTACTGATTTACAACAGTTCGAATGCGGCAAATTATAACGAAGCTCGCTTCCCTATATTCACCTATGCTGCTGGGCAAGTTTTATTTGATGCACAAAAACCCTTTAAAGTCATCGCAAGAACAAACGAGCCGTTTATTTGGCCTAATCAACCCTATGAAAAAGTAGGTGAGGTGAACGAAGTGTGTTTCGTGGAAGGTTTAGTTCCTTTTAAAGGAAAATGGTTTCTTTACTATGGAACCGCTGACTCTAAAATTGCTGTTTCTATTAAATAATGAACACATTAGGTTTACATAGCGTCCACCACATCGCCATTATCTGCTCAGATTATGCGCGTTCTAAGGCCTTTTACACCAAGGATTTAGGGCTTGAAATTATACGAGAAGTGTACCGTGAAGAGCGTGATTCCTATAAACTGGATTTAGCACTTAATAATCATTATGTGATTGAATTGTTCTCCTTCCCTAATCCGCCAGCCCGTCCTTCTAGGCCGGAAAGCACGGGCTTAAGGCACTTAGCATTTCAAGTAAATAACCTGGATCTTACAGTTCAGGAATTAACCAAAAAAGGCATTATATCGGAGCCTATTCGCATCGATGAGTTCACCGGAAAGCGATTTACCTTTATTGCTGATCCGGATGATTTGCCGCTTGAATTTTATGAGATATGATCTGATTTTTTGAATTATGAATAGAATTGATAAAAAACCCCTTTCAAAACTCGGATTTGAATTCGTAACCCCTGCTTATTTAGAAGAAGGCCAAACAGAATTCGACCACCGAAATGCTTCTTTAGACTTAGCCGCTTACCGGGCTTTAGCTCCTCGTGAAATTAGTATCCTGGAGGCGAATCTGAACGAAGCTGAAAACTGGAAAGATGTGTGGGTGAAAGAGGGCTTTAATCCTTATTTGGTCAAGAATTGCCGTTTTTTTGGGGTAAATCGCATCGGGGTTTTAGAAAGTTGCTATTTAGAATTCAAAAACCTGCGCATGCCGGTGGGACTGTATAATAGCACCTTGATTTCTTGTGATTTTGGCGATAATGTGGCCATCGACCGCGTGAATTTATTATCTCATTACCAAATCGGAAATGAGGTCATGATCCTCCAAGTGAACGAATTAGCGACGACACCAACGGCGAAATTTGGAAATGGTATTGTAAAGAAAGGTGAGGAAGAACGTATCCGAATTTGGATGGAATTAGGCAACGAAAACGGCGGCCGCAAGGTCATTCCATTCGTGGGGATGAAACCAGCAGATGCCTTTTTGTGGACGCAAGATCGTGATGACAGCCTTTTACAGGCGAAATACAAAGAAATGGCCATCCAAGAATTCTCATCAAAGCGAGGATTCTATGGCCAAATCGGCGATCGCACCGTCATCAAGAATACCGGAATCATCAAAGACGTCAATATGGGCACCGACACCTATATCAAAGGCGCGAATAAATTAAAGAACTTAACAATCATCTCAAATGCGGAAGCCTCCACTCAAATAGGTGAAGGCTGCGAAATCGTCAACGGAATAATCCACGAAGGCTGCCGCATATTCTACGGAGTTAAAGCAGTTCGTTTTATCCTAGCGGCACATTCTCAGCTAAAATACGGTGCGCGTTTGATCAACTCCTTCTTAGGAAGTAATTCAACTATTTCCTGCTGTGAGGTATTAAATTCGCTTATTTTTCCAGCCCACGAACAACACCACAACAACTCGTTCTTGTGTGCGGCAATCGTAAATGGCCAAAGTAACATGGCCGCCGGTGCCACCCTCGGTTCTAACCACAATTCACGTGGAGCGGATGGAGAATTACAGGCGGGACGTGGATTTTGGCCTGGCTTATCCGTAGCCTTAAAACACAATTCGAAATTCGCTTCGTTTAATTTGATTTCAAAAGGCAATTACCCAGGCGAAATTCACAATCCCCTACCCTTCTCGCTCATCGGAAACGATGATACTGAAGGTGGATTATTGATTATTGCCGGCTATTGGTTCCAGTACAATATGTACGCCCTAGCGCGTAATGCATGGAAATTCGCGGCCAGAGACCAAAGAACGAACAAAGACATGTTGCTCGAGTTTGATTTCTTGGCGCCTGATACCGTTTCAGAAATCTTACAAGCCATTAAACTATTGGAAAAATGGGTTTCTGAATCCTTAGGCGGCGGCGACGGGAAAGCCTGGTTACAAGACCCGGCAAATGCTTCAAATCCTTTAGCCATCTACGCCACTGGCATAGAAAACACGAAACGCAGAACGCGCATAGCGAAAGCGCACAAAGCCTACCAGATTTTCCATGACTTATTGAATTACCATGCGGCCAAAGAATGGTTAGCCACCTCCGAGCGAAACCCTGGCAAATCGCCTTCTGAGCTTCTTCAAGCAACCTTAAAGAATGCCACTGCGATTCAAGTATGGGAAAACCTAGGAGGCCAATTGATACCTTCTGGATTCATTCAAGGTCTAAAAAGTGACATCAAAACAGGCAAAATTACCCGATGGAAGCAAGTACACGAATTCTATGAAAAACAAGCAGCACTTTATCCAGACCAAAAATTCGAAAATGCCCTCAACGGTCTACTGCAAGTTAACCCACACGCTTTCGAAAACATTCCTGCTTGTATAGATCGCGCCATTGTCACCTCCGATTTCTTAACAGCCGGCATCGAACGTTCTCGTTCAAAAGACTACGAAGATCCATTCCGTTTAGCCATGTTTGGTAACGCGAAAGAACTGGATGCGGTGATCGGGGATGTGAAGGATAATGAGTTTATTCAGGAGGCGAAGGTGAGAGCGGTAACGTTTAGAGAGAAACTGGCCAAGTTAGTTTAGAGATTATAGAGTACAGAGTAGAGATATGGAATTAAAAAAGGGGCCTTCGCCCCTTTTTTAATAATTCAGAAATAGTAAAGTCAAAATCTATACTCTCTACTCTATTATCTCTAATCTAGCCATAAAAATGGCTACACCATTTTTATGGCTTGTTAGAATCCACCACCAATCTCTGCTCTCTATTCGCGATTTCCCACGCCATATAGAACACTAGACGGCCTACTTTTTGGATTTGGTCAAACTCAATTTTGTCTACCTCATCACCTGGCATGTGGTAATCGTCGTGCACTCCGTTAAAGAAGAAAGCTACTGGAATGCCAAATTTCGCGAAGTTATAGTGATCTGAACGGTAGTAGAAACGGTTTGGATCGTTCGGATCGTTGAAACGGAAATCTAGTTCCAGACCTACGTGCTTCTTGTTTTGCTCGATTAATACCTCACGTAATTGAGACGATAATTTATCTGAACCGATTTCGTAGATGTAATCCGGCTTTCCTTTGTGCTCGTCATCGTAGCGACCTGTCATATCTGTGTTTAAGTCGACCACTGTATTCTTTAATGGGAATAAAGGGTGGTTTGCGTACCACTCAGAACCTAAAAGGCCTTTTTCTTCACCTGTTACCGTCATAAATAAGATGCTACGACGAGGACGTTTTCCTTCAGCTGCTGCCTTTCCGAAAGCCTCCGCTAATTCCATTACTGTTACCGTTCCCGAACCATCATCGTTTGCGCCGTTGTTGATTTGGCCGTCTGCAGATACTCCGATGTGATCGTAGTGCGCTGTTAAAACGACGATTTCTTCTTTCTTGTCTGTTCCTTCTAAGTAACCTACTACGTTATACGTGTCTACTGGCTTCTCTGTTCTTTCGATCGTTACTTCGATCGGTGCTGCTTTGAATTTAGAGGCAACTGATTTTTTCGCAGATGCTAAGGAAGCTTTATAGGCTAATAATTCCGCCTCTGTCGTGCCTAACAATTCAGCCGCCGCCTCTGATGAAATGACAAAAACGGGTGCTTCGTTTGCTGCGGATGCTGCATCAGCAAAGGCCATGCGCTCGTTTCCAAAACGTTTCATCATCGCTTGACGTTGACGAACTTGGTTGCCAAAAGTTTTTGTATCGCGATCCGCGATCAAGATCAAACCTTTCGCTCCAGCTGCTTGTGCGCGCTTTAATTTTTCTTTCCAACCATCGCCTTTACCGAAAACGGATGGGTCCTTCGAACCAGAAAGTACATAAAGACCAGCGGCATCTTTGGCTTCGCCTTCAAAGGCTAAAACCATTTTTCCTTTGGCATTTAATTTATCAAAATCCGTATAGCCACCTTGCTGAACCCCAAAGCCAGCAAATACCATTGGGAATTTTGAATTAGCCGCCACTGGCGCTAAAGCACTCGCCATCATGTCGACTAAGTATTCGTATTTCTTTCCTTTAGAAGTAAAGAAAACGTTCGTCCAGGCGCGGTTTACTAGGTCCACTTTTTGGAAATAAGACCCATTCACTGGCGCAATGCCTGATTTCTTGAAGGAGTCTGCAATGTAGTTCGCAGCCACTAATTGTTCTGCCGAACCCGTATTACGTCCTTTTAAGCTATCAGAAGCGATAAAAGTCAAGTGTTTTTTCAGATCATCCGCTCTGATAGACAGCGCGTAAGGAACTGGATCTCCCTGAGCAATGGCGCTCATCGGGATTAATTTAGCAGCTAAAAATAGCCCTAAAACGTAGATGTTAGTTTTTTTCATTTTTCGAAACAAAATTTAAGAAAGCGAAGTTAAGAATCTAAAAATAAATCGCTAAAAAAAGATTAAATTTGTGGCGATTTTCTTATCCAAATTCTCAACATTCATGACCTTAAATTACACTTATCAGGAAGACTTTTCTTTACGTCATAACAATGCAGATGCAGCTGATATAGCAGCCATGTTAAAAACCATTGGCGTAGATAGTTTAAATACACTTATTCAACAAACTGTCCCTGAGAAAATTCGCTTAACACAAGGGCTTCGTTTGCCAGAACCGAAATCTGAATTCGCGTTCTTGCGTGATTTCAAAGCGATGATGGGCCAAAACCAGATCTTCAAATCACATATCGGTTTAGGTTACTCAGACACGATTGTTCCTACGGTCATTTTGAGAAATATTTTAGAAAATCCATCTTGGTACACGGCTTACACGCCTTACCAAGCAGAAATCGCACAAGGTCGTTTGGAGATGTTGTTAAACTACCAAACGATGATCATCGATTTAACCGGCATGGAATTAGCGAACGCATCCCTTTTAGATGAAGGAACGGCGGCAGCGGAAGCCATGACGATGTTATATGGCCAACGTCCAGCAGAACGCAATTCAGCCGAGGCTTATTTCGTGTCCGAATTATGCTTACCACAAACGATTGACTTATTAAAGACGCGCGCAGAACCTATCGGCATTGAAATCGTCGTAGGTGACCACCGCAATTTCGACGTAACCGACGCGCGTTTCTATGGAATGATGTTGCAATACCCTGCTTCGAATGGCGAAGTATTTGATTATTCCGCTTTAATCGCGGCTGCGAAAGAAAACGGCTTACAAGTAGTTGTTGCAGCAGATTTATTAGCCTTGACATTATTAACGCCTCCGGGTGAAATGGGAGCCGATGCGGTAGTAGGAGTTTCTCAGCGCTTTGGGGTACCGATGGGCTTTGGAGGTCCACACGCTGGATTCTTTGCAACGAAAGAAAAATACAAGCGTAATATTCCAGGTCGTATCATCGGGGTTTCGGTAGATGCAGAAGGAAACCGAGCGCTACGCATGGCGCTTCAAACACGTGAGCAACACATTCGCCGCGAAAAAGCGACGTCTAATATTTGTACAGCACAAGTTTTATTGTCAATCATGGCCGCTTCCTACGCGATCTACCATGGTCCACAAGGCTTAAAGAAAATTGCAGAAAAGGTATATGGGTTAACGGAATTACTGGCTGTTAACTTACGCAAACTAGGTTTCACTTTAGTGAATACACACCATTTCGATACACTAACGATTGAGACGGGTGCGCAAACGTCGGACTTACGTGTTTTGGCAGAAAAAGCAACACGCAACTTACGTTATACGGCTACTACCACGAGCATCTCCTTAGATGAGACAACACAAGAAGCTGATGTGATTGAGATCATCTCGTTCTTCGAGACGTTAAAAGGAGCAAAAACGTCAGAGAAAAATGTTGCCTGGGCAATCCCTGCAGCCCTAACACGTACGTCTACTTACTTAACACACAGCGTTTTCAATAAATACCATTCCGAGCACGGGATGTTACGTTATTTGAAATCATTAGAGTCGAAAGATTTATCAATGGTTCACTCGATGATCTCTTTAGGTTCATGTACGATGAAACTGAATGCAACGACGGAGATGATTCCGGTAACATGGCCAGAATTAGGCAAAATGCACCCATTCGCGCCTGCTTCACAGACAAAAGGCTACCAGCAATTAGTAGCTGATTTGAATGAGTGGTTATGTGAAATTACGGGTTTTGCTAAAATGTCGATGCAACCGAACTCTGGAGCACAAGGCGAATATGCAGGTCTTATGACGATTCGTGCTTACCATGCATCTCGCGGTGATCACCACCGTGATATTGCGATCATCCCATCATCAGCGCACGGAACAAATCCTGCTTCAGCGGTTATGGCAGGAATGAAGGTAATTGTTTCTCCTTGCGATGCGAGTGGAAATATTGATATGGCTGATTTAAAGGCCAAAGCCTTAGAACACAAAGACAACCTCTCTTGCCTAATGATCACGTACCCAAGTACGCACGGGGTTTTTGAGGAAACGATTCAAGAGATTTGCGCGATCATCCACGAAAATGGAGGTCAGGTTTATATGGACGGAGCAAACATGAATGCTCAAGTGGGATTAACTTCCCCTGCACGCATCGGAGCAGACGTTTGTCACCTAAACTTACACAAGACGTTCTGTATCCCTCACGGAGGTGGTGGCCCAGGCATGGGACCTATCGGAGTGGCGCCACAGTTAGTTCCTTTCTTACCAGGACACATACATGACGGAACTTCGGGTGCTGTTTCTGCTGCTCCAGTGGGATCTGCCAGTATTTTAGCGATCTCCTACGCTTACATCGCGATGATGGGAGGAAATGGTTTAACTACGGCAACAGAAATTGCGATTTTAAATGCGAACTACATCAAGGCGCGTTTAGAAAAAGAATTTAGTATCCTATATACAGGAACACAAGGCCGTAGTGCACATGAGATGATCGTAGATTGCCGTCCGTTCAAATTATCCGCTGGCGTAGAGGCCGAGGATATCGCGAAACGTCTAATGGATTACGGATTCCACGCACCTACCCTTTCTTTCCCAGTAGCTGGAACCTTAATGATTGAGCCTACTGAGTCAGAGAACAAAGATGAATTAGATCGTTTCTGTGACGCACTTCTAAGCATTCGCGCCGAGATTCGCGAAATCGAAGAAGGCAAAGCGGACAAAGCGTCGAACGTATTAAAGCACGCTCCACACACACAATCAGCTGTTTTATTAGGCGATTGGGATCGTCCTTACTCACGCGAAAAAGCGGTATTCCCGTTATCGTATGTGAAGGCGAATAAGTTTTGGCCTACGGTTTCACGCATCGATTCTGCTTATGGCGATCGCAACTTAGTTTGTGCTTGCGAGCCGATGGAGAGTTATATGTAGAATTAATTCTAAAAGGAGTCACTTAATGGGACCACCAGAAAACCACCTCAAACGAGGTGGTTTTCTTATTTTACGGCAGGAGTAGCAAAAGTCCTAGTCGAATTGCTAATTCATTGATTACTATCTTATTCTCGTATTATGTTTACAATACTTACAGCCATTTTCTCATCTTACTACAATAGCACAAACTATTTAGAATTTTTCCTAAATTAGCCACAACTAAACCTATTTAACCACCTTCTTTTGTTTCATTTTCATGCGGAATCGACTCCCCTATTTTTGCCTATTTCTATTGATTCAGTTGGCTGCTCAAGCGCAGCAAATACGCGTTGGCGCTGCACTCCGGGTCATCACACCCGATCCACTCCTACCTGTTTCAGGAGGAATTGGGGTTCCACATCCTGTTACAGAAAAGCGCGGTGATCTATTTGCACGCGCCATGGTCTTTGAACAAGGAAACACGCGATTTGCCATTGTGAATGTCGACAATCTGGGCTGGACATCGATCTTAGGCAACCGCTCCCGTGCCCTAATTAAAGGTATCGCGCCTGAGAATGTATTGATTGGAGCCACACATACTCACAGCGCACCTGATGCGTATGGTTTTCCAGACATGTCCGGAAAAAGCTATGCCGATTTGAAGTATTTAGACTGGTGTGTAAAGCAAATTGCTGATGCTGTAAATGAGGCAACAGCCCGCTTACAACCTGCTACTTTAAAGGTAGCCATGGGGGAAGCAAAGGGTAAAATAGCCTATAATTATTATGCTCCCGCTTTATATGATCCCCGTTGTGGCGTAATTCAAGCCACAGCAACTTCAGGTCCAAACGTGGGAAAACCCATTGCAACCTTAGTTAATTATGCCGTCCATCCAGAAGTATTAGGGAACAGCCGAGGTATTTTAAGCCCCGACATGATTGGGCCTATGTATCAAAAAATTGAATCGACTATTGGCGGTATCGCCTTATTCATGAATGGAGCTCAGGGCGGAATGGTAACCGCTGATACCCGTTTGGAATATGTGAAAGAAGGCCAAAATCAAAAAGAGGCGAATACCTGGGAGGAATGCATTCGCATCGGCGAACTATTAGCTGATGAAGCGATGCGCATTGTAGCGGCGGCACCCGTACTGACGAACCCTTCCTTGTATTGTACTTCGCGAAAAATTTCATTCCCTATTGATTCCGAAATCATGCGGTACATCCTGAAAAAATCACCCTTACAATTCGAGGGTGGAAAAGATAATCAGGTGACGACCCAACTCAATCTTTTGAATATCGGACCAGCACAAATTTTAACCGTACCCGGAGAAGCATTACCCAATGTAGGCTATTATGTGAAACGAAATATGAATAGCACGATGCCCTTTTTATTTGGTTTGACAAATGATGCATTTGGCTATATGTTAGCCAAAGTTGACTTCAATTCCTTCAAACGCTACGAATACGTCTCTCAAACTTCATTGGGTGAAATGACCGCCGAAATCTACATGGAGCAAGCCTTGAAATTAGTGAAGGAAAGTCCCAAGCCACAAAATTAATCTACCTTGCATGCACAAATTAGTCCTTATAACCATTTTATTGGGCAGTTCGATGGGTTTATTCGCCCAAAACAATATCAGCCCCATCACATCATCCATGCTTATTTTCCCTGCACAGGATAAACATGTACACGGAAGTAGCTTAGTCGCTTTACCCAACGGAGATCTTCTGTCAGTCTGGTTTTATGGGAACGGTGAACGAAATTCAGACGATGTAAAATTGATGGGAGCCCGACTCTCCAAAGGATCTAAGGTATGGAGTGAACCTTTTTTAATGGCAGATACCCCTAATTTGCCCGATTGCAATCCAGTCTTATTTTTAAACCAAAAAGGAAAATTATTCTTGGTCTGGATTGCCGTACAATCGAATCGCTGGGAACAATCCATTTTGCGTGTTAAAACATCCACCAAC
The DNA here is from genome assembly GCF_044239315.1 of Aquirufa sp. Classification (GTDB taxonomy): domain Bacteria; phylum Bacteroidota; class Bacteroidia; order Cytophagales; family Spirosomataceae; genus Aquirufa. The sequence goes on along the minus strand of NZ_JBIIBQ010000036.1, from coordinate 4,096 downwards.
TACACGGCATCTGGTGCCCCTATTTGGGAATGGCAAGACAATATTTTATTAAAAATGGATGACCGCTTTGCCCAAGAGATCGCCGCAAAACTTAAACAGTTACCTAGCCATGGAATAGGCTGGTCTGGTTATGCGCCGAAGTACGACGAGATGATCAATGCCGCTGCAATAGATCCAATGAAGCGAAATTTAGGTTGGATGACGCGCATCAAACCGCTATTGATCGGCGAAAATCGCATTGTGTTGCCCTTGTACTCAGACGGATTTAACCTATCCATTATGGCCATTTCAGATGACCAAGGAAGCACCTGGCGTCCCAGCCTTCCAGTCGTGGGCCGTGGCCCCATTCAGCCTGCTTTGGTTCTCAAAAAAAATGGACATATTTTAGCCATGATGCGCGATAGTGGGGATGACCCAGCACGGGTACACCTGAGTGAGTCGGTCGATCAAGGCGAAAGCTGGACACCCACCATCAAAACCGATATCCCGAATACGGCGAGTGTTGAATTGTTGGCCTTGCAAGATGGACGTTTGGCATTTCTGGGGAATGACATTAAAGACGGTCGGTACCGCTTGCAATTATATCTTTCAGCAGATGAAGGGAAAAGTTGGGCGTGGAAAATACCCATTGAACAGGTAGAACCAGGTAAGGGAAGCTTTTCCTACCCAAGCCTACTTCAAACTTCAGATGGCATGGTGCGAATGACCTACTCCTCTCACATAGGCACAAATCAAAAATCGATTAAATATGTGGTACTCGACCCTACAAAAATCAAGTAAGCTAGCCATACTCTTTCTGTGTTTAGCTTCATGTGTTTACGGACAAAAAAAATCTACCCAACCCGTTTATGTAGATAAACCATTTTGGCAAGATTATAGCGTCAAATACTATACCAAGGATAACCCATTGCAGTTAAAATCAGTCGCTGCCGACCGGAATGGATCCATCAAAATTTTTAGTTCCGCTGGATTGATGTTGCCTCATGCAGGCCAATTTTTATATCCAGGAACTTTAGTATCCGATCAGCGAAACAGAACCAGCGGCTCTAAAAAAATCCAGCACCTTTTCACTTATGCTGACCAATTTGTCTTTTTGGATGACAAATCAATCTTCAGCCATGCATGGGCAGGAACATTACAATCGAGACATGAATTACCAGGCGCTTCTATGGGTGCAGGCGGAAATGACTTTTCAATTTTAATCAGCGATGGAACTTCCCTACATCTCGTGCATAACTCTAAAACACTTTTTAAATCCCGTATAGACGGAGATCAAATAAGTGCGCTTGGCTTCGATCCCAGCACAGGGTATTTTTGGGTGTTGGCATCCAATGGACTTCATCGATTTGACCCCAAAACGGGTCAATTAGCCTTATGGATACCAGGAAACAAACTTACGGCTTTTGATGTACGGGGAAATAAGGCCGTTGTGGGAAGCAGTGAAGGTTTTTTTACGGTAGATTTGGCGACGAAAAAAGTGGGGGCGCTACAACAAAAAATACCAGTTCTAGCCATTACAGCCGTAAAAATCATGGGAGATAAAATATGGTTTGGGTCCACTAATGGTGCATTTGTATTGCGCAAAGAGGGGAAATTTGATTATTATCAGGGAGAGCGCTGGCTTCCGAATAATGAAGTTACAGCAATCAATGCTGGCCCAAATCAATCCGTTCTAATCCTAACAAAGACGGGACTAGCGCAACTACACGTTAAGTCGATGACTTTACACGAAAAAGCGATGTACTTTGAGACACAGGTACGCGAGCGGCATATCAGACATGGATTTAATGCGAGTTTGAGTCAAATGGATCACGGGAATATCACCACAGGGTATTTGGCAGATTCAGATAATGACGGATTATGGACTTCGATGTATTTGGGAGCGGAGATATTCAGGTATGCCGTGACCAAGGAAGCGGATGCCTTAGCGAATGTTCGTGAGGCGTTTGAAGCAATGGAAAGATTATACACAATCACCTCGGTACCGGGATTTCCTGCGCGGTCATATGAGCGTAGTGGCTATGTATCCCAGCTTTCAGATCCTGAGCGCTGGCAACATGCATCGGATGCCGCATGGGATTGGAAATCTACGACATCCTCGGACGAGGTGATTGGGCATATGTTTGCCTTTGGGGCATTAGCGGAATTAGTTAACGTACCCGATTTACAAAAAAGATCCATTGTATTGATGGATACCTTGATGTCGCACATCATCAAAAATAAGTGGTATTTGATTGACTATGATGGAAAACCTACCTTATGGGGGCGCTGGAATCCGTCGTATGTAAATGGTTTCCCAACCAATATTGGAGATCGAAAATTAAACTCATCGAATATTATTTCGATGTTGCAGACGGCTTATCACTTTACGAAAAAACCGATATACAAGGAAAAAGCTTTTGAGCTTATGCAAAAGCATGGGTATTTTGAAAATTTAATGCGTCCAATGAATCAAATAGGCCTTGCCCCTGATAATGCAGATCTACACGCAAAAAATCTTTCTGATGCTTGGAATCATTCAGATGACGAAATGTATTTTGTGGGATACTGGGGCTTAATTCGCTATGCCTTTAACGATACCTTGCGGGCTAATTTCAAAAAGGCCATCATCGATCATTGGGAAATTGAAAGACCTGAAAAAGAGGGAGCTTGGAATATTTTCACGGCATTGACGGGAACGTCAAGATTTGATTTAGCGGAAGCGGCGTGGTATTTACGGGAACATCCGCTAGACATGGTCGATTGGGCAATTGAGAATAGCCACCGCAAAGACATCGAACTTTTAGCCCCTAACTTTCGCAAGCAATTTACCAAGGAAGTCTTGCCTCCCGATGAACGACCGATTCAACGTCATAATGCCAATATGTTTACATTAGATCGCAAAACTGGAAATGGAATTTCTGAACATAGCGCGGGGGATATTTGGTTATTACCTTATTGGATGGGAAGGTATTTACAAGTGATCAGTGCGCCAGTAAAGGGTCAATAAATGCAGTGAATAATACAGTTAGTAAATAACAAAGTGATTTAACTGGATACTAATCGAGTCAAAAAATCCAACATATCAAGTTGATTAAAACGGTTCGATTTAGATTTGTTAGTGTATGAACCGATGCAACATGCCTTTTTTACATAAATAAAATATAGTATGCTTGCATAACATAATTCCTTTTATTTATATTTACACATCGAGATTTAAAAACGTAGATATGAATCGTGCCATTAAAAAAGTAGCCATTTTAGGCTCAGGAATTATGGGCTCTAGAATAGCCTGTCATTTCGCAAACATTGGGGTTCAGGTCCTTCTTTTGGACATTGCACCACAGACTTTGAGCCCAGAGGAAGAGGCCAAAGGTCTTCGTTTAGAACACCCTTCGGTACGTAACCGAATCGTCAACGCAGCATTTCAACAAACTATAAAAGCAAAGCCCGCATCGCTCTACGCGTCGGGCTTTGCGAATAACATCAAGCTAGGCAACTTCGATGACAACCTTTCTGAAATCAGTTCAGCGGACTGGATCATGGAAGTAGTCGTAGAAAACCTAGCCATCAAACAATCACTCTACGAAAAAGTAGAGACGTTCCGTACACCGGGCACCTTGGTTACCTCGAATACATCGGGTATTCCGATTCATTTGATGTCAGAAGGTAGAAGTGAAGATTTCCAAAAACATTTCTGCGGAACCCACTTCTTCAACCCACCCCGCTACTTACGTTTATTCGAAGTGATTCCAGGTCCTAAAACGGATGCTGCCATTATCGAATTCCTATTAAGCTACGGCGAAACCGAATTAGGTAAAACGGCCGTGCTTTGCAAAGACACACCTGCCTTCATCGCAAACCGTATCGGCGTCTATTCGATGATGCAGACGATGAAAGTGGTAGAGGAATTAGGCTTAACGGTGGAGCAAGTCGATAAATTAACTTCTAAAGTCGTAGGTCGCCCTAAATCGGGAACCTTCCGCCTTTCGGATGTGGTCGGCTTAGATACCACGGTTCACGTGGCGAACAATTTAAAAGCGGCACTCGTAAACGACGAAAGCAAAGAAATTTTCAACTTACCGGTAATGCTGCAGCGTTTAATCGAAAACAAATG
>NZ_JBIIBQ010000013.1:0-73371 GCF_044239315.1 Aquirufa sp. | reverse complement strand
TATTAATACAGATGGTGATGCTACTCCAAATAGATTAGACTTAGATTCGGATGGGGATGCTTGCCCTGATGCAGTGGAAGCAGGTACTACGTATATTTCAACCTCAGGCATTTCGGGTGCTGCTAGAATAACCACGAGCCTAATTCCGAGTACACCCAATTACGGAGCTAACGGATTTGCGAATGGCTTAGAAACATCAACCGAATCAGGTGCTTATACCGGAACCTATACTTATGTGTATGCTACTGATGCCACCCTAAGTGCTTGTGCTGATACGGATGGCGATGGTGTGACCGATGTGCTAGATTTAGATGATGATAACGATGGGGTATTGGACACCGTGGAATGTCCAAGTGTTTCTCCTAACATATTAGTAAATGGTACATTTGATTCCAATACAACGGGTTGGACAGGTAGTGCTAATTGGGCTTATTATGCACCAGGTTTTCTTTGGAACTCTGCAGAAAATGTAACGAATAATTTAATTTCCCAAACTTTTGCTAGGCCTATTATACCCGCCTCACAAACTACCGTAGATGTTGTTTTTGATGTTAATACAAATGGGTATGGATGGGATATATCAAGTGCGAGCACCGCATCATTAGATGTTATTTTAAATAACAAAATATATGCTACTATAAGCAATCCTAATGGAGGAACTACGGCAAGCGTAGTGGCTAAAAATGCTGCAACAGTCAATGTTTCAAGTATTGATATTGTAGCCAATATGGTTCCTACAACAAAAATTATTGTTAAAATACCTAAAACAGCTCTTGCTACTTCTAATACATTAAGTTTTGGTTTCACGGCTACTAGTGATGATTTTGGAATTGACAATGTATTTATTGGAGCACAGGTAGATGCTTGTGATAAAGATGGAGATGGGATTATCAACAGTAAAGATTTAGACTCCGATGGTGATGGTTGTCCAGATGCTGTGGAAGCAGGGACTACCTATATTTCAACGTCTGGTATTTCAGGCTTAGCTAGATTATCAACAAGTTTAATTCCTGCACCTTATGATTACAATGGGTTTGCGAATGGCTTAGAAACCGCTGCTGGATCAGGTCTTTATAAGGGGACTTATACGTATGATAATGCACTCAATGCATCCATTAATGCTTGTACGGATACAGATGCTGATGGCGTGTCGGATGTGCTAGATTTAGATGATGATAATGATGGTGTCTTAGATAACGTAGAGAATAATTGTTTAATCGCTGTTGTAAACAAAACAGGAGTTATTATTACGAAACCATCAACTATCACTTATAGTTTTAATGGAAATACCATTGCTAATTTAATCGATGGAGTAGATAATAACGCCTATGTTGTTAGTGGTCCATCAGGCACTTTAAATGGCCCTTGGTTTAATTTTGAATTTCCTAGTCCTAAAGTGTTAACATATTTAGAAATTGGTCATTATGTAAGTCAACGTCTTTTTTCCACAACGTCCACTTATAAAATTCAAGGAAGCACGGATAATACCAATTGGTTAGATGTAACTGGTACTTTAACCTATAATGATGTATCCACTTCAACTAGTGGAGGGTTATCAAACTTCAACTCCAATATTGCTAATTTCCCTACCAATACAAAAGCGTATAAATTTTATCGAGTTTTGGGAATAAATGCAGCCTCTGGTGGTGGATGGGCAACCGAAATTCATTTTAAAGAATTTGTTTGTGCATCAGCTGATTTTGATAACGATGGTATACCTAACAGTTTAGAATTAGACAGTGACGGAGATGGTTGTCCTGATGCGGTGGAAGCTGGTACCACATTTATTTCTACTTCTGGTATCACAAGCGCGGCTAAATTAACAGCGAGTGTAATACCAGCGCCTTATGGTGATAATGGTTTTGCAGACGGTTTAGAAACTACCTTACAATCTGGTATTTATACGGGTACCTACAGTTATAATTTTGCCATCAATACTTCTATTAAAGCATGTATAGATTCAGATACGGATGGCGTAGCGGATGTTTATGACTTAGATGATGATAACGATGGGGTCTTGGATACCATTGAACAAACAAATTGTATTACAAGCGGAATCGATTTAAATACAATTTCATTTAATGGAAGTGCTGTCGCATCAAAAACAAGTAACTCAATAACAACAGCACCAGGTGGTTGGACAACTTCTTACTCTGATCAAAATTTAAAATTACCTATTTCATTAAAGTTCAAACATAATTCTACCACTGGGTATGAAATGTTTGGATTACTCCCTATAACTATAGCACAAGCGCCTTCAACCTGGGCAGATGGGGCATATAAGTTTTATCCACAGTTGTCGCAAACCTATGGTTATTTCACAGGGGCATGGGATTTTGGCCCAATTCCTATCACTACTAGTGATGTATTAAGTATTGATATTTCTGCAACAGGTTATGTAACTGCAGCAATTAATGGAGTCACTCAAAAAGCATATCAAGGTATCGTTTCGGATTATAAACTTTCCTTAAGTACACTAGCAGTCACCTCACTTGCCGACATTATTTTATCAGATGCCACGCGTCCAGCCATTTTTTCATGTTCAGATTTAGATACGGATAATGATGGGACACCTAATCGCTTGGATTTAGACTCAGACGGTGATGGATGTTTTGATGCAGTGGAGGCGGGAGCGACGTATATTTCATCGTCTGGAATTTCGGGCTTGGCTAGATTATCAACAAGTGTGATTCCTGCCCCTTATGATGCAAATGGTTTTGCCAATGGTGTAGAAACAGCTACTGGTTCAGGTAAATACAAAGGAACTTATAGTTATGATTATGCTATCAATGCAACCATTAAAGCATGTTTAGATTCAGATGCAGATGGTGTTGCGGATGTATATGACTTAGACGATGACAACGATGGCGTGTTAGATAGTATTGAAAACGGACCATTTGGTTGTGCTGTTTCTCCGGCTTGTGTAAACAACGCTTCCTTAACTGCTTCAACTTCAGCAACAGGTACACCACCTACAGGATGGACAAGTTTTGCAAATGGAGGCTCTGTAGATATTAATCGTGGAAATTGGCAAGTCAACAATCAAGCTACCTCATCAAGTATTTTATTTCCATCCTCAAATGCTAATACATTCTTTATCTATGGAATGAGTAAAGGTGGTGGTGGAAGTTTAGGAAGCTGGGGACCTTATGGTGAAGCTTTCCAACAAACATTAAATTGCTTGACAATAGGGCAAACGTATTATCTATCATTTAGAGGAGCATTTACTAATAGTCCTGGTGTGAATGGGTTAGTATCTTATGAAACAACACCAACAGCTGCAAGGTTTGTCTTATTAAGAGATGGAACGCAGGTTTCACAAGCGCCGGATCAGTTGTTAGAAGCAACACAACAAATGGTTACTTTATCATTTGTCGCGACTGCAACAACCCATACAATTGCGCTCGCGCATACCGCTGATAGAGCGTCGGATTTATCCTTAATGGTTATTGAGGCAGGTTCTGGATACTTATGTACGAGTAAGCCCGCTTCTTCAAATGAGTCTTTGGATACCGATGGAGACGGTATTCCAAACCGATTGGATTTAGATTCTGATGGTGATGGTTGTTCTGATGCATCAGAATCTAAAACAGTTAATTCATTAACGGCTACTACCGTTACAGGTGCTTATGGAAATAATGGTTTTGCAAATTCTATAGAAACAGCGACAGAAAGTGGATTGTATAGTGGTACGTATTTATACTCACGCGCAACAGATCCAACGATTAAAGCATGTTTAGATTCTGATTATGATGGAGTAGCAGATGTAGATGATTTGGATGATGATAATGATGGGATATTGGATTCGAATGAGTGTAATGTCGCATTAATGATTGAAAATAATCCAGCAAATCTTGGTCAGGTTTCTAGAAAGAGTTGGACATTGACCGGTTATGATGAGGCTGCTAATAATGCATATGCAGGAACGTCTTTTGGTAATGTACGAGCGGAAGCCACTCAAACACTTTATGGCGCAATTAAACTTCCTCCGACTACAGCGACCACGATTAATGAGCCGATAACCTCATTGGATATACCGTCTCTCAATTTAGGGACAGTTGTGTATCGAGAGGTTTATGTTAAAATACCTGCGACGACAGCATTTAGTAGCGCTAGTCAGATCAATTTTAGAATTGTAAATTCAGCTATTTGGAACACAGGAATGCTGTATATGGCTCATTCAGGGGCCGTAATTACAACGCCAATTCAAGGAGGAGGCGGAAGCAATAGTCTGTTATTATCTACTAATAGTACAGACATGAAACTTGTTTCACAAGCTAAATCCGGCTCTGTACAAGCTTACCAAGGGGGATCCTTTGTAGTGAGCGCAGCCAATGCTGGCAAATGGGTTCGCATAGGTATTGCCATGCACGATGGAATAAATAATGAACAATCAACGGTTCAATATACCTTGGGATCGTCCACCACTTGGCTACCCGTGGATGTTGCAAACGGATTCCAATTTGCCGCAACTGAATTTAGCAATACCTTAGATGCTTCTAATTTGGTATGTGATACGGATGGCGATGGTATTCCGAATGGTCTAGACCTTGACTCCGATGGTGATGGTTGTTCGGATGCGAATGAAGCCTATGGATTAACAACGGCGCAGGGGACAGATGGTAACCAGTATTTTGGAACAGGAAATCCTCCGGCTGTAGACGCGACAGGCAGGGTTTCTGGAGCAACATACGCTGCTACAAGTACAAATGTGATTACAGTAGGATCTGCCAGTACGATTACTGCGCAACCGACAGACCAATCGATCAACGTGGGTGGAGCGGCTGTTTTTGCAGCTAGATTAACGGCAGGATCTGGAACGACAACCTACCAATGGCAGGTGAGCTCAAATGGCGGATCTACTTGGACGAATGTGACGAATTCTTCGACTTATGCAGGTGCTGGAACTACGACACTTACGGTTTCGAATGTTCCTTTATCGATGAAAGGATTCCGTTACCGATTGAATGTAGCGCAGTCGAATTATGTCTGTGGAAATGTAACAAGTTCCGAAGTTAGATTGCTGATGGACAATACGCCTATCGTGGTGGATGAAAGCGCAACTGTTGCAGAAGACACGCCATTGTCTGGTAACGTGCTAAGCAATGATAAAGGATCGGGAACTCCGGAAGCGACTTTAACGGTAACTAATTTTATCATAAATGGTACCACGTTTACAGCTGGCCAAACAGCCTCGATTTCAGGAGTAGGTTCGATTACTATAAATACTAATGGAACATATACCTTTACCCCTACAGCTAATTACAATGGTACGGTTCCACTAATTGAATATACGGCAACAGACGCAAACGGCGGATCAGATGTAGGCGCATTAAACATTACCGTAACTCCGGTAAATGATGCACCGGTGGCTGTAGATGATATCATAAGTACGAACGAAAATACAGCTGTTTCTGGTAACGTATTAACGGACGGAACAGATGATTCGGATGTAGATGGAAATACCTTAACGATCACCGAATTTAAAATAGGGGCGGTTAGTTATAACCCAGGAAGTCCAATTTCTATTCCAGGCGTGGGAACCATTTTAGTAACTTCTAGTGGTAGTTATACATTCACTCCTACGGCCGGATATACGGGATCTGTTCCAGGGATTGATTACAAAATCAGTGATGGAAACGGCGGTTCTGATACGGGCACGTTAAGTATCACAGTGAATAATGTGAATGATGCGCCTTTAGCTACGGATGATATTGTGTCGATGTTACAAGGAGGCGTTGCGACGGGCTCAGTCTTAACGAATGACACCGATGTGGATGCGGGTACGACGTTAAGTGTGACTCAATTTAGTTATGCTATTAACGGAACTACGTATACTCAAACGGCAGGACCAGGTGTGGTCACTTTGACCGGAATAGGAACTATCGTAATCAATACGAATGGAACTTATACGTTTACTCCGTCTGGCACGTTTACGGGAACGGTCCCTCACATTACTTACACGGTAAGCGATGGTACTTCTACGGACACAGCGATACTAGATATTTTCGTAGCTCCGGTGAATGCCGTGCCAGTGGCAGTGGATGATGTGAATACAACTCCTGAAGATACTCCAGTCAGTGGAAATGTAGTAAGCAATGACACGGATGCGAATAGTGGAGATCCGAAAACGGTAGTAGGATTTACGGTAGGTGGCCAAACATATCCAGCAGGATCGACAGCTATCATCGCTGGAGTAGGTACCATCGTAATAAACACAAACGGGTCTTATACGTTCACTCCATTTACGAATTTCAATGGAACGGTACCTGCGGTTTCTTATACGGTGAGTGATGGTAATGGAGGCACAGATAGTGGTGATTTAGTAATCACAGTTACCGCTGTTAACGATAATCCAATCGCCGTTAACGATGACAATAAAACGACTCCAGAAGATACGCCTGTCACGGTGAATGTGTTATTAAATGACTCTGATCCGGACGGCGGAACGACCTTATCAATGACGCAATTTACCATTGAGGGTATTTCTGGCACGTTCACTTCTACAGCAATAATCCCTGGCAAAGGAACGATCACGGCATTAAGCACGGGCGAATTTACCTTTACGCCATTCTTGAATTTTAATGGCGTTGTTCCTACGATAACCTATACCGTTTCTGATGGAACGGCGACTAACACGGCGAACTTTAAATTAACGGTTACGCCTGTAAATGACGCGCCAGTAGTGGTTAGTGAAACGCTAACCACTCTGGAAAATACGCCTCTTGCAGGCAACTTATTATCGAATGATACGGACGTAGAATCTGCAACAGCTTCTTTAACCATAACACAATTTACGATCGCAGGTGTAGGCACGGCTACCGCGTCAACATATCCTGCTGGAAGTATTGTTGATATTCCAAATGTAGGAACCGTGATTGTGAATGCGGATGGAACGTTTACGTTTACGCCGGTGCGCGGGTATTTTGGAACACTTCCAGTGATCACGTATGCGGTTTCTGATGGAAACGGGGGAGTGACTAACGGGACTTTGGCCATCACCGTCACTCCTGTAAATGACCCACCAGTAGTGGTAAATGAATCCGTTCAAATCCAAGAAGATGTGGTCGCAACGGGTAACGTCTTAACAAATGATACGGACCCAGAAAATAATCCGCTAACGATTACCCAGTTTACGATTGCCGGAATATCTGGCACCTTCACTTCGACGGCTTCAATTCCGGGTGTAGGAACGATTACGATTAACGCAAACGGAACCTATACATTTACACCTACGGCAAATTACAACGGGATTGTTCCTGTGATCGAATATACGGTTAGCGATGGTTTAGGCGGAAACTCTACGGGTAATTTAACTATCGTGGTGGCAGCAGTAAACGATGCGCCTATAGTGGCAAATGATACGAAATCTGCACCGGTGAATACGCCTATTGTTGATAATGTATTAACGAATGACCGAGACGTAGAAGCGAGTGCTTTAAGCCTTACTAAATATACGATTGCTGGCATCGATTACCTACCGGGGGCGACTGCGACTATTACGGGCGTGGGTACGATTATAATGAATGCGGATGGAACGTTTACCTTCACTCCTGCGACTAATTATATAGGTTCTGCACCTTTAGTTACTTATACCGTTTCTGATGGAACGGCGACGAGTACAGGAACCTTAAGTTTAACGATTACTCCGATCGATGCTGACGGGGATGGTATTCCGGATGAAGTAGAAAAAGGCCCCGGATCTACTCCGCGCGATACAGATAATGATGGAACGCCAGATTATTTAGATACAGACAGTGATGGCGATGGTATTTTAGATAATGCGGAAGACGCTGTTTGTATCGGATTTATGCCATGTACACCTACGGATACGGACGGCGATGGCACCCCAGATTACCGTGATCTAGATTCTGATGGTGATGGCATTTCGGATGCGATCGAAGGTACGACAGATACAGATGGTGATGGTGTTCCAAATTACCGTGATACAGATTCTGATGGCGATGGTATTTTGGATTCGGTAGAAGGTACAACGGATACAGATAGTGACGGTATTCCAAACTACAAAGACCTAGATTCAGACGGCGATGGCATTCCAGATGCAACGGAGGGCACGACGGACACAGATGGCGATGGCACACCTAATTACAAAGACTTAGATTCTGATGGTGATGGTATCAGTGATGCGATTGAAGGCACGACTGACACAGACGGAGACGGAACGCCTAATTACATCGATACGGATTCTGACGGAGATGGTATTTCAGATGCGATTGAAAAAGGACCTACCGCGACGCCGGTAGACACAGATGGCGATGGTACACCAGACTACAAAGATTTGGATTCTGACAATGATGGCATCCTAGACAGCGCGGAAACGGCGACCGATACAGATGGCGATGGCGTACCTAATTTCCGTGATTTAGACAGTGACGGCGATGGTATTTTAGATGTTATAGAAGGAATCACTGATACGGATGGCGATGGAACACCTAATTATTTAGATGTTGATTCAGACGGCGACGGTATTCCAGACAGCATAGAAAAAGGACCAGGCTCCGTTCCGGTAGACACCGATGGCGACGGAACTCCGGATTACAAAGACCTAGATACAGATGGCGATGGCATTCCGGATGCGGTAGAAGATGCAGGTTGCACGGGCACTGCTCCTTGTACTCCTACAGACACCGATGGCGATGGCATTCCGAATTTTAGAGACCTAGATTCTGACGGTGATGGTATTTCAGATGCGATCGAAAAAGGACCCAATGGGGCGACTCCAGTGGATACAGACAGCGATGGCTCACCTGATTACTTAGATGTAGATTCTGACGGCGACGGCATTTCCGATGCGATAGAGAAAGGGCCTAACGCGACACCAATAGATACGGACGGCGACGGCATTCCAGATTTCCGCGATACGGATTCGGATAATGATGGCATAAGTGACGCCATTGAAAAAGGACCGACTGCGACTCCTGTAGATACGGACAATGATGGCACACCAGATTACCGAGATTTAGATTCAGATGGCGATGGTAAATCGGATCAATCGGAAGGCAATGTAGATACGGACGGTGACGGCACACCTAACTTTAGAGACCTAGATTCAGATGGCGATGGCGTGGTAGATGCCGTGGACGTTTGTCCATTAATTTCTGGATTAGGAAGTGCGAATGGTTGTCCGCCTGATAGTGATGGGGATGGACTCGCAGATGTGGATGATTCAGATGATGATAATGACGGAATTCTAGACACGGTGGAGGCAGCAGCTTGCTCGCCTTCCGCTGTGGATTGTGATACGGATGGAGATGGTATTCCAAATCGCCTCGATACAGATAGCGATGGCGACGGCATCTCAGATGTCATTGAAGCTGGTGGAACCGATGCTGATAAGGATGGCAAGGCCGATGGAGCCGTAGATAGCAATGGTGTTCCAGCGTCTGCTTCAGGCGGATTGACTCCTCCTAATACGGATGGAACAGGTAATTCGAATCCTTACGACACGGATAGTGATGGCGATGGTATTTTGGATGCGATTGAGAAGGGAACCGGAGCGACTTTGGCAGACACAGATAACGACAATATCCCAGATTATTTAGACTTAGATTCTGACGGCGATGGCATTAATGATGCGATTGAAAAAGGAACGGGAACTGCGGTGGCGGATACAGACAATGACGGAACTCCAGACTTTAGGGATCTAGATTCGGATGGCGATGGTATACCAGATGCTACGGAAGGAACGACAGATTCTGATAACGATGGCACGCCTAACTACAGAGATGTAGACAGTGATGGGGACGGTATTTTAGATAGCATTGAAGATGCAGGCTGCACCGGAATCACACCATGTACGCCTACAAATTCAGATAACGATAACATTCCAGATTATCTAGATCAGGATAGCGATAACGATGGCATTCCAGATGCGATCGAAGGAACCGTAGATACAGATTTAGATGGCACGCCGGATTACTTAGATACGGATTCAGATGGTGATGGTATTTTAGACAGCGTAGAAGATTCGGGTTGTACAGGTACTGCACCTTGTACACCTACCGATACGGACGGGGATGGGGTTCCAAACTTTAGAGATTTAGACAGTGATGGAGATGGAATAACAGATGTAATTGAAGGAACGACGGATACGGATGGCGATTCAATACCGAACTATTTAGATACAGATTCAGATGGTGATGGAATCAGCGACTTAATCGAAGGTAACGTAGATACAGACGGTGATGGCACTCCTAATTACCGCGATCTAGATTCAGACGGCGACGGCATCCCGGATAGTATCGAAAAAGGTACAGCGACTTTACCTGTAGATACGGATGGCGACGGAACCCCTGATTACCTAGATACAGACACGGACGGCGACGGTATTCCGGATAGTGTGGAAGATGCTGCGTGCTCAGGAACGACGTGTACTCCTACAGATACAGATGGAGATGGTATTCCGAATCACAAAGATTTAGATAGTGATGGCGACGGTATTCCAGACAGCGTAGAGAAAGGAGCAAGTGGTGCAACACCGGATGATACGGATGGGACGACCTTACCTAATTACCTAGATACAGATAGTGATAATGATGGAATCTTAGATGCGGTAGAGCGCGGAATTGATGGTAATAATCCACTCGATACAGATAGCGACGGAATCCCAGATTACAAAGAAGTAGACAGTGATAACGATGGCATCCCAGATGCAGTCGAAGGTACAGTAGATACAGATGGAGATGGCACCCCAGATTACCGTGATACAGATTCGGATAATGATGGTATTTTAGATGCTACTGAAGATGCAGGATGTACCGGAACGGCACCATGTACGCCTACTGATACGGATAATGATGGTATCCCTAATTACAAAGATTTAGATTCGGATGGCGATAACAAGTCAGATCGCTCGGAAGGAGAGACGGATTTTGACGGAGATGGGACACCTAACTATTTAGACCTGGATTCTGATGGTGATGGCGTCCTAGACATAGCAGATCAATGTCCGCTATTAGTAGGTTTGGTAAATTTAAATGGTTGTCCAGTAGATACAGACAGCGATGGCGTATACGATATTGATGACGCAGATGACGATAACGATGGCCTATTAGACACGGTGGAGGCAGGCGTTTGCTCTCCTACTGCACCTGATTGCGATACGGATGGAGATGGTATTCCAAATCGTTTGGACCCAGACTCCGACAACGACGGAATCAGTGATGTAAGAGAATCCAATGGAACCGATGTGGATGGAGATGGCAAGGTTGATGGAACAGTAGATGCGAATGGAGTTCCTAGTTCTACAAATGGGGGATTAACTCCGCCAAACACCGACGGCACCACTCTACCAGATCCATATGATCTCGATAGTGATGGCGATGGCATCCCAGATAGCCTAGAAGGAACAGTAGATACGGATGGCGATGGCATCCCGAATTACCGCGACCTAGACTCGGATGGCGATGGTATTCCAGACAGCGTTGAAAGAGGAACGGGCGCGGCTATTTTAGACACAGACGGAGACGGAACACCAGACTACAAAGACTTGGATTCGGATGGTGATGGTATTCCAGATAGTGTGGAAAAGGGACCAAACGGTGCAACTCCTCTAGATACCGATGGCGATGGCATCCCGAATTACCGCGACCTAGACTCAGACGGCGACGGTATTCCGGACAATATCGAAGGCACGACAGATACGGATGGCGATGGCATCCCGAATTACCGCGACACCGACTCAGACGGCGATGGCATCAGCGATGCAATTGAAAAAGGGTTGAATGGAAATAGTCCTATCGATACCGATGGTGACGGTGTACCAGATTACCGCGACCTAGATTCTGATAACGACGGCATTCCAGATAGCGTTGAGGGCGCATTGGATAGAGATGGCGATGGCGTCCCTAATTACCGTGACCTAGATTCAGACGGCGACGGCATTTCTGACGCCGTTGAAAAAGGGCCAAACGGGGCGACTCCAGTAGACACCGATCTCGACGGCACTCCGGATTATTTAGATCTAGATTCAGATGGCGATGGTAAATCAGATGCGATTGAAAAAGGAACTGGATCGACTTTATTAGACACAGATCGCGATGGCATTCCAGATTACCGCGATGTAGATAATTATGGTAAATCGGACTTCAATGTAACAAATGTAAATGTACCTGTTTCAGGAAACGTGAAGACAAACGATACCGTTCCTACGGGCACCACTTACGGTCAGCCAGCTGCTTTAGCCGGGGCTACACTCGTGATGAATGCAGCCACTGGAACGTATACCTTTACGTCGACCACCCCAGGAAAATACGTGTATTATATTCCTGTTTGTGGTCCTACGCAAACGTCGAATTGTCCGCAAACTCCTTTAGAAATTACGGTTCTAGACCCACTAGCGGTAGACAAACCGGCAGCCAATAATGACTTTGCCATCCTAGAGCAAGGCGGTTCCGCTACGGTCGCCATACTCGTGAATGATAAAGCAGGCGATTTAGGCAAATCGATTGATGCAGCCTCGCTTGTTATATCCACAGCACCGAGACACGGAACGGCAGTCGTTAATAGCGACGGAACCATCACCTATACTCCATCTGCGTTCTTCGTGGGCGTGGATAGTTTAGTGTACCGCGTTTGCGATACGAATGTACCATCACAATGCCAAAGCGCCACCGCCTACTTCACCATTGAACCAGCTGGTGTGTTAGTGAGCACGGGAGCGGTAGACGATTTTGCTATCCTGCGAGGTAGCACAGATGGATCAACAAGTGTGACAGGAAACGTCTTAAGTAATGACTTAAACGGTGCCGGAGCTTCGTTAACGGCAAACCTCATTAGCGGACCTAGCAGTGAACAAGGTACCTTTACAATGAACGCTTCAGGCAACTATACCTTTACCGTAGCGCCAGGATTTAGTGGTCCGGTGGACATCGTTTATGAAGCCTGCGGAGGCAGTCCGGTGGTTTGTACGAAAGCAACACTTCACATTTTAGTGGACCCAGTACCTGCCCTCGTAAATGATGTGACGACCGCCTTTGCCAATGTTCCTAAAACGGGCAATCTTTCGACAAATGAAACGGTACCAGCGGGTACGACCTACGGTCAACCAGCGGCATTAACGGGCGCAACGATCACCGTAAATCCAGACGGAACGTATAGCTTCACGGCGACTGCCGCGGGAACTTACACGTACACCATTCCAACGTGTGCACCAGGTCAGACGAGCAACTGTCCTACGCAGACGTTAGTGATTACGGTAACGGCACCAGGCCCAGTAGACGATACGGTTACCGCGTTTGCGAACGTAGTTAAAACCGGAAACATCGCAACGAACGATAACAACCCAGCGGGCACGACCTTCGGTCAACCAGCGCAGCAAACAGGCGCAACGATCACCGTAAATCCAGACGGAACATATAGCTTCACAGCTACCGCAGCTGGAACCTACACGTACACGATTCCAACGTGTGCCCCAGGTCAGACGAGCAACTGTCCTACGCAGACTTTAGTGATTACGGCGACGGCTCCAGGTCCAGTAGACGATACGGCGACGGCGTTTGCGAATGTGGCTAAAACAGGAAATGTTTCTACGAACGACACGAACCCAGCGGGTACTACATTCGGTCAGCCAGCGCAACAAACCGGCGCAACGATCACAGTAAATCCGGACGGAACGTATAGCTTCACGGCTACTGCTGCGGGAACTTATTCGTACACAATTCCAACGTGCGCTCCAGGTCAGACAAGCAACTGTCCTACGCAGACGTTAGTGATAACGGTAACGGCACCAGGCCCAGTAGACGATACGGCAACGGCGTTTGCGAACGTAGTTAAAACCGGAAACATCGCAACGAATGATACGAACCCAGCGGGCATGACCTTCGGTCAACCAGCTCCTATAACAGGCGCAACGATCACCGTAAATCCAGATGGAACGTATAGCTTCACGGCCACACAAGCAGGAACTTACACGTACACGATTCCAACGTGTGCACCTGGTCAGACGAGCAACTGTCCTACGCAGACTTTAGTGATAACGGTAACGGCACCAGGCCCACTAGACGATACGGCAACGGCGTTTGCGAACGAAGCTAAAACCGGCAACATCGCAACGAACGATAACAACCCAGCGGGATCTACTTACGGTCAACCGGCGCAGCAAACAGGCGGAACAATCACGGTGAATCCAGACGGAACATACAGCTTCACGGCGACACAAGCAGGAACGTATACCTACACGATTCCAACGTGTGCCCCGGGTCAGACGAGCAACTGTCCTACGCAGACTTTGGTGATAACGGTAACGGCACCAGGCCCAGTAGACGATACGGCTACCGCGTTTGCGAACGTAGCTAAAACCGGCAACATCGCAACGAACGATAACAACCCAGCGGGCACGACCTTCGGTCAACCAGCTCCTATAACAGGTGCTACGATCACCGTAAATCCAGACGGAACGTATAGCTTCACGGCGACACAAGCAGGAACGTATACCTACACGATTCCAACGTGTGCCCCGGGTCAGACGAGCAACTGCCCTACGCAGATGTTGGTGATAACGGTAACGGCACCAGGCCCAGTAGACGATACGGCTACCGCGTTTGCGAACGTAGCTAAAACCGGCAACATCGCAACGAACGATAACAACCCAGCAGGCACGACCTTCGGTCAACCAGCGCAGCAAACAGGCGCAACGATCACCGTAAATCCAGACGGAACATACAGCTTCACGGCCACACAAGCAGGAACTTACACGTACACGATTCCAACGTGTGCACCTGGTCAGACGAGCAACTGTCCTACGCAGACTTTAGTGATAACGGTAACGGCACCGCAAGTGACAGACGACACCGCTTCAACGACTAAAAACACCCCGTTAACTGGAAATGTAGCAACGAACGATGTAATTCCAGCAGGAACTACTTACGGTCAACCAGCGCAACAAACCGGCGCAACGATCACCGTAAATCCAGACGGAACGTACAGCTTCACGGCCACAGCTGCGGGAACTTACACGTACACCATTGCAGTATGTGCACCTGGTCAGACGAGTAGTTGTCCAACCCAAACTTTGGCAATAACTGTAACAGATCCGACTGTACCTTATACCGCACCTACCACAAACCCAGACATCGATGCAACGAACATCAATGTTCCGGTGAGCGGCAATGTGTCGACAAATGATGCTGCGGGTGCGACTTATGGTCAGCCAGCGCAACAAACGGGTGCGACGATCACCGTGAATGCGAATGGAAGCTACAGCTTTACAGCAACGATTCCGGGAGTTTACACGTATCTGGTTCCGGTTTGTCCAACTGGCGTAACCAGCAACTGCCCTACTGTGCCTCTCGTGATCACGGTATCTGATCCGCTAAAAGCTAGCAATAGTCCGGTAGCGAATACAGATGTGGTTACAGTAAACGCTGGCTCGTCTGTAACGACGAAAGTCTTAGCGAATGATAAAGCAGCTAATGCGGGCACGAGCCTGAATCCAGCGAGTCTTACGATTGTAACGAACGGGGCGAATGGAACAGCCGTGGTGAATGCGGATGGAACGATTACCTACACGCCTAAAGCAGGCTTCACCGGCGTAGATGAAATCACGTATAGAGTATGTGATAATTCGACACCGGCGCTTTGCTCGACAGCGAAAGTAGTGTACACGATTCAACCAGCAACGGAGCCAGCGAAGACCTTCGCGACGGATGATTATAACAGCACGCCAGCAGGATCTGCGGTAACGGGATCGGTGTTAGCAAACGACGGAAATACGGCAGGCGAAAGCTTAACGGCTACGCTCACAAGCGGACCTACAGCAACTGAAGGAACGCTCGTATTTAATCCAGATGGATCGTATACCTTCACTCCAGCGCCAGGTTTCTCTGGTCCGGTGGATGTAGTTTATACGGCATGTTCTGCTTCTAATGTGTGCTCGAAAGCGACGCTTCACTTAGTGGTGAATCCGCCGCCGGCATTAATTCCTGACTTTAATGCGACGCTCGTAGGGCTGATAGTAGAAGGCAATGTGGCTACGAATGATGTGGTGGCAGCTGGCTCTACTTATGGCCAACCAGATCCGATTATAGGAGCGAATCTAGTGATGAACCCGAATGGTACGTATTCGTTTGATTCCAGCATTCCTGGTACTTACGAATATCTGGTTCCTGTTTGTGCCAAAGGCCAAACAACGAATTGTCCTACAGTTACCCTCGTCATTTCTGTATCAGACCCATATGCTCAAACAAATGCACCGGTGGTTAATCCAGACATTGTATCTGTTGCGGCAGGCGCGACGGTTACGACCAATGTATTAGCCAATGACCAGGCAACGAATGACGGGAAGGTATTAGTGATTAGTACTTTGGCAATCGTAAAAGATCCAATTAATGGTACGGCGAAAGTCAATGCAGACGGAACGATTACCTATACGCCTAAACCAGGATTTGTAGGGGTGGATATATTAACCTACACGATTTGTGATAATAGCCAGCCGGCCTATTGCAAGACGGCGAAAGTATATTATACCGTGGGTCTAGCGACGGGCAAGAATCTATCAGCTTCCGATGATTTTGTGATTTCAAAAGGTGGGCAAGTAGGCGGAAACGTCTTAGGAAACGACAAGAGCTCGACAGGTAGCGCGTTAACGGCAACGGCGATTACAAACGTGGATCCTTCTAAAGGCACCTTCACCCTTAGTCCTTCAGGTGAGTATACATTCACGCCTGCGGCAGGCTTTGTAGGTCCGGTTGACATTATTTACTCGGTTTGCAGCGCAGATGGATTATGCGCGAAAGCAACCCTACATATCACGGTATTGCCAGTGCCAGAGATGATCGCGCCACAAGCGATTACCCCGAATGGCGATGGTAAAAATGATACCTTGATTTTCCGCGGTTTGGTGGGCTTGAACATTGAAAACCGCTTGACGATTTACAACCGTTGGGGTAACATCGTGTACTCGACAGGCAATTACCAAAACAACTGGTCAGGCCAGACAGACAATGCTTTCTCCGCTCTAGCTTCAGATAGCCAGTTGCCTGATGGAACGTATTACTACGTCCTTGATTTCTTCGGTTCGAGACCGAGCTTAAGCAATTATGTGTACTTAGATAGATCTACGAAATAATGAAAAAGAGTTATATACTTCTTGTAATTATGCTGGTTGGTTTGCGCTCTTTCGCGCAGATCGAAACGATGTATTCGATGTACCGCATTAATCCTATCATCTCCTCGCCGGCCTTTGCTGGGACTTTGGAGACAGGTAATAAGGCCGAAATCGTGGTGATGGATCGCCAGCAATGGATTGGGATTCAAGGTGCCCCTCGTACGTTCGCTTTAACGGCAAACATGATTTATAAACCGAGAATAGGGTTAGGGTTTTTAGTACTTGCGGATCAAGCTGGGCCCTTACGTGTTTCTACAGTAGCAGCAGATGGAGCCTACCAAGTGCGCTTGAATGATTCTTGGAATATGAATGGGGGTATTCGTTTAGGCCTCTCATCTGTTTTTTTAGACTATGAAGGCATTCAAGTGGTGGACCCCAATGATCCCATATTAGCCACGAATAAATCGTCTGGATTGAAAACAAATTTAGGCTGGGGACTGCGATTTGCGCATAAGGAAGGGCACTTTTTCAGCCTATCGCAGCCACGTGTTTTGAGCTATGATTTTGGTGGATTTTCTGGGGCCTATAAAGATGTAACCTACCTGTATGTGAATGCCGGAACACGCGTTCGCTTAAATGAACAGCTTACTTTGATTCCTTCATTTATGGCTAGAATGGCGCAGGATGTGCCTTTAAGCTGGGACGTGAATGGGATGGTGAGTTGGAATGGAAAGTTTGATGGGGGATTAACGTACCGCCATAAGGATAGTTTTGGGATGCGTTTTGGGGTTCAAGCAAATCCTAAAATTTACCTAGGTTATATCTATGAGATGCCTATTTCTGGCTTGAGTAAAGTGAGTAACCAGACACACGAAATTGCGATTCGCCTGTCTATTTTAAATCGCGTGAAATAATGAAAAAGTATTTATATCTGTTTTTGTTTTTTTGTAGTTTTTCAGGCCATGCGCAGGACTGGAAGGGCTATTGGACGAAGACCAAAACCTATTCCTCAAAAGCAGTCCAATCCACGAAAGACTTTTTCTACAGTGAAAAATCCCCCCGCCAAAATGTTGCTTTCCTCCTGGGGGGATCTAACATGTGGTTACAAAATGTGGCTACGCGACGCGATTTTTTAGTGAATTACACGCATTTTGGTTTTCAATACGCGCGGGAAACTGCAGATAATACGGACGTTTTTACAACGGTCCTTTTCGGAGTCAACGGAGATGGGAAGGCTTTTGGAAGTGCAGGTCTAGGGATGCGCTATTATTTATTGGATAGAGCGTCTCATAACTACCGCCCTTTTGCGAGTTTTCATGGTGAAATGCAAGCCGATAATTCCTTTAATGAGACGAACAGTGATTTGGATTTTGCTGGGGCCATTGGTCTGGGTACAGATTATAAAATTAAAGAGCAATGGTTCTTGCGCGGGATGGTAAACGTGGGCTTTCCCATGATCGTTTCAGGAACGTTTAATCCCTTAAATGGCCGTGGTACTTTTTTCAGTACCACACTGGGGCTTGTGTATGAATGGGGTGCAAAACCGAAGAAGGTTCTTCGTGTGGTTCCAGAAACTCCGCTTCCTCCTATGGATACAGATGAGGATGGCATTGCGGATATAGAAGATAAGTGCCCTACTGTGAAAGGGGTGGCTTCGAATGAAGGCTGTCCTATAGTTGAGCCAAAGGTCGATACTGTGGTCGTTGTAGCTGCGGCTCCGGTTGTTCCGGTAGAACCGGCGGCGGTTCCGGTTGCAGAGCCTGTTGCTCCGGCAGCTTCGGTTGCTACTCCGGCAGCTCCTGTTGCTCCTGCTGCGGCTCCGGATACGTTGGCTATGGCAAGTGTAGTCGAGCCTATGCCGGCGGATAGCTTATTCGAATTGAATGTGTATTTCGCTACGGACAAAGCGCACGTAGGAGATGGCTCAAGATGGAGATTAAATCGCATTATACGATTACTCATCAAACATCCTGAGGTCCGTCTGAAAGTGGTAGGACACACGGATGCTCGTGCATCGATCGAACACAATGAAGCGCTTTCGAAACGTCGCGTGGAAAATGTGAAGCGTTATTTAATTAAGAACGGCATTGATCCTAAACGATTGAAACCGGGCGAGTGGAAGTCGGAATTTGAGCCTATTGCCCCTAATACGACGGATAAGAAAATGCAGTTGAACAGGCGGGTAGAGGTACGGATTTGGAAATAAGTATTTAGTCCAAAAACTGATTGTAGCTAGATTTTTGACAATGATTGACTTTATGGTTGTGTAAGTTTAATTGTTATTTCTCTTTTGCGATGAAATCGATACGATTAAAGTACTGTACGGATAACGGTTGCACTTTTAAGTTTGTGAGTCGTGCGAGTGTTCGAGAGCTAAGTCTTCGTGAGGATAAGGGAGTAGTTTCCTTGAATTTGTTTTTGAAAACGGGGGAGGAGATAGCACTTTCGGGTTACGCAGAATCGATAGATTCATTAAATAAGCGGTGGTTGCGCTTTGAGGATTCTGATGAGATCTTTTTTGATCTGGCAGAATTCGAAGTAAAAAAATAATTTAGAACATGGAGTAACATAAACCCTTTGGCTGATGGCTGAAGGGTTTTTTTGTTTAGTGGCGGCGCCACTTCGTGGCTTAGTCGGCGCTTTGCGCCTTAGTCACGACTTTGTCGTTTAGTCGCCTTCGGCTTAGTCAAAGAGTCGAATGGGGCGCCGAGGGGCACTATTATGTGAAATAAATCGTGAGATACCCAGAGGGCTTTTCAGGTATTGACAGAAAGTGTCAATACCTGAAAAGTGGTCTGAGTACCTTGAAGGTTTTTGATCAAATGTGCTTAAAACAATTTTGTAACTCTAAAGTTAAATCATGATACAAACCTGAGTATTAAACGCGTAAATTTACCTTCTAATAAAAACACAACTATGATAAAAGTACATGGATATGGGGCGGTAAATCCGCAGGCGCCGGTGGCGCCGATTGATTTTGAGAGACGCGATGTAGGGCCAAAAGACGTAAAAATCGACATTCTTTATTGTGGCGTTTGCCACTCAGATATACACATGGTGCGCTCCGAGTGGGGCCCTTCAGTTTATCCGATTGTTCCAGGCCACGAAATCGTGGGAACCATCACGGAAGTGGGTTCGGAAGTGACAAAATTCAAAGTGGGCGATCTAGCAGGAGTAGGTGTTTTCATCGATTCTTGCCGCGAGTGTCCATCTTGTAAAAAAGGGCAGGAGCAGTATTGCGACGAGGAGATGACGCCTACGTATAATGGGTATTACATGGATGGGGTGACGCAGACTTTTGGCGGATATTCTTCGACTTATGTGATCGACGAAGCCTATACGTTGCACATTCCATTTACAAAAGAGCTTGAGCGCGTTGCTCCGCTTCTGTGTGCTGGAATCACGACTTATTCCCCTTTGCGTTATGCAGGCGTGGGCAAAGGGCACAAAGTGGCGGTTTTAGGTCTGGGTGGTTTAGGCCATATGGCGGTGAAATTCGCGGCCTCTTTTGGCGCTGAAGTGACGATGTTAAGCACCTCGCCATCGAAGGAGCAGGATGCCAAAGCCTTAGGCGCACATCACTTCGCCCTTTCGACTGATCCAGCCACAATGGAATCACTGAAGGGTTCGTTTGACTTTATTCTGAACACAGTAGCGGCGTCACATGATTTGAATAAGTTTTTGGGATTATTAAAAGTGGAAGGAAAGATGCTTTTAGTCGGAATTCCTCCAGAAGCTGCTCAAGTGTATGCGGCTACGTTGATTTCCAAAAGACGTTCCATCATCGGCTCCATGATCGGTGGCATCGAAGAAACACAAGAAATGCTAGACTACTGCGCAGAACACAACATCCTTTCTGACGTCGAAATGATCGATATGAAAGATGTGAACGAAGCGTATGAGCGTGTCATTAAGTCGGACGTTAAGTATCGTTTTGTGATTGATATGAAGACGCTTCGCGACTAGTCGACTCGGCGCTTTGCGCCGAAGTCGCTGCTTCGCAGCTTAGTCGTCCTGCGGACTTAGTCATCGCTTCGCGATTTAGTCGTCACTTCGTGACTTGGTCAAAAAGTCGCTTGCGGTTTCTAAATGCAGTATTGGGCGAAATAAAAGACAAAGTATAAAAGTCGAATTTCAGGTATTGACAGATTTTGTCAATACCTGAAAAGCTCTCTGAGTACCTCGAGGTTTATTTTACTAAATAGTGCCAATAGAGCCTTCAGACGAATATT
Source organism: Aquirufa sp. (assembly GCF_044239315.1). Taxonomy (GTDB): domain Bacteria; phylum Bacteroidota; class Bacteroidia; order Cytophagales; family Spirosomataceae; genus Aquirufa. The sequence goes on along the minus strand of NZ_JBIIBQ010000013.1, from coordinate 52,074 downwards.
TGCCCCTTTAGATTCTCGACTAGCGACTAGCCGCGCTTCCTTGGCTTCATCTTCAAACTATCTGCCGGATAAGTGGCTTTCAACATCGCCATCGATGACTTTGCCCAGTTGATGATTTTCGAGCGATCGGCCTCGGTTAATTTGGCATTACTATGTAAGCCGAAATAGGTATAAGACGGCATCGGCATCTCCTCAGACTCCACCTGTTCTACCACCTCTTCTAATTTGTGGTTCTGAACCGCGATCGGCAGCTTCGTAAAGGAGGCAAAATTCAAATGCTTTTTCCCGTCTTCCACGTGGTGATCTAGCCAAAAGCCTACCGGCTGTACCGAACTATACCATGGGTAGGTGGATTTATTCGAGTGGCAATCGTTACACGCGTTCTCTAACAGCACTTTTACGTCTCCTGGAACCTCGTATTTTGTTTCGATGGCGTAAGTGTTATCGTTCGATAGATTCTTCTCTGTAGGAACGAATTGGATGGCGATTAATACGACGATTAATCCGACGATGATTTTGTTTTTCATGGGTTAACTACATTAGTGTAAATGCAAGGTATTAATTTATTGTCTCGAATTCACCCTTCTCTAGGTTTTTGCGGACGTTATTCGTCGCAAAAATCTTTCCATTCATCGAAATGTAGACTCCGGGCTCGAGAATTTGGAGGAATGCCAAAGCACTTCCCAGATTAAACATCCCATCCGAGCTACCAAATTTATAGGGGATCATGGCACCTGTGAGGACGATGGTTTTAGGCAAATTTTGGGCGGCCAAATACTGGGCTGTTTGGACCATCGTATCTGTCCCATGCGTAATTAAAATGCGATCAGAAGAGGCAGATGCGCAAGCAAATGAAATCAGCTGACGGTCTACGTCATTAAACTCCAAACTGTCTTTCATGAGCAAAGTATCGATGGAAACCGCGAGCCTACTGCGGCCTTTTTCGAGCATCTCGGGTAAGTGCGTGTCTTTGAAAAAGAGCGCGCCATTTAGTTCGTTGTATTCTTTGTCAAAAGTCCCCCCGGTTACAAAGATTTGGATCATACTTATTCGTTCAAAAATTCCTTACTTAACTTGAAATATTGCTTGTTTAATCGATAAACTTTCAGGCGAGAATCAGTATCTGATTTTTTGAAAATAATGAAATTTGTATCTACCTGGAGGATCGCTTTAAGCTTCAAATTGATTTGATTTAAGACATCATTTTTCATCCGAATGTTATGAGAAAAATGTACCCCTTTTTGTTCCACTAATGTCAATAATTCAGAGTTAGGGACGTCGTTATTTTTTAATAAATGAGTCAGCACTTTTAATTCAACTTCATCAAAATTTATGGCCGCTTTCCCTAAATAAAATAGGCCGTCTTTATCGGTAATATGGTTCGCTTTGACCTTTCTATTTTTTAAGAAATAAAGAGCTATTAATGCAATAGCTATGAACGCGATGGCGGTAATTGCTTTTTGACCATATTGCAACCAATAATTAGTCTCTATGAAGTCTCCTTTTTGTAGGGGCTGGCCCAGGAAACTTGTGATGGGAAGGGACATTAAATCGAAGGAAAATGTCGAGTGAGTAGCTACAAAATAGTAAATGTTGTTCCCTTCTATAAATGGCTTAAAATTAGAAGACATTTTAGAAGTAAGAGCTTCATTTATAAACATTTCATAGGTGTCATCTTGAAAATTTATGCGGATAATTTTACCGTTATCGGTGAATGCGTAATAGTAATTTTCGTGCTGAAAATTATGATTACTATTCCCAAAAAACTGAAACGTTTTTCCCCTATAATCCCAGGTTTTAGTTCTTAAGTTAAAATGCCAAATCCCTGAATTTTGTTCAAGCTTTAAATGGTCATATGGGTTTAAACTTATACCATTAAAATAGGTGATGTCATCTCCATTTTTATATTGATTTACATCAAATAAACCTGGCGGCAATTCGCCTTGAACGGGGGAATAAGCTTCCCATTCTTTGGTATTTAAATCAAAATAAGTGAAGAAATTTCTGACGGACCAAAATCCATATCCGCCAAATCTAAAAATCCGATTATCATACTCAAAATTCTGCGCGTTTATCTGCATTTTATGCATAAACGATCTATCTAATCTGACTATTTTATTCCCGCGTAATTCATACACGAGTCCCCCTAAGCCCTGACTTAGGTAGGCGGTCGTATTAATTTTCGATAAAGTATAGGTGGAAGGAGCGTATAGCTTGAATATCGTACTATCTTTTTCAACAAAATAAATAAGCCCTGATTTTTTCATTTCAGGTATTTTGATCGTGTAGTAATAATCCTTCTCCACTACATAGATATAAGGTTTAGCATAATGAATTAATGCCTCGCCGGTATACGAAAGACTTAGTTCTTCAGATTTTGCTGGGAAAAAAGCAAAAAGAAGTAAGAAATAGAACAGCTTTTTCATTTAGCTAAAATTAAGCTAAATTTTCCAAAAATTGACTAGGCGTCATGCCAGTTTCTGCCTTGAATGTAGCATAGAAACTAGATCTGGAAGGGAAACCTGATTGAGAGCCTATTCCGTCTATGGACAAGCTGTCTGCGGATCCACCTTTTAATAATTCTTTTGCGTGCTCCACGCGAATCCAGGAACGGTAGGCGGTGAATTTTTTATTCAGAATGTAGGCAAAACAATAGGTGATATGGTGTTTTGGTATATCTAAAGCTTCTTCGATATCTTCTAAAGCAAAATCTGGATAGAGGTATGGTTTTTCTTTTTGTATGTATGCCTCGATTACCTTTGCGGTTTCTGTCAAAGGATCTCCTACAGCCACTAAATTGGTCTTTTTTGCTTTCACTGCAAAGGTGGCAATAGGTATTCCGTACAGAATTTTTGGAAAAAATACGATTAAGGCCAAGGGTAAAATTGCATACGCAATACCAGAAATATTGTAGGCAAGGACAGATTCTAAAACAACTTTATTAACGGGGGCTACGTATAATTTAATCGTCAGGGCTAAAAAGTTTGCAGCAACGAATAAGGTGACTAAAATAAGGGTAAGCAGCCAATTGTAAACGAGTTTATTTTGCTTATTTGAGGTTAAATTTTTGCGCTCTTTTTGGCGGTATTTGATAAGTAAGAAAATGCTCGCACAGGCGTAAATAATGATGAGAGACGGCCGTGTCACAAACGATATTCCCGGAGAAATTAAAAATCCAGCCCCTAATGTGCGAACATTGTTAATGTCAGCATTAATTAGTCGGGCTATTCCTAATTTATAGTCGAAAGAGCTGAAAATATAAGGCGCCATATTTATCACCTGAATCACAAATGGCAATAAATGAAAAGTATCTTTCCAGCTACTAAAAACGGGTTTATCTGTTAAGGTATTTCGTGTGTAAAGATAGAGCAACGGGCCAGGAAGGTACCAATATGGCGAGAAGTTACCGTAGAAAATAGCGGTCCAAAAGGGATCCTGGTAATAAACGGTAAAATAGTGGGTTAATCCATACGTAGAAAAAATGACGAATATCCCGGTTAGTAAGAGCGCGTTTCTATTGATTCGCCAATTGTAGATGGCGATGATCGCGGAAGTGATGATAGAGAACAGGGAAATGTATAATATCATTTAATCAATGAAATGATTGCAATTTTACACATTTAATTTGTCAAATTTTTTGGAAGTCCAAAAAAATTTCATTTTCTGACTAGTCCAAAATTCTGCTTTTTGGACTAAATCCGTTTTATCTTATTAATACTAATCGCATTATTAATTCGAATTTTACTTGTTAAAATAGGGCCAAACCCTTTAAAAAGCCCACCAAACAAGTATTATGAAGAAATTTACCCTACTTTTTCTCCTGTTAGCTAGCGCTGCTTCAGCTCAGACTTGGAATTTAGCTGCTGGTATCAACACCACGAAGTACGTATTTACAAATGCTCAGGGCCAAAACCCAGATTACATGAGATCGGGCGCTGGGAATAATTTGAGCTTAAGTTATGAGCAGCCCTTTTCAACGTATTTTCAATATGATGCTGGTTTAGTCTACAGCCAATACAATTCTGTGGGGGATGTGCAAAACATTCCATTTTCTTATCAAACTGATTTTATTGGTTTGAATGGAGGCATAGGACCTAAAATTGATTTGCCCTACGGTTTAAAAGCATCCATCAAGGGACGCGCTTCCATTCAGAAGATGGTGAATGGGAATCAATTTCTTCAAAATCAGTACTTGGATTTGTCAGATGACCCACAGTTTACGGGTCTTCGCTTTTTTTTAGGGTTCTCGATGGAACTAGAGAAAAAGGTCAATCAAAGCATTTCTGTTTACACGCAATTTCAACATTTAGATACCATTCAATTTGGGGCATCTACCCTAAATTTTGTTCCTACGACTTTCTCCTTTGGCTTAAAGATTCAGTCTAAATAGTTCGATTAATATGAAAAGAATACTACTATTTTTCTCGCTTCTGTTGACTTCATTTATGGGATATTCCCAAAATAAAGGTATCAACTACCAGGCAGTTATCATTGATCCTAATCCGATTGAGATTCCCGGGAGAGACGTTTCTGCTCAGCCTTATGTGAATAAGGAAGTGTGGCTGAAATTCACGATATCTCAGGATGGGGTGACTCAGTATGAGGAAATCCAAAAAACCCAAACCGACAACTATGGCCTTGTTAACCTGACCATTGGTACCGGAATTAATACCGGTAAAGGCGGCACTTTTGCCTCGCTTAGCTGGGAAGGAAATACGAAAAATATTGTGACGAATGTCAGTTTTGATAAGGGATCAAAGTACGTTGAAGTGGGGAATCAAAAATTGAACCATGTCCCTTACTCGCTTTACTCTGAGACTGCTAATAAATTATCAGGAGTTTTACCTATCAGCTCTGGAGGTACTGGGGCAATAACTTCGACGGCAGCTCGTGCAAATTTAGGATTAGACAAAGTGGACAATACCTCTGATTTGAGCAAGCCGGTGTCTACGGCGACTTTGGCCATATTAGATACCAAAGAATCTCTCTCAAATAAATCAACTAATATCATCGCGGACTCAGCGTCCAGCGTGAAATATCCTTCTGTGAAGGCGATTAAGGACTATATTGATAGCCGAAATTCTGCTTCAGCAAACAGTGCGCGATTAGCGGACAAAGCAAAGTCATTAGAAACCCCGCGTACGATCAATGGTGTGCCGTTCGATGGTACAACAAACATCACAATACCGGTGGGAGTAACGCCACCCGATGCGAGTGCTACGGTGAAAGGTTTAGTGCAATTAGCGGGAGATTTAACAGGAAATGCAGGTGCGCCTACTATTGCGGCGGGTGCTGTGACTACTTCTAAAATTGCCGACGGCGCAATTATCGATGCTAAAATTGCAACTGTTTCAGGATCGAAAGTGACAGGAAATATTTCAGGAAATGCGGCTAATGTAACCGGAACAATCGCAGTTGCTAACGGCGGTACCGGAGCCACTACTGCGGCTGCAGCAAGAACCAATTTAGGCTTAGTGATAGGGACAGATGTGCAAGCACCTTTGACAGCTGGGACTGATTATCTTCGTCCAAACGGTAGTGCAGCTAATCTAACCAACTTCCCCACCTTCAATCAAAGTACTTCTGGGAATGCAGCAACGGCTACCAAGTTAGCTGTGCCTAAAAATATTAATGGCGTTCCATTCGACGGGTCTGCTGACATCACTATTGCAGCTGATGCGGCTTCTTTATCCGGAACAGTGGCTATAGCCAAGGGAGGAACTGGAGCAACGACGGCGGCAGATGCTAGAACAAATTTAGGTTTAGTGATCGGTACGGATGTGTTAGCCCAAAGAACTTTTGGCACTGCGGCGAATAGTGCAGCTACTGATTTTGTTGCAGCAACTGAAAAAGGCGCGAATAATGGAGTAGCCACATTAGGTGTGAACGGTAAGATACCATCTACACAAATCCCGGCGATTTCTTTCCAAAGCGTTTCTGTAGTCAATTCCGATGCGACCATGACCGCAATTCAAGGAGCACAAGTGGGAAGTATTGCCATTAGATCTGACCAAAATATTAACTACGTTCTAAGTGCTTTACCAGCTACGACTTTATCAAACTGGATTCAACTAGCTGCGTCTACCGACGTTTCTACTATCAACGGAATTGTGGGTCCTAGCGTGAATTTGACCACAAATGAAATCCCAGAAGGCAACACAAATAAGTACTACACAGATGCTCGAGTTCGTAACGCGCTTAGCGCAGTGGCCCCATTAAGTTTTAATGCATCTACGGGAGTTTTATCGATGACTGCTGCTTCAGCTACCTCAGCGGGATACTTGTCAGCCGCCGATTTCACGACTTTTAATAATAAGCAAACGGCTTTAACGGCGGGCGTAGATTATGCGACTCCGTCTGGAAATATTACCGGTAATGCCGCAAACGTAACGGGAATTGTTTCGATTGCCAATGGTGGTACGGGTACTTCTACGGCGACTGGTGCCCTTGTCGCATTAGGTGCAGAACCGACTGACAATAAGAGTAATAACATTCTTTTGGACGGAAATTCTACTACGAAATTCCCTTCGTTTAAGGCAATTAAGGACTATGTAGATCAACAAAGTGCGAATGCAGGAGTGGCAGATAATAGTATTACTTCCGCGAAAATCAATGGTACGCTGGCGGTTTTAAAAGGAGGAACAGGCGCTGCTAATCCGGCAGATGCCAGAACGAATTTAGGCTTAGTGATAGGCACCGATGTGATGGCTGCGAATTTCACCACAACCTTAACGGGCGACGTTGCAGGTTCCGGAAATGGATCTTTTGCAACGACCGTGAATTCCGTGGGTGGTGTGAGCGCTAGTGCGATAGCTGCATTGCCTACTAATGTGGCAGCGAATACGGCTAGTATCACAGCGAATGGAAATAGCATCGCAACATTGAACACGAATGTGGCAGCGAATACGGTGAGCATCACAGCGAGTGAAAATAGCATCGCAACGCTGAACACGAATGTGGCGGCTAATACGGCGAGTATTACAGCGAATGAAACGGCGATTGCAGCGAATACCACCTCTATCGCTACGAATGCAACTGCTATCACTTCCGAGGCAACGACAGCTCGAGCGGCTGAGTTAACATTGACGAATAGTGTGAATGCGAACACGGCGAGTATTACGGCAAACACAAATTCGATAGCGGCAAATACAGCGAGTATTACCGCGAACTCTACGGACATTGCTACAATTAATACGAATTTAGCTTTAAAGGCACCTCTAGCTTCACCGGCATTTACTGGAACTCCTACGGCGCCTACTCCGGCGACGAGTGATAATTCGACGAAAGTGGCTACGACAGAATACGTTAAGAATTCGATTGTTGCGGCAAATGCAGGATTAAGTTCTATTGGAGCTATTTCTGGAACTTCAAATGCGAGAGGTGCGACGATTAGCGGAACTACAGAATTGATTTTAACTCCGGCTGATGCTTCGAATGGCGGTATTGTGACGACTGGGGCACAGACATTTGCGGGAGCGAAGACGTTTACGAATACGACGATTTTTGGGACGGATATTAAGGTAAATGGAATGAATCTGGGTAGACCAGGAATGCCAACTTATACAGAAAATACAGCCGTTGGATTTGGAGTTTTAGCTAGCTATGCTCCTACCTCATGGCAATATACATATAACACGGGTGTAGGAAATAACGCACTTAGAAGCCTAACAAATGGAGGTAATAATACTGCTGTAGGAAATAACGCTCTGTATTATGCGCTAACATCTAGGTTCAATACTGCTGTAGGAGCAGATGCACTAGTTAATTCGACGGAAAGCAATAACGTGGGCATTGGAGCAAGTTCAGGTGTAAGATTGACAACAGGAAGAGATAACGTAATGGTTGGCCATCTTTCTGGATTTGGAATGACAACTGGTAGTAATAACACCATTGTGGGATCTCAAACCTATTCTCAGACTTCAGGAGCCATACAAATTGGACTTGGAATCACAACAGGAAGTAATAATACGATCATAGGATCGAAGATTTTTGGTCTTGCTCCTACTTTATCTAATAACGTAATTTTAGCTGATGGCGCAGGTAATATTCGTGCGCAACATGATGGAACAACGGGTTGGACTTTAGGAACAATTAGCTCGGGTATCTGGAGTGGTACTGCCATTAGTGCAGCTAAAGGGGGAACTGGATTAACTAGCCCTGGCGCTTCAGGAAATGTCTTAACTTCAGATGGAACAAATTGGGTTTCTTCTGCACTGCCTGTTAGTGGCGTTTCAACGCTAGCGTATTCAACAACAGCGGCTGCAAATGGTGGAACGATTAGTGGAACGACTTTAACATTAGCCGCGGCGAATGGAACGAATCCGGGTTTAGTATCGATAGGTGCGCAAACTTTTGGAGGCGCGAAGACCTTCAGCTCTGATGCGACAATTAGTGGAATTACGGTCGGTGTCGGTCCGGGATCACAAGCAAGTAATGCGGTATTAGGAAGAACAGCCATGACGAATAATACCACTGGTTTTAATACGGTAGCTGTTGGTTTCGAGGCATTAAAGGCGAATACATTTTCTAATTATAACACGGCGGTCGGTAGTACTGCCTTGAGCTCAAATAACAATGCAGATGCAAATACGGCGGTCGGATTTGCGGCATTAACGGCCTCTACAAATGGTGGCTATAATACGGCAGTCGGCTCGAATTCGTTAGCGGCGAATGTCAGTGGATCGTTAAATACAGGTTTGGGAAACACGGCCTTATATACCAATACATCAGGTAGTAATAATACTGCAGTAGGTAATAAAGCCCTTTTCTCTAATACAACTGGCTCTAATAACACCGCAATCGGCCATCAGGCGGATGTAGCAGCGTCAGCTTTAACGAATGCAACGGCCATAGGTAATGGGGCAGTTGTAAGCGCAAGTAATCGAATTCAGTTAGGTAATGCGAACGTGACGAGTGTGGTGACCAGTGGTACGATCAGTGCAACTGGATTTACGGGGCCGCTAACTGGCAATGCTAGTACAGCAACAGCCTTAGCAACCGGCCGCACCATCTCTACAACGGGGGATGTGACCTACACGAGTGGAGCGTTCGATGGAACATCCAATGTAACCGGATCTGCCACCCTCACTAATACTACGGTAACTGCAGGCACTTATGGCTCTTCCACTGCCATCCCTACTTTCACAGTAGACAGCAAAGGTCGATTAACCGCTGCAAGCACGGTAGGAATTACAGCCGGCGTTTCGACTTTAGCATATTCGACTACGGGAGCTTCAAATGGTGGAACCATCAGTGGAACGACCTTAACTTTAACCGCTGCAGATGCAAGTAATCCGGGATTAATTTCGACGGGAACGCAGACAATTGCGGGTGCGAAGACATTCAGTACTGATATCACGGCACCTAATTTTTTAGGAAATGCTACCACAGCAACGACTGCCGGAAATATTACAGCAACGTCTAATACTACTTTAACTTCCTTAGCTAATTTAGCGACGGTGGGAACGATTACTACAGGAACGTGGAGGGGAACTGAGATTGATATTGCCAAAGGTGGAACAGGCGCCACTAACGCCGCGGGAGCCAGAACAAATTTAGGCTTAGTGATAGGCACAGATGTAATGGCTGCGAACTATACTACGACCTTAACTGGTGATGTGACAGGAGCTGGAAACGGAAGTTTTGCTACTACCTTAGCCGCTTCAGGTGTTACTTCTGGAACTTACGGTTCATCTACTGCCATCCCGACATTTACCGTAGACAGCAAAGGGCGGTTAACTTATGCTGGAAACGTGGGAATTACGGCCGGCGTATCTACATTAGCGTATTCGACTACGGGATCTTCGAACGGAGGAACCATCAGCGGAACAACCTTAACATTAACTGCTGCAGATGCGAGTAATCCTGGTTTAGTTTCTACTGGTGCACAAACTATCGCTGGTGCAAAAACATTTAATAACGATATAACAGCGCCAAACTTTTTAGGAAATGCAACCACAGCAACAACTGCTGGTAATATAACTGCAACAACAAATACAACATTAACATCATTAACAAACTTAAATACGGTTGGTACAATTACGACAGGAACTTGGAGTGGGACCACTATTGCAGTTACAAAAGGGGGTACGGGTTTAACCTCTTTAACTTCTGGTCAAATTCCGTTTGGAAATGGAACTAGTGCATTAGGGGTATCGTCTAATTTATTTTGGGATAACACTAATACGAGATTAGGTGTAGGAACTAATACACCCACTGCTAAATTAGATGTTAATGGATCATTTAAAGCCGCTGGCTTGAGTTATCCTACTTCTGATGGTACAGCAGGACAATATTTAAAAACAGATGGATCTGGAAATATTGGATTTACTTCTTCATTATTAGCGCCATCTTATACCACAACGAATAGAGATGCAGGAACGTTCTCAAATGGAGCATTGATTTTCAATTCTACTTCAGGAAATATTCAAGCTTCTGTTCCTGATAATGCTACCGTTGTAACAAATTCTATAAGCAACAGTACTGGTGTGGCTACTTATGGTCAACCAACCTATTCTAGTGCAACTCAGCAAAATGTGTATGTTCAAACATTCACAACTGCATCAGCGGTTAATTTAACATCTATTTCATTAAACACTTATGTAAATAGTAGCCCAGCCACTGTTATTGTTAAAGTATTTAATGATAGTGATCCAAGTAATGGTTTGACGAATGAGGTAGCGTCGGTGTCTAAGGATATTAGTTCTACTTCAGATTCTAACATGGAAACATTTACATTGCCAAGTTCCTATTTAACTACCGCTAATGCAACGTATACCTTTGTTGTATATGGTATTAGTTCTACAAATATTATTTATGTAGGGACCTATGGCTCTAATAATTATTCAGGAGGCACTTATTATACTAGTCAAGCAAATACTTCTTATAATGCGAGTTCAAATTTATCTTCGATTGGTTTAATGAACTTCTCTGGTAATGATTTAAAATTCAATGTGAATTATTCTACGGGAGCAAGTGCAAGTAAGTGGATTGATTTATTAAACACGGTAAATTTAACAAGCAACGTTACAGGAGCGCTTCCAGTTGCAAATGGTGGAACAGGCGCCACTACCGCCGCAGCTGCCAGAACGAATTTAGGCTTGGGAACATTAGCTACTAATTCAAGTATCTCTAATGCAGATGTTGCATCCGGTGCTGCGATTGCTTTCTCTAAATTGAATATCACAAAAGCAGACATCACAGGCTTAGGCGTACAAGATGGATTAACGGCTGGTTCAGGTATCTCGATTTCGTCTGGCACAATTTCTGCAACAGGCTTAACCACTGTTAACCTAAGTTCAACAGCAGGAATTACGAATGCTCAATTAGCGAACAGCTCAATAACTTTAGGGTCGACTACGATGACCTTGGGTAGTACGGTTACTTCGGTAGCAGGATTGACTTCAGTTACGTCTACAGGATTCACTGGGGCGCTAACAGGTAATGCAAGTACCGCTACTAAATTAGCTGCGACTAAAAACATCAATGGAGTAGCATTCGATGGTAGTGCGGACATTACGATTGCGGCTAATGCAAATACATTAACGGGAACAACTTTAGCTAGTAATGTGGTCAACTCTAGTTTAACTAGTGTGGGGACAATTACCACAGGTGTTTGGAGTGGTACGACTATCAGTATCGCTAAAGGAGGAACTGGGGCAACGACGAAGGCTGCAGGATTTGATGCCTTATCTCCGATGACGACTTCTGGTGATATCATTTATGGAGGCGCAAGTGGAACAGGGACTAGACTCGGAGTAGGTACAAATGGACAGGTGCTAACATTAGCAAGTGGTGTTCCTTCTTGGGCTTCTCCAACGGGAATCACCGCACTTGCAGCCATTGGAAGTTCTGCAAATGCGAATGGGGCAAGTATCTCAGGTTCAACACTCAATTTAGAACCTGCCAGCGCCAATTTCGGTGGAATAGTAACAACAGGAACACAAACTTTTGCAGGAGCTAAAACATTTAATTTAGACTTAAAAGTAAATGATTTGACTGTTGGTAAAGGTGCTGCTAACAATACAACACTTTTGGGGTTTGAAGCAGGAGCAGCTTTAACGAGTTCAGGTACCAATAATGTGGCTGTAGGTTATCAAGCATTAAAATCAAACACCGACGGAACCAATAACGTAGCAGTCGGAAATATTGCTGCAACTACGTTGACATCAGGAACGGGTAATATCGCAATCGGTTCGCAAGCTATGAGATATACAACGACAGGTAGTTCAAATAATGCTATTGGTTATGGGGCATTAGGCGCAGTTACCACAGCAAGCAGCAACATTGGAATTGGTGGTAGTAGTGGCTCACGTTTAACAACAGGTGGAAATAACATACATATTGGTGGTTCAGCTGGTATGTATATCGGAGCAGATTATACTTCGGGTAATACAACAGGGAATTACAGTATTATGATTGGAACCCAAACAAGACCGGCGGCGGACGGTGAGACAAATCAAATAGTTATAGCGGGTGGAGGTTCTGGAATTTTAACTACAGGACTAGGGTCAAATTCAACTTTGATTGGTACATCTGCTACTACAAGAGCGGTCATTTATGGGTCAACTAGTTTGTCAAACTTTCCTGCAACAGCTGCTTCGGGTAATGGAAGAGACTTTACCTTAGAAGCTCAAGATGGTTTCACAACGGGTAATACGAATGGGGGAAATATTATTTTAACACCTGGTGCGGCAAATGGAACGGGTACAGCAGGTTTGGTTCGTATCTCAAGTCAAATTGAAATTGATGGAGGATCTCCAGGTGCAGGAAAAGTCCTAACATCTGATGCTGCGGGTATAGCTAGTTGGACTTATGGAGGAGGTACAACTTCAACCAAAACTGGGGCATATACTATCTTGCTTACTGATAAATATGTTTTCTATGGTAGTACGGCATCTGCTGCAGCTACGTTTACACTTCCTGCGGCAACGGGTAATGATGGTAAAGAAATTATTATTAAAAATAAAAGTGCATTTACATTAACAATTCAAAGATCTGGCTCAGAAACAATATTCCAGGAAACTAGTACTGGAAATAATGCAGCTACCTCAATAACGCTGGGAATTGAATCTGCAAATAACTGGGTTAAATTAGTTTCCGATGGTACTCAATGGGTGGCATTCAGAGGCTTATTCTAAAACAATAACGAACAAAATAAACACAACATAAAATGAAAAAAGTATTAATGCTTGCTGGGGCTTTGGCCTTATTCTCTTTCGCCGCTGATAAATTCATCTCGATGCGCATCGCGGAACCCACGGTGAATTACCACTGGAATAATTTGAACTCGATCAAAGCGATCGCAGACCAAAGCAACTTGCCACACTCTCAGGTGAAATTCATCATTTCATCGATCGACAGTTTGCAAAAAGACATGGCGCGCACCGCACGTTTAGATAGCGTAGTGGCGGCACCGGCACCAGTAGCGGCACCAACCAAGAAAAAGTAATATGCGTTCAAGGTTTCTGGGTCTGTTTTTCCTGCTGTTCACGACTGGACTGTATGCCCAAACGGGTATAGGGACGACTGCGCCTATAAATAAGTTCGAAGTAGTTACCACTACGGCAGATCCTGCCTCTTCCGGATCTTTGGCTAATGGAAACCTACGGCTAGGAGCCACAAGTACGAATGTGCATGTGCTAGACTTTGGCCTTAGCTCTACCTCTACTTATTCTTGGTTACAGGCAAGATCAAGATCCGCTTACGGGACGACCTATAATTTGATCTTAAATCCAATAGGAGGGAATGTGGGAATAGGAACGACTAACCCTACCGCTAAGCTGAATTTAGTGGGCGGAGGAATTCGAATTTTTACTGGATTTAGCAATAACAGTACGGCTAGACCAGCACTTAACACGTCCACTATTGGCAATTATGAGATTAGAGGTACGGGAGGCGGCGGAGGCGCTACACAAGCGGATGGTGCAGATGATGGGTTTTTACGACTTTCTGCAGGAGGGGGTTCTAGCGCTGGCACGCAATCATCTATTGATTTATCGGGTTATTCTAATGTGGCAGACATGTTGAATAATATTGTCATGCGCACGGCGGGTACAGAGAGATTGCGCATTGATAATGTAGGTAATGTGGGGATAGGAACTTCGGCCCCTACTGTGCGTTTGCAAGTTTCGGGAGATATCATCGCGAATTCTATTGCGGGTTCTTCGGATGCCAGGTTTAAGACAAATGTTACTCCTATTGTTAACCCTTTGCAAAAAGTATTGGCTTTGCGTGGGGTAAATTTTGATTGGAAGACTACTGAGTTTCCAGCTCGCAGCTTTAGCGAAAATCGTTCATTAGGTTTCATCGCTCAAGAAGTAGAGAAAGTGCTTCCAGAAGTTGTCCAAACAGAGAAGAATGCTGAAGGCTATAAGTCTGTTCAATACGATAAAATCGTTGCCCTTTTAGTGGAGGCGATAAAAGATCAACAAAAGCAGATTGATAGTTTGAAAGCAGAGTTGAAAAAACAACGTAAAAAGAGGAAATGAAAAATGGGTTCCTGTTTATATTGTTAGTTTTCACGGGTGTGATAAAAGGACAGACCTCTACAAATAGTGCGGGGTCAGGAATTTTTACGAACGCAGGAATTTGGACGAGTCCCAGTAACTTAACCGGGACAGCGAATATTTTAGATGGACATACAGTGACCATACCAACAGGAAACAATGTCTATGCAAATAAAATTACGTTTACTGGAACGGGTAAATTGGTATTATCTAGCTCTACTAGTAAATGGATTCCTTCCACCAGCCTAAATGCAAGCCCACCCAGCGAATCTTTAAACTTGCAAGCGAATTGGTCGGCTTCGACTAGGTATTTAAACGATGCATTCGGAGTAACTCATTATACACCTTGGATTGATTCAGGTCAAGGCTGGTCTGCCAGTACTGCTAATAGTTTGACAGATTACTTGCAATACGACCTACAAAGCATTCGGTGGGTACAAGGAATTGTGACTCAAGGACGCGCGAATACTGATCAATGGGTCACTAGTGCCAAGGTGGAAACGAGCCCTGACAATACTAATTGGGTGACAGTATTTTCAAACGTTGCTCTTAATTCAGATAGAAGTACGAAAGTGTATAATAATTTTCCTAAAGTTATGTTTGCAAGGTATGTTCGAGTTACTCCTATTGGCGTATTGAATTTTGCATCTATGCGTTTAGGGGTTTTAATGCGTGAGCAAGTTTTTAAATCCTGTAAAGAAATTTTAGCGGCAAATTCGAGTGCAGTTTCAGGATTATATACCATTGATCCTGATGGTATAACTGGATCTCAACCCAGTACCACTTGCCAGTGTGACATGACGACGGATGGTGGCGGTTGGACGCTCGTCTTAAATTATTTACATGCAGGAAATACGAACCCAGCCCTAGTAGTTAAGACGAACTCGCTACCGATAATAGGATCCACCTCTTTAGGGACAGATGAGTCTGGATCTAGTACTACTTGGGGGCACGCATCATCGAGTTATTTGAATAGTTTTACTTTTACCGAATTGCGTTTCTATGGAAAAACATCCTTTCATAATCGGGTTATAAATTTCAAAACTTCCCATGCGAATACCATTAGCTATTTTAAGACCGGAACAGGTAGTATGTCTGGTATTGCTTCTAGTTATACTGCATTAACTGGGCATACGGCGTATTTGCCTAATTCTACCGCTCATTATTTTACCGACCAAGGAAATAGTTCAATGACTGAGTTTCCATTTTGGTTGATTGGAACATATCACTGGGGTATTAAAGGAGGAGGTAGTAGATGGGAAGTAGATGATTTTCCGGGGAATTTTGCATATAATACCTACCATCAAATTTGGATTAGATAAAAATGAAAAAAATAGTCTTCTTCTTGTTGATTTCTTTTGGTGCGTTTTCCCAAACAGGTATCGGGACGACTTCACCTGTGAACAAACTGGAGGTGGTGACTACTGCCGCAGACCCAGCTACTTCGGGAACTGCGGCCAACGGGAACTTACGATTAGGACCTAGTTCGGGATCTCACATTTTAGACTTTGGCCTAAGTTCTACCTCTACTTATTCCTGGTTACAGGCAAGATCAAGATCAAATTACGCCACCTTATATGATTTAGCCTTTAACCCGATCGGCGGAAAGGTAGGAATAGGAACTTCTGCTCCATCTTCCACTTTAACGGTGGGGAACGCGGCGGGAACGATTGGGGGTGAAATTCTTTTAAATCCTACTACTACTCAATACGAAGGTGGACAAATAGTATTTAAAAGATCATTGATTGGGAGCACGGTAGATTGGACCATTGATCAATATGGTTCTTCATCTGCGAATGCTAGATTTAGAATATTTAATGGGGCAAGTGAAACAAATGGGATTTCTATTCTAGAGAATGGGAAAATTGGAATAGGTTTGCCAGACCCATTAACACTTTTACATCTTCAAAATAGTAATAGTATGGGCACAGGGGATCCTGGAAACAATGTTTTGCCAAGTATTTATATCTACAATTCAAATACAGCGTCTAACACCGCTCATTCCATTTTAACTTTACGAACGAATGGAAGTGGAGGAGGTAACCCCTATTTATCTTTTGATATAAATGGAGTCAGGGGATATTCGGTGGGGATCGATAATGCAGATGGGGATAAATTAAAGTTTCATACAAACTGGAGTCTAAATAATGTAAATACGCCAGCCCTTACACTTACTTCTGATGGCAAATTTGGAATAGGGACATCTTCGCCCGGTAGAAGTTTGCAAGTGCAATCATCTGATAATACATCGGTTTACCTAGAAAGTACGACGAGTGATAATAATGGGTTGGTAATTCTTAATGCCAATACAGATCAAAACTGGACTTTTAACTATCATGAGTTTATGTATTTTCAAAAACAAGGAAATAACATAGGTTCAATCATAGCTGCAAACAATGGTTCTGGAGTTAGTTTTAATACTTCTTCAGATTATCGTTTAAAAACGGATTTGAGAAATTACAGTGGAATTGACCTTGTAAACAAAATTAGAACGTACGATTTTTCTTGGAAAGCGAATAACTCTCGAATGCATGGCGTAATGGCGCATGAACTGCAAGAGATTTTACCTTATGCGGTTAGTGGATTAAAAGATGCCATAGATGAGAATGGCAAAATGGTCCCCCAAGGAGTGGATTATGGTAAAATCACCCCCGTTTTAGTCAAGGCAATTCAAGAGCAGGATAAAAAAATCAACCAATTAAAAAAAGAGAAAGAAGCTCTAGAGAAAACACTATTGATGATCCAGCGCCGTTTATTAAAACTTGAAAAGAAGAAATGAAAAGACTAATTGTCCTTTTCTTATTGATTACGTTTTATGGCCAGGCCCAAACCGGCATTGGGACCACCACGCCTAATGCTTCGGCGAAGCTAGACGTGACTGCCACCGATCGCGGCTTTTTGCCTCCTCGTGTTGCACTTACAGCAGCTAATGTCTTCACTCCTATCACAGGGACATCGTCTGCTGCTGCGGGCTTGTTAATTTATAATACCGCCACCGCTGGAACGGTCCCAAATAACGTGGTGCCTGGTTATTATTTTTGGAATGGGACAGCTTGGATTCAAATCTCGAATGGCTTAATAGTAGATGCTAGTAAAACCTCCAGCTTTTCAATAGTTGCAGCCGATAATAACAAATTGTTTTTAATCAATTCTTCGACTTCCGTGACAGTAACAGTGCCATCTGGTTTGCCTATAGGCTTTGCCTGCCAATTTATACAAACTGGGGCAGGAGCAGTAATTCTGTTAGGGGGTTCCGGTGTCACATTGAACTCAGCTAATGGTTTAACGAGTCGCGCCGCAAATAGTGCCGTAGGCTTGGTGATGAGTTCTTCTACATTAGGCTATGTTTTTGGAGATACCATTAACTAATGAAAAAGGTTCTGGCTCTATTTTGTGTTTTATGTTCCTTTTCTCTGCAAGCGCAATTGATGGTGAATAACCTTGCACTGCGCAAGCCAGTCGTACCCAATACCTATAATTTTACGTACAAGGGAGAGATGCAAATCTTTATCGTTCCTAACCGCGTGACTTCGATTCAGGTGAATGCGATAGGGGCCAAAGGCGGGACAGGTGCTCGTGGACAAGCAGGCGGAGCTGGCGCAAACATTACCACAACCTTAAATGTAACCCCAGGCCAAACATTATACATCGTAGTGGGCGGATTTCCAGGTCAATCGGCGACAGCTGCCTACGGGTTTGGTGGAAATGGTGGTTCAGGAACGTACTATGGAGGTGCCGGGGGAGGATTATCGGGGGTATTCACTAGCTCCTCTCCAGCTGTAGCGAATGCACTAATTGTTGCCGGTGGAGGCGGTGGTGGTTCGGGAAATGCGACAGGTACAAATTTTACAGGAGGGAATGCCGGAAATAACATAACGGGGAGCTCGAGTAATGGAAAAGAAGAAAACCCTGCACCTTATGTTGTAAATGGCCGATCTCAATTTGGCTATGCAGCCACTAATTCAGCCGCTGGCTTAGGAGGAGAACCCTTTGATGTTCAACCAGGAACGAGAGGTGGAAATGGTAGCGATATTAGCGGTGGTGTAGGTGGAACTACTGGAGGGGTGAGTACATGGAATGGCGGTGGCGGAGGAGGTGCTGGTTTTTATGGTGGTGGTGCCGGTGCCGGTGGTGGTGCGGCTTGTGGTGGAGGCGCTGGTGGTGCCACCAAATCATCAACCAATTTAAACTCATACGGGCCAATGAATAATACGGGTAATGGATCCGTTTCGATTACTTGTTTTTCAAATTCAGGATTGGTGTTGCATTTGGATGCAGGAAATCCGGCAAGTTACCCTGGCTCTGGAACAACATGGAATGATTTGTCGGGCAATGGCTCGCATGTAACTTTAACATCCACAACATATAATGCAGCTAGCGGTGGTTCCATTGCATTTAATGGAACATCTAGCTATGCTGATTTTAATGCCAATATTGGGAATACCAATGTAGTTACTGTGGACATGTGGGTGAGAACGAATTCAATTGCAAATGGCATGTATTTTGGCTTTAATATATACGACGCTTTAGTCATTGACGGTAGTATTGGATTTAATACGGCAAATAGTGATCAGTATGGAATGACAAGTTCAAAAGTAAGAGAACTAGGAATTGAAGGAGCCTGGAGGCATTTGGTTTTTGTGATGTATTCCGGATCAAAGACAAACAACAAAATATATGTGAATGGCGAAAGTCAAGCATTAACGCAAATACTTAACTCGTTTAATTCAACTAACGCAACATTTAATTCTGGTGCCGGAAGAATTTCCAGCTGGCGATTTGGTTTAACTTGGTTAATGAATTTAAATGTAGCTAGTTTTAAAATATATAATCGAGAATTAAGTGCACAAGAAATCACCAATAACTACCGCGCATATCAGTCAAAGTATTATGCTGAGGGCGATGGATTAAGTCCGGCCACAGCCTCATCAAGCGCTTATCAAATTAAGCAAGATTATCCGAGTTCAACGGATGGTTTTTATTGGATAAGAAATGCCAACATCAACGGTGGCAACCCCGTGAAGATTTATGCAGATATGACCACAGAAGGAGGTGGTTGGACCTTGATTCTCAAGAACTCTTCCAACTCGGTTTGGACCTATGCAAACTCAATCAATTATAATAACAATATACCTTTCATATCTACGGCAGAAGTAACAAGTACATCTACTGCCAGCTATTCGATTATTGCTTGGGCAGATTTCATCAAGCGAAGTTCGACAGGATTTCAATACATGATAGACGCAGGATCGAGGCGAAGTTTTGGAGGTATTTGGACGGCAAATGGCAATTATAGTTTTGTAAAAACAGACAATAGCCAAACAGACGTTACAATTAATACTAAATTTGGTAACTGGAATTACAACACAGCAAACAATGGTATTTCACAAAGAATGCCATGGTATAGTAATACAACAGGTTCCGGAACAGGTTACATCACTTTGTCAAGTGGTACTGGTAACTGGTGGGGTACCATGGTATCAAACAATCAATACTATTCACCATCACCTTGGCTTTCAGATGCTTCTGGTGGTACTTCTACGAATCAAAACCCCGGTATCATTTGGTATTGGGTTCGTTAAATTTGTAAAATGAAAAAGGCACTATTTTTCTTCTTGTTTTCAGTGCAAGTATATGCCCAAACCGGCATCGGTACCACCACGCCCCATTCCTCGGCTAAATTAGAGGTCAATTCAACGAATAAAGGATTTTTACCTCCACGTGTTACCTTAACGAGTGTTTCGGATGCTTCTACTATTGCCTCTCCAGCTGAGGGATTGTTAGTCTATAATCTAGGTTCTGTGGGATTGCAGGCGGGTTATTACTATTGGAATGGGGCTAGTTGGGCTACCATTGCAACAGCCAGTTTAGCCGGTGATAATGTCCAATCAACGAGTCTCTTCAAGCTATATCAAGAGGCGTATTCAACCGCTTCAAATAAAGCGCCGAGTTCGGGAGGTTTCAGTTTTACAGTTCCTGTCTCGGGTAGATATGAGTTTAATTTTAATTGTACTGCTTGGACCTCAAATGGCTCAAAGGTTTTATTAACATTCAATATCAGACAAGGGACGACAGTTTTAGGATCAGATTATCATGAATCTACCAGTAGTAATGTATGGGTAGAATATGAAGGAAGAGTAGAAGTAAATTTAAGTGCAGGAACTACCTACAATGCACAGGTAGTAACCACTAATGGCAATCGAGACACCAGAGATTGGGATAAAATTGTCTACAAACTAGTGGCTGGAAACCTTCCTATAAACCAACACATTGCCTCAACCAATATTCAGTTGAATAACAATTTCTTATCCAATGATGGGGGCAATGAAGGGATTCGAATCGATAACAGTGGAAATGTGGGAATTGGCACAAGCACACCTGCTGCCCAATTAGATGTCAATGGTACTACCAATACAAATTTTTTAAACTCCCCCAATATAACGGCAACACCTTCCATTACTGTCCGTAATGGAGATGCGGCTTTGGCATTTAATGATAATGCACAAATAAAAATGGGCTGGGCAGGAAGTGCTGCCGGAACCAGTCAGTATGCCCAATTCATTCACACGCGTCATAATGCAGGACCTACTGAAAATGCTATTGATTTTTATTTGTCTAATGGCACCGCAAACAATACCATTACGAACGGTTCTACGAAAGCCATGTCCATTACGAGTCCCGGGAATATTGAGATACCTGGGAAAATTAATTTAGCAGATCCGACGGGCAATGTTTCGACTAAAGTAGCCGCATTTGTCGATGCTGGCACCTTTGTTACCCTTGATAATCTTAAGGCAACCGTAACAACTTCTGGTCAACGTGGATTGAGTTTAGCCACTGTATCAGGTACTGTAAATTTATATGTTCAAGGAGTTTATACAAATCATGCAGGTACCGCTAACACAAGTTATACGAATGGACCAGTTAATTATACAACTACTCCAAGTGGTTCAGCGTTTGGTTGGAGTTTTTTAGACGCCGGTAATACAATCATTTATCATTTAACAGATGCTACTAATAGCCGAATGTATCGGGTGACTTTAATAATCATGCCAAGTTATATTAAGAATTTTATCTCCATCGAGCGGCTATTATAATATTTGTTAAATTTGCCTTATGAAGACATCCCTGTCCACCCTCATCGCCATCTTAGCCAGTATGCTTTACCTCGCTGTCTATTTCATCCCAGACATGGGAGGATCAGACGTGATGGGCGCGCAGTGGTTGTATGCCAGTAGTTTGAGTTTAGTATTAGTGGGCTATATAGCGATTCGGTATTCTACATACGCGGAGGCCATCAGCCAAGTTTATACATACAAGTTTACGCTGGTCTTTTCTTTGCTACTTTTTTGGGCAATCGGCTCCTATTTTTATGCGATAAATCCGACGGAAACGCTGGTGACTTTGGCCAGATTAATCACCACCTATTTCGTCTTTATTAATCTATCCATCCTGTTTTATCAGCAGGACCGCGCGGTTCTATTTACGGGGATTGCCTATGGAATTACGGCGTATTTATTTTTCGATTCCATTTATGTGTTGAAAACCTTCTCCGCAAATCTGCGCACGATGGATTTAGATGCAGCTATTTTAGGTTTAAATAAATACCACGGGAACAAGAACGTGACGGCGGCTAGTTTGCTTATCATGATTCCCTTTGCGATGTATGTAATTATGTCTGCCAAATGGCTAGGCAGAATCGCCGGCATTATCACCCTTTCCATGGGGGTATTTGCGCTCTTTTTAATGAACACGCGTTCGACGTATGTTGGCTTCGCGTTGATTACGGTGTTGTTTTTTGTGGGACTTATTTGGCAAAATAAATCACAGATAAAACCTGCGCTTTTATTCTTCTTACTCCCAGCGGTTCTGGCGATTTTTGCCGCAAACACACGCTTGCAATTAGCGGTGGCTGGGCAGGAAAATGCAGGGGGATACGGAACGGTGACTAAGCGTTTAGGCCAAATAACCGAAGGAAGTGACCGCCTTCACCTATGGGGAACCGCGATTGATTACTCACTGAAAAATCCTATTCTAGGTGCGGGCTACGGCAACTGGAAATTAGCTTCTATTCCCTACGAAAGGGAGCTCGCAAATGAGCTTTTTGTCCCTTACCATGCGCACAACGATTTCATTGAAATGTTTGCGGACTTAGGTCTACTAGGAGGGCTTTGTTTCGCCGGTATGTTCGTGCTATTATTGTATTATACTTTTCAATTTTTACGCACAAAATGCGGCGATCCCTTGATGGTCATCATCGCCTTTTTAGCGGTGACCTGCTACGGCGTGGATGCGCTATTGAACTTCCCAGCGGAGCGGACGGCGATGCAGTCGATGTTGTCGCTTGCAGCTGCTTTGGTGTTGATTCCATTGGATAAATCGGCACGAAGTTTTACGGCGATGCCGGTGGTGTATTTACTCTTAGGGATCGTTCTTTTAACACCTTCTATTTATGTCGCGAACGAAACGTTCGAGTCCTTGAAGATCCAAAAATTCGTGATGGGCGAAGTGAATTCAGACCCTAAGATGGCGACTATCGATGTAGAAAAGCTTCCGGACATGCCAAATCTTTCTTCGTCTACCTTACCGATGAAGGCGATGATGGCACGGTACTATATCCGCGACAAGCGTTTTGACGATGCACTTAGAGTACTGAAAGAAAGCGAAAACGATAATCCTTTCTTGCATTATAACGACTTCTTGCGGACCTCCATTTATGCGTCTTTGAATAAAATGGACTCCGCTCATTTCTATGCGAAACGCGCATTCAATGCTTGGCCGCGCGCTTCCAGTTATTACAAGAATATGATTTTTACTTCGGCAAAATTGAAGGATACAAACGAGATTAAGCGGGCACTCCAGGTTTCTTTAGATGCAAAAAATGACATCGCAATTACCTGGAATCAATACCTATTAGGGATGTTCGAGGTGAAAAGGGGTACCGATAAAGCGCTGTTAGAAACGCTGAATCAGACCTTGAAAAAGTTTCCAGCTGACACGGCTATCTTGAATCCTACGCGCGTTATGTTGATGGGAGGAAATAGTTCTTTACAGAGTTTAACTGCAAAAGGGAATGCTCTTTTCGTTCAAGGGAAATATACTCAAGCGGCTCAGGCCTACATAGAAATGTCTAAACTCGATACGGGAAATTTCACTCACTTAGAGAATGCGGGAATCTGCTTTTATGCTGGGAAACGTTTCGCAGAAAGTTTGATCTATTTTGCCAAATCCGAACAACACCCCGGAAATAACACCGGCAAATCTGCGTACTTTGGAGGTATGTCTCAATTATCACTGGGCAAAAAACCAGAGGCTTGTGCTAGTTTTCAGCGCGCTCAACTAAAATCTTATCCTGATGCGGCTGCGGCGATCGCACAAAATTGTAAATAAAAAAAGATGAAGAAATTACTACTAGGTTTTCTATTAATAAGCGGTACATTATTAGGCCAAGAGAGCGAAAAGTCATTCGGCATGTTAGGCGGTGTGACCGACTTGTGGACTGTTGATCGTTCCACGAATAGAAACGAATTCAGATCGCTTACGAACTTGGGTTTTCAATATTCCTTACGCAAATCAACTAAATGGGATTTAGCCTTCACTGGCTTAACCGGGTTTAAAGGGGGGGATAAATGGGACAGTAAATTTTTAACTGGTTCTGCCGCTTTGCGCTCCTTTGTATTAAACGCAAACAAAAAGCACAGGGTCAATCCCTTTTACCAAATAGGTGCGGAAGGAATGATTCGCAAGGACGTGGGTTTCCAGGGATATGCTTATGAATTACATGCCTTGGGAGGTATCGGTATTGATGTACCCGTGTATCAAAACTTCTCCCTATTAGCTCAAACTAATTTGTCGATTCCTATGGTTCAGATCAATGAATCGGAATTCAATATTGCCAAAACAAGGGGTCTAAATACTACCGTTTCGGTAGGCGTGGTCTACCACTTTAACTACCTAGGACCTAAAAAGAAAGCGGCGAAAGAAGCAGCGATCGCCAAGCGCAAGGCTTTTGTTCGTGATTCCGTAAACACTGTTCGAGAAAAGGTGCAAGCGGAAGAAAATGTACGTTTGGCTAAAATCGCAGCTGAAAAGAAAATCCAAGATGATCTGAAAGCGAAAGAGGAAGCAATTCTAAAAGCAAAAGCAGATGCGGAGGCAGCTATCGCAAAGGCGAAGGCGGAGGCAGAAGCAGAAATCTTAAAGTTAAAGGCTGAGGCGCAAGCTCTTGTACAGAAGCAAGAAGAGGAAAAAGCTGCAGCAGCTCCGGTAGTCAAGGCGAGAAAGAAGCTGCCTTTAGAGGAACAAATTAAAAAGGAGAAAGAGGCTATTCCAATGGAAGCTGCACCTATCCTAAAAGAGAATACGGCTCCTGCACCCGCGGAGAAACCGAAGGCTCAGGCACCTGCACCAGTGGAGAAACCTGTAGTAACAGAAGTTGCAGCTCCTAAGGAGAAGGTAAAAAAACCGGTCGTTATTTCTGATGACGCTTTCTCTGAGACCATCATACTTTACATCAGTAATAGTGGCCAATTAATGCCTGAAACGAAGGGGAAATTAAACCGCATAATTTCGAACATGAAGGCGAGACCTGAAGTTAAAATTAAGGTCGAAGGTCATTCGGATAATGAAGGTACGTTCCGCAATAACTTGAAAGTTTCCCGCATTCGTGCGATGAAAGTTTTGCGTTATTTATACCGTTATGGAATACCTGAAAAAAGAATTATTGCGATTGCTCATGGCGAAACTAGACCTGCCGCAACCAATAAAACGCCGGAGGGAAGAAAGCTAAATCGAAGAGTAGAAATCAGTTTAGTAAAATAAAGAAAAAGGGGGCCACGAAAACGGCTCCCTTTTTTATGAAGTTGTTCTATATTTTAATTTCCGAACAACATCCTAAAATGGTTTTGGCCTAATCTATCTAATTTCGATAATCATAGCGAGAGCTCTAATGAGGCTCTTTTACGAAAATTGAAATTATGAGAAAATTAGTGTTAGGCTTTTTACTGATAACTACGTCCGTATTAGGTCAAGAAATGGATAAATCCATCGCCATTCTCGGAGGACCGACGAACATGTGGACGAAAAATCGATTGACGACGAAAGACGAATACAATTCATTTAACCACTTGGGGCTTCAGTTTACCCGCCAAAAATCAGCTAATCTAGCCATCACGGTAACCACATTGGCCTCATTTCAAGGGGATTATTTAGAACCTGGGATTTGGAACAATAAGCATATTACTTTAGGCGGGAATCTTCGCTATTTTATTTTACCTAAAACGACATCTTCGACTTGGAATCCTTTCGTGCACGTTGGGGCGGATGCCTCAGCACGTCGTGATGTAGGATTCCCAGGCAATGCGTATGAATTAAATGCGGCTGGAGGTTTAGGCATAGATATTCGTTTAAGTTCAAAGTTCTCTTTAATCGCTCAAACGAATTTAGCCGTTCCGATGGCGCAGTCCACAGAGGCGGGCTTTAAAATAGGATCCGTTCGAGGGACAAATAACAGCACCTCTTTTGGCATTGTATATCACTTAGGAGATAAGGCAGGTAAGAAAAAAGAAGAAGAGAAGGCCAAAGCGCTGGAAGAAGATGCTAGATTAAAAGCAGCCGCTAAAGCGAAAGAAGAAGCTGTAGCAAAAGCAGCTGCTGAGGCAAAGGCAGCGGCAGAAGCGGCCGAAAAGGCAGCAACCCAGGCGGCGGCACAGGTGGCAGCGGATGCAGCGGCAGCAAAACTACAACAGGAAAAAGCGGCGGCCGAAGCAGCTGTAGTTGCAGCGAACGAATTAGCTCAGGCAAAGCAAAAAGCGGAACAGTATACGATTAGCTCTCAAACCATCATTCTGTATTTAACCAATAAGTGGGAATTAGTAGCGGAGTCCATCAAAAAGTTACAGCCGATGCTTTCTATTTTAACAGAACATCCCGAGCTGAAGATTCAAATCGATGGACATTCGGATAATTTTGGCACGGCTGAAAACAATCAATTGGTTTCAAAATACCGCGCAGAAGGGGTTATGGATTACTTTAAAAAGCAAGGGATAAAATCGAATCGCTTAAAGCTTAAAGCCTACGGTGAAAATAAGCCTGCCGCCTCGAATCAAACCAAAGCGGGAATGGCTTTAAATCGACGTGTGGAAATAAGAGTAATTAAATAATTTCTTTCTAAATTTATAACCTATCTGATAGCTTATTTAGAAAGAATACTATGATTGAATCTTATTTTGCAACCATCCCTAGCCTACATCGTGCACTGATATTAGCCGGCGGAATTACCCTTTTTTGGATAATTGAAACGGGGATTCCCTTAGTAAAATTTGGGTATAAAAAAGGGTCTCACGCCCTATTGAATCTCTTTTTTACCTTCACCACCATCGCCATTAATTTCCCTTTTGCGGTACTTTTGGTGGCAGCTAGCGACTGGACGGCGAAGGCTCATTTTGGGATTTTACACTGGGTTGAATTACCTAGCTGGGCCTTTTTAATTGTGGGCTTATTGCTGATGGATCTGGTAGGAGCCTATTTAGTCCATTGGATAGAGCACAAAGTGAAGGTACTTTGGAAATTCCACATGGTCCATCATGCAGACACACAGGTGGATACGACTACGGCGAATCGCCACCATCCAGGCGAAAGTGTGATACGCGCAGTCTTCGCTATTTTAGCAATCTTAGTTTGTGGCGCACCTATGTGGATTGTGTTTTTGTACCAAAGCCTCAGCGTCGTTCTTTCCCAGTTCAATCATGCGAACATCCGCTTGCCACTTTGGCTAGACAACGCTTTGTCTTATGTCATTATCTCCCCTAACATGCACAAGGTTCACCACCATTTTGAGCGCCCGCAGACGGACTCGAATTATGGAAATATTTTTGCTTTTTGGGATCGCCTTTTTGGCACTTTTGACGCTACTCCGATGGAGAAAATCAAATATGGTTTAGACGTTTTAGAAAACGATAAAGACCAGTCCTTTGCTTACCAACTAAACCTTCCATTTAACCGGAACATCAAAACTGACGAATGAAAAAATTAATACTATTATTCTTGCTGCCACTTTCCTTAGTGGCCCAAGTGCTATCTCCTGTGGTTCAGCCTATGGCAGATTTTGACATGAAAAAATTAGAGGGAGTAGACGCTTTATTGAAGTCTTATGTGGAGAAAAACCACCTTGTGGGGGCAGTTACTTTGGTAGTAAAGAACAATCAATTAGTTCATTACAAAGGTCACGGCTACGCGGATTTGGCTTCGAAGAAACCGATGCCCGCAGACGCGATTTTCCGTATCATGTCTCAGACGAAAGCGCTTACAAGCCTAGGTATTTTGCAACTTTTTGAGCAAGGTAAAATTCGGTTAGATCAACCTCTATCTGACTTTATTCCTACCTTCAAATCTCCACGGGTCTTGAAGGATTTCAACGCTTCCGACTCTTCGTTTAGCTCAGAACCAGCCAAGCGTGAAATTACAATTCGTGATCTATTGACTCATTCATCGGGCATCGATTACGCCGGAATCGGTTCGGATAAAATGAAGGCGATCTATGCCAAAGCCGGCATCCCGTCTGGCCTAGGCGACAATGGGACCACCTTACTTCAAGCAATCACTAAATTAGGAACCTTGCCTCTGATTCATAATCCAGGTGAGAAATTCACTTACGGTTTGAATACGGACGTTTTAGGATGTTTAATAGAGGTAATCAGTGGAGAAACTTTAGAAGCCTATTTAACGAAAAACGTTTTCATCCCATTAGGCATGAAAGATACCTATTTTAACTTGCCAGCTGAAAAAGGATCTCGCTTGCCTACGGTTTACACAGAGAACGAGAAGAATCAAATCATCACTTGGTCACCCACTTTCCGCGGCATAAACCCGGACTACCCTTTGTTTAAGAAGACGTTCTTTTCTGGCGGAGCCGGACTTTCCTCCACCGCATTTGACTATGCGATCTTTCTACAATGCATCTTAAATGGAGGCAAATACAACGGAAAACAAATCATTGGCCGACGTACAGCTGAATTGATGGTAAGCCCTAACTTCCCTATGGGCGATGATTCCTATGGTTTAGGATTTATGTTAGCCGGCGAAAAATCGGCTAATCGCAAGATGCGAAACAAGGGATCATTCTCTTGGGGCGGCTATTATGGCACGACTTATTGGGCAGACCCGAAAGAAAAAATGATCGTCTTGATCATGTCACAACACACGCCTAATTCACATGGCGATTACCAAGAAAAGGTAGAAAACATTATCTACGGAGCCTTGAAATAGATTGAAGAGCCTAGATTTATCCTCTGGGCTTTCATCTTTTGATCGATTCAGGGTTGTTTCAAGGCAATCCTTGTTGAAAAGTAATCTCTGTGGTTAAACCCATCGCGCTAAAGCGGAATGCCATGGTACGCGCGGTAGACGGGCTCTCTATTTTCTCACAATGAGGCCCTTTTTCTAAGTAGTATATATAATACTCCTGATTCCGATCCGCCAATTGTTGTATATCGGGTTTTCCTAGGATGTCTTCCAAATCATTAGAGCTCACCCCCTTCCAGGTCATTTTATGAGTTTTCAACCAGTCTATTTGTTTCTCTCTTGTCCCGGCGCAGCTTCCGCGATCATTTTTAAAAGCTTCCACATCAAACCCTGTTAAATCTGGTTGATTCGTGCATGATACGGAAATGAAAAGCAATAAGGCAAGTGTCGCGAAAATTCTCATGCGTTAAATTTAAGGAATTGTCGGTAAATTGCGACATAAATTCAAAGCCGTGCACGTATTAATATCTCCCGATAAGTTCAAAGGTTCGCTGAGTGCCTCACAAGTTTGTGATGCCTTAGAAAAGGGGATTAAAAAACGTCGTCCTAAAACCACATTAACCAAAATGCCCCTCGCTGATGGTGGCGAAGGAACCCTAGAGGTCATTCAACAATTACATGGCGGAACCTGGATTACAGTAGACACATTTGATCCACTGATGCATCCCATTCAGGCCGAATATTTATATTTAGCTGACCAAAAAACTGCCTACATCGAAATGGCTCGCGCCTCAGGTCTTGCTTTATTAAGCACAAAGGAGCGAAACCCATTAAAAACGACTACTTTCGGAACCGGGGTTTTAATAGCGGATGCCCTCTCACGTGGCGCCACTCAAATCATTTTGACGATTGGTGGCTCCGCAACCAATGATGCTGGGATCGGGATGGCAGCAGCTTTAGGATGGAAATTTTTAAACCGTGACGGGAATGAATTAACCCCAACAGGCGAAAGTTTGATTCAAATTGCTTCCATTGCACCTGTAGATTTAGCACCTTGCGCCTTCACCGTTGTCACAGATGTGGAGAATCCACTCGCTGGACCTTCAGGCGCAGCCCATGTTTTCGCTGCGCAGAAAGGAGCATCTCCCGCAGTAATTAAACAATTAGATAAAGGTCTAAATAATATCGCTACAATCTTCGGATCTATTGCTTCTGAAGCAGGGGCTGGCGCTGCTGGCGGACTCGGAGCCGGTGCTCGCTACTTTCTAAATGCTAAAATCGTTTCAGGATCCGGCTGGGTAATGGACAAAGTCCACTTTAACCGCGCTTTATTGAAAGCAGATTTTATCATTACTGGCGAAGGTAAGATTGATTCCTCGACCTGGGGAGGCAAGGTAGTTTCCGAAGTGGTGAAACGTTGTGACAAAGTATTCAAGCAAACAATACTTGTCTCGGGTGCATTCGAAAGCTCACCGCATTTCCCCATTTTCTTAGACGATAACGAAGTCTTCACAATCTCATCCCGAGCAAAAGATCTAGAAGATTCAGTAGCTAATGCTGCTGACATTTTAGAGCAATTGGGGGAGGAGATTGCGTTGAAGTATTTGAATTAGGGCCTTCTTCTACTTTCAGAAATATATTTTTTTCTGATTATTGAAAAGTATATCATTGGCCCAATTAATGGTAAATAAATCAGCAGAAAATACAGATTTAACCTTGTCTTTTTGGGTAAATTAACCCTTCTCCCTATGTCGATATAAGTTAAAATACTCGTCAAAATTGTTATTGATAAGACTATCGAAATGATTAGAGTTTCCATGATCATTAATTTTAGTAAGCTGAACTAAGAACTACACAAGCGGCACTTTTTGATGCCCAGCAGGAAGCCCAGCCTAATATTGGGATTTCACAAACAAAATTGGAAAATCCATCAGCTGAAATTGCATCTGAGACACACTTATAACATTCTGAAAAGGAAATATTTTGGTCTCCATTTTTATCACATAATGAATAGATTCCACCATTTACTATTTGTGTTTGGTTTGTTGTATTTACCTGTTTAGCGGAAATTTTTAACTCTGGATAATTGTATTTTGCTTGTAGTTCTTTAGATAACCCCTTTGAATTCCAAGCTTTAATGTGATTGTTTTCTACCGTAATTATGGAATGGATGTATAAATCATAATTTAGATCCACCATTTTGATTTCGCCACTTTGTGTTTTAAGATTGTATTTTCGGTAATCTACTAAGTTTATAGCATAATCATCTTGGTGCGGAAGCTTATTTGCGGGTAATTTAATGGCCTCCAAAGTAGCTATAGTATACCCATTTTTGGTTATAGGTATTAGTATTACTATGGCAGAATCTGTTTCACTAATCGCGAGTTTTGTACTAATTGATTGATCGTATTCTATTATTCCATAAGAGTTTAAATATATTTGGTTACGAAGAATAGTTGATGAACCCATTACTTGTTTTGCATCATATGATACTTCTTTTGATGGAAGAATAGGCTCATTTTTTGTGCACCCTAGTGAAACACATAAGAGGATCAATCCGCTATAAATAAGATTATTCATTCTGCTCGTAATTTTAAAAAATGCGTTTTTCATTGCCTTAAATTTTAAATTTTGTATCCCTACTCTTGTCTGGTTTTTCGGGGTGCACCATAGCATAAATTGAATGAAGAGCATCTAATGAGTTGATGTCATTCAATAAATAAAAACAATAGATGATGGGGGAACAGATGTGCCTAGCTGATCACTATGGCCGAGTTAAATGTAAGGTTCTTTATGTGAAGAACAACCTAATTGAAAAGCTTGAGTTTAATTATCAATTGACTAATAAATTTATGCAAAAGCATATGTTAGCCTTAATTTGTTTTACGAACTGTTTAGATAATTAATATGACTCCTGTAGCACAGATTCCGAACTAGTATACCTGTGATAGTAGAATGAAAAGGAGAGACAAGTGCCATTATTAGTTCTTTTTTATCCCCAAAGCATTACCAAATACCCCTTCCCTTTCTAGATTTTGAATGATCTTCTCTTGTGTGGGAGTTCGTTCAATAATTGCATTTCTTTTCCAAAATTCAGGGTCATAAGCGAACTTTTTAATGGCATCCCTATCATTTCCCCCTGTATTAGCTTTTTCATATGGCATCGCAGTTGCCTGGGTACTCGTTTCATAAAGGTAGGTCAAAGAGGAAACTTGAATGGGGAGGATTTCTTTTTTTAAGTGGTAATCCACATTGTAATGTACTTTCAAATATTCTATCGAACGGCTACC
This sequence comes from Aquirufa sp., assembly GCF_044239315.1. Lineage (GTDB taxonomy): Bacteria > Bacteroidota > Bacteroidia > Cytophagales > Spirosomataceae > Aquirufa. The sequence goes on along the minus strand of NZ_JBIIBQ010000013.1, from coordinate 20,036 downwards.
GGCGACATCTTTAAAACTTATTTCAAATTCATATTTTGGATTGACCATTTTCATTACCCAAAGTGGATGCTTATTCTTCATTTTCAATCCTAAATCGGAGTGGGTGATAAAGGTAATTTTCAAAATATCATACGAGTCGGTGTCTATAAAAACGGTTCCGTATTTAGAGTTTGATAGAGCAGGCACCTTGTAAGTAAAGCGGATCTCAGCAATTTCTCGCCCACCTTCTTTTCGTAGGTTCGCGACGCTGTAGTGGTAAAGATCACTACCTGTTAGGCTAATGACTGCGTGCCTGTTTGTATCGAGGTCGATGAGTCCATAGGCTTTGGTAAAATAGGAGAAGTCATCAAATTTATAGACGGCTTCCTGAGCCGCATATCGACCCTTTAGTACAGCGGTTCCCTCTAAACGACTATTGCTTGATTTAGTCGCATAGATGATTTCCTGCCACTCGGTTGTTTGATGATTAATTTGTGTGCTTTGTCTGTAGAGTGCTTTCCCATAAAACTTCAGATGAAAATTATCCATCAAATTTTGGGCGGCATGTGAGACTAATTCCCGGGCATAGTTCCCAATTTGTACTTCTGGAAGCAGTATGGGTATAGCCCTTAAACGAATGGTTTGATCTGTATTTCCCGCTATTTGAAGACTCGATTTCCCATAATTAAGATGGGAGATCACTAATTCAACTGGAAGTTCTTTCACCTGAAAAGTAAAGTTCCCCTCCTCATTCGTTAAGGTACTTACCTGATTTGTAGATATGGTGGCAAATGCTATTTTTTCGCCTGTTTGCGCATCAACAATATGACCTGTAATGGTAGTTTGTGCTAAACAGGTAAAATGAAGAATGGATACAATGAGGTAGGTATATAGATACTTTGTCATAGGATTACATTATAATGGAGGGTATAAAATCATTTTAAAATAGAGGAGGGCACATGCTCTCCTCCATTTTACTGTCTATTCAAATTGGACACTGGCACTTGCTGTCACTGAAGTACCAGTAGTCTGATTTGTGGTAGTTGAAACCGAAGCTGTCCATTTGTTTTCAAGACGCTCCTCTAATTCTTCTACTTCGAATAGAGCAATTAATTCTGGGGCAATACTGTTTTTTACAGGTTTCATAATAAGAGTTATTAATGGTTAGAGGGTCTATTTTATCCCATTTTTGCTGACCCTTTAAAGCAAGTTTTGGGAGGTCTTCATATCATTTGATAAGTGATTTATATTGAATGATCAGATATCGAATGGAAAGGATATAAAATAGTAGAATGGAAAGCAGTGCGCCATTTACATCCTGGATAGCTAGATCCCAGCGACTTATTTTTAACAGAATTTGATAGAGCGAAACGGGGAATTGAATAATCTCCTTCTGATACGTGATAAACGTATAACCTAAAAGGAGTAAAATGAAGAAGGAATTGATAAGGCCATATCCGAATAGAAAAATAGCCTGAGGGCTCGCGCTTATTTTGAACCTATTTGCTTTCCAATTTAGGAATGTCGTCTTACTAAATACGTTGAGAAGAACGCGCTTTGACCTTACTACCAAGTTCGGGGTATTTGTTATATCGGATAGCAACCAATAGCCGTCGAATCGGACAAATGGGTTAAACTCCCAAAGGACAAAGGTGCTGATAGATATGCAGGCGAATAAGCAGACCTCTGATTGAAATAGAAGGTAAATGATGCCCAGCACACCAGCATAAAGTAGTTCAGCAAATATGCCTCCTAGGTTTGCAATAATTCGTTGCTCTTTACTCCCCATCCAAATGTTCGTTATTTCAGCATACATCACCGGTAATACGAAGTAAAACCCGAAACCAATCCCGCCATGTTTCAGCTTGGCCTTTGCGCAGGCGGCAATGTGACCCAATTCATGGATGAGCATAGTGGGGTAAATCAAGAATAGCAAGGTTAGGTAATTTACTTGGCTCAGCTGTGGCCATGCGAAACCAAACACCATGCCTACTAAAAACAAGGATATTACCGCTATCGAAAACCAAAATACCCGAGGTTTAAAAAAAGGCTGAAGTGGTAATGATAAAAGCTGTGCTATTCGAGCATTGAGTAATGGGAGTTTAAGTTTTAAATACGTGTTCTTGATGCCAGGTTTTAGTGTTATTGCATCTTTCTTTAAAATGCGATAGCCCCCTAATTTATGATCAATTAAATCAGTGAAAGCTCCATAAGAAAGCGAATGATTAAACACGGTATTAAATGATCTGTGAGCCTCCATTAAATTAGTGCTAGAGGACAGAATTTCTACTAAGTCTGAAGTCGCTTGATTGAGTAGAAAATGCCTGTTTTCATCTACCTGAAGGACATTTCGATTTGCATCGAAAGGCTTTATTTGTATATTTTCTCTTAGAAGCATGATGCAATTGAATAATGATGCAAAGCATTTAACACGGTGCTTGTAGTAAAAACTCGGTTGTGGTCATCCACAAGACAATTAACTCCGAAGGAACTTTTCCTCCAATGTGTAATGGTGGATGGATCCATCACATCGGTGGCCGGGATTCTTAAAATTCGATTTGTTTGCCAGCTACCATCTTCTGTCTGATGGGCTAGTAACCACTCCACTCCTTTAGATATTGAATCTTGAAAGCTCGTTGCGTCATAGGTAATCAATGACTTGATGGCCAGTGCGGTGTAAAAAGCAGTAGACTCATTTGTCGTCGGATTAGGCCAGTAACCACTTGGGTGTTGTTCTCCAATCAGCCAAAGTGCTGGAGCTTCACAAATCGACTTAAAATCTGGATGATGTGATAATGCTTGCATGGCAAATGCCGTCGCATAGATATCGCTCGTCCACCAATAAGAAGTCCATCTCTTTTTATCCGCTAATAGCGTTGCAAGATGTAGACAGCTTATTTCATAGTCCAATCTCAGGGAAGGGATTTTAGCTAACACATAAGCAGCGGCTGCAGTAACGCAGGCATGAGAACTAGTCCAGCCCTTAAGGGAGGTTTCTTCTGGTATTTCGAGTTTAAGGCGCAAGGCCTCTTGATCCCGGTAGGTTACCCATCCGCCATCCTCATCCATGAATTCATGCCATTTAGTAATCAAATTCGGATCTACATCAATTCCGGATGCTTGTTGAAAGCCAATGATGAAACTAGCCGTATCTCCGTCTGCTAAACTGGAATCATTAAATGCATTAGATGAGAGTGAGTCCACTCTTTTTAAAACCGATTTTAATAAGGGGTGCAGGCTATTTACTTCTGCGAGCATCATTCCCACATAAGAACTTGTCCAAGTGGTACTTTGTCCTGCTGATGTAAGAAAATCAGTCCATTCAAACGAGGCATTTATGTTTTTTTCTAAGTAGGCGAGGGCAGACTGAATAGCTGAATCTAGCGAGTTCTCTTCCACCAACTCAAAGCTTTTCTCTGATTTAATCTGTGTTTTTAGGAACAGATTCTCTATTTCTTGTAAGTGAAATTGACACTTACTCACTTGTTTTTCTAGGAAGCTAACAAATAAGGGAAGTCCCGCAGAAGTTGCTAAATCAGCACTTTTTTCAAAATGCGCTACCGCTAATCGCATGTTTTTTTGTGCTATTCCTGACACATATAAATACTTATGTAAAAGGATAGGATCCTGAACGATCAGACCATTTTCTTTTAAGTATTCTTGTGTTAAATACATGGGGTATGTCCATTGCCCCTCTTTGAAATCGACTTTAAAGTCATCGATATCATCTATATATTGTAAGCCTAGGTGGAGTTGTTTAATGCAGTCAATCAAAAGATTGTGATTTGCCTGCGAATCCTGTAAACATTCGAGGGCAAATACGGCGGCAAAGCTCATCGAAGACTTGCCTATCGCTGTTTCTTGAAAACTTGCTTGGGTGATTTCCCCTTTCTGTCTCGAACCTTTTTTTTCTGACGCGAGTGTAGCGTAATAGGATTTTTTTAGGTTGCTAAAGAGTTCCCAGAAGGGGCTCCGTTCCGGATAAAGTAGGGCAAGCCCTCGCATCGCCTTTTCGTAGAATTCAAATCCGAGTCGCATTTCATCCAAAGAGAAACGCGAAGAATCAATCAGCTGATCTAAACTTATCAAAAACCTAAAGTAAAGGTAACTACTCAACGAAAGTGTTTCAACTTGAGCTGGGGTTACTTGCGGAAAAGCAGGAGAGAGGTAATAAATCAAGTTTAGATATAAGTGGTGCTCAGAAAGCATTTTTGCATCTAAAAGCGCCTCTTTTTCTGTTGTAGGAATCGATAATGTTCCTATGTAGTTGTGATAAAACGACATACCTTATTATTCTAGTGGTTAGCAATAGTGTGATCACCCTAAAAAAGGGGAAAACAGGGAATAAATGAGGGGGGAACAGATGTGCCTTTTGATGATTAAGGCCGGGGTAAATGTAGGATTGTTTTTTGGAAAAATACGGAAACCCCTAAAAAAGAGCTGAAATAACCAAGAAACTGATAATTTAAGCGAGTTGCACTAATCGTTTCGCCGCCTCTAAAAGCACCGCATCGTCCTTTGCAAAGCAGAATCGCAGGATTTTATCACCTGGATCGGTTTCGTAAAATACGGAGACGGGAATAGAGGCTACTTTGATTTCTCGCGTTAAGCGATCCGCTAAATCGACATCTTTTTCTGATGAAATAGCTGAATAATCAAGACATTGGAAGAAACTACCGGCACTTGGTAGGACTTTCCAGGCACTTCCTGCGAATTGGGAGGCGAATAGGTCGCGCTTTTTTTGGTAAAAATCAGACAAACCCAGGTAATGTGCGGGCTCTTTTAGATAGTCTGCTAAAGCATATTGCAAAGGCGTCGCACTCGAAAAAGTGACCCATTGATGTAGTTTTCTAAACTCGGATGTAAGGAATTCAGGCGCGATGCAGTAACCCATTTTCCAACCCGTGATGTGGTAGGTTTTGCCAAAAGACCCACATACAAAACTACGCTTCCGCAATTCTGGATGCAATAAAACACTTGCGTGCTGCGCCCCATCGAAGACGATGTGCTCATAAACCTCGTCTGAAATAATCAAGATTTTGGTTCCTTTCACCACCTCTGCAAAGGCATCCAGATCCGCCATCGACCAAACTGCCCCGGTCGGATTATGAGGACTATTGACCATAATCGCACGAGTGCGAGGACTAATGTGACGGGCTAATTCCTCCCAATCGATGGCAAAATTTCGAGATGCCTTCAAAGGAATATGTACTGGAATTCCTCCCGCTAGTCGAACCATGGGATCGTACGCATCATAACTGGGGTCGAACATAATCACCTCATCCCCGGGAGAAACACAGCAATGAACCGCCGAAAAAATGGCCTCTGTGGCTCCAGAAACGATGGTCACTTCCGTTTCTGTGTCTACTGGAATAGAATAGAATGACGACGTTTTTGCTGCTAATGATTGCCGCAAGGCAGGTACGCCAGCCATGGGGGCATATTGGTTATGTCCTTTCGAATAATGTTGAAGAAGTTCTTGTAAAGCAGGATCACAATCAAAACCAGGAAAACCTTGCGAAAGATTTAAGGCCCCATATTCAAGCGCCATGGCGGACATTTTGGTAAATATCGTCGTCTGAACGTGTGGCTGCTTCGAAGGAAATGTAATCATAGCCTAATTTAACAAGGCTTTTCCATCGTACCAAACCTGCTGCACCTCTAGCGCGGAATTCAATTCGACGAAACATGCCCGTTTTCCTACTTCAATACTGCCTAATTGATCTAAATTTGCCACTTCTGCCGGATAAACCGTCGCCATCCGAATAGCTTCTTCTAGCGGAATCGAAGCCTTTTGAACACAGTTTTGAATAGCCTCTATCATCGTTAAAGAGGAACCAGAAAGTACTCCCGCCTCGTTTGTGAAGCGACCTTCTTTGGCCAAAAACGAATACGGACCCGACACATCATTCGTCACCGCATCCGTGATTAAAAACAAGCGACCTTTTTTCAGGCGATACGCCAGCTCTAGCGATTTATAATCACAATGCAAACCATCTGCAATGACGCTCGTCCAAGCATCAGAATCGAAACTGGCACCCACTAAACCAAGCTGACGCGATTGCCATTGTGACATCGCATTAAACAGATGCGTGATGCGTGAAACGCCTTTTTGAATGGCATCCATCGCTTGTGAATACGTCGCATCGCTGTGCCCTAAAGAGCACATAATGTCACTATCCAAAAGCATTGAAAGTTCTTCCGAACTGAACATTTCAGGCGCAATCGTCAGATAGGTAGGAACGCCTGCAGTGCGTTCAATTAGTTCTTCGAGAAAGGCAAGACTAGGTTTTTGGACAAAGGCCTCGTTATGCGCACCCTTTTTAACCGGGTTAAAAAATGGTCCCTCTAAGTGCAAACCCACCAGACCTTCACCCTTATAGTTTTTATAGGCGTCGATTGCTTTCCACATGGAGGCAGCCGGCGAGCAGTTCAGTGTAATTTGAAAGGCAACAGTTCCTGTTTTATGGTGCTCATTAAAGGTAGCCTGAATCGAATCTGTTGTTTGGTGATTCGAGAATAAAATCCCGCCACCGCCATATATTTGCAAGTCAATAAATCCGGGTACCAGGAAGTTTTCAGTGGAAGCCCCTGAGCCCGAAGAGATAGCCGAAATATGGCCATTCTCAATCGAAATTTCCTTGTTCTCTAGCCATTGGTGGCCCGTGAAAATGCGGCTCGCAAACATCATTAGTATCCGGTTGCCTGTCCGTCTTTACGAGATTCCGTCGCACCATAATACACCTTACGAACTGGGTCGTACATAATGCATTGGTAGCCACCATAAATACCACTCATATAGCCAACCTGGTGTCCTTTTTGCAATAAATCGCGAATGACCTCATACGGATACCCGTGTTCTAAGGTAATCATGCCACCCGTCGTTTCCATCGTTTCGCCCGTCGGTTCTGATGATCCCTCGTGATTCATGCGGGGATAATCTCCCGCTTCTTGTACATTCATACCAAAATCCACCAAGTTCATCACAATCTGCACATGGCCCATTGGTTGGTACGCGCCACCCATCACGCCAAAACTCATCACCGGCTGACCATCCTTCGTCATAAACGCTGGAATAATCGTCTGGAAGGGTCTTTTACCCGGAGCATAGGTATTGTTTTCTCCCTCTTTCAAGTTGTATAATTCACCGCGGTCTTGGAACATAAATCCTAAACCATCTGGCATCATACCTGAACCAAAACCTCTATAATTACTCTGAATCAAGGACACCATATTACCATCCTTATCGGCCACCGTTAAATAGATGGTATCACCTTCTTTCAAGGCCGGATTTCCTGCTTCGTAATGGCGACCCGCGCGATTCGGATTGATCAACGCCCGGCGCTTCGCGCCGTACGCTTCTGAAATGAGTTCGGCAACTGGAATTTTGGCAAACTCAGGATCTGCATAATATTTCGCGCGATCTTCGAAGGCTAGTTTTTTGGCCTCTGTAAACAAGTGCACGTGCTCCGCTGAACCTAATTTAATTTTAGAGAAATCATAGCCCTCTAAAATCGTTAGCATTTGCAAAGCCGCGATCCCTTGGCTATTCGGCGGCAATTCCCACACATCATATCCACGGTAATTCACAGAAACCGGCTCCACCCATGTCGACGTGTGCGACGCTAAATCATCATAGCTTAAAAACCCACCATTCTTCTTCATAAACGCGTCCATCGTACGTGCCATATCTCCCTTATAAAAGGCATCACGCCCCTCTTTTCCTAGTTTTTCTAGCGTATTCGCTAAGTTTGGATTCTTGAAAATATCTCCTTCCACAGGAGGCTTTCCGTTCGGATAATAGTGATTCGCGACATTCGGAAACTTGCCATAAGCGGCAGGCACGCGACCTAAAGCGGAAGCAAATTCGCCGTGTACCGGAAAACCATTGCGCGCATACGAAACAGCCTTTTCTAATACTTTATTCATCGGCATCGAACCGAATCTTTTGTGCAATTCAAACCAGCCATCCACACAACCCGGCACGCTCACCGGCAATGGACCTAGCGAAGGAATATGCGTTAAACCGCGCTTTTTAAACTCGGCTAAAGTCAGCGATTTTGGCGATCTACCCGACCCATTCAAACCATATAATTTCTTCGTTTTTGCATCCCAAACAATGGCAAATATATCTCCTCCAATCCCATTCACATGTGGCTCCACCACACCTTCCATTGCATTCGCTGCAATCGCCGCGTCGATGGCATTGCCACCTGCTTTTAGTACATCCAGAGCGGCCTGAGTAGAAAGAGGATGTGAAGTAGCGGCCATCCCGTTTTGGGCAATAGCCTGTGAACGTGTCGCCCAAACTTTACCATACGGACGATCTTGCGCACTCGCTAGCATCGGAAGAATAAGTAGAAGTAGTAGTTTTTTCATAGTGTTAGTTTTGAAGAGGTAAATTAAGGGAAGATGGGCTTAAAAGCAAATGGGCTGTGGGGGTCGGCACTAGTCACTAGTCACTAGTCACTAGTCGATAGTCGCTAGTCGATAGTCACGAGTTGCTAGTCGCTAGTCACTAGTCTGAAGTCCGGAGGCATAAACAAAAAACCCCTAGACCTTCGCCCAGGGGTTTCTGCATTCTTGAACCCAATATATATTACACTACACTGTCTTTGTAAACCATTTTTGCTTGATGCGCTCCGAGATATAGTACATACATGGAACGATTACGAGCGTTAAGATGGTTGAGAACGTTAATCCGAAGATGATCGTCCAAGCTAAGATTCCCCAGAATACAGCGGAATCAGAACCTATGAAAATGTGCGGATTAAGTTCTGTAAATAGGGTAACGAAGTCGATGCTAAGTCCTAGGGCTAATGGAATTAAGCCTAATACCGCCGCCGAAGCCGTTAACAATACCGGCGTTAAACGAATACCACCCCCTTCGATGATCGCCTCTTTCAAGTCATAACCACGCTTGAAGCGAAGTTCCTCGATGAATTCGATCAATAGAATACCATTCTTCACGACGATACCCGCCAAGGCAATGATACCTACGCCGGACATAATCACGGAGAAAGTCATACCGAAAGCCATGAAGCCTAATAACACCCCGATTAACGATAATAAGATCGTTGCGAAGATGATTAATGGCTTAACTGCAGAGTTAAACTGTGTTGCTAGGATCAAATAAATTAACACCAAAGCCGCAAGGAAGGCTACCCCTAGGAAAGTTCCAGATTCTTTTTGGTCCTCTTGCTCTCCACCCATGCGAATTGTGTAGCCCTGTGGCACTTCGATTGCCTCGAAAAGGGTGGTTAATTCCCCTACAATTTCATTCGCGTTATAGCCTTGAATCACATCAGAACCCAAAGTCACGAGACGCTCTTGGTTTTTGCGGTTGATTTGGCTGAAAGAGGTTGCGTAGCGAATATCGGCGATTGAATTTAAAGGCACTTGACGCAAGGCGCCGCCCATGTTCATATCGCGGTAGGTGATATTCATTTGTAATAACTTCTCGATCTGGTTACGAGAATCTCCTTTTAAGCGTAACTGAATCGGATATTCGTCTTTCGCATCGCGGAATTTCGAGATCTCTGCTCCAAATAATCCCGTACGCACCGCCATCGCCACTTGTGCAGACGAAATGCCCTCGCGGGACGCTTTCTCCCGATTTACATCGATGATGATTTCCGGTTTGTTTGTCACTAAATCGGATTTCAATTCTTGTATACCTTGGATGCCGGATTTGATAATCGCCGCGCGCACCTTCTTCTCTAGATCTTGTAAAACATCGAAGTCATTACCTGCGATTTCAATGGAGATAGGCTTACCAGTAGGCGGGCCATTATTTTCTCTTTCGATAGCAAGCTCGACACCGGCTAACGGGTTTTTGGCAAAATCCGCTTGAATTTTACTTAAAACATCACCTGTTTTAATCCCCTCGCGCAACTGCAATTTCTCGAATGCGATGGTCACCTTACTCTTGTGAGGCGTTGGCCCACGGTCTGGCTGCATCGGATCGCCTGCGTTTTTACCTACGTTTGAAATGACCGAGTTGACGATTTTTCCATAGCCCTCTTTTTGAATAAAAGTTGACACACGTTTCTCGATTATTTTCGTCATAGAATCCGTTACGACCGCATCGGTACCAATCGGGTTTTTGGCATAAATATAAATGTAATCTGGATCACCTGAAGGGAAGAAAACCACCTTAGGCTTCACCACACCCATTAGAGCAATTGTAACAACTAACAAAACGAACGCTGAAATAGTCGCATAAATCGGACGTTTTCCCATCAAAACCCATGAGATTAACTTGCGGTAATTCGTCTTGAAGTTAGGTAAAGTCTTCTCTTGGAAAGGCACAATCCATTTCGGTGTGATCACAAAGTGATTAAACACATACAGAATAATGCACAGAACAAAGAAGTTACCAAAGCCAAAGTGACCCAAGCCAAAGCCCATCACATAGCCAAAAATTGCCAAACTCAACAAGATAAATACGGTGCGACGGATATCCGAGAATTTCGGGTTTTTCACATCATTCACTTCTTCATCGTGCCGCTTCATGAACGTAATTGCGAATACCGGATTCATGACATAAGCCACAAATAGAGACGCGAAAAGCGTGATAATTAACGTGATAGGCAAGTATTTCATGAACTCTCCCACGATACCGGGCCAGAAAAGCAAAGGCAAGAAGGGAGAAATGGTCGTTAACGTACCTGATAAAACGGGGATAAATACCTCTGAAGCGGCTAATTTAACCGACTCAGTAATCGTTAATTTCTTGAAGTTATTGAACAAACGGTGCGCATTCTCGATCACCACAATCGCATCATCCACCACAATACCTAGTCCTAATAGGAAACCAAAAAGAACAATGGTATTTAAGCTGAAGTCTAAAGACGGCATGAATAAGAAGGTCAACAAGGCCGATAAAGGCACTGAAAGACCTACGAATACGGCATCTCTAACCCCCATGAAGAACATCAACACGATAACCACGAAAATGAAACCTAGGACAACCGTATTAATCAAATCCGCTAAATCGCCACGCGTACGCTCCGATTGATCCGCCGTGGTCGTCACGGTTAATCCTTCTGGGAATCTATTTTCTTTGTATTCTTCGATGGTCTTTTCTATGCGATCTGCCGCCTCGATTAAGTTCGCTCCCCCACGCTTGATCACGTTCAGGGTAATAACCGATTTGTTGTTCAAACGGGCGAAGTCTTGCTTCTCTTCATAGCTGTCTACTACTTCAGCCACGTCCTTTAAACGAACGCGTGCTCCAGTCGAGGAACCGATCATCAAGTTAGCTAATTGGTCCACAGCCTTAAATTCACCCGTCACACGAAGGGAACGACGAACACCACCCACGGCTAAATCTCCACCTGAGATGTTGACGTTTTCGCCTTGAACCGCAGATTGAATATCATAGAAAGTCAAACCATAACTCTGCATCTTGTACAGGTCTAGGTTGATTTGGATCTCTCTTTTCAAGGCACCGATGATGTCTACGCGGTTAATTTCCGGCATGCCTTCGATCTCGTCTTGTAAGTCCTCCGCGTATTTCTTCAACTTATCTAAGGGATAATCCCCCGCGATGTTGATGTTCATGATCGGGAATTCAGAGAAGTTAACTTCTGCTACCGATGGCTCACGCGTTAAGTCTTTGGGTAAATCAGCAATCGCTTTGTCGACCGCATCTTGTGTTCGTTGCTTCGCAATGGGGACGGTGACATCCGTGTTGAATTCAACGATGATCACGGAAACATCCTGCAAGGCATTCGACTTCACGCGCTTTACACCCGTGATCGATTTGATTTGCTTTTCGATCGGTTTATTGATCGTGTTTTCGATATCCGAAGGAGTCGTTCCGGCATAGACTGTCTGGATGACCATTTGAGGCACCACGATGTCCGGGAATTGCTCCTTGGGAAGGCTCGAATAGATTCCCATCCCCGCCACAAAAATGATGAACGTGAAGATGTAAACCGTCGTGCGGTTTTGGGCTAACCAGCCCACCATGTTATAAATCAAGCCTTTGCCTTCTGGCAACTGCTCATTTTTGATATTTTTTTCCATTTTCTACTTAGAAAGAGATGGCTGTACCATCTACTAAATCTTGAAATCCTTGTGTAATAAGTGATTCGCCTGCTTTCAGACCCTCTGTAATCTCTGCTTGGCCATTGTAGGTTAAGCCTACTGTCACCTGACGCGCACGAGCCACTTTTTTGCCATTTTCTTCTACCGCCACATAGACTAAATTTCCTTTTTCGGTTTTTTGGATAATGTTTTCGCTGATCACGATCGCGTTTTTCTTCGATGTATCGTTGATGTTAATCACCGCTAATAAGTTCGGCTTTAAGTCGCCACCCGCGTTCGGGATGCGCGCTTCGATGTCGAAAGTACGTGTTAATGGGTTCACCATTTTAGACACTAACGAGATACGTGCTTTCAATTCCTTGTTCAAATCAGGGAATTTGATGCTGATTTCATCACCTTGCTTCACTGTTCCTACATAAGAATCAGCGATTTTAGCAGAGATCTTTAAGTTGCCTAAGTTTACGATTTGAACGATTGGGACACCTGGAGCACCCATTTCGCCGGCTTTTTGGCGCACTAATTCGATGGTTCCGGCAATAGGAGCTGTTACGCGTGATAAGCCTAATTGTGCTTTCAAAGTCACGATTCTTTTCTCCAAAGACTCCATATTCGACTTCGCGCTCAAGTATTGAACCTCTGTTCCGATTTGTTGATCCCAAAGCGCTTTTTGCTTCGTAAAAATCGTCTTCGCTAAGGAAAGTTGTTGACGAACTTCTTCCAATGATTCTTTCAAGATGTTGTTGTCTAACGTCGCAATCAATTGACCCTTAGATACTGTTTGTCCTGCTACTACTGGCAAAGTTAAAATCACACCACCTGTTTGTGGGCTTACTAAAACGGTGTTTTCTGCTACAACATTTCCCTGCGCTTCTACGAAGTGCTGGAAGTTTTGAGCGACTAAAGGGCTCACGCTTACGGTGATTACTTTCGCTATTGCTTGATCTGAAGGCTTCCCTACTTCTTTTTCTAAAGCAGCGATTTTCGCCTGGATTTCTTTTTCCTGGCTCTTTAAGTCAGCTAATTCTTGCTTCTTATCTTTTGATCCGCAGGCTGCGAATAAAATGATTCCACTTAGGAGGATGGCTATTTTTTTCATGTTTCAGTTAGTCTATGTATAGTGTACCGTTTGCTTTTTCTAATTCAACTTTAGCTACTAAAGCATTATAAAGTGCTGTAAAGTAGTTTGCTTGTGATTCTTTAATGGATGATTCTGCGTTCAAAACCTCTAAGTTTGAACCTACTCCGTTTTGGTATTTCACCCGCGTTACACGAGAGATTTCATTCGCTAATTCTAGGTTCGCCTTTTGTTCTTTCATGGATTCCAAAGCATTCTTCATCGTAATACTCGCCTGTGAACGTTGCATGTCGATAGACGACTTTAGTAAGCCGTAGGACTGACGCACCTTTTGTAAGTTGTTGGCTGATTGAATGGCTCTGTATTTTTTTGAGTAGCCATCAAAGATTGGAATCTGCAAGGCCACTGTTACAGCGGCATTATCGAACCAAGGCTTGCTCACTAAATCACCAAATCCATTCGCTCCCGCGTTATAACCATAGTTTGCGTTCAACAATAAACGCGGTAAATAACCCGCCTTGATACTTTTTAAATCCAGTTCCGCTAAGCTTTCCTGTGTTTGCAAAATGGAATACTCGATGCGACTTGAGTAATTGAAATCTCCTGCAGCATTTGTATTAAACGTCGCTAATTCCACTTTTTCCAAAGTTTCACTTAATCGAATCGGCTCTTCCATAGGGTAGCCCATCTGAAACTTCAATAAAGAGTAGCTTAATGCTTGTAGTCGATCGATGTTTTCTAGTTCCGTCCGTAAATTGTTTGCTTGTACATCTAGACGTTGTACGTCTATCTTTTCTACAAATCCTTGCTTATTCAGCTCGCGCGTCTCTTTTAATAAGGTATCTAATCGAGCCACATTTAAGGCTAATAGGCCTTGACGTTTTTCATTGACCAAAATTCCATAATATGCCTTCGTCACATTCTCTGCTACTTGTTGCTTGGATTGTGTTACGGACTTCACGGCTAAGTCTTTGTAAACCGATGACGCCTTTAAACCCAGTAAATACGTTCCGTCAAAAACCAATTGGTTTAATCCCACATTCGCAAAACCAGCATTATCTACCCCAAATTTCGCCGCAATCAATTCCCCTTCAGCTGCCGCTGGATTGAAAATTCTAGCTGGGATAAAAACACGTTGCAGGATGAGGTTGTTGGTGAGCGAAAGAGACCCATTGACTTGTGGTAAGCCCATTGCTCTGATTTCATTCACCTTTGCATTTGCGTTCTGCAAGTCGAGTTGGCTATTTTTTACTTGTACCTGGTGTGTGATAGCGTAGTCTACGGCCTGTTTTAGGCTAAATGACTGCGCTGTTGCTGCCAGAGAGGTCAGTAAAAATAGACCGGCGTAGATTTTTCTTAGGCGGATCATTAGTTTAAATTGTTTTGGTAAGATGTATAAAGCGTTAAACCTTTTTCAGTCAAAATGCCTCGCATGAAAATGTCCATCATCGTTATCTGAGTGTCATACAAGGATAATTTATTGTTAGGGTAAAAATCGGGGTTGAAGGCTAAATCAACTTCAGCCATGCGCAAGCGGGCAAGTAATTCGAAATCGATGTCATTTCTAAAGTAGCCGAATTGCGCGCCTTTTTTAAAGTCGGCAATTAAGTTTTGGTAAATACATTTTTCTCCATGCTCTTTGAAGACTTGAAACGCTGCTGGAAAGTATTTTTGGATTTCAAAAAGCAATCGGGGATTCATCTGAGTCAATAAATCTTTTGTCATTTCAAAAGACTTAAACATCTTTTCGATCACATTCGAATAAAGCCTATCGAGCTCATCCCACTTCGCAAAATCCTGTTCAGTGAAGTTTTTTACAACCTCTAAAACCATCGAATCTTTATCCGGAAAATGTTGATAAATCGTTTTTTTCGAAATGCCTAATTCGCTCGCAATCGCATCCATCGTTACGGTCTTGACACCGTAGCGGAAGAATAATTCAGTTCCTTTTTCTAAAATACGCGATTTCATTTGCTTAACCCGTTGACTTATCGGGAAGCAAAACTATGGAAACTTTTAGAGACTACAAAGTTTTCTTGTATTATTTTTAGATTACCGAATGATTAAAAAGGTTTAACGGCCAAAATCATCCTGCAAACGAACGATATCTGATTCATCCGATGGGTTCTCCACATCGGTATGCTGCCAAATCTCCGTCACCACACCCCAGTTGTCTAATCCGACTAAACGGTGGCGCATACCGGTGGGCAAAGTAATCAATTCACCCTCTTGGTATACACCCGGTACAGATTGCTCATCCGTGTCTGAGATCACTACCCCCACTGGGCCGTGATGAACTGTCCACACTTCTGCTCTTCGGAAATGGTACTGCCAAGATAAACGCTTGGAAGGAGCCACTACTAAGAACTTAGGGCTTAGCTTTTGGGTGATCTGGATGGCATCCATCGAAAGCTGTGGAAAGAATTGAGCTGCAAACTTGGCTGCTTGGTTTTCATCTAACACAAAGAATCCCCCCCATGGTCGGCTGTGGTCTTTGTCGATAATTGTGTAACCTTGAGAAAGGATGTAAGTTTCGACTTGTGCGAAGACTTCAGAGGCAGGAGTGTTTGAGCTAAAATTCATAGGGCAAAAATAAAAAAAAGACGGGAGAGCATCCCGTCTTTTCTATTCTATTTATTGAATGGTCACTTACAGTGTCCAGCCGTTGCGGTATTCGCGTTTAACGAATTGGTTCGCTGCATCGAAGTTCGTGATGCGCATGTTTGCTGCATCCCACTCCAGTTTTTGACGACCAATGTATTTCGCATTACGGCCTTCGCCTTCGCGCAACATGTACGAACGAATGGCGATGTTACCCATTAAAACAGATTCTGTAAATGGAGCAGCGTAATCGAATGGAGAACTTACTTCCATATTGCCAAAACCAGCCTTACAAGCCTCTACCCACTGCGTATTGTGTCCGTTATCTCCACCTTTCACACGCGCTAAGCTTGCTTTAGGAAGTTCTGATTCATCTACACGCTTACCATTTTTAAACACTTTAGGATACATACCATATGTTCCGCAAGTCATAATTCCTTTCGATCCGATTAAGATAACCCCGTTTGAACCATCTGGATCACCGATCATCTCTGTCGCTGGAATTCCATCTGGATGCGGAGCCCGAAGACCCCCATCAAACCAAGTTAATTTCACTGGAGAATTATTCTTCTTCGAAGGACCATAGTGCAATGTTACCATCGAGCTAGGAGGGCATCCTTGAGGAATGTATTCTGGCGTCCAATCTTGTAAGAAGACAGAACCTACAGAACATTCAACATCGATCGCATCACGGATACCTAATACTTTGAAAGGAGGGTCTAATAAGTGACATCCCATATCGCCTAGTGCACCAGTACCATAATCCCACCAGCCTCTCCACTTGAATGGAAGTAAAGCTGGGTTATATTCTCTGTATTTCGCTGGTCCTAACCAAAGATCCCAATCTAATTCTGCCGGTGCTGGTGATCCAGCGGCAGGATAAGCGATTCCTTGTGGCCATACGGGACGATTCGTCCAAACATACACTTCTTTTACTTTTCCGATCGCACCGCCATCAAACCACTCCATCATTTGACGAACACCGTCACCTGATGAACCTTGGTTACCCATTTGCGTCACGACTTTCATCTCTCTCGCTTTCTCGCCTAAAAGACGCGCCTCGTAGATATCATGTGTTAAGGGTTTTTGAACGTATACGTGCTTCTTACGACGCATCGCCTCCATCGCTATCGTTGCGTGGGTGTGATCCGGAGTAGAAACGATGACCGCATCTACGTTGCTACCTTCTTTATCTAAGGCTGCACGGAAATCACGGTAGTAATTTGCTTTTGGAAGGTCTTTTTTGATACGCACGATTTGGCGATCATCTACGTCGACTATTGCGACGATGTTTTCAGCACCTTTGTTATACGAATTCATGATATCGCTGTAGCCTTTTCCGCCACCACCGACACCCATGATGTTTAATTTGTCTGAAGGAGCCGTGTACCCTTTACCCAAAACGTGGCGAGGGACAATGTAGAAACTGGCTGCGGCTAAACCCGCTTTTTGCAGGAAGTTCCGTCTTGAAGTGTTACTCATGGTTGATAGGTTTTAATGATGGTATGTAAGTTTGGAAAAAAAAATAAGAAAACAAAAAAAAGGGGTCAGCTTTCGCTAACCCCTCTCAGTATAGAACAGGTGAATGCTCTTATTCAGCCTTCTTAGATTTTTTCTCTAATTTTTTAATCGCTTGTTCTCTCTCAGCGCCTTCCATTTGCTCTTTTAAAGCAGATAATGCACCGATATCGCCCATAGTCGATTTCTCAGCTGAAACAGTCGCTGTTTTCTCAGCTGACTTAGTTGCTTTTTTCTTCTCTGGTTTCGCCGCAGCAGCATCAGCCGCTACTTCTTCAGCCGTAGCTGCAGTGAAGGTACGTGTGTGAGATAAGATGATCTTACGCTCTTCTTTGTGGAACTCAGTTACCACGAAGTCTAACGCTTCACCTGCCTCAGCCACTGACTCATCCGCCTTAACTAATTGCTTCAAAGGGGCTAAACCTTCGATGCCGTATGGCAATTCCAATACACCGAACTTGTCATTCTTAGAAATGATCGTTGCTTTTTGTGTAGAACCTAAAGTGAACACACTCTCAAATGTATCCCAAGGGTTTTCCTCTAATTGCTTGTGTCCTAAAGCTAAACGACGGTTATCCGCGTCTAATTCGATCACAACTACATCTAAAGAATCACCTACTTTAACGAATTCAGACGGGTGCTTGATTTTCTTCGTCCAAGACAAGTCAGAAACGTGAACTAAACCGTCGATACCTTCTTCTAACTCAAGGAATAAACCGAAGTTAGTTAAGTTACGAACAGTTCCCTTGTGCTTCGTACCGATTGCGTATTTCGCTAATAAATCAGTCTTAGTCCAAGGATCTTCTGTTAATTGCTTGATACCTAATGACATCTTGCGCTCAGCACGATCTAATGTTAACACTACTGCTTCCATTTCGTCGCCTACTTTCAAGAAATCTTGTGGGTTACGTAAGTGTTGAGACCATGACATCTCAGACACGTGGATTAAACCTTCAACGCCTGGCAATACTTCTAAGAAAGCACCGTAATCAGCTACGTTAACGATTTTACCTTTTACTTTCGAACCTACTTCAGTTCCAGCAGCTAAAGCTTCCCAAGGGTGAGCTTGTAATTGCTTCATACCTAAAGAGATACGTTTTTTGTTTTCGTCGAAGTCTAATACCACCACTTGGATTTTTTGATCCAATTTCAATACCTCTTGTGGGTGGTTGATACGACCCCATGAGATATCTGTGATGTGAAGTAAACCATCTACACCACCTAAATCGATGAACACACCGAAATTAGTCATGTTTTTGATCACACCTTCTAGTACTTGACCTTTATCTAAGTTCGTTAAGATCGTTTGGCGTTGAGCCTCAAGATCTTTCTCGATTAATACTTTGTGAGATACAACTACGTTGTCATTTGTGTGGTTGATTTTAACAACCTTAACCTCCATGTTTTTACCTACGAAAATATCGAAGTCACGGATAGGCTTCACATCAATTTGAGAACCAGGTAAGAATGCCTCGATTCCAAAGATATCTACGATTAAACCACCTTTTGTACGGCGCTTAACGAAACCATTGATGATTGTATCTTCTTCTAATGCTTTCTCGATGTTAGTCCATGCACCCATCACCTTAGCTAACTTACGTGACAAGGTTAATTGTCCGTTTGCGTCTTCTTGGTTCTCGATGTACACTTCAACTTCGTCACCAGCTTTCAAATCCGGCATATCGCGGAATTCTGAAGCAGATACTAAACCATCAGATTTGAATCCAATGTTAATGATTACTTCACGGTCAGTCTTGCTTACCACAATACCTTTCACTACTTCCTTCTCAGTGACCGAGTTTAAGGTTGCTTCGATAGCAGCCTCCATTTTTTCTTTTTGTTCTGTAGTATAGTTACCACCGAACCCTTTTCCTTCAACTAAATCCCAGTCGAAATCTTTTTTTACTTTTGACATAAATGAGTGCCCTTTTGGCTTTCGCCTACATCAACAAGCTGGGCTAACCTGTTGAAATTAAGTTTGAAACAATTTTTAAATTGGGGTGCAAAGCTACGAAGAATTAGTTTATTTTCCATCTTTTGTGCTAAATTGTTCTCATAAACCTGCTTAACCCATGAAATTTTGCTTTTTAGCCCTTTTTTTCTTGTCCCAAAACCTTTTTGCTATGTCTAATCCCGGAAAACCTTTCGGTCAAACGCCTGCGGGCGAGTCTGTTACCTTGTATACTTTGAAGAATGCACGCGGCATGGAAGTTCACATCATGAACTACGGCGGCATCATCCAAAAAATCCTAACTCCAGATCGCCATGGTAAAGTAGAAGATGTAGTGCTGGGATATGAGACTTTGGCAGAATACATAAAAGACACGCCTTACTTCGGAGCAATCGTAGGCCGGTTTGGAAACCGCATCGCGAATGGGAAATTTTCGCTGGATGGCAAGGAATATACACTCGCTGCCCAAAACAACGGCCAACACCTTCACGGCGGCCTTGTCGGCTTCGATAAGAAAGTATGGAAAGTGGACGCAGCCTCCGCGCAAAGCCTAAGTTTATCTTATGTTTCGAAAGATATGGAGGAGGGATTCCCCGGAAACCTACGCGTTAAGATGACTTATTCCTTATCTGAAGACAACGAAATCAGCATCGCCTACGAGGCAACGACGGACAAAGCGACGGTATTGAACCTGAGCAACCACTCCTATTTTAACTTAAGCGGCAACGCGAAACGCGATATTTTGAACCAAGAAGTGCAGATCGATGCGTCGCGTTTAGTGGCGGTGAATAAAGTGTTGATCCCCACGGGAGTGTTAATGCCGGTCGCAGGAACGCCGTTTGATTTTACGAAGCCACA
>NZ_JBIIBQ010000040.1:0-6569 GCF_044239315.1 Aquirufa sp. | reverse complement strand
AAATTAAGAAATTAGCTCCGTTTAAAGTTTTTGAGGGTAATAAGCCTACGAACTCTTTTCTAGTGAAGCAAATCGATCCACATACCTTAGGTTCATTAATTGCGATGTATGAACACAAAATCTTTGTTCAGGGTGTGATTTGGAATATATTCAGCTATGACCAGTGGGGCGTAGAATTAGGGAAGCAATTAGCTAATTCTATTTTACCAGAATTAGAAAATGAAGAGAAAATCCATTCACACGACTCTAGCACCAATGGATTGATTAATCAATTTAAAGCTTGGAGGTAGGCTTTACTTCAATAAAGTGATTATTTCAGAGATGGAGAGCAGGTTCTGTTCTCCATTTTTCATGTTCTTTACATTCGCTTTACCTTCTTTCAGTTCAGACTCCCCTATTACGGCTACGAATGCAATTTTTTTCTTGTCCGCAAACTCGAATGATTTCTTGATTTTGGCGACATCCGGATACACTTCTGAAGGTATTCCTACTTTACGTAATTCGTTTGCCATCCCTAAAGCTGCCTTGCGACCATCTACATCAAAATAAGTAAAGAGGATAGCGCTGGCACTCGTAGAGATTTCTGGGAATAGTGAAAGCTCTTCCATAACGTCTAGAATACGCTCAATCCCAAAAGAAATGCCTACACCTGACATATTAGGCAATCCGAAAGAACTCGTTAAGTCATCGTAACGTCCTCCACCTACGATAGAACCGAAGGGCAAATCAACTGCCTTACCTTCGTAAATCAATCCAGTATAATAACTCAGTCCACGAGCTAACTTGTAGTCGAATACTAAATTATCGTTACTAAAGCCGTTTGTTTCGGAAAGACTTAATACTTCTTTTATTTCTGCTAAACCTTGTAATCCTGTTTCATTCGTCACAAAAAATGAAGTCAATTTAGCTATTTTAGCTTCGTTTGTTCCCTCAAATAAAATGAGTTCTTTTAATGACTCTACCTTTTCAGAGCTAAAGCCATTTTGAACTAATTCTTCAGCTACTTTATCCCAGCCAATCTTATCTAATTTATCCAATGCGACAGCGAAAGAAACAAAGCGTGCGCTTTCTCCTAATGTGTCTACAATACCGGCTAATATTTTGCGTGAGTTCAAATAGAGATTTACGCGTAATTTTAAGGAGGTGAAAATGGATTGAAATAAAGCAATTAATTCTGCCTCATTTACTAATGAATCAGAACCAATAATATCCGCGTCACATTGATAAAACTCCCTGTAACGTCCACGCTGTGGACGATCAGCACGCCAAACAGGTTGAATTTGATAACGACGGAACGGGAATGCCAAATCATTGCGATTCATCGCAACAAAACGAGCAAATGGTACCGTTAAATCATATCGAAGACCTTTTTCAGAAATTTTAGTCGTCAAGGATTTAGATCCTCCTTCGATATCTGATGGAGAAACTTTGGACATATAATCACCACTATTTAATATCTTAAATAATAATTGATCGCCCTCTTCACCGTATTTACCAGTTAAAGTAGATAGATTTTCAATGGCCGCAGTTTCAATTGCCTGAAAGCCAAAACCTTGAAAATGAGTCTTTATGATGTCAAAAACGTAATTACGTTTTGCCATCTCAGATGGACCGAAATCCCTAGTACCTCTTGCGTTTGCTGGTTTCTGCATCATGTTAAAAAAACAAATTTAATTAATTATGACAAATATTTTTGATAATAGTCGATTTTAGCTATTTTTGCAAACCAAATTATCAAAGACATGGCAGTAACTAGACTAAAACGTAAAGACAGAAGAAATAAAGCAGTAGCTAACAACAAGGTTGCAGCTATCAAAATCTTAAAAGCAAGACCTATTATCAAGTTAGTTGATGTAGAAGCTATCAAAGCTAGTTTTGCTAAATAAGAATAATATTCTTTAAATTTAAACCGGTTTATGCCGGTTTTTTTATGTTCAAATTAATCCTATTCAACAATGAAAAAGACATTATTTGTAATCTCAGCCCTCTTTTTAGGGACAACTAGTTTAACGATTGCACAAGACCACCGTTACGTAAAAGTAAATCCAACCAATCCAAACGATACGGAATATTGGGAGCCTAGCATCCCAGTAGTCACTCCTGGAGCTGTTCCTTCTGACGCAATCGTTTTATTTGATGGTAAAAACCTAGACAATTGGGAGTCTGCAAGAGATGGTTCACCAGCACGTTGGAAGGTTGCCGATGGTAAAATGACTGTAGTGGGTAAAACTGGAAATATTTCAACAAAAGAAAAATTCACGAACTATCAATTACATATCGAGTGGCAAACTCCGATTGAACCAGAGACGTTAAAAAGCCAGGGAAAAGGAAATAGTGGAGTATTTATGCAAGGAATGTATGAAGTTCAAGTGATGAATTCAGACCAAAATCCTACTTACCGAAATGGCCAAGCGGGTTCAATATACAAGCAAACACCCCCATTAGTCAATGCTTCTTCCAAGATGGGTGAATGGAATACGTATGATATCATTTATACAGCTCCTATTTTTACAGTAAACGGAGGAATTGATACACCTGCATACATAACGGTTATTCATAATGGAATTGTGGTTCAGAATCATACCAAGATTCAAGGCACAACGGAATATATCGGACAACCATTAAATCCGGTGCATGGTCCAGGGCCAATAAGTCTACAGGATCACGGAAACGCGGTTAGTTACCGAAATATTTGGTTAAGAAAAATGTAATTAATTTCTTAATTTTGAAGGGAAGGTTTTAAATAGAAAAGCCTTCCCTTTTTTTGTTTCTATGAAATACATCATTAGCTGGGTTTTACGATTTATCCCGAGAAAATTCATTCAATTATTCGCTCACAGACTTATTAAAATATACAGTATTTTTCTTAGTGGAAATAAAGTCTATTGTCCTGTTTGCAATCATTCCTTCAGTCATTTCTTACCTTATGGCCGTCTAACGCCCCGTGAAAATGCGCTTTGTCCTTCCTGTTTAAGTTTAGAACGTCATCGTTTAATGTTCTTATATCTAAAAAACGAGACCTCCTTTTTTACAGAAAAGCCTAAATTATTACATATCGCTCCAGAATACTGTTTTATAGATCGATTTGAGAAGCATTTGGGAGATCAATATATTACAGCAGATATTGAGAGTCCATTAGCTAAAGTCAAAATGGATTTACATGATATTCCATTTGAAGACAATACATTTGATGTGGTATTCTGCAATCATGTTTTGGAACACGTAAAAGACGATGTGCGTTGTATGCAAGAAATAAGACGCGTATTAAAGCCAACTGGTTTTGCTTTATGCCAAAGTCCACAACGCTATGATCTCGCAACAACCTATGAGGATGCGAGCATTACTGATCCGAGAGAGCGAGAGATTCATTTCTTGCAAGATGATCACCTGCGCATCTATGGCCGTGATTATGGAACCCAACTAGAAAAATCGGGTTTTAAGGTAGAATCGGTGAATCTTATCGAAAAATTAGGTTTACCTGAAAGTAATAGAATGGCTTTGCCACTAGAAGAAATTATTTACGTTTGTCGCAAATAAGATGAGATATACTCCATTTTCAGCTGAATTATTCAAAAAAAATCGGGCTAAATTGTACGCACAACTACCGCCTAAATCCATCGTTGTTGTTAGTTCTAATGACATAATGCCCACCAATGCAGATGGGACAATGGGTTTCAGACAGAACAGCGATTTGTTTTATTTGTCAGGTTTAGATCAAGAGGAAACACTATTGATTTTATATCCGGATGCTCCAGAAGCACAGTGGAGAGAAATTGCTTTTGTGCGCGAAACATCGGAATTAATCGAAATTTGGGAAGGACATAAGTATACTAAAGGAGAGGCTATTCAAACCTCCGGTATTCAAAACATTCAATGGACAACTAATTTTGATTCGCTTCTAAAAACATTAATATTTTCAGCGAATCATCTGTATTTAACTGATAATGAGCATTTACGCAATTCATCCATCGTTCAGACACAGAATGCCCGCTTAGGAATTACATTACGAAGTACCTATCCGAATCACACCATAGGGCGCCTCGCTCCTGTTTTAAGTGATTTAAGAATGCAAAAAGAGCCTGAAGAATTACATGCCCTTCAAGTAGCATGTGATATCACAGAGAAAGGCTTCCGTCGGGTTTTAAACTTTACGAAACCAGGTGTAACTGAATATGAAATTGAGGCAGAATTCATTCATGAATTTACCCGAAATCGATCTGAAGGTTTTGCCTATACACCTATCATCGCTTCAGGAGCTAATGCTTGTGTGCTTCATTACATTGACAATGCACTTCCTTGTAAAGACGGTGATATGCTTTTATTAGATGTAGGAGCCTCATATGCGAATTATAATGCAGATATGACGCGGACGATTCCGGTCAATGGTCGTTTCAGTTCACGCCAAAAGCAAGTATATAAAGCGGTTAACGCTGTTTTGAATTATGCGACAGAAATCATGCAGCCAGGTGTTTTTTGGGTAGATTACCAAAAAGAGGTAGAATGCTACATGGAAGGCCAACTGATTGATTTAGGTTTGTTTTCTCGTGCAGATGTGGATAAACAAAATCCGGCGAACCCTCTCTTTAAAAAATACTTTATGCATGGAGTTGCTCATCATTTGGGGTTAGATGTGCATGATGTTTGGGATAAATACAAACCTTTTCAAGAAGGAATGGTTCTTACTTGTGAACCAGGTATTTATATCCAAGAAGAAGGGTTAGGCATCCGTTTAGAAAACAACTTAGTTATACAAACCGGATCTAATATTAATCTAATGAAGAATATACCATTGGATTGGGAGGAAATTGAAGATTTAATGAATCAATAAAACAGGTTAAATGCCTTGTTTTGGCTATATTTGTAGCTTAGTTTAAGGGGAATCCCTAAGGAGAAATAATTGTATATGAAACACCTGCGTAATTTTTGCATCATTGCCCATATTGATCACGGAAAAAGTACTCTTGCCGATCGATTAATTGAATTCACCAATACCGTTCAAAAACGCGATATGATGAATCAATTGCTCGATGATATGGATTTAGAGCGTGAACGCGGAATTACAATTAAGTCTCATGCCATTCAAATGCAATACCCGAAAGATGGGGAATTATATACGTTTAACTTAATTGATACCCCAGGACACGTAGATTTCTCCTATGAGGTATCACGTTCTATTGCCGCTTGTGAAGGTGCTTTGTTAATTGTGGATGCTTCTCAAGGTATTGAGGCGCAAACTATTTCCAATTTATACTTAGCCATCAGTCACGATTTAGAAATTATCCCGGTACTAAACAAGATCGATTTACCAGGGGCTATGCCAGAGGAAGTTTCTGATCAAATTATTGATTTGATAGGTTGTAAAAAAGAAGATATTATTCATGCTTCGGGTAAGGAAGGAATTGGTATCAAAGACATATTAGATGCTGTTGTAGAACGTATTCCTGCTCCCAAAGGTGAACCGACTGCCCCATTACAAGCCCTTATCTTTGATTCTACCTTTAACTCCTATCGCGGTATTGAAGTTATTTTCCGTGTATATAATGGAGAAATCAGAAAAGGAGACAAGGTAAAATTCATTAACACGGGAAAAGAATACCATGCAGATGAAATCGGTACATTAGGTTTAGAACAGGAACCAAAACAAATAATCAAAACAGGAGACGTAGGTTACCTGATTTCGGGAATTAAAGAGGCGAAAGAAGTAAAAGTAGGTGATACCATTACACATGTGGCAAATCCCACAGTAACCGCTATTCAAGGTTTTGAGGAGGTTAAGCCGATGGTTTTCGCCGGCATTTACCCGGTTGAAACTTCTGAATTTGAAGATCTACGTGATGCAATGGAGAAGCTTCAATTGAATGATGCCTCCTTAGTTTGGGAACCTGAAACATCGGCGGCACTTGGTTTTGGATTCCGTTGCGGCTTCTTAGGCATGTTGCATATGGAAATTGTGCAGGAACGCCTAGAACGCGAATTTGATATGACGGTTATCACGACTGTACCGTCCGTAAAATTCAAGGTAATTACAACTGCAAACGAAGAAATGTGGGTATCTGCCCCTGCCGACTTACCGGAACCTAATTTGATTAACATTGTTGAGGAACCGTATATTAAGGCACAAATAATAACAAAATCCGAGTATACAGGGGTGATCATGAGCCTTTGTATGGATAAGCGGGGTATTTTAGTGAATCAAATCTACCTGACTACAGATCGCGTTGAATTAACGTTTGACATGCCGCTTTCGGAGGTCGTTTTCGACTTCTTTGACCGTTTAAAAACAATTTCAAGAGGTTATGCCTCCCTAGATTACGAATACAAAGATTACGAACCGGGCGACATGGTGAAGCTGGACATCATGTTAAATGGAGACAAAGTGGATGCTTTATCCGCTATTGTACACCGGGACAAGGCGTATGACTGGGGTAAACGTTTATGTGAGAAATTACGTGAATTAATACCGAGACAGCAATTTGAAATTGCGATTCAAGCGGCGATTGGGCAGAAGATTATTGCCCGTGAGACGGTGAAGGCGTTGCGTAAGGATGTTTTGGCCAAATGTTATGGTG
>NZ_JBIIBQ010000035.1:0-17882 GCF_044239315.1 Aquirufa sp. | reverse complement strand
GCAAAGTTAGAGGTGCCCGTAGAAATATCAGCATCAGAGGTTCGTTTTTTCGGTAAGAAATGACAAAAACCTCACGCAAGACCTCACGCAAACCTCACGCAGAAACAGAAAAGGACCCACGATTTAACGTAAGTCCTTGATTTTCATGTAGCGAGACCGGGATTTGAACCCGGGACCTCAGGGTTAGTCGCCTGCGGCTTAGTCAAATATAGTTCATAAATGTATCGCCTCTGGCGATTCAAACTCTATGCTTTATTCTTTGTGCTTTATGCTTTAAATCTCTACTCTATAAAACAGATTCTATATGTTTTAGATGATGCGTACAATGCCACGCATATATCCCCAACACCTTATCCATTGTATAGGTTATCCCTCTTTCCGGATGTAGGTAGGTCTTTTTCCAATCTTCTTCTTTCAGCGTTTCCATCAAGTATACCCAACGCAAATGGATGTAACGTAAGCCCTCGATGGACCAAGCGATGGGCGCTTCGTTTCCGTCTGGCATCACAGCCCAGTCATTCTCATCGTAAGGTTTGATGGTCGGATTATCCTCTGTAAGCGCCATTTTGAAACGGATATAGCTGTTCATGTGGCTGTCCATCAAGTGATGAATCACCTTGCGGGCAGACCAGCTTCCCTCACGATAAGGTTTTTCTAATAAGCTTTCGTCTACATCCTTTAACAAAGTGGCTAAATCGTCAGGTGTTGAGGCGATTATTTTAATCCACTCAGCTCTGATTTCAGGGGTAATGACCTCTGGATTTTTGTATTTCCCGATCGGGTATTGCAAAGGATTTAGTTCCGTATTAGACATTTGTGTAGAATTTAGTGATTTCGATCGCTGTCTGGCGCGTGTGGGCGATCAATGGGTGGACGCCAGTTTTGATGGCTTCTAGCATTTCTTTCGCAGAATCTTTACCTATATGCGCAACGTGTAAGGTAAGTAGTGTTTCGCCTTCTTCGATTTCTAAAGTAGTGGATACGACAAAGTTTTCAGTGCCTAGTGCCGCAAGTTCAGCAGCTTGACTTTTAACAGCCTGGAAGCTGGCTTCTAAGGCTTCATCATTCGCACCACAGATCTCTAAAACTTGAACTTCACGTTCCGCTTTTGCCTTTAAAGAAGCGGCAATGGCTTCGTCTAGGGCCTTTAATTGTTGATTCAGGAAATAGTAATTTTTACCGGTTCTTAAGCGCTCACGGATAGATTGACGAACGAAGTAGGTCAAGGAATCCGTTATATTAAGGCCGATTTCAGCCATTTGCTTGAAGATTAATGAGCTAGGTGACATGCCAGGAATGGTGTTAGGATCGTGTAAAACGACCACGCCGTTTGTATCCAAAAATCCATCGATACGGGTACAAACCCCAAATCCTAAGTCCTCAAATGCTTGCTTTACTTGCGCTTGGATTACTTGGAGGTGAGCCAGGCTGGCGTGCATTGGAATGCGCTTGCGTGTTAATTTCGATTTGTATTTGGCATTGAAATCAAACACCTCTACGGACTCATCGGTGACGATTTCAGTAGGGGGAAGGGCCACAGCTTCGCCAGATGGAGTCTGAATTACGCCGCAACTGAATTCATTTCCGTTTACAAAGGATTCGAGCAAAATTGCATCCTCCGAGTGAATGGATTGAATGCTAGCTTTTGTTACTGTATGGGTAAAATATTCTTTAAGAGCGGATAATAATTCTGAAGGATGGTAATAGACTTGTTTCTGGAAAACGACTGGAAATCCGATTCCTTCGTCCAGATTGACCATTTTTTGCAATAAAGTTACCTTTGCGTCATCGTCTAATGTAATCCAATCTTCACGGTAGATTTCATCGATAAAAAGACATTTTTTAATGGCTTTATCAAACACTTCAAGTGAATCCTCTTTTACGAAGGCAAGGCCGATGGAGGATCCTTGGTGGGGCGCTTTGGCCACAAAAGGAATACCAATTTCCTTCTTAACTTGCTCAAAAAGGGTTTCTCTTCCGTATTTCGTATAATCTTCCCGTTGAAGAACGAAGAATTTCTTTTCTAATCCGACGGATTTCTGGAGCCATTCGTTTTGTTTGGCCTTATCAATACCGATCGCAGATCCCAAAACGCCAGGTCCTGAATAGGGGATATTATACCATTCTAAAAGGCCCTGAATACTCCCGTCTTCTGCGCCTGGGCCGTGCATCGCGATGAAGGCAAAGTCAAAGTGCTTCGAAAATTCAGCCGGTTGAATGATCGTCCCGACCTCTGCAAGTAAGGAAGTTGCATCCGCATCCGGTAAAGATTCAATATAAACGTTGAAAGGAGCGGTTTGAAGTCGTTGAGGTGGATAAAAAGAGCGAATGGACTCCTCAAAAATGAGTTCTTCCTTGATCAAAATAAAGTTGCCTAAGCTATCCACGAAAACGGGGATGGGCTGAAATAAGGCCTTATTTAGGTGGGCCATCGCTGTTTTGCCTCCTAAAAAACTAATTTCCCGTTCACGCGCGGGGCCGCCAAAAAATATTCCTATCCGCATCATGTGCCTATTAGGGTTTTACTTCTTCTACTGCTGTAATTTCTGGGACATCTCTGCGAATGGCCTCTTCTACGCCCGCTCTAAACGTCATGGTGGACATATTGCAGGATTGGCAATTACCCGTTAATGCTAGTTTAAGTACATTATCGGGAGTGATTTCAACAACTTCTACATTGCCTCCGTCTGCCACTAAATAGGGTCTAATACTGTCTAACGCTGTTTGAATGCGAGCATGTAGTGGGTGATTTTCCATATTAAGAGGCTTGATTTTTTGCGTTCGAGATGGCTACTTGTTGGGCTAAATTAGCTGCGATGCTAGCAAAAGCATCAGCACTAGGACCTTCAGTTGAAGCAATTGGTTTTCCATCATCACCCGCTTCGCGAATGGCTTGTATTAAAGGAACCTCTCCTAAGAAAGGAACCGCATATTTTTCGGCTAATTGCTTCCCACCATCCTTGCCAAACAAATAATATTTGTTTTCAGGTAATTCAGCCGGAGTGAAATAGGCCATATTTTCTACTAGACCTAAAAGCGGAACATTAATTCCTGCTTGTTTAAAGAAAGCCAAGCCTTTAGTAGCGTCAGAAAGAGCGACTTTTTGAGGAGTCGTTACAATCACAGCACCGGTTAGTTTAATTAATTGAACTAAAGTTAAGTGGACGTCTGATGTTCCGGGAGGAAGGTCAATTAGTAAATAGTCTAATTCGTCCCAGTTTGTATCGCCAAAAAACTGACGTAAAGCTTGCGTCATCATAGGACCTCTCCAAGGCACCGGACTTTCGCTCGGAGCTAAAAACCCCATCGAAATCATCTTGATGCCATATTGCATGATCGGCTGTATACGGTTTTTTCCGTCTACTTCCGTGACTAAAGGCTGTAAATCCTCTGCTCCAAACATCACAGGAATTGAAGGCCCAGAAATATCTGCATCTAAAATACCTACTTTCGCTCCGGCATTTTTCAAAGCCATGGCTAAGTTCGCAGTTACTGTAGATTTCCCCACACCACCTTTTCCAGATGCAATGGCAATTACGTTTTTAACGCCTGGAATTAACGGATCTTTCGAAGTCAATGAGGTGACTTCGGCCGTCATGTTAATGACGATTTTTAGATCTGGATGCACTAAATTGTGAATCGCATCCTCGCAATCTTTTCTAATCTTTTCTTTTAGTGGACAGGCTGGAGTTGTTAAAACGACCGTGAAACGAACTTCACCCACGCCTAATTCGATGTCCTTAATCATGTTCAAGGTCACCAAATCTTTCTTCAGATCGGGTTCTTGAACGGTGCTTAAGGCACCTAATATTATCTCTTTACTTACGCTTAATTCTCCCATGAATTTCTTTTCCTTTTCAAACCTCAAATATAGGTGTTTTTTATTTCATGAGCGACGTATTCGGCGATTTTGCACGTATCTATTTCTTGGTATTTTTCTTCATTTAATTCAGCTAATAACACTTCTAAAACCCGACGATGATCAATTAATTTCGAAGGATGAGGTCTGTGTCCCAATGTTCGGTAAATGGAATCCCACTTTTTGGAAATACTAAGTAACTCATTATCAAAGTAAGCAGCCTTAAATCGCTCCCAAATATAGTCTTGCGCCTGCTGGTTCGGGTGAATCATATCTGACTCATAAAAACGATAGTCACGTAATTCATCCAACATAATCTCATAGGCTGGAAAATAATGCACGTTTTCGAAGCGTTTCGATACGATATCAGCGGCAACCCGTAGCAAAGATTTAGATGCTTGGTTCTCCAGCATGCCGTCTTTTGTGTGACGAACAGGAGAAACGGTTAAAACGACTTGGGTCGTAGAGGGGAGAGTAGAGATAATAGAGTAAAAGTCAGTTACTATCTCTTCTACGGTCGAAAGTCTCTTTTCAAAACGATCTGCTGGCATCTTGTGGCAGTTAGCCACCGATTTATTTAGATATTTGTCAAAATAACTAAATGACGTTCCCCAGGTAAGGAGTAGAAAGTCCGCACCAGCGATAAAGTTCGACACTTCGCCGGCTATCGATCGCACATCATCTAGCAATTCATCCGAAGTTGTGGCCGTAAAAACCGAATGGTAATCTGGATGCAAAAAATACCCGTTTTGTTCATAGACCTCATCGGATACGACACCAGAAAGTGCTCGTGTTATGGCAAAAGGATGAAATAAGGTCCCGAAAGGCTGGCACATCACCTCTAAAGGCAATTGACTTAGTCGAGCACCCATCGAGGCCGCAAAACAAGAACCCATCGTCAGCACCTTGCTCCGATGATTCAGGAGCGAAGGTGCTGTAGGTATGGGAAAGGTAGTCGTTAATTGCATTACTTTAGGGAAGCTGCCCAAGCATTCATTTTGGTCTCTAAAACATCCAAAGGCATATTTCCATCCTTTAAAAGTTCGTCATGGAAATCAGACAATTTGAATTTAGGGCCCATTTCTTTTGTTAAGCGATCGCGAATCTCGCGGATTTTTAAGGCACCTATTTTATAACTTAAAGCTTGAGCTGGAATCGCCATGTAGCGCTCGATTTCGGCAACAGTACCTTCTTCGCTCAATGGTTCGTTATCCATCATGTACTTAATCGCTTCTTCACGAGTCATATTTTTCGTGTGCATTCCTGCATCTACGACAAGACGAATCGCGCGGTGCATTTCGTCACCTAATGCTCCCATATATTGGTAAGGGTCCGTATAAAGGCCTAATTCTTTTCCTAAGCTTTCTGTGTAAAGTGCCCATCCTTCCGCATAAGCCGAGTTACCTCCGAAGCGGCGGAACTTAGGCAGATCTGCATTCTCTTGTTGCAAACTGATTTGGTAGTGGTGGCCTGGGATGGCTTCGTGTAAGAATAAGCTTTCCATTCCAGAGGTTAAATTGAATTTTTTGGCATCCAAAATAGGCACATAGAAGATCCCTGGACGCGTTCCATCTTCTGAACCTTGGAAGTACTCCGCTGATGCTGAGGCAGCACGGAAAGCTTCTGTTTGACGAACCTCAAAAGGAGTTTTAGGCACACGGCCAAACATCGTTTTCAAAGATGGCTCCATCTTCTTGTGAATCGCATGGAAGGCCGCTATTACCTCAGCTGGCGTTTTGTATGGATAGAATTTCGGGTCGGTCTTCATGTGATCGAAGAATTCAGCTAAGGTTCCTTTGAAACCTACAGCATCCTTAGTTTTCTCCATTTCGGTTCTAATGCGCTTTACTTCGCTTAAACCTGTTTGGTAGATTTCGTCTGCGGGCTTGTCTGTCGTTGTTAAGACGCGGATGAGGAACTGATAATAGGCTGGCCCATTTTTCACTGCACTAATTCCGGTGCTTGTGCGGGCCTTAGGCAAATATTCGTCTTGTAAAAAAGCGGCTAGGCGAGCATAAACAGGGATGACTTCTTTTTCAATGGCGGCTGTGTATTCAGCAGTAATACGCTTTTTATCCGCATCAGAAAAGTCTGCTGGGAATTGCTTCAATGGACCATAGAAGGTCGATTCTTTTACATCTTTCACCGCGAACGATGTAAATTGAGGGATCATTTTAACCACCAAAGCTTTTGGCAATACATAACCCTCTTTCATTCCTCTACGGAAATAAACAATCGATGAATCTAAGTAGGAAACGCCTTTTTTCATGCGTTTTCCCCAGTTTTCATAGTCCTTCACCGTCTTGAATGGCTGCATCACTTGACCCGAGCCTAATTGTGCAAACGTTAGGTGAAAACCGTAGAATTGGTTTAAAGGGGTCAAGTTATCTGGGTAAGTCAAACCTTCTAAACCTAATTTAATGTCGCGTGTTAATAAATCGTAGGTAATTTGATCGTTTGCATTCAAGTCTGACCGATTAAGTGCGGCTAGTGATTTTTGATATTTTTCTAGCAGTTCTTTAACTAAGGCTCGGTGACTATCCGTAAAATCGATGTTTAATTGATCATTGTATCGATTATCACCGTTTGCTGTAGCAGCAGTAGGATTGAGTTTCAATTGCTCTTCGTAGTAATCGCCTACGATTTTGGCTAATTCAGAAGAGGGTTGATCTGACTTTTTACAAGAGAAAAAAGACAAAACGAGGCATAAATAGAGGAGTTTTTTCATAGTGAATTTGATGATTTTAGAGGCAATTTACGTAATTTGGTCTTTGCATTTATACCTAAGTTGAGAAATTATACATTAAACATTTACTATGTCAGGATTGGGAGCTGAGCGCGCACGATTACAATTACGGAACGATAATAAAGGTTGGAAAAAATGGGGGCCCTATTTGACAGAACGTCAATGGGGAACGGTGAGAGAGGATTACTCTTCGCATGGTAATGCTTGGGGTTCTATTACACACGATATGGCCCGTTCGAAAGCCTATCGCTGGGGTGAGGAGGGGATCGCAGGTATTTCGGATAATAAACAACACGTTTGCTTTGCGTTTGCATTTTGGAACCACCGAGACCATATTTTAAAAGAACGATTTTTCGGGCTAACAGGTGCGGAATCGAATCACGGTGAGGATGTGAAAGAATTGTATTACTACCAGGATTCGACGCCAACGCATTCCTACCAAAAAATGCTGTACAAATATCCACAGCAAACGTTTCCTTATCAGAAACTAATCGACGAATCGCAAAAGCGTAACCGGAAAGAGCCAGAATACGAGCTATTGGATACGGGTATTTTTGACAATAATGAATACTTCGATATTTCGATGGAATATGCGAAGGCAGACGAGCAAGATATATTGATTAAAGTGACCGTAGAGAACCGTTCCAAAGTGGCGGCGCCCATCACGGTTTTACCTACGATTTGGTACCGAAACACCTGGTGCTGGGGCTATGAAAAGTATAATTACAAACCACTTTTAACGGGAGTAGGCAATTCCTTTATCGAGGTAGATCACCGGGTGGTAGGTCGATTTAAATTATATGCGGAAGACGCGGACGAGTTTCTTTTCTGTGATAATGAGTCCAATTTTCAGCGCTTACATAACTCTGATAATCTTTCTCATTTTACGAAAGACGGGATTAACGAATACGTTGTTAATAAGAACAAGCATGCCGTAAATCCGAACCATATCGGGACGAAAGCGTCCGTAAAATACACGGACAAAATTCCAGCAGGAGGCAAGAAAGTGTATCGTTTGCGATTGAGTAATGTGACTCACAGGGATCCATTTGCGGATTTTGACCAAATTTTCGAAGACCGAATCATTGATGCAGATCAATTCTATGCGGAATTGCAGAAAGGAATTGAAGACGAAAATTTACGCTCCCTACAACGTCAGGCGTATGCTGGGATGTTATGGACGAAGCAGTGGTATTATTATAATGTATTCGAGTGGATTAAGGGTGATCCTTCTATGCCGAAGCCGGATGCGAGCCGTAAAAATGGTCGAAACAGCACTTGGAGGCATATGTATGCGGCGAATATCTTGTCTATGCCGGATAAGTGGGAGTACCCGTGGTTTGCGGCTTGGGACTTAGCCTTTCATACCTTGCCTTTGGCTAGATTAGATCCTGATTTTGCCAAAAGACAACTAGCCGTTATCCTCCGCGAATACTACATGCACCCGAATGGCCAAATCCCGGCTTACGAATGGTCTTTCTCAGACGTAAATCCACCCGTACACGCCTGGGCAACCTGGAAAGTCTACGAGATAGATAAAGAAATGAATGGCGGAAAAGGGGACATTGTCTTCCTAGAACGTATTTTCCACAAGTTATTATTGAATTTTACCTGGTGGGTAAACTTAAAAGATGATAATGGAAACAATATTTTTGGTGGTGGATTCTTAGGAATGGATAACATCGGAGTATTCGATCGTTCTGCTCAATTACCTACGGGCGGCCACTTAGAGCAAGCCGATGGAACAGGTTGGATGGCTATGTACAGCTTGAATATGTTGCGCATTGCCTGTGAAATTGCTATTGAAAATCCGGTCTACCAAGACATGGCTTCGAAATTCTTCGAGCACTTCTTACACATTGCAGGTGCGATGCAATCGATTGGTGGTGATAAGTTAAATCTATGGGATGAGGACGATCAGTTCTATTATGACATGTTGCATAAGGAAGATGGGTCGGCAGAATTATTAAAGGTGCGCTCGATGGTAGGATTGATTCCACTATTTGCCGTAGAAACGTTGACCGCCGAGATGTTAGAGAAATTACCCGCCTTCAAACGCCGGGTGGAATGGGTGTTAGCTAATCGACCGGACTTAGCGAATTTGATTTCGCGTTGGTATGAACCCGGAAAAGGGGAGAGTCGATTGCTTTCTATTTTGCGGGGTCATCGGATGAAGATGATTATGAAGCGAATGTTTGATGAGAGTGAATTCTTGTCTGATTTTGGCATTCGTACCTTATCAAAATACCACAAAGAAAATCCCTATAAATTTAATTACGAAGGCGGTACCTTACAGGTAGATTATACGCCGGCAGAGTCGACGGGCGATATGTTTGGCGGAAATTCGAACTGGCGTGGGCCTATTTGGTTCCCGATGAACTACTTGATTTTGGACTCCTTATCGAAATTCTCCGACTATTATGGATCGGATTACGAGGTAGAATTCCCTACGAATTCTGGGGAAATGATGAACATTAAAGACGCCGCTCGTGGGGTATCTGAGCGTTTACTTGCCATGTTCGTGCCCGGTAAAGACGGTAAAACGCCCATGTATGGCGACTACAAGAAGTTCCAGGACCCCCATTTTAAAGACTCACACCTCTTCTTCGAATACTTCGATGGAGACACCGGAAAAGGATTAGGCGCAAACCACCAAACCGGTTGGACGGGCTTAATCTCCGAAATAATCAGACAATTACATGGCAAAAACTAGTCCAGAAGAAAACTTTGCGGCCTTAGGCCTAACTCTTCCACCAGCTCCTAAACCATTAGGCGTTTACAAACCGGGTTTACAAGTGGATCATTTCTACTATGTATCAGGACATGGCACGGTTCAAACAGATGGTTCGTTGATCATCGGTCGTATTGGTGTAGATCTCGATATAGAGGAAGGTAAATTAGCGGCTCGTCAGGTGGGCTTAGCGATTTTGGCGACCTTAAAAGCGCAATTAGGATCCTTGAACCGCATTAAACGCGTTATCAAAGTCTTAGGTATGGTCAATGCTACGGACGATTTCTTACGTCATCCTTATGTCATTAATGGATGTAGCGAATTGTTCGCCCAGGTTTGGGGAGAAGAAAATGGCATCGGTGTTCGTTCCGCAGTGGGAATGGGGTCTTTACCAGATAATATTCCGGTAGAAATCGAAGCGGTATTCGAATTGAACGATTAAGCTGAAATGTTTAGCATCGCTTTCAAAGCCTTGTAGGCAGGAATGCGTGTTTCCTCCGTTAAATGGATTTCAGGTAATTCGTAATACAAGGCATTGTATAATTTCTCCAATGTATTCATCTTCATATACGGACATTCACTGCACGCGCAGGTATTTTGTTCGTTAGCAGGCGCTGGAATCAAGTGCTTGTGCGGAACCGATTGCTTCATCTTATGCAAGATTCCCGCCTCCGTCGCCACGATGAACGTCGAATTAGGGGAGGTTTCTACGAATTTCAAAAGTGCTGTGGTAGAACCCACGTAATCCGCTTCCTTTAAAATCACTTCCTTGCATTCTGGATGCGCGATTAATAAGGCTTCTGGATATTCTTGCTTCAATACCGCTAATTTTTCCAAAGAAATATCAATATGTACCATGCAAGCCCCTTCCCAAAGGATCAATTCACGTCCCGTCTTGTGAGCCACATAGCGACCTAAGTTCGCGTCTGGCGCAAAGATAATTTCGCGATCCGCTGGAATAGATTCCACGATTTGCACCGCATTTGATGAGGTACAAATGATGTCTGTCATCGCCTTTATATCTGCCGAACAGTTAATATAGGATACGACGATTGCGTTTGGGTGTTTCGCTTTAAGTGCTGCGAATTCAGCTACTGGAACCGAGTCTGCTAGCGAGCAACCCGCATTGAAATCGGGTACTACCACTTTTTTCGAAGGATTCAAGATTTTCGCCGTTTCGCCCATGAAGTGAACTCCGCAGAAGACGATTAAATCTGCCTCTGTTTTCTCAGCAGCCTGGGATAAACCTAAGCTGTCACCTACGTAATCCGCTAGTTCTTGGATCTCACCATCTACGTAATAGTGCGCTAAAATCACCGCGTTTTTCTCCTTCTTCAGACGTTGGATTTCGGTGATTAATTCCACTCCTTTAGGGGTAGAACGGGCAATGTAGCCCACAGAGGT
This sequence comes from Aquirufa sp., assembly GCF_044239315.1. GTDB lineage: Bacteria > Bacteroidota > Bacteroidia > Cytophagales > Spirosomataceae > Aquirufa. Next base: position 7,142 of record NZ_JBIIBQ010000035.1, on the reverse strand, counting down.
TGCTTCTTCGGTTAAATTCATTTCGCTTTTAGGCTTAAATCTAAACTCTTCACTTGGTGGGTTAAAGCCCCCACGGATATAAAATCTACCCCTGTTTCGCCATAAGCGCGGAGTGTTTTTTCATTGATTCCACCAGACGCTTCCGTAGGGAAGCGTCCGTTAATTTTGCGAATCGCATCGCGGAGGCGATCCGGTGTAAAATTATCTAACATGATGCGTTTTACACCACCTATCGCCAACACTTCATCTAATTCAGTCTCATTTCTCACTTCGATCATGACATCGAGCGGTTTAGCTAAGTTCTTATTATAGCTGAATGCTTTGTCTAAAGCCGCTTTAATTCCTCCCGCGAAATCCACGTGATTGTCTTTGATCAAAATCATATCGAATAAACCGTAGCGGTGATTTACCGCTCCACCTATTTTGCAGGCCCATTTTTCTGCCAAACGGAAATTAGGGGTCGTCTTTCTCGTATCCAGTAACTTCGCTCGGGTTCCTTCTAAGATGTGGACCAAAGAACGCGTGTAAGTCGCAATTCCAGACATGCGTTGCATGCAGTTAAGTACCAAACGCTCTGCTCTTAAAATAGATTGAGAGGATCCACTTACCTCTAAAACGACTTGTCCTGGTTCGATCCAGGCTCCATCTGTGATAAAAACCTGAACCTTCAATGAGGCATCCACTTCTTTGAAAATAGCCTGAGCAAGTTCCACGCCAGCTAATACGCCTCTGTCTTTTACTTTTAATTCGGCGGTGCCTTTTGCTTCAGCTGGAACAGTAGAAAGGGAGGTATGATCTCCTTCACCAATATCTTCCCGGAGGGCAGATTGAATGAAGGCGCGGACATAAGCTGGTTCTGTGTATGAAAACATGTGGCGGTATTAATGCCCCAAAATTACGAAAATTACCCGTAGAATTGATTTCTAAGAAAAATATCCTATTTTTGCTACCCACAATGCAAAAGAAGGTTAAAATATCTCATCTGATTCTGTTTATCCCCGTGCTATTTTGGCTCGTGGCTAAGCCTATTTCGCTGTTCGCAGTCGAAACAGGTGCAGTAAAAACAGAGAAGACTTCTAAGCAAACGATTGTCAAGGCAGAGCAGAACGTTTATCAATCTGCAACTAACCTACAACTCGATTTTCCTCAAGATTGGAACTTCACAAGCCCTACGGAAATCTTCGTTACGCGCTCGATGCAAGCCATTAAATTGCCTACATTCACTCATCGTACGCAATTCTTACGAATTTTATTTACCCAGTTTATCGCCACTCTGGCGCCGTGAGAAAACAGTAGTCAGTGGACAGTAGTCGGTAATCAGTAGAACAGTATCCAGTAGTCAGTAATCAGTAACTTGTCTGGAGGGACCATTCACCATTTACCACTTACCATCTGAGAAACACCACCATTTACCATTTACAATTTATCATTTACCATTTAATTTAAAATTATGCGTTACAAAAGTGCCATTATTTGGCTGTCTACGATTATTTCAGCCTTATGTATTTTCTTCCTATCATTTACGTGGAAGTCTAATCAATTAAAAGAACAAGCTATCAAGTATGCCACTACGGCGGATGGCAAAGTAGATGCGGCGAAGCGTTTGCATTTCATTGATTCCCTTTGGAAACAACCAGTATATATTGGATATACCTTACAAGAAGTGACTCAGTATGCGTTGCAAAAAGGTCTTGACTTAGAAGGTGGTTTGCACGCGGTTTTAGAGGTTTCTCCAGCGGAGATCTTGCGCGCATTATCAGGAAAGTCAAACGATCCAGCATTTGAGAAAGCATTAGCAGCGGCAGGTGCGGCGCAAGCGACTTCGACACAATCGTTTAACGAATTGTTCTACGAAGAATTTGCGAAGGCGGCTCCTAACCAAACTTTGGCATCCGTATTCGCTAATTCAGTGAACCGCGGTAAAATCTCGTCTACTTCAACTGATTCTCAAGTGAAGAAGGTGATTGATGCGGAGATCGACGGTGCGGTAGATCGCGTTTACAAGATCATCCAAGCGCGTATCGATAAATTCGGTGTAGCTAACCCGAACATCCAACGTCTTCCAGGTACAAACCGGATCCAGGTAGAATTACCAGGTGTGGAGAACCCAGAGCGTGCACGTAAATTATTATCAGGTGCGGCGAAATTAGAATTCGTTGAGTGCTATGAATTGAATGAATATGGCGGAGGCTTAAATGCGTTAGGCGCCTTATTAGATAGAGAAGCAAAAGCACCAGTGGCGGCTGCACCAGCAGCGGCTCCGGCGGCGAAGGATACGGCAGCGAATGCTTTGGCAAACAAATTAGCAGCAGCTCCAGCAACGAAAGATTCTGGTAAAGCAAAGGCAGATACGTCTGCAGGTTCTGCATTAACGAAGTTATTCTTGCCTCTAGGAAATAACATCGGTGTGTATGTAAAAGATACTGCTCGTGTGAACGCTTTATTTGCGCGTGCAGAGGTAAAAGCGATGTTCCCTGCGAACTTAACGTTTGCTTGGGCGGCGAAAGGAATTCCAGCGAAAAATGGAGATGAAATTTTAGCTTTAGAAGCTTTGAAAAAAGCGGAAGGCCAATCAGCTCCATTAGAGGGTGATGTGATTACGGATGCGGCACAAGATTTTGATCAAGCAGGTCGTGCTGAAGTAACGATGTCGATGAATGGAACGGGTGCTCGTATTTGGAAAAACTTAACAGGTGCAAACATCGGACGTCGTATCGCGATCGTTTTAGATGGTTATGTGTATTCTGCGCCAGTTATCAACGGTGAGATTCCAGGTGGTCGTTCTTCGATTTCAGGAAGCTTTACTGTAGAGGAGGCAAAAGACTTAGCTAATGTTTTAAAGGCAGGTAAATTACCGGCTCCTACACGTATCGTAGAAGATGCTTTCGTAGGTCCATCTTTAGGTGCTGAGGCGATTAATCAAGGATATATGTCGATGGGTTTAGGCTTGTTATTAGTAATCGTGTTTATGATCGGTTACTATGGTACTCCAGGTTGGATGGCAAACTTAGCCTTGTTCTTTAACGTATTCTTTATTGCAGGTGTTTTAGTCCAAATTCAAGCGGCTTTAACCCTTCCAGGTATCGCAGGTATCGTGTTAACTCTTGGTATGGCGGTCGATGCGAACGTATTGATTAACGAGCGTATCCGAGAGGAATTACACAAAGGGAAAGGCTTGCTAGATGCGATTAACGTAGGTTACGAGAAAGCATTGAGCGCCATTTTGGATGGTAACATAACGACGATATTAATTGGTGTAATCTTGATTATTTTCGGCTCAGGTTCGGTGAAAGGTTTTGGTGTTACACTTTGTATCGGTCTTGTAACGTCAGTATTTACAGCGGTTTATATTTCTCACATCCTAATTGATTGGATGGCGAAACGTGCTATCAAAGCAGGCAAGGAAAAAGAAATGACGTTTGAGACCTTTATTTCACGTGATCTTTTCAAAGGAATGAACTTCGACTTTATCGGAAAGCGTAAGTATTCGTACTGGTTCTCTTGGGCTTTAATTGCTGCAGGTGCTATCGTTTTATTCATCCAAGGTGGATTTAATCTAGGTGTGGATTTCAAAGGTGGTCGTTCGTACGTAGTTGAATTCAACCAAGCGGTTCCGACAGATAAAGTGAAAGAAGCTTTAACGGATGATTTCGGTGGAAAAGGCGTAGAGGTGAAGACCTTTAACGGTCCAACGAAATTAAAAGTAACAACTTCTTATTTAGTCGAAGATGAGTCGATCACGGCAAATAATACCGTTCGTACAGCGTTAGAAACAGGATTGAAGCAGTTCTCTGCGCAAGCACCTAAAGTGGTTTCTGAGTCCAAAGTAGGAGCGACGGTAGCGGATGATATTTTGACTCAATCATTCGTGTCCATCTTCTATGCTTTGATCGCGATCTTTATCTACATCTTGATTCGTTTCCGTAAATGGCAATATTCATTAGGGGGTATTGTGGCCTTGGTTCACGATACTTTAGTGGTATTAGGCATGGTAGGAATCGTTCGTTTGTTCGGTTTCGAATTAGAAGTGGATCAAGTATTTATTGCAGCGGTGTTAACCGTGATTGGTTACTCGATTAATGATACCGTAGTAGTATTTGACCGTATTCGTGAGGAGATCGGTCTTGATGCGGATCTTGGTAACAAAGAATTGATGATCAAAACGATCAATGAGTCGATTAACCACACGATGTCTCGTACGGTAATGACGGCAACAACGGTATTCTTAGTGGTAACGGTGTTATTGTTCTTTGGTGGTGACGTGTTAAGAGGTTTCTCTTTCGCGATGTTTATCGGGGTTGTTTTCGGAGCGTATTCGTCTATTTTCGTGGCGGCGCCTATCGTGATCGACTTTGGAACTTCGAAGAAAGAAAAGAAATAGTTTTTTGTGCTGGTTGCTCGAAAGGGTGACCAGCCTTTTTATTTTCATTAACTAAATTTACGACTATGAATAATAGCATTTGGAGAAAGAAACCGATGCATATGTTTGAGCAAGACATGCAAAAAAGCGAGCTCAAGCGTGTATTAGGTAAATGGAGTTTGACTGCGATCGGTATCGGTGCGATCATCGGCGGTGGAGTTTTCGTTTTAACAGGTACAGCGGCGCATTACCATGCGGGTCCTGCCTTAGCTTTATCTTTCGTTATTGCGGGGATAGGCTGTATTTTCGCGGCACTTTGCTATGCAGAGTTTGCAGCAATGTTACCGGTAGAAGGTAGCGCTTATGCCTATGCTTACGGAACAGTGGGTGAGTTATTTGCTTGGATTATCGGTTGGGGATTGATTCTTGAATATGCAATGGGTGCAATGACGGTTGCCGTGAGTTGGTCGGGTTATTTTAACAAGCTCCTCCATCTTTTCGGGATACATTTACCTGCTAATTTAACGAATGACCCAGTTACCTTCGGTGGTGCTGCGGTGAACTTGCCAGCTTTAGTGATCGTGTGGTTTGTGACTTGGATTCTTGTTAAAGGAATCAAGGAAGCGGCTAGCGCGAACAACTTAATCGTAGTCTTGAAAGTGGCAGTGATCTTGTTTGTGATCATTATGGGTGCGTTCTACATCGATGTGGCGAACTGGACCCCGTTCATTCCGGAGGAGACTTTAGTGAAGCACGAAAGTGGTGAAATGCTTCCAGCTTATGGCTGGGGTGGTATCATCTCAGGAGCGTCTGCGATCTTCTTTGCGTATATCGGTTTTGATGCCGTGTCTACGCAAGCAGGCGAGGCGATCAATCCGAAGAAAGATATGCCTTTCGCGATTATTGCGTCACTTTTAATTTGTACGGTTTTGTACATCGCGGTTTCCTTAGTATTAACGGGGATGATGAATTACAAAGATATCACGGGTGATGCGTTAAAGGCTCCAGTAGCATTTGCATTTGATCAAGCGGGTCAGCCTTGGGCCGTATTTGTGATCACTGCAGCAGCGACTGCCGGTTTATTATCGGTAATGTTAGTGATGATGTTAGGTCAAACCCGTGTTTTCTTAGGCATGGCGAAAGATGGTTTATTGCCAAAGTTCTTCGCAGAAGTTCACCCTACGTTCAAAACTCCTTATAAGTCAACGATCTTAGTAGGAGCAGTTGTTTCTATCGTAGCTGGTTTCACTCCGATTTCATTATTAGGTGATATGACGAGTTTCGGTACTTTATTTGCCTTTACGATGGTGTGTTTAGCCGTATGGATTCTTCGTTTCAGAGATCCAAACCGCGATCGTCCATTCAAGGTTTCTGGTTTGAATATTATCGCTCCATTAGGTATCATTGTGAACACCTTTTTAATCTTGAATTTAGGCCGCACAGCGCAAATCTTTGCTATTGCGTGGTTATTGTTCGGATTAGTGGTTTACTTCTTATATGGTAGACCTAAGTCTCACTTGAATACGAGAGAGTAATACTCATTTTGAGTTAAGGAGAGCCGGGGCGACAGCCCCGGCTCTTTTTTTTGCCTTTTAATTCCCCCATTTTTGGCGTAATTTTGCACCTTGATTTTTAATGAAGAACGAATGAGTCAGATTATAACTGAAATTGCGAAACGTAGAACCTTTGGGATTATTTCTCACCCCGATGCTGGTAAAACAACATTGACGGAGAAATTGCTTCTCTTCGGGGGAGCGATCCAAACAGCCGGCGCGGTGAAGTCGAACAAGATTAAGAAAGGGGCCACCTCTGACTTTATGGAGATCGAACGTCAGCGTGGTATCTCGGTAGCGACTTCCGTGATGACCTTCGAATACAATCAATTAAAAATCAACATCCTGGATACGCCGGGTCACAAGGACTTCGCAGAAGATACCTACCGCACGCTTACGGCCGTGGATTCTGTAATTCTTGTGATTGACTGCGTGAAGGGTGTGGAAGAGCAGACGGAGCGTTTAATGGAGGTTTGCCGTATGCGCAAGACTCCCGTGATCATCTTTATCAACAAGATGGACCGCGAAGGCCAAAATCCCTTCGATCTTTTGGACGAATTAGAGCAAAAATTAGGTATCTCCGTGCGTCCTTTGACTTGGCCGATTAATATGGGTCAAAACTTCAAAGGCGTCTATAACCTCATGGAAAAATCGCTGAATTTATTCTCAGCGAATAAAACTAAAATCGAAAAAGAAGTAGTCGCTGTCGATATCGATTCCCCTGATTTAGATGCTCGCGTGGGAGACCGTGATGCAAACCAATTACGTGAAGATGTGGAATTGATAGACGGTGTTTACGAACCCTTTGATCGCAACGATTATTTATCTGGGGATATTGCTCCTGTGTTTTTTGGCTCCGCTGTAAATAACTTTGGTGTACAAGAATTATTAGACACTTTCACTCGCATCGCCCCGTCTACACAAGCACGTGGCACGGATATCCGTACCGTGGTACCTGAAGAAAAGAAATTCACTGGATTCATCTTCAAGATTCACGCAAACTTAGATCCGAAACACCGCGACAGAATTGCTTTCTTGCGTATCTGCTCCGGTACATTCAAGCGCAATACTTTTTACCAGCACATTCGCTTAAAGAAGAATGTACGTTTCGCAAACCCCTATAACTTCATGGCCCAAGACAAAGAGGTCATCGAAGAAGGCTTTCCAGGCGATGTAGTAGGTCTGTACGATACAGGTAACTTCAAAATTGGTGATACCCTGACTGAAGG
>NZ_JBIIBQ010000018.1:0-56839 GCF_044239315.1 Aquirufa sp. | reverse complement strand
TGAAGGGGAAGTTTTGAACTACCAAGGTATTCCCTCTTTCTCTCCAGAAATTTTTAAGGAGTTAATTAACCTCGATCCGATGAAGGCCAAACAGCTCGAAAAAGGCATCGATCAATTAACCGATGAAGGAGTGGCCCAATTATTCTTACAACCGCAGCTCGGAAATCGCAAGATAGTGGGTACGGTAGGAGAACTTCAATACGAAGTAATTCAATACCGTTTAGAGCATGAATATGGTGCGAAGTGCCGCTTCGACGGTATGTCTGTTACTAAAGCCTGCTGGATTACCTCTGAGGATCCGAAGAAATTACAAGAATTCGTCCGCCTAAAGGGCCAAAACATCGCCCAAGACAAAGACGGCAACTACGTCTTCTTAGCTGAATCTGACTGGATTCTTCGCATGAATCAAACGAACAATCCGGAGATTGAATTTCACTTTACGAGTGAGTTTAAATTAGCTTAGGCAAGCAGGGCTATTTCAGAAATTACGCCGGTTGATTTATCTTTCAGAATAATTTTTTTATCTCCATTCGGAAGAATTTCTTCTTTGATGAGCCAATGCTTTTCATCGTATGCTTGGTAAACGGATGGCTTTGAAAGTCCTCTTTTCCCGCGCCACTCCGGTAGTTGAACGGGTTCCCAAAGCTTGGTTTTTGCCGATTTATACGCTGCATCAATAATTGCATTGACTACGTAACCATCATAAAAAGTTTCGCGCGGCTGTATACCTTTTTCATACGCATCAAACATATCATTGAACATCGTAGGGTAGCCTAGTTCATGCGCTTCGTCACCAACTGGGAACTGCCAGCCCACATTTGTTTCGGCTTTCTCAGCCACATAATTATCCGTGTTTCCACTTGTAAACATCTCAAATCCGGTACGCAAAAATGAATTAACCCAAATAGTCCCTTCCGTTCCCATTACCTCATCTCGCAAGTCCATTCCGCCTCTAAACGTCCACGAAACTTCGAACTGACCGATGGCTCCATTCTCATATTTGACTAAACCAATCGCATGATCCTCTGCATCAATGGGCTTCACTTGCGTATCTGCCCAGCACATAACCTCTACGGGAAGCACATCTTTACCTATAAAATTACGCGCAATCTCAATGCAATGACAGCCTAAATCGACCACGGCTCCACCTCCTGCTTTGTCCATATCCCAAAACCAATCAGCATGCGGGCCAGGATGTGTCTCCCTGGATTTAGCCCAAAGAACTCTTCCTATCGCCCCGTCCTCCACACTTTTAACCGATTTTAAAAACTTAGGCGTATAACACAAGTCTTCTAAATACCCGGCGAAAACACCCGCTTTCTCGCATGCTAAGGTCATTCTCAGCGCTTCTTCAGCCGTTCGGCCCAAAGGTTTTGTACACAAAACCGCTTTTTTATGTTTCACACAAAGCATGACCGCTTCTTCGTGCAAATAGTTAGGTAAGGCAATAACAATAAATTCAGATTCCGGATGTGCAATGGCATCCTCCATCTCTGTGCAGTAATGAGGAACGTCATAATCCTTTGCAAAACGAGAAGCTGTGGCTTCTTTCCTAGAATAAACCACTGTGACGCTATCTTTACTACGTCTACCACATAGGGATTCAGCGTAAAATCGACCGATGAAACCACCACCTAGAATACATACTTTTGCCATTATTTATTGATTTTTAACGTGATCTCTTCTTCTTTAGCCAGGAAGTCAGCCCCGATAACTGCTTTTTTTCCACTTTCTAAAATTGCCTCATCAGGCACTATGCTGATGGGCGTTATACAGGATGTATTTTTCTCCAAAAAAGGTTTGTTTGAAGCTATATTATAGGCTGATATGACTGACCAGCGGGCATTATCTGATAAATTTGCCTCCGATCTATGCAGTAAATTAGGATGAAAAAACAGCACATCTCCCGCCTTTAATTCGCAATAAACAAGTTCCGAAACCTTAGCCGCCTCTTCCACAAAGGCCATATCGGCCCCTTGCTGTTCCCCCGCAAAATGGTGTTCTATTCTTTGCATATGATGCGTCCCTTTCAACACTTGAAGGCAACCATTTTCGATAGTCGCATCCGTGAGTGCAATCATCACCGAAACCATCGACTCAGGGAATAGAAACCCATTTTTGTACCAATAGCCATAATCCTGATGCCATTCCCATGCACCACCTACGCGTGGTTCTTTCTGCATGACTTTGGAATGAAAATGACAGACCTCACCTTCGCCTAAAAGGCTTTGGACAGACGTAACCATGCGCTTACACCTGGACATAAGCCCGAAAGAATCATCTCCAGCCGTAAACCAAAGCGTTAGCTTCGTTTTCTTGCCCGTCTGATCATTCAAATCAAAGGCGTGGTTAACCACGGAGTCATCGGTCGCAACCTGAAATAACAAGTCAATTTCTTCTTTAGAAAAAAAGTAGGGAACGTGGATAAATCCATCCTGCTTATAGGCATGGATTTGAGATTCAGTCAACATAGTTATTGGTTTTATTGGCTGAATTTATGGATAATTTTGATAGGTTGTATCCCGGGGAGAGGAGAGATTATAGAGTAGAGAGTATAGATTAAAGCACAAAGAATAAAGCACAAAGCATAAAGTTGGAATCTCCTGCGGAGATGACTACATGAAGTATTTCTGAATACATAAAAAATGGGGCCTGAGCCCCTAAAAAAAGATTAGAGATAAGAGAGCAAAGAGTAGAGATATAAATCTACTCTCTCTACTCTCTACTCTCTACTCTCTACTCTATTATCTATTATCTCCAAACTTTAATTCAAACTCCTTACTAGCTGCTGCTAGTCTTGCCATAATTTGTTCAGGTGTCAAATCTTTCATCTCAAGACTGATTTTTGTTTTGATTCGGCGGAATGTTTTTACTGTGTCAAAACCTTCCTTTACTAGTAATTCCTTTTTCATATGATTTCCCTAGGGGATTTAATTGGAATTTTAACATAACCATAAGCTGAATTTACGTGATTATAACCAGTAATTCTATTTGAGTTTACAATATGTTTGAAGTTCCAGCTTAGGAGTGCGTCAACTCTATATAAAGTAGCAGTAGCGATATGAATGCAGTCGTCCAAACTTGTTAAACCCACTACTTTGTGTTTAATATAAAGGGCTGCTAATTCGAGACATTCGGGAGTTACTAAAATTTTCTGTTTGAATTCTTTAGGGATTTTTTCAACCAATTTACTTATTCGACTTGGGGCTAGAATTAATTCTTCCTCACATAAATCAGAGTAGATGCACAAAATTTTACCTTCTGCTATAAGATCAAAAATTTGCTTCGTTTCTTTAGAAAATTCTGGATCAAAAAATCCACCAAATATGGAAGTGTCAAAATAGCAGCGCTGAATCATTTGAGAAATTAAATGTTCAGCAAGCACTGGAATTAATAGGAGCAAGTGTGAAAATTAACTGATAATCTAGTTAATTAATCATTTTACTGATAAATAATGGGGCCTGAGCCCCTAAAAAAAGAGTAGAGATAAGAGAGCAAAGAGTATAGACGTAAATCTTCTATCTCTACTCTATAATCTCTACTCTATAATCTTCTATCTCTACTCTATAATCTCTACTCTAAACCAATCCTAAATCCCCCTGTATAACCCCCACCTTCTCTTGCAACTCCGCATAAACAGTAAAAAAGTCAGCCGCTGAAGCTAAAGGAGCGTTCACCGAAACGTAGAACTTGATTTTAGGTTCGGTGCCTGATGGTCTAGCGGAAACTTTAGATCCGTCTGCTAATATTAGTTGAATCACGTTTGATGCCTCGATTCCTAAACCTACTTTGATAGGAGTGGATTCTCCCGTTAGTAAGTCAGTCGAAACTAAACCCTCGTAGTCTAATACGCGAACTGGTTTAGAACCTGCAACGGTAGCTGGGACGTTTGAGCGAAGGTTGATCATCATTTGTTTGATCTCCTCGGCGCCAGCTTTTCCTTTTTTGGTCAAGGAGATAAGACCTTCGTAGTAGAAATTGTTTTCTACATACATCTCAGCAAGGAAGTCGAATAATGATTTGCCTTGGTCTTTTGCATAAGCGGTTAATTCGGCGATCATGGCACATGAGGCCACTGCGTCTTTGTCGCGCACGGCATCTCCGATTAAATAGCCGTAGGACTCTTCGCCACCGCCTAGGAATTTTTCTTTTCCTTCTAATTCGCGGATTACTTGGGCGATGTATTTGAAACCGGTTAAGGTATTATAGCAAGGTACGCCTTTAGAGGCACACATTTTGTCGATTAAGTCGGTTGTCACGATGGTCTTCGCGGCGAACTCATTGCCCTTTAAATCCGATACTTTTAATAAGTAATACAGGATTAAGCTGGCCATTTGGTTCCCGTTCAAAAGGGCCCATTCGCCGTCTGGGCTTTTTACAGCGGCGCCTACGCGGTCTGCGTCGGGGTCAGTGGCGATGACGAGGTCGGCATCGATTTCTTTGGCTTTATTTAAGGCCAAAGTCAAAGCTTCCTTCTCCTCCGGATTCGGGTAGATCACCGTAGGGAAATTTCCATTCGGAATGGCTTGTTCGTCTACGATAGTCACTGCTTCAAATCCTAATAATTTCAAGGCCGGCGGTACTAGGGTAATTCCGGTTCCGTGAATAGGGGAGAAGACGATTTTGAGGTCTTTTTGGCGTTTAATCACCTCCGGCTGGCGGCAGTTGACTAAAATAGTTTGTAGGTAGGCCTCGTCGATGGCACTGTCTAAAAGGTGTAACAACGTATCGTTTCCAGAGAACTTAATATCAGCAATGCTCGTGATCGCATTTACCTCGTTTACAATGTTTTTATCGTGCGGTGCAACCACTTGTGATCCGTCAGACCAATAAGCCTTATAACCGTTGTATTCCTTTGGATTATGCGATGCGGTGATCACGATTCCTGCTTGGCAGCCAAGGTGGCGCACCGTAAAGGATAATTGTGGGGTAGGGCGTAAGGCTGGGAATAAGTAAACCTCAATGCCGTTCGCTGTGAAGATGTCTGCAGCGATGCGCGTGAATTCAGGCGAGTTGTTGCGAGAATCGTGGGCGATAGCTACTTTGATTTTTTGGCCTGGTAAAGATGCGTTTAAATAGTTTGCAAAACCTTGTGTGGCTGCGCCTACCGTGTATTTGTTCATGCGATTCGAACCTACTCCCATCTCGCCGCGCATACCGCCTGTTCCGAATTCCAGCGATTTGTAAAAGGAATCGGTCAAAGTCGTTTGGTCGCCTTTCGCGATTAATTCCTGAATCGTCGCTTTCGTCGTAGCGTCGTAGGGGCCCGAAAGCCATTGGTCGATGTTTTGTTGAGTGGTTAAATCCAAGGTCATGTTACACAGATATAGTCCCGGTAAACACGTGTTTCGCCGGTCCGATTAAGAATATATTAGTAAATCCAGAGATGGCATCGCCGTCGAAATTCACGGCTAATTCACCTCCTAGAGTTTTAATTTTAATGGGAGTTTGTACGTTTTGAAAGGTTTTAGCTACTAAAGCCGCCGCCGTTACGCCCGTACCGCACGAATAAGTTTCATCTTCCACTCCGCGCTCATAGGTGCGAACGAAGAGGGTTTGGTCATCTAATTTCTCTACGAAATTAGCGTTAGTTCCATTGATGGGTTGGTATGCTTCTGAATAACGAATCGCTGAACCGGTATTTTTGACATCAAAAAACTGCACCTGCTTTGTAAAACGCACGAAATGCGGTGAACCCGTATTCGTAAAATAATCGTCGTTATGCTGCTCTATACCTTTCACATCCATCATCTGCAACGAGATGGTTTCAGGATTGATATAGGCCAAATGTGGTCCATCTACCGCGATGAAACTAGCTTTCTCTTTCACAATACCCTGATCAGCTGCAAAGCGGACTAAACACCGACCGCCATTTCCACACATTGTACCTTCGGTTCCATCGGCATTAAAATAGACCATTTTGAAATCATAGGCTTCAGCCTCTTGCAAAAGCATGAAACCATCGGCCCCTATCCCAAAACGACGGTGGCAAAGTTTCGCAATTGCCTCTTGATTTAAGTCAAAAGTCTTTTCGCGGTCATCCACCACCACAAAATCATTTCCAGTACCTTGGTATTTAAAAAATTGCATAGTGCAATATTAAGTATTTTAGGCTAAATACCGCTCCTTCATTATCGTAAGGTGGTGTTTTTCGTGTCCAGCGATCATCCAGGCCCAGGCTCTCGCACTGGTTTTTTTGCCATTCGCTTCACCCATTTGGTTCCAATGTTTCGTTGAGAAGGAATGTAAAAGCGCTAATGTGGCTGCTCTAGTGGCTTTGTACTGCGTTACAATAGCTGCCACCTCTTGTGTTTCGTACTCGGAGGCTGCTTGGTATTCATTTTCATCAAAACCAGGTAAGGGTGTTTTTTCGCCTCTGGATATCGCCAAAACCCGGTATGACACAATCCTTTCCGTATCCACCATATGGCCTAATAAACCCTTTAGGCTCCACTTTCCTGGGGCATAGGCTTTGTCTGCTTGGCCATTACCTGCATTTTCAAAGATTTCAATCAATTCATTGAATTGATTATTTAACACCTCGAACAAATTTTCATCTGCCTCAAAGTTCAGATATTCAGCGAAGTACGGCGCATTCGGGTATTCATAGCTAGCAGGTACGTGCATATTTTCGTATTTTTTTACTCAAAGGTATTGTTTCAAAGCATAAATTCCCTAATTTTGTGCCACTAATTACAAGACGGTCCGGTAGTTCAGTTGGTTAGAATACATGCCTGTCACGCATGGGGTCGCGGGTTCGAGTCCCGTCCGGACCGCCAACTAAGAGAAAAGCTTCAAAGAAATTTGAGGCTTTTTTGTTTTATTATTACACCACCAGCAATCCCATCTCCCGTAATTCTTCTGCGATTTCTCCTTCCCAGAATTTGTCGAAATTACCTAAGCTAGCTTTAGAATAAGCAGCTTGAAATTCTGCAAAGGTTCCTGTTTTTTCAGTTCCTAGGGATAGTGTAGGTAATGTATTCAAGAGCCAGGCTCCTAGTTTTTCCGGTACCTCTAATTCTACTTCTTCTCTTCCTAGACTGAAAGAAATTCTTTTTTTATCTAAATAAGGCGAAGGCCCGAGCCAAACAATTTTAGCCGTAGCCTTAGGGAAGGTATCTTCTTTTTGATTTAAAATGCGAGCAATGTAATTTTTAGGAATCTGCGTCCGTGGAATTTTGAAATCAAACCAATCCTGAAGCGGCATATCTAAACCGATGCCATGCATGTAATTAAATAATGACTTCTTTAATCCCTCACTAAATAGGGCATGATCTGTACCGGTAGGATCGGCATGCTCTAAATCGTTATTCGCGAAGCTACCTGGTTCAGGATTCAGAATTTCTATTTTGTAGGCGTCCGGATTCAGTCCCACTGGACTATGTGCAGTTAGAGCAAATTGATGCCAAAACCCAGAATGCACTACTCCATTTTCTACCAACTGTCTCACAACTTCAAGCGAATCTACCGTTTCTTGTGCGGTCTGGGTCGGAAATCCATACATTAAATAGGCATGGACTAAAATGCCCGCTTGCGTAAAATGATCAGCTACTTGGGCCACTTGTGACACGGTCACCCCTTTATCAATTAATTCCAAAAGTCGATCTGAGGCCACTTCTAAACCACCCGAAACGGCAATGCAACCTGAGCGAACGAGTAATTGACATAGGTCTTTGGTAAAACTCTTCTCAAAACGAATATTCGTCCACCAAACCACCGTTAAACCACGGCGAATAATTTCAATCGCCACATCGCGCATTAAGGCGGGAGGTGCCGCTTCATCCACAAAATGAAATCCATTATTTCCCGTTTGCTTAATCATTGCCTCCATGCGATCGACTAACAGGGGAGCCGTTGTGAATTCGTAGTCTTTGATGTAGGATAAAGAAACATCACAGAACGTACATTTGCCCCAATAACAGCCATGCGCTAACGTCAATTTGTTCCAGCGCCCATCGCTCCACAAGCGGTGCATGGGGTTCGCAATTTCAATGACCGATAGATATTGATCTAATTTAAGATCTGAATAATCCGGAATGCCCACGTCTTTTTGCTTGACATCGGAATCTTTTGATCCATTGAGGTAAGTGACCTTCCCATCGATGCAACAAAAAGTACGTTTCAAATCTTTTAATTCTCGTGAACCTTTTAAGTGTTCCAAAAGGTTCATCAAAGGCGTCTCCCCATCATCTAGCGTAATAAAGTCAACAAATTCAAAAACGCGGGGTTCTTGCAAAGAACGTAATTCGGTATTCGCATATCCTCCGCCAAAGGCTACTTTTATCTGAGGATGGTGTTTTTTGATCCACTGTCCACACCGAAGGGCACTATATAAATTACCGGGGAAAGGAGCTGTGATGGCGACTAAATCAGGCTGTTCAGCTTGTATTTTTTCAGCTAAAATAGCCACTAATAAGTCATCAATATAGGTAAGTGGCGCGTTCAGCGCATCGTGTAATTCATGAAAAGTAGAAGCTGAACGACCGAGCCTCTCTGCATACCGGCTAAATCCAAAATACGGGTCCACCGCATCGATAATCAAGTCAGAGATATCTTCTAAGTACAATGTGGCTAAATGCCTCGCTTTATCCCGCACCCCCATACTTCCAAAGGCCCATTCTAAATCCGTTACTTGCTGAAAACGCGATGCTTCCGGCAGGTAATTTTGTTCGCCTATGACATGGGCAAGGGTAGGATTTTTATCGTGTAAAAAGGAAATAACTGGATCGATGGTGCGAATGTAGGCCTGTTTTAGTCGAAGCATTCGCTGGCTATTTTCAGTCAGTATTTTGCCAGAATCCTCAATGAGCGCAAATAACTGCTTAAGTCCGCTGGATGAAAAAAGCTGCAATATAACTTCCAAGCCTAGGTCGGCCTGGTAGGATGGTAAACCTCGGGTATTCATAAACCCCTTCAAATAAGCCGTTGCTGGGTAGGGCGTATTTAATTGGGTAAAAGGTGGGGTAATGAAAAATACCTTGGGGTCTTTTGAGCTCATCTACGTCAAAAGTACTTGAAAAGCAGGGAAAAGAAAAAAGCAGACCATCTATTGATAGCCTGCTTTCTTTTTTTCTCTTTTTTCTTCTTTTTTCTCCTTCGGAGTTTTAGCGGGTTCTTTCTTTGCCGCCTTTTGGGAATTCATGCCTTTGGCCATCTTTTTGGGGTTTAGGATGGCAAGGTCGGGAAAATAGTTGAAATACTATTTATTGAACCTTACTAATTTTAATGGCCTTTTTATTCGAATTGTCATTTGATTCGAGATGCAGTATATAATTACCTCCACTTAAATGACCGAGATCGATAAATTCACCATTTGAAACAGCTTGTTTTTTGAAATGAACAGACCCTAACATATCCAGAACTTTTACTTGTGAAGTTTTACCAAATTCAACAGGGAAACTCACCTTAAATCGATTTGAAAATGGATTAGGGGCTACTTGAACTTGCTCTAAAATGGTTTCTTCTGCTGAAGTGACCACTACATTATAGGGGCTACTAATTGCACTTTCGCAAGGAGTTATCACTTTAACCGTATAATTACCACTATTAGTAGGAACAATAGTTTTCTGTGTTGCATTATCTATCTTAACATCATTAAAATACCATTGAATACCATTTGAAGCACTTGAACTTAGACTTCCGTTAACATCCAAGGTTATTGTAGGAGTAGGTGGTATGGGGTTAACCACAACGGTGACATCGGAACTAAAGGCGCTACTGCAATCACTGGTGGATGCTTTTACTTTATATACGCCTGATGAGGTAACTGTATAGGTAGTAGAGTTTGAGTTGGTAATCGCATTTCCATTTAGGAACCATTGGTTATTGGGTGTTCCGCTACTTGTCAGAATTACATTATTACCTGCACAGAAAGTAAGTGAAGATGAGTTGGAAATAGTTGGAGTTGCAACGACAGCTAATTTAATTACTGATAAACTGTCTGTTTTAGTTTCACAGCCTAAACTATCCACCTTAGTAATTAAGACTTTTTGTGTTTCAAGGAATGACTTAGCAGTTACATTTAAGGTATCCACTTTTGTGCCAAAATACCAAATATATTTATCCCCTTTTACACTATTTGTTATGGATAATTTAAGTGTATCGCTAGCACAAAAACTGTATTTTGACGTGTTTAAGATAGGCTTTGGTGCATTCTCGCAGAACAATTTAGTTGCGTAGGTTTTTATTTTATCATCATACGTGTCCAATGCAAAAACCTTATAGGTAGCATTAGCAAAGGTATTTCCTTCTAATGGGATTTTTATGCCAGTTATCGTCGTCTTGTTTTTCGAATTATCGTAGCTGTAGTTGAGATTCTGATCAAATACAACTGTTTTTTTCAATACCTTATTGACATAAAGTTCATATCCATATTTTAATCCATTTATGATATTTCCGTTCACGCGGTGTTCATTTAAATTGATATCGACAGAATTAGATAACGTTAATTCAAAACCTTTGAAATTACCTCCGTCTATCCTGTTTTCAGTAATAATTGAGAAGGGGAACGGGGCAATGTTCTTTTTACTTAAAATCATATCCGCCTTTTTTAAGTAAATATCATTTTTAACTGGTAATGCAAAAGGTACTGTGTAGCTAACTCCACTCGAATCCGGGATACTGGAATTGAAATTCATAGCTAATAAGTGCTCTACATTGTTGACTTCAGTTGCATCTAAATTAGGTGGGAAATAGGTGAATGGTTTACTGTTTATTTTAGGCTCTAATAAAACTGGTCTATGGGTTATTAATTTGGCAGAATCCTTAACAACAAATTTCTGGATAAAACGGTAATCAAGACCTATATAAGCTGTATCAGAAGGAAATGTTAATTTGGAGAAATCATATAAGGATACGAATGAAGTTGTTGGATTCGCAGCGAATTGAATTCTAGACTCATTAATTTTGTATTTACTAACAGGTGAATAATTTAAGTCCGATTTTGTGTAAACATTTAAGTAATCTGGTTGCGATGATGTTAGTAATTCATTTTTCCCATCTTTATCAATGTCGTGCAATGAATAGGTGTTTAATCCAGTAAATGATTCTAGGCGCAATGTATTTCCATTCACCGTATATTCTCCATTATCATTAAACAAATTGAAATCAGTGCTTTTGAAATTTTGGGGGTAATTAAAGTTTTCAATGGTTGCTAAATCAGTCAATTTGTACTTGCCCTGACTATCCTGTTTGAAATAGTATAAGGTGTTGAATTTGCCATTCCAGCTTGGGTATTTTAAAAATTGATTTATTCCTCCCAATTCTGGATAAGGCATACTGCCTAACTGAGGGTAAATATCCGTTATCCCATCTCCATCTACATCGATAAAATAAACCCTACCGCTATTGTCCAGAGAAAGTGTCTTACTTTCATTATTCGAAAAGAATTCAGAGGTTACGTTCGTTAAATTTTTGTTTACCACTTCATAAATTCTAAAATATTGCATGGTTGTTCCCTCAGTAAAATTAGTTGTCCCCACTAATTTTCGTACAGGTGATCCATATTGATCACTATAGAAGAACAATAATAAATTACGATTTGATTTATTTGGCAATACCCTAACGTCCTTAGGATCAATAGACCAGTTAGGATTCTCTAAGAACTCTGCGGCATTAAATATTTTCTTGAATGAGACTGAATTAGTCTGAAAATTGAAATCTAAATAGCCAAACTCTCTATCTGGTGTTAAGTTTGCGGTGAATGTATTTCCTTTTGAAATAGAAGTTAGTACCTCTTTTTCAGCATCATTATCCATATTTAGTGCATGCATTAAATTGCCTTCTTGAATACTGAAGTTGCCAATGCTACTTATGTCCATAATGTCCGCAAACAAAGTTCCATTGCCTTGGTTTTTATAAACAATGATATTTTGATAATTCGAATCGTAGTTATTTGTAAAATTATCTATTGAATTAAAGAGATTTCTAGCTGTTATAATGATATCTAAATCGCCGTCTCCGTCAATATCAGTCGTTGAGCTAGCCTGTGGCCATAGAAAACGGACCACATCTTTTTTGATATTATCAGAGTAGGTTAATTTAGTTTTGGTTACGTCAATGATTACTCCATTATTGATTTCATATACTCTAGGCGTAAACCATAAATAATCATTATCGAAATAATAATCTTCATATTTTGTTAAACCTTTTGATTGGTAAAATAAATCAAAGTTGTTAACACCAATTTGATTCAGAGGTGTTGGGTCTTGAAACGTATAGTTGAAGACATATTTTTTGCTATTTAACGAATCATAAACGACTTTTGAACCGTCGGCAAGAATGACATCTTTTTTCTCCAAGGTGAATTTGTAATCTGATGCAATAGATCCTTTTAGATAAATTCTAGGATTACCTGAAGGTAGATCCCATGCCCCATCTAAATATTCTTTAGCTCTCATCATGATGTCGAATTTTCCATCGAGATCATAATCTTCTAGCCTATTGCCAAAATAGTTTAATCCATCTAAACCTTCCGTTTGGTACATAATATGGTTATAGCCATTATTTGCTTGGTCTGGCATTAGAAAGCGGAATGTGGAAGGCGAAGTCCCATTTCTAAAATTATTTTGTGAAGGCTGTGGAGTTGAATTTTCGAGTACATCCATCACATTGAATGTTCTTTCAATGATGGTAAATGTATTATAGCGCGTATTTGTAACCTTAATGGGAACGACTATTTTTTTGGTTTTAATTGTCTCAAAATCAATCGCGGCTTTCACAAATAATTTATTTCCTGATAATCCGATGAAGTCATTCGGTTCAACTAATGAAAAGGTAAAATCAGCAATTGAGATAGGACTACTAACAGTGATGGTGTCTATGTTTGAATTGACTGGAGTATTTTCTTTAAGTTCAATCAATTTTGAATTGAATTGAAAATCAACTGTTGGTTGTAAAAGTTGATCTGTATTATTTCCTGTGAGTAATATCTCATTCTTTCCGTCTTTGTCAAAATCATGGAACATAAATTGACCATTGGCATAAGTTTCATTGATTTTTATGGAATTAGGTTTTCCAGTTGAGTTATCATCGGAGTAACTAATTAAATTACCTAAACGTTTAATCTGGTATTTTGAATTAACTAAATCAAAATACTGAAATCCAGTATAGTTATTCCAATAGCCATACCAGCCCTCTTTGGGGAAAAAGGGATAATAGGTTGGATCTAAGGCATTAAAGTAGGGGATTATCTCTAATTCTGGATCAGCGTCCATATTTACAAATTGAAAGTTACCGCCATTTTTGGAAGAGACTTTGATATTATTTGTTGTGCCTTCAAAATAGGAAGAGGTTTGATCTATAATAGTCCCATTAGATGTAATTTCGACTATTCTATAAAATTGCTGGGATGGATAAGGGTTTTCATTACCTACGGTTGAAAATTCTTTGGCAAAGCAAAAAACAACTTCTTGCGTACCATTTTTATTGATATCTTCCGCATAAACGTCACTTAAAACATAGTTTAAGTAGTTGTCCTTTGAAGCATTATCACTGTAAGGAATGAAATCTTTTAGATCATTGAATGCAAATCCTTTATTCTTATTGTTTAAGGCATAAACAATTCGATTTGGCTTGTGCGCTCCCGATAATTTTTCTAAACTAAAAATTAAGTCGCCATATCCATCTTGATTAACGTCCACTAAATAGGGGAGCATCGTTGAAATACGTCTTTGAAAGCCCTCTGACATAAAATCAGCAACTTCTGAGTTCAAAATCTTTGTTAATGAAAATTGGTAGTTTGTATTTTCAATTCTCCAAACGCCATCGCTCACAACAATAATGTCATTGTCTCCGTCTTTTTCTATATCCCCCGCGCTTCCAAACAGTGATGCAGATAAAGGAATACCATCTGGTACTAGGTTTCTTTTATCTACTAATTTGCCATTAGATATTTCATAAAATGTTAATTTCTTTAAATACATTAACTTGTTGTAGGCGGAGGCGGTATCCCCTTTAAAATCAATGTTATCTCTTAATCCTGCTGATTTAGCAAATTCAGGATGAAGCGTGTCAGGGGATTGATGGTATCCTTCACCCCAGCCGATAATTTCTTTCTTACCATCATTGTTTAGATCAATAATTGAAGCCCGATTTACATTATGAAACATAGCAGATGGCTGACTATTGGGGTATGACATGTCCTCATTGTCATTTCTGATGTTGAAGGTGTTATCATTATTCTTTGTTAAGTATTTGTACAATGGGAGATACATTCCTCCTGTATTGAAAAAATTGCCTCTATAAAAAGCATTATTTGTAGCTAAGATAAAATCATCAATTTTGTCATTATTTAGATCATCGAAAATTAAAAAGGGACTATAGCTAAATGGGATAATCATGTTATAGTTGAAATTTCCCTTTTGATTGGCATAATTAGAGACTAAATTTCTTGGAAGTATTTGACGCTTATAAGTCCCATTATTGATTAGGTAGTAATCTTGATTTGATGCTCTATTAAAAACATAGACCTTATTCGATATACCTGGTTTTTTTCTGGAACTTATATAGAGTATCGGATGAAATTCATTTCCTGTGCCTGAGGACTCTTTGGCGGCAAGTATATCAATGGTAAATCTAGATCCAGTTTCTCCGTCTTTTCCTCGTTTAACTACCGCATTGCTTGTTTGTAGAAAATTATTGACAAAGGGATAATCTGGGGTTGTTGAAATATAAAGGTCTAACCCTTTTAGGCTTACGTCAGAAATATCTAAATCTATAGCACTCTGATTATAAAGCGTTAAGTTAGATGGGTTTTGGCCGTTAATTAATATTTTATTGGAAGCGAATGTTACTTTATAATTCGTTCCAAAATCTACGGATGCATTTTGTCCAAAAGAAATTACACCATTTAATAAAAGTAAAATTAGTGCGAATAGTTTATTGGGTTTCATATTCCTGATATAGTCTAGTTTATCTCAAATTTAAAAACCTAAAAAATATTTTCCCAGAACAACTTATTTAACGGTATCTCTTTATTTTCTACACTTAATTGCCTAACATTGAGACACTAAACCTATGAAAATGAAAAACTTACTAGTAGCTATCTGCTTAATCGTTAGCATCGGATTGCAAGCCCAAACAAAACCATTACGCATTATCTTTATCGGTGCTCACCCGGATGATTGCGATATCAAAGGGGGTGGAACGGCCGCTCTTTTTGTAGAAATGGGTCATCAAGTGAAGTTTTTGTCTGTAACGAATGGGGATGCAGGTCATCAATTACAAGGTGGAGGAATGTTAGCTAAACGTCGGATTGCGGAGACGAAAGAGGTGGCAAAGCGTTTGGGAGTTTCCTATGATGTGTTAGATAATCACGACGGGGAATTGTTACCCTCCTTAGAAATTCGTTTACAAATCATTCGTAAAATTAGGGAGTGGAAGGCGGATGTTGTCATTGCTCCTCGGTCGAATGATTACCATCCGGATCATCGCTATACGGGAGTTTTAGTACAGGATGCAGCCTTTATGGTGGGCGTTCCTAATGTCGCACCTGATACAGAACCTTTACGAAAAAATCCAGTTTTCTTATATTTTCAGGATAATTTCAAAAAGCCTAATCCCTTTCAGCCTGAAATAGCCGTGGATATTACACCTGTGATCGAAAAGAAAATAGCTGGCCTAGATGCGCATCAATCTCAGTTTTATGAGTGGTTGCCGTGGGTAGGGAATTATGAAGAAGAGGTTCCAAAAGACCCGGCGAAATACAAGGCTTACCTGTTGCAGAAGCGGGTTTCTAAACCTAATGCGGACGTTCAAAAAAGTTTGGAGAAATGGTATGGTTCCGCTCGTGCTTCGAAGGCGCTTTATGCGGAAGCCTTTGAGATTTGTGAATATGGCACGCAACCTACTGAAGCTGATATTCGAAGATTGTTTCCTATGCTAAAAACAGATTAAGTCTACAAAAATGAATAAAATGAAATCCCTCTGCCTTTTGGCCTTAATATTTTTTTTAAGCACTAACGTAATTGCTCAGGCCTGGAAGCCGCTGTTTAATGGGAAAGATTTAACCGGATGGAAGCACGTAGGCGGCGGCAGCAGATTCGTTGAAAATGGATTATTAGCGAGTAAAGGTGGTATGGGACTTTTGTTTTGGACCGGTGGAAAATTAGGAAATTGTCAAATCCGCGTCGTTTATAAAATGCAAAACTTCAATAGCAATTCGGGTGTATTTATTCGCGTACCAGTGGAGCCTAAGGAAGAATGGATGCCAGTATTTTACGGCTATGAAGTGCAAATCGATAATCATCCAGAGACCTCTAACGAAGATGAATACCACATCAGTGGAACACTATATGCCTTTACAAAGCCTAAAAGCAAGCCTGGAAAGCCGGGTCCAGAATGGAATACCTTGTTGATTACCTTAGATGGTCCTCGAACGATTGTTTATTTAAATGATCAATTAGTCACAGACTATCGAGAAGGGGAACCTGTTCCTCCGCGTAAGTTTGACTTTGAACCCTATCCAGGTATTCGACCGAATTCTGGTTATTTTGGGTTGCAAAATCACGGCGATGAAGATATTGTTTATTTTAAAGAAGTAGCAGTTAGACCCCTAAAAAAATGAAACGTTCCGAATTTATCAAGAAGAGTACTTTAGCTTCGGCAAGTTTTTTCATTGTGCCACGTCACGTGTTGGGCGGTAAAGGTTTTGTCGCGCCGAGTGACAAATTGGTTATCGCGGCCATCGGTTGCGGAGGCGAGGGGGATAATGATATTCAGCATTTGGCCAAAACTCCAAATAATAACTCAACCATCGGATTTTTATGTGACGTGGATGATCGTCAAGGAGCGTCTAAACGCAAGCAATTTCCAAAAGCTATATATTACCAAGATTGGCGCGAATTATTCGACAAGGAAAACAAAAATTTCGATGCGGTTACCGTTGCCATACCGGATCATAATCATGCCGTAGTCGGTTTACGAGCGATGCAAATGAAGAAACATTTGTACCTTCAAAAGCCCTTAACTCACGACATTCACGAGGCAAGAATTATCACTCAGGCCGCCAGTAAATACAAAGTTGTTACACAGATGGGTGATCAAGGCGCTTCATGTGAAGGTATGCAAACGATGCGAGAATGGATCGAGGCTGATTTGATTGGAGAAATCAATAAAGTGTATTGTTGGACAGATCGTCCTGTTTGGCCACAAGGTATTTCTTGGCCTAAAACTCCGGCTAAAATTCCGAAAGAACTAAATTGGGATTTGTGGTTAGGGACGGCGCAGAATACGAATTACATTGAGAATTTAGTGCCCTTTAATTGGAGAGGTTGGTGGGATTTTGGGACAGGGGCATTAGGTGATATGGGTTGTCATATCATGGGTCCTCCCTTTAAATTATTGAATTTAGGCTATCCCACGGAGGTCTCTGGAAGTGCGTCCACAACTTATAGTGGTGTATTTAAAGAGTCTGCATTCCCTGAAAGTGGTCCTATTTCTAGTTCATTGAAATACCGATTTCAACAGTCAAATGGCACCGATTTGGATTTGTATTGGATGGATGGGGGTATCACGCCAGAACGTTTACAAGCTTTAGTTCCGGAGGTAAATATGAACGATGCTTTAGGGGATTATCCAGGCGAAAACGATTTCGAAGGTGCTACTTTATTTGTGGGAAGTAAGGGCGTAATTGCCTGTGGTTGGGGAGGAAGTCATCCGCGACTTTTCTCTAAAGAATTGCAAGAAAAGGCGAATTATATTCCTCAAAAATATCCGCGCGTAAAAGGTGGAATGGATGGACATTGGTGGCAGTGGATTGATGCGAGTATTGCAGGATATGGAAATATGGAGGTGAGTTCTCCATTTGAAGGATATGGAGGACCTTTAACCGAAACCGTTTTATTAGGGAATTTATTGCTTCGTAGCTTTAATATTCGCGAAAAAGTGGAGCGAATTGATCCCGTTTATGGAAAGATGACAGGCTACAAATACAGCGGTCGATATAAGGCATTGAAGTGGGATGGGGCATCTATGCGCGTAACGAATTATGAGCCTGCGAATCAATTTGTCAAGAGAGAATATCGCAAAGGGTGGGGCGATTTAGTTATCTAGTTATCTATTCTTGGAATAATTTTACCCGTTTATTGTTTACGATTGGTTTTGCCCAAAAACCCATACTAAAGATAAATGCTAGACTGATAAACAAGACGCTCATTCCTATTTTTAGTCCCAATAAATCACCTAATCCACCGATAATGAAGGGGAAAATGGCTCCCCCGACTATTCCGGTTACGAGGATTCCGGAGAATGATCCGTGATGCTCATTGACGGAATTTAAGGCTAAAGAAAAGATGATAGGGTATATAACCGAGGCAAAAAATCCAACCAAAGGAAAGGCTATTAAAGCCATAGATACATCTCCCCAAAGTCCGGCCCCTAGACAAATTATCGCCAGCATCGTAAAAGTTGACAAAACAAGCCGACTGTCTAAAAATTTCAAAAGCCCTAACCCAACAATTCCTCCAGCTGTCATTAATCCCCAAAAATAAGCAATAGAATCTGCCCCCGCTTTTTGTGGGTCTACGCCATGATAAGTGGCTAAAAATTGAGATAACCAAGTCGCAATGCCCTGCTCAGTACCTACGTAGCAGAACATGGCTATAAAGTATAAAATCACATATTTATTCTTGAATAAAATCCAATGAACCGCTAATGGTCCCGGTTTTTCATTTTCATCTAATTCTACCTTAGGGAAAGTGGAGAAATAGCTAATTGCCACCATAAATAAACTGAGTAGAATAAATAAAAGATAGAGCGAAAGCCAGGGGTATTCGGCAGGAATAAAGCCTGTGAGGAAGGATTTTTTGGCAATAAAAACCTGATAAACTAAGGGACTTAAGAAAGAAGCAAATCCAAAAATCAACTGAGCTAGAACGGAAAAATTAGCGTAATTCTCTTCTCCACCAGAGGTGCGAAGTAGTGGGTTGATGACCACCTGCAACATGGCCATACCGCTCCCGATGAAAAACAAGGAAAGGATGGCAGTCAAGTAATGAGGTGAAATAACAATCAGTAAGGAACCTAAACTAGCTAGTCCAAAAGCAACCATCATGACTTTTTTCTCTTTGTAAACCTCCAATAAAATGCCAGCTGGGATTGACATGATGCCATAGGCGATAAAGAAGGCAAAAGGGAGCAAGGAAACTAGGGTCAGATTTAAGTGAAAGCTATTAATTAAATCTGGTATGATGGGCCCAATTATATTTGAAATAAAGGAGATGACAAAGAATGTCAACAATATCAATAGGACAATTTTGGGGCTTTTATTCATTGTTTGATAATCCATTGGTGAATCAAGTCGGCTGTTTTCATAAATTCCGCGTCGAGCATCAGGTCATGTGACCCACCTTCGATGATTTCCAATTGCGCTTGGTAGTGTTTTGCTGTGCTAGCGAATTCGCGAACGGTGATGAGTCCATCTTCTGATCCGCCCACGACTAAAATGGGAACGGAGGTTTGATGCGATACGGGAGGTATTAACCCAAGGTATGCTAGAAATGATTCCGCGCACATTCTAGGTGCATACTTTGCGCAAAGGGCTGGGTCATTAAACATCAATTGGGGGTATTTTCGGAACACGCCTAACAGGTTCATTTGGAATAAATGGGGGATAGCTCCTGGAAATTTGGTCAATACGCGGAGACTTGCCATCAGCACCCCTGCTGGAGGAACGGAGGACATAAGAACCGCTTTTTTGCAGGATCCTGTTTTTAGGAATTGTTGCACAATCATCCCACCCATGGAATGTCCGATGATGATGGGTGGAGCCTCGAGATTTGACACCACTTGGTGTAATGCCTGAACATAATCGTTAAGCGAGTAGGAAATGCGCTTGGTGCTTCCTTGCATTTCGTGTCCCGGAAGATTGAATGCAATACAATGATAACCCAGTTGCTCGAAATAGGGGATAAATTGCTCCTCCCAGCACCAGCTACCGTGACACATGCCATGAACGAACACTATTGTGTCTTTCATTAGGCGGGAGATTTACTGACGTAGTTCGATGGTAGGTGTTTCTTCAATTGTTTGACAAATAAATGGAAATCTACGGTGATCGTATGTCTTGGTGTTTTGATTTGATTCAGGTGAGGGTGGGTGACCTCTCTTTGGCATAATTCAGCGATGTTTTTGGGTCTTTGCCAAAGTCCTTTAATCGCTCTCGCCGCTATTTTACTCTGCAATTCAGCGCCTGGCCAGATGCAACCTAATGGTTGGAACATGCCTACGAAAAACAGATTCTCGTATTTCTCGTGCAGCATTTTAAGATATAGGGGAACATCGCCTTCGCTGTAATTCAAGAAGTCTTTGCGGAAAAATGGATGTTCAAGAATATAACCAGTGCAGGCGATAATCGTGTCAAATTCTTCTACAGAGCCATCTTTAAAGTGGACATTTTTGCCCTCAAAGTGATCAATGTCCACCTTTGGGAAAACTTTGCCATGCCGTACTTTATACAATAATTCTTCATTGATGGTGGGATGGGTTCCAGTAATCGCATGTTCTGGTTCTTGAAGACCGTAGTTTTTATTCGACCCAGAAAATATCTTCACGGATAATTCCGAGAAGAAAAATTTCAATTTCGTAGGCAAAAAAGTTAATCTGGATGCCACCACATCACTGGGTTTCCCAAACAAAAACTTAGGAACAATCCGATACCCTCTTCTCCAGCTAATACTTGTCTTCTTGCTCACACGACTTGTTTCTACCGCCACATCACAGGCTGAATTCCCACCTCCTATGACCAGAATGCGCTGGTCTCTAAAAGGCTCCGCTTTTTTGAACTCATGCGAGTGCATCAAACGACCGGTAAATTCACCCGGGTAGTGCGGCATTCTAGGCAACCAATGGTGGCCATTGCAAACAACTAGGTGTGTAAAGTTTTCTGTTTTTTCGACGCCATCCCTCTCAGAAACGATGACCCAGTTATTGTCTTTATCTAACTCACAGGATTTTACTAAGGTGCCGAACTCAATGTTCGGAGTAAGATTAAAATGAGCGGCATACCCTTGAAAATAGCGTCTTAATTGATCGTGTGAAGGATAATCCGGCATCCCTTTTTCGAAATCGTCGAAGGTAAAGTCCTCGTATTGCGAAAGGGTTTTGGAACTAATAATGTGCGTAGTCTCGAACACACTGGAGTGTCCGGTCTTCTCATTATAGACCCAGTTTCCACCTACTTGATTGTTGTATTCGTAGCAAACTACGTCAAGTCCTTGGTCTAACAGGTTTTTTAAGGCTGTGATTCCAGATGGTCCGGCACCGATTACGCACACTTTTGTCATAGTTTTATTTCTGGGTAAGAATTTAACTGCTTATGCTATAAATACGCTAAAAGGAACAAGTTTACTCATAACAATCCATCCCAATAGGCGCCCCATCCGGAATCACCGGCGTTTGCATCGGCTTCCAGTCTGCTGGGTTAGCTTTAAATTGATCGATTGTATGTACCATGTAGCTGGCAAAGGAACCAGTTTTTTTGCTGTAAACATCTCTAATTCCTTTCACGGATGAAGCGACCTCCGCTGCAGCTAAAGGAGATATAGATGGCGCATTCAGCACATTCAAGAGGGATGAAACCACCTTGAAATTAATGGTCTCTTGGGTGGCTTGTAAATACGGATCTGAATGTGATGTATAAAGTGTGGTCTGCAACAAGGTATTCAAGGTCTCAGAAACGCCTAATTGTTGCGCGTTAACTGCTTTATTTCCTGCTAATCGAGACAGTCGATCTGGATGTAATAAGAAGTCCAAAGTAAAATCAGCCGCGGATTCTACAGCGCCAAACGGATCGAAAGTGATCCCTGTTTTCCCTTTAAAAGATTCCCGTGTCCGTTCATTATTGAAAGCGCGAGGAGGGAAGAGCGCCAGTTTGTCTTTCGGAATAGCAAGTGTACGGGCATCTAACGTAGCAGCCACGGATTTTAAAGCTTTTTGTTGCAAGGCCACTGATGCATTTTCTAAAACGAGTTCTTTGCCGCCTCGGACCGCGTAATTGTATTCATAACCTCCAATAATTTTAGTAGTTGCTTCGGTTTGATACCGGTGCAAGAAATAAAGGGGTACGAAGACATCCTCTAGGTGTGAATAGGTCTCGTTTGGACGAATGTTTTTGACGGAGAAGTTGGCGATGGCTTTTTGGCGAACTGCTAAAATGTGGTCTAGTTCGTCTACGATCGTTTTTCCATTGTCCCAAAGGTGTGCATAGATATGCGCCCCACCCGGGTTGCGAGCATCGGAGTCGGTGATGAAGCGAAGCCCTTTGGCATACGCATTATCAATTACCTGATTTAATTCTGCTGTTGTTTTGTGATCACCGTAAGCAAAGTCCACGGACACCTTATCCCAGTCGCCTATTTTCGTGTCGTAGGCATGGCTGAAATCCATCTGATCACCTTTGAAATCGATCTGCGGATGTGGATAATCCATGACACTAGTATTTTCTCGTGCACTAGCCGCATAATTGTGGGCAAAACCAAGCGTATGCCCTATTTCGTGCGCTGCGAGTTGTCTAATGCGTGCCAAAGACATCTCCATCATAGGTCCGTTCGCAGAGCCATCAACCGCAAATGGGGCATTCATTAACGCCTGCGCAATCATGAAATCTTGGCGAATCCGTAAACTTCCTAAACTCACGTGACCCTTCATAATTTCTCCAGTGCGAGGATCGGTGATGCTGGAGCCATAGCTCCAACCCCGTGTAGAACGGTGAATCCACTGAATCACGTGGTACCGAACATCCATCGGATCTACGTCCTCTGGCAATAATTTAACCTGAAAGGCATCCTTATATCCGATCGATTCGAAGGCCTGATTCCACCAGCGACCACCTTCCATCAAGGCAGAGCGAACCGGTTCCGGCGTACCATTATCTAGGTAATAAATGATCGGTTTTACGGCCTCACTTACCGCCGCTTTGGGATCTTTTTTCTCCAAACGATGGCGTGTAATCCATTGCTTTAACACGACTTCATTCACCGGGGAAGAGTAGTCTTGAAAGGAAATCGCATTCGCTCCCGAACGGGGGTCAAAAACTCGAGGTTGGTATTTACTGTCTGGTAATTCGATGAAAGAATGGTGCTCCACTACGGTCACATAATCTGCATTGGGTGCTACAGAACGTATTTCAGCTCCAGTTCCATTGCCTGCAAAAGTCAAGCGAGCCTCGAATTCGGTATTTTTTGGGAAGGATTTTGTGCGATCTAGTGCAAGTGAACTTTTGGACTTATCTAAACTATAGGAGCCCTGTTTTGCTTGCGTTAAGCGCTTTAAAACACCGTGGGCATCTTGCATCAAGAAATCCGTGATGTCGATTATATAGGTGCCATCGGTAGCGCTTTCAATTTTGAACCCAAATAATACGGATTTTGCAAAGGCCTGCTGAACCGATAATTTCTCCAAAGGATTCGTCGTGTTCGCCCGGTATTGGGTATTCGGTTGAACTAGGAAAATTTTATTGCCTTGTTTTTCGAAATAGACCACTTGCTCATTGCCTAATTGACCCCGGTCTAGGCCTAAATCGTTGTTTCCAACTCCCTGAGCTAAGGAATACACATACATGAATTCCTCATTTAGTTTTTTAACCTCTAAATAGATTTTGTCATTCGACTCATCGTAGTAGAAGTTGAAAAACCCGGTATGGGCTTTCATGGATTTGAATTTATCAGCTGTTTGTGCAGTGGCGCTTAAACTGAAAAGGACGAAAAGTAGGAGCAGTTTTTTCATATCCCAATTTAGGAATTTACCTGATAAAGAAAAAGCTCGAATAAATTCGAGCTTTCTAATTTACCAGCGATCTGATCCTAGAATTTTTTTGCCTAGCTCATTTAGTTCCGCTGTCTTGTATTTTGTTTGTTCCCATTTGCGTGGATCACCTGGGAAAGCGTAGCCCTCAGGGGCAATGCGATCGCGCCAAGAATTAACCCTCCATTCGCGCAGTTCCGCATTATCTTCCTCTGCCGGCATCATTGAAATATATTGTGCACAACGAACTTGATTGCTATTATTTGCTCGAATACCATGAGGCTGAAGGCTGTTAAATATTAACAGATCGCCAGCCTCCAGTGTGACTTTGGTAGGTGTGAAATCTGATGTGTCCGGAAGGAATCGATTTCGATCTTCTGGCTGCGTTAATTTCCAAGTATCGTAATTTCTGAATAATTCTGGGATGCATTGGAAGCCTCCCATATTCTCATCTAATTGGTCTGCTAACGCTAAAACCCCTTGCACATTCACTGGCTTTGTCTCCGGATCATAATCCCAGTGGATGAAGGCTTTGTACTCATGACCTGGTCGAATGGGAAAATTCAAGTTTGCGCGGTCAATCGTGACCCATAATTTTTCGGTCCCCCAAATATCCACAAAGGCATCAACCACCCGCTGCGTTGAACGGTTGTCCCACTGCAATTGGCTATTATAACATTCGACCATCCCCGTGTTAGCCAGCTCCTTCATCTTCATTTCTGCCCGAGGAGCCGTGTACCAGGTGGACGGATCATTCGGATCTTTTTCTTCAAATTCATACAAGAAAGCCGCCGTTTTTAAAGCTTGTTCACGCGACACCGCTTGCTTAATGATGACATACCCATTGTGTTTCCAAAACGCCCAATCCTCTTCACTTAATACACGAAGAGGTTCGCCGTTCGAACGGTCATTTAATTTGACTGTACTACTTTTAGCGGTGGATGGATTACCCGGAATGTCGTAATGGCCGTTGTTAGGGATGTCTGTTTTCATAGATTGTTAAAATATAGACCAAAGGTAAACGCTTTCAATAGACAGTTTTTCTGCTACATTGACTAAAATTTGTACTGTATTGATATTTATACAACACAAATAGTTAATTTAGGGTAATGAAATTGAATTTAGAACAAATCCTTCCCGATGAAGACAGTTCCTTTAGGTTCCTTTTGACCCCTAAATTGAATGAAGTATTCTACTGGCATTTCCATCCGGAAATCGAATTAGTGTATGTGGAAGCAGAAAGAGGTATTAGGCATATTGGCGATCACATTTCCACCTATGAGGGATGTGATTTAGCCTTAATCGGCTCCTACATTCCACACCTGAATTTTGATTATGGGGTCAAAGCCACCGTTGAGACGGTGGTGATCCAATTTCCGGAGACCTATTTTGAAGTGGGTTTAACACGAATTCCAGAACTTCAAAAAGTGGTTGATTTAATGGAGAGGGCAAAAACTGGCATTGCATTTACAGGGGAGACGAAACGAATGGCGGGTGCGCGCTTAAAGAACTTACAGCAGATGGATCGATTCCATCAATTTATGGAGTTGATGAGCCTCTTTCAGTTTTTGGCAGTATCCGACGAATTTGAGGCCCTGAATGTTCGACCCATCTCTAGCCAAACCATCCTCAAACAGCAAGAAAGGATGCACCGTATCCACCAATTTGTAGAGATGAATTTCCAAAAACCCATCTATACCCAGCAAATCGCGGATGAAGTAAATCTCACCTTGCCTGCTTTTTGTCGCTATTTCAAGAAAGCCACAAAACTAACTTACACCGATTTTGTGAATCAATACCGCGTTCAGTTTGCAAAAAAGCTGCTTATTCAAGATAAGAATGTAACAGAAACTTGTTTTGAATGTGGTTTCGAAAGTTTGTCTTATTTCAACCGGATCTTCAAGAAATTTACGGGAGAGTCGCCTTCGGAGTTTAGGAAGCGGAGATTACACTAAAACACGATATCTGGTTGCATTTCGTTTTCCATAAGTGGAAAATAATTCCAAAGTCACCCCTTTTTTTAGGTCTCTGCTGGCCGTGGCAGATGATAAATTTTTGAAAACGCGCTGGTAGTCTATTCTAGAGAAGTCCTTCATGCCGATGTAAATGAAGTATTCGATTCGTTCGGTTTCGGATAAAACTACGTTCGTGGTTTTCAATAAATTCGCTAATGATTTATCTAACACACCTAACATATATTCGATGAAAGGTGTGGATTGTCCGCAAGAGTCGCTAGTTGCGAGTGCGTGATAGTAGTCCGATTGTGAGGCAGCGATAATCGTTTCGAATGGTAAGAATTCAAAAATGGGATGTGATTTTGATAAAAGTAGCGATTGCCAAAAGCGCCCCATCCGACCATTCCCATCCAGGAAAGGGTGTATAAATTCTAATTCGTAATGAAAGACACAACTTTTTATCAGAAGTGGATCAGGATCATTATCCACATACTCGAACAGATTCTCCATTAAATGCTTAACGCGATCTGCCGGTGGAGCGATATGGGTTAAGGTTATCCCTTTCGTGATTCCAACGGACCTATTTCGGTATTCCCCAGGATTTGTCATTAAACCTTGCATTAAAAGGAGATGGGCACTCAGAAAGGAAGCGCTTTTAGAAGGGTTGAACTCGTTCCAACGTTCATATAATGCAAGCGCATTTTGGACTTCTTTTTGATCTCTTTCAAAACCTAACAAAACTTTTCCTTCTTCGATCGCTTGAACCTGGGATTCACTTAGTGAATTCCCTTCGATTCCCAGGGTTGCTTGAATCGTTTTAATCCGATTCGCCTTCCTTAATTGAGGAGATTTTTTGTCCAAATAATGAGCCGAAGCTTCTCCTATCTTCAATGAGATGGAAGCCACTAAATTCAGAATGGAAGGCGAAATGGTGTAGGGTGGCTTCATGATAGTATCATATGATACTATCAAAGGTAAAATAAAAGGCCGAAGAACAACGTCCTTCGGCCTCTAATAAACTGGTGCAAATTTTTATTTTTTCGGGCGATTATACTGATCAATACCAGAAATTTTTCCGTCATTATTGAAGTAGAAATACTCAACTAATGATTTGTCCCAAACACTTCCGTCTTTCATAACTCGCTTCTCTGTAGAAATAACCATAATCGCAGAAGCTGGGTCAGTGTTAGTTATCTTGAATGGAAGAATCGCATTAATTTTCCAATCCACTGATTTCATATCAGCAAAAAGCGCAGGAATATCTTTCTTCTCTAAAACAATCTTATTTCCATCAAAGTCAGTGATGTTAATTTTGTCTGCGAAAAATTCCATCGTAGCTGGGATATCAAAGGCGTTGTATGCCTTGTTAAATTTCTCTATCATCTCTACTTCTCCGCGGTTAGAGAATTGGAAAGTTCTTCCGTTTGTTTCGGCTTTAGAATAATATTTACCACCTTCTGTTTTACCATATTCATTAGAAGCAGGAATGGATGTATACCGATTAAAGTCTGCAATTTTTCCATTTTTGTCCAATTTGAATAATTCGAACAAATTCATTTTTTGCTTAGAACCATCTTTTGATACTCTTTCATCTGTGGACTGTAACATGACAATCTCATCACTTGATCCCGTTATTTTGATAGGTAAAATAGCATAAACTTTGTTATTCAATGTCTTAGCATTTTTATGATATTTGGTAATGGTCTCTCCAACTTTCTTTTGCATTTCAGGTGAATAAAAAGACAGATCTTTTTCCGCATCATTTGTGTTGTACGCATTCACCATATCTAAAATAACTTGGCTACTTTTTTCTGATCCTAATTGGAATCCTTTCCCTGCGTCTGTGCCAGAGAATATTTTTCCTGCCGTTTGCGCAGAAACACTAAATACGGATGCAACTAATGCACCTACTAGAACAAATTTTTTCATGGAATTAATTTTTTGATTAGGAAAGCAAGTACGGAGTATTTTGAAATATCAATAAGAATTGAAACCTCAAATTTGTTCCCATTTGCGCAAAACGGAACAGATTCGTTCGGTGTAAAAATGTGTAATCGGTGCAGATGAATTATGTTTAGTAAACAACAAAACTTATAACAATGAAAAAAATTATTTTATCACTATGTGTGGCTGCAGGATTATTCGCTTGTACGTCAGAAGCGGATAAAAACGCTAAAATTGGGGCAGAAAACATGGCCTTTTACACGCGTGTTTTTGATGTGGCAGTGAATGAAGGTCGCACGGATATCTTTGATTCGGCTTATGTGGATGATGCAGTTTTGCACACCGTTCCTGAAGTGAAGGGTAAGGCAAATTGCAAGGCCTATTATATGAATTATGTAACGGGTTTTTCCGAGCGTCAATTTATCGTAAAAGCAATGTTTGCAGATGGGGATAAATTAGTGAAGTACTGGCAGTTCAAGGGAAAGCACACAGGTAATTTCTTTGGCATTCCTGCGACTGGTAAGACAGTGGATGTGATCGGATGTACGATTGCCAAAATGAAAGATGGAAAGATTGCCGAAGAGCAAGATTTCATGGATAACATGGTATTTATGCAGCAATTAGGTCTTCTGCCAGCAGCACAATAAAATAAAAAAAGGGCGGGGGCTTATGCTTCCGCCTTCTCTTTAATAAAGGCAGAAGGAGTTACTCCTTTTCTGGCTTTAAAGGCATCGATGAATTTCGATCGCGAGACGAACCCTGCATCTGTAGAAATGGCTTCGATCGTGATGCGTTTCGCATTTCCTTCTTCGATTAATTGACAGGCATACTCAATGCGTAAGTCATTTTTCCATTCACCAAAAGTCTTATTTAATTCCTTGTTAAAATAACCAGACAAGAATCTTTCTGGAATTTTTAGATCAAAGGACATTTGGGATAAAGAAAAATCTTTCTTTACAAAGGGATGCGTGTTCAAATAGTTTTGTAAATCATGATCGAATTCCCGAGATGCAGGTTCTTTTTTAGGTAAACTAGACTTTATTTCTTGCAAAATCGTGGAAGGGCCCAGTTCTACTTCATAGGAGACATTGCCATAGAGGATTTTGGGAAACAAAAACAAGATGAAGTTTTGGACAAAAAATCCTCCTCCACAAATCGTGAAGAAACGAGCCTCACTAAATATAATGTTTGATGGAATGCCTAAAATGGTATAGTTGTGTGAATAAAGTGTAATCATATGTCCTAAACTATTTCCGGCAATGACCAATTGCAAAAAGACTAATGAGAATATCCATTTCTGAATCAGGCGGTGATTCGATGGTAAAGCGCCGTATTTCTTCATTAAATGGCGTTTATTCCAACTGAAGTAGATGAGCGATGCAAAGCAATAGCTAATCAAATGGATGGAGCGTCCATATAAAATTTGCTCAAAGCTCACCCATTGAAAATTCAGATTATAATCCTCGGTGAAATTCACAATCTCATGTGCCATTGCCGTTTTCGTTGCTAAAGGCAAAGTCGTGAAGGGTAAAGTGGCGAAAAAGGTAAATACCGCTGGGAAAAGATGAATCAACTCATAGCGTTGAAGTCGTTTGTCTTCGGAAACCGTATGTTTGACATAAAAGAATAAGGCTGGGCCTAACAGGAAAGAGAGAGGCAAAAAATGCACGAAACAAATGCCTTCCCAGAACTCAATTTTGCTGTAATGCAATCCAAAATAGACCATTAAAACAGCATTGCAACACAAGAAAAACAAGGCTAAAAAGGTATTGGATCTATTTAATGAACTTAAATAGTACAAGAGTATGAAAGATGTAAATAGGCCGAATAGTGGTGCTAGTATTGCCAAAGCGTCATTTTAATCTGTGACAAGATAGAAAAATTTCGTCTTTATTCCTCTGCCTTTTCTTTGATGTAGACGGAGGGTGTTACTCCTTTTCTTGCCTTAAAGGCATCTATGAATTTTGATCTAGAAACAAAACCGGCATCGGTTGAAATGGCTTCGATGGTAATTTTCTTTGCATTCCCTTCTTCAATAAGTTGACATGCATATTCAATACGAAGGTCATTTTTCCATTCCACAAAAGTTTTGTTCAGCTCCTTATTGAAGTAATTAGAGAGGAATCGCTCCGGCATTTTTAGGTCAAAGGACATTTGGGATAAGGAGAAGTCCTTTTGAATAAAGGGGTTTCTAGCCAGGTAGTTTTCTAAATCCTTATCAAAATTGCGGTAGTCGTATGTTTTTTTAGCTAAGCTTGATTTTAATTGCTGTAGAATAGATTCAGGTGCTAGTTCTACCTCATACGAGACGTTACCGTAGAGTACTTTGGGAAATAAAAACAGGATGAAGTTTTGGATACAAAAACATCCTCCACAAATGGCGCTATAAGTGTCATCCGTAAAGATATGATCCGATGGAATCCCTAAAATGGAATAGGTTTTTGCATACAGGGTAAAAAAATGAATCAAGGTATAGGAGGCAATGACTAATTGCAGAAAAACTAAGGTGAATATCCATTTCTGGATCAGTCGGTGATTAGAGGGTAAAGTCCCGTATTTGCTAAGCAGATGCCTCTTATTTCCCATGAAATAGACTATGGAGGCGATGCAGTATAGAAGCAAATGGGCTGATCGACCGATTAATATTTGCTCAAAAGTGACCCATTGAAAATCGACCACGTATTTTCTTGTGATATTTACGATCTCATGTGCGATTGCTGTTTTAGTGTCTAAAGGTAAAGTCGTAAAGGGCAAAGTCGCAAAAAAAGTAAAGACAGCCGGAATCAGATGCAGCAAATCATATCGGTGAAGCTGCTTATCTTCAGAGACGGTGTTTCTGATATAAAAAAACAAAGCGGGTCCTAATAAAAAGGAGAGGGGTAGAAAATGTACAAAACAAATGCCTTCCCAGAATTCAGTTTTGCTATGATGTAAGCCAAAATAGACCATCAAAATAGCATTGCAGCACAGGAAAAATAAGGCCAAAAAGGTATTAGATCTATTTAATGAACTTAAATAGTACAAGAGTATAAAGGAGGTAAAAATGCCGAACAGCGGAGCTAATATGGCCAAAATATGAATTTAATTAGCTACAATATAGATAAAAATATAGTTAAAGACAGCTACGGCTGGGCATTTATTCGCCCCAGCCGTAGCTATCGAAACTCTAGATTTTATAGTATTGCTCCCAACCTTTTCTTGGAGGCGCACCTACTAATAACGAATTAGCTAACGAGTTATTCGTTATTTTTTTCGTCTTGCGATCGAATAATAATTTTGTATTTAATTTTTGTGCCATTACGCCTAGAGAGAATACTTGGCTTAATGGTCCCGCGATTTCGAATGGAGAACGCGTTTTCTCTTGTCCCATACACGCTTTCAAGAAGTTCGCATAGTGGTTCGAAGGACTCTTAGGTACTTCTGGTAATTTTAGATCTTTCGCTGCATCGCCTAGGATCGACAACGTACTTCCGTGCGAGCCGCCTTTGAAAATGTGGTCCTTTGTGTAGATAATTTTACCTGGATTTAATTTTGCCGGTTGAATTTTTCCATTGCTAGCCGGTGGAATGTTCGGGTCTAATTCATTCGTGCCATAATTCGCTGGAACCGGTGGAATGTTGTTCACCCCGTCATACCAGGTGATATCCATGGCAGGCATGTTCTTGCGCTCTGGGAATTTGAATTGAATCGTAGAGGACATTGGATAGAAGAAATTATTATGTCCATCAGCCCTTAACATATTGATCTCGGTAGGTAATCCTAAGTCCAAAAACTCGTGAGCCGTATCCATGATATGGGCTCCCCAGTCGCCTAGCGCACCTAAACCATAGTCAAACCAGCAACGCCATTGACCGTTGACAAAATCTTTTTGATACTCATGTGGCTGAACTACCCCTTGCCAAATATCCCAATCCAATGTCGAAGGAATAGATTCTGCTGCCGGGAATTTCGTGATTTTAGGATCCCAGCTATGCCAACGACGCGGTGAATTCATGTGTGCCGTCATGGACGTCACATCTTTAATGAGCCCTGCTTCCTTCCACGCTTTGAATTGGAAGTAATTGCCTTCTGAGTGGCCTTGGTTACCCATTTGGGTGACTAAGTTCGGGTGCTTGCGCGCCGCGGCCATCATTAATTCGACTTCATTAAAGGTACGCGCCATCGGTTTTTCCACAAACACGTGTTTGCCTAAACCCAATGCCATCATCGTGATAGGGAAGTGAGAGTGATCAGGCACACCTACCATAACGGCCTCAATTTTCGATCCCATTTTATCAAACATCTGACGAAAATCTTGGAATCGAGGCACATCTGGGAATTTCTCTAAAACCTTTAAGGTTTGCGGAGCACCCATATCCACGTCACAAAGAGCGACAATATTAGCTAGTCCTGTGTTATATAAGGACATCACATCTGAACCTCCTTGGTTACCGATACCGATACAAGCTAGATTAACTTTTTCACCTGGTAATTTAGATAGTATGTTCGGAAAAGCGGCAGCAGCTCCTAATAAGCCAGCATTCTTAAGGAAGTCCCGGCGTGAATTATGTTGATTGATCATAGGAATAAATAGGTTTGTCTAGTAAAGTCAAAAACGCATCTAATCTACTTAGCCAGCGCTTTGCGTAACAATTCAACGCTCTTACGAACGCCAGATTTCGCGTCTTCTTTTCCTTCAAATTCGATGGAAATATAGCCGTGGTAGTTCACGTCCTTAAGAATTTTAACGATCCGGTCGTAGTCTAATTCCAAAGAATACCATTCTCCTCCGCCATAATAGGTTTTTGCCTGCACGAAGCTAGCTCGCGGGGCGATCATCTTTAATTTATCATAGGGATCTTCTAAGAAATTTCCGGTATCCATTAATAGACCTAACCAAGGAGAATTTACCGTATCTTGAATCCGAATCATCCCTTCTGGTGTAGAACCTAAGCCCCAGTGATTTTCCAAGGCTAATAAAACACCACATTCTTCCGCCTTTTTCAAACATTGTTGAATACCATCCACACACCATTTGTATCCATCATCTTCGGTATAGCCAGGAAGAATAGGTTCGATTCCTCTATTTTTCATTAAGTCGTCAAAGGATTTAATCGTATTCCATCTCCCCGTATTCAAGCGGAGGCAGGGAATGCCCATCTTATAGGCTAGTTCAATGCATTGATTCGTGTGATCTACGTGTTTTTTTAGTTCCTCTTTATCAGGTGTGACAAAACCCTGGTGAATCGAAAGGCAAGTCATGGCGATTCCATTAACGAACGCATGCTTTTTGAGTTTTTGGAGATAAGCGTTGTCCTCACTTTCCATTTGGCGATGTAAAACGTCAATTCCCTCTAATCCGAGGGCCGCGGCATCATCAATTACTTTTTCGATGGGGAATTTATCTCCTTTAAAATGCCAATAGGAATAACTAGAGACACTTAATTTAATGGAAGGTTGTAAACTAGGTTTAGCAGGAATGGCTTGCGATGAAGGAATTCCGCTGAGGCCACCTGCTAACAGGGAGCTCTGGATAAAATCGCGTCTTTGCATGTTATTAAGGTTTAGAAAACCTAAGTTAAAAAAAAAGATGAAAGAAAAGTTCTTTCATCTTGATGCACACCAAACCACTAATAGATTTTGTAATAAGCGAAGGTAGACCTATTTCTCGGTTATCAAACACACCCCTTTAAGATTATCAGTTTATTGATAAAGTAGAAGGGCTTTTTGCAGATTTTTTTGCAGCTGTTCTTTTAAATAAACTGGTTCAATCACCTGTAATTCAGTGGCATACCGGAAAAGAAAATTTTCTACATCTTGATTTATTTCGAGTGTAAGTTCGAATAATTGTTCATCGACTTGAATTTGCGAAGGATGTATGGGGTATTTAGGTAAGTATTCTTTAATCCATGAATCGTCCTGCACTCGGAAGGTGATTTTTTCGACTTCTTGAGCCCCCCGAAATAAACCTAGGCTATGTTTGAAATAATCACTTGGTTGAAAGCTGGGATGAATGCGGGTTTTAAGGGGTGCTGTGCTTAAGCGAAGGGAGCCTATTCGATCTAATGCGAACAGCCTAAGTTTATCTACCGAAATCTTTGTCTCCCCCGCAGATATCTCTTGGAACAATAAATACCAGCCCGTATACCAGCCATTATTGTATTCTTTGATCAGCAAGGGTAGGCAAGTAAGCGTTTTGGCTTTTGAGGTAGTCGCTAAACCTTTGTGGGAAATTTCAATTAACTGTTTGCCTGAGATGGCGTCCACCAGGAATTTCACATGTTCGGATCCGGATCGATCGCCCTCATTGATCAGTTCGATCGCCGGCCAGTTTGCTAGTTCTTCGTGTTTTATGAGGTTGTTTTCCAAAGAGATTGCCCGCAACTTATTCACAATTCCATTTCCATTCCCACCCGTAAACAAGTGCTTATTGAAATCGATGATGGAGGCGATTTGGTCTAACTCCTGCTCTGAAAAGGAAGGGAAGGCACTGATGTCATCCCGGATATAGTAAAACCTATTTTCAGACTTCGAATAACGGATTAAATCCCCTTCCGCATCCTCTAGGCTGGGATATCGTTCCGCTAATTTCTCTTTCAATGCCTTGATATCGCGACTAAAACTACGTTCGCTATAGCCCAGCTGGTCAAAGTGTTCCGTGAAATAGGCGCCCACCGTGGATGCTCGCAGCGGAAAGGTCTTCCGAAGAAAGAGGTTATTTAATTCTTTTAAGCGATCTGTCGTATTCATTTCGAAAAATACAAGATTTCTTATAGATCGCCAACTATTGGCGGACTACTACCGCAATTTTGGGTAAACAAAAACGAAAAAACGATGAAAAATTTCAAAGCATTATTAATCATTCCTTTCTTCTTCTACGCAACAGAAGGTTATTTAAAGGCATTCAAAATAGGCGGCACAAGTTTGATGGTTAAAATTTTAGTATCCATCAATTTTTTAATTTGTGTTGGGTTAGCCATGTCAGATTTCCAATTTTTTGGCAATTCCGATTTGGATGGTTTTTACACCCAAATGGCACTAGCGGAATTCATTTATTTAGTATTCGGTTTTGGCCTTCATTTGTTCGCAGGATTAGAAGAGAATGAGTAGCTAAGTAGTTGACCGTTAAATAAATAGTGATAAAAATTCTTTATATATTTTAATACTTTTAGTGTTTAGTTAGTTAAGTGAATAGTATTAGAAAAATTCATTGATCATAAACAGTAAAAGAATGAAAAAATTATTAGCCATAATTTTAATTTTAGCAGGCTCATTTGCATCAAACGCCCAAAACAAGGGCTTCACCTACCAAGCCCTCATCGTCGATAATGTAGGGAAGCCGATCGTCTCTAAGTCGATCAAGGTGCAATTTTCCATTATCCCTACTGCGGCAACGAACATGCCGGTCTATACGGAAGAACATACGGTGACGACCTCTGAAACAGGGGAAATCAACTTAGTCGTGGGAACCGCGACCACCGTTTCCGTAGGTACAAATCTATCCGCAGTTAACTGGAATGTGGCTGCGATGTATTTAGCTACCAGAGTGGACGTGGGCGATGGATATAAATCCTTGGGCGCGACTCAGTTGCAGACTGTTCCCTATGCAATGAATGCGGCGAATGGGGTGAATACTTTTGGTGAAAATAACATTGCCATAGGTAATAATGCACTAATTAATACCACTACTGGTATGAATAATGTGGCCATAGGGGTAGATGCATTGAAGTCAAACACAACGACAGGCGTGAATACGGCAGTGGGTTGGAAAGCATTAAAAGATAATTCAACAGGTTGGTCAAATACCGGTGTGGGAAGTACAACTTTGATGTCAAATACGACGGGTTCAGGCAATATTGCGATGGGTTCTGGTGCTTTGGAATCAAATACAAGTGGAGGATTTAATACAGGTATAGGGCTTGATGCCTTGCATAGTAATACGGAGGCGGGTCAAAATACAGCTGTCGGTAGTAATGCTTTATTTAATAATAATGGAACGGGAAGATTTACGGCTAATACAGGTATAAGCTGGGATAATGGGTCTGGCAATACAGCAGTAGGTGCAAATACATTATTCGATAATACGGTAGGTTCATTCAATACTTCTGTTGGATCTAATTCACTAAATAAACTTAAATCCGGGATTAATAATGTGGCTGTGGGTGTAGCGACACTCCAAAAAGTGGTTGATCAAGGTGACAATACGGCACTTGGTTCATATAGTTTGTTGAATACTACGACTTGGGGATCTACAGCGGTGGGTACACATTCATTAAGAGCTAATACGACTGGTAACGCAAATACGGGAATCGGTACATATTCCATTTACCTGAATACGACTGGATCAGGAAATACAGGTTTAGGTAATTATGTTTTGAGTGCAAATACCACCGGTAGTAACAATACGGCTTCAGGAAATCAATCCATGAAGTTTAATACGACTGGTTCTGGTAATGTGGCTTATGGTAATAATGCGCTAAACACGAATACGACAGGTAGTAATAATTCTGTTTTTGGTAATGCTGCAGATGTAGGTTCCGCCAACTTAACGAATGCCACCGCTATAGGTAATGGAGCTATCGTGGCAGCTTCTAACTCGATGCAGCTAGGTAATACAGCTGTTACCAGTGTTAGAACAAGTGCGGTGCTAACAGCAGCTGGCTATAGAACTGCGAATGGTACATCGTCTCAATATTTAATGGCAGATGGATCGGTAACGACTAGTTCGCCTTCTTCCTCATCATCTACTACTGGAATACCTTATACGGGTGCTAATCAGGCTGTGAATCTGGGTGCTTATAATCTAACAGTAAACGGTATTTCCGTAGGTGTAGGTTCGGGTACGGTTACCAATAGTGTTGCAGTAGGCCAAAGTGGTCTAGTAAACAACACCTCAGGTACAAACAATGTTGCATTAGGTAATAATGCATTGAAAGCGAATACAACAGGTTCGTTTAATACAGCTATTGGTAGTGATGCTTTAGCTTCCGTAACTATTGGTGGATACAATACAGCGGTAGGTATCGCGGCTTTAGAGAAAAATACTGCTTGGGCAAATACCGGTGTAGGTGCTGGTGCGTTAGGCAAAAATACAATAGGTGATGGAGGGACGGCAATAGGTGCAGGCGCGCTTCAAGCAAATACAACGGGTAATCAAAATATTGCCTTGGGGGGCGATGCCCTTTGGACAAATACCACAGGTAGTAATAATACAGCAGGTGGAAAGTCCTCATTAAAATCTAATTTGACAGGTTCAAATAATACCTCATTTGGTTATAACGCCTTATTCTCTAATGTGGCAAACAATGGAAGTACAGCTATCGGTTTTAATGCGATGCAGAACGCGGACAATCGATCAACAGGAATTGTTACAGGTAATACAGCTATAGGCTTTGAATCTTTAAGAGGGAGTTCTACTCCAGCAAACAACACGGGCCAAAATAATACTGCAGTAGGTTACCAATCATTACTTTCTAACACTAGTGGATACAATAATATTGCAGTAGGTAGTTTTGCATTAGGGGCTAATACGACTGGAGCGGAGAATATTGCTTTGGGTCGTGAATCTTTAATTTCTAATACCACAGGTGCACAAAATATAGCGCTAGGTACTAACTCTATTAATTCAAATACATCTGGAAATAGAAATATTGGTTTAGGTTTACGCTCATTATACCTAAATAGCAGCGGTTCGAATAATCTAGCTTTAGGTGATTATGCTTCCTCTAACAGTACTACAGGAGATAATAACATTTCCTTAGGATATTTATCTGGTTCTAATCTTACAACAGGAGCGAACAATACTTTCATAGGAGTAAATTCAAATGCTT
This sequence comes from Aquirufa sp., assembly GCF_044239315.1. Taxonomy (GTDB): domain Bacteria; phylum Bacteroidota; class Bacteroidia; order Cytophagales; family Spirosomataceae; genus Aquirufa. The sequence goes on along the minus strand of NZ_JBIIBQ010000018.1, from coordinate 19,392 downwards.
CTTCGGGTACTGTTTCAAATTCTACAGCTATCGGTAATGGAGCCGTAGTTACGGCCTCTAACTCCATTCAATTAGGTAATTCTTTAGTTACCAGTGTTAGAACAAGTGCAGTTTTAACAGCAGCTGGCTATAGAACTGCCAATGGTACTTCTTCTCAATATTTAATGGCAGATGGATCGGTGACGACTAGTTCGCCTTCTTCCTCTTCATCTACTACTGGAATACCTTATACGGGTGCAAATCAAGCAGTGAATTTAGGGGCTTATAATCTGACAGTTAATGGTATTTCTGTAGGTATTGGTGCAGGTACGGCTTCGGCCACTAACAACTTGGCAATTGGCCAATCTGTTTTGGGAAGTAATACTACAGGAAGCAATAACGTAGCCATCGGTAGTTCAGCATTAGCAGCTAATACATCGGGTACAGAGAACGTAGCTATCGGTTTAAGAGCATTAGCTACCAATACGACGGCAACGGTGAATACGGCAGTAGGTTGGAAGGCCTTAGAGGCAAATAATGGTTACGCAAATACGGCAGTAGGTAGTACCACATTGATGTCAAATACGAGTGGTAATGTGAATATTGCGATGGGTAGTGGAGCTTTGGAATTAAATACGACGGGTAGTTCGAACGTAGGTTTAGGCGCAGATGCCTTACACTATAATTTAACAGGTACTGATAATACCGGCGTAGGATATAAAGCATTGGAGGATAATACGGTAGGTAGTGAAAACACGGCGTTAGGTGAGTATGCGTTAGAAACAAATAAAGCAAATACAAGGTCCCTAGCCGTGGGATATAAGGCCATGCAATATGCAGATAACAGAACTACTGGAAGAGTAACTTACAATACAGCAGTCGGTTATGAAGCTTTAAAAGGTAGTTCGACTCCTGCTAATAATACTGGTGTAAACAACACGGCTTTAGGTTATCAAGCCCTTTTCCAGAATACGACAGGGGTTCAGAACACAGCCCTTGGATTAGGTACATTAATTAATAATTTATCCGGTTCTGAAAACACGGCAGTAGGTGGGGACGTATTAACATCGAATACAAGTGGTGATGCTAACGTCGCAGTAGGATCTGCAGCTTTACGTATGAATACGACGGCCGGCCATAATACAGCAGTCGGATATTATGCCTTGTCTTCTAGTGTTACGGGTGCACGAAATAACTCATTTGGCTCTAGAAATTTACGTTATAATACGGGTTCAGATAATAACTCTTTTGGAGAGCAAGCGTTGTATTCAAATAGTGGGAATGGAAACTTAGCTTTTGGAAATGGAGCTATGTATGGAAATACCACGGGTGAATTGAACGTGGTAGTAGGACATGGAGCTTTTGCGCGTAATTTAACAGGAAGTAATAATATCGCCATAGGTGCTTATGCTGGCGAAAAAATAGCTGATACTCAAACTCAAAATCTTTTGGCAAACAATTCCGTTTATATTGGATATGCAGCTTACCCAAAAGCATCAGGAGAAACGAATCAAATCGTTTTAGGCCATGGTGCTATTGGTCGTGGTTCTAATACGATTCAACTCGGTAATACCTCTATCACTGAAGTAAATACCAGCGGTAAAATCATCGCAGGCGGAGGCCTAGTGCCGGGTAAATATACTGCGGCCCAAAGAGACGCCATCGTTAACCCTGACCAGGGTTTAATGATTTATTGTACAAACTGTGGTCCATTAGGAGAGGTTGAAATCTTTAACGGTAATGAGTGGAAGGCTTTCACCGGAGCTAACACAGCAGCAGTCATTACAGATGTTACAGATGGCCTAGTAGCTAGTTTCCCATTAGATGGATCTGCTTCAGGAACTTCTACGACAACTGGAACGCTAATCAGTAATAATACATATGCTATGACTTCAGCTTGGAGTGCTACTTTAGCTGCGACGAATCCTAATAAAACTTATAAAATTGTAGTTAGTGGTACGTGGGGAATAGCTAATGGAAGATTTCACCGTGATGCAGCCTACGATGCTGGTAGCAATAATACGATAGGTTCCTCAGGTACCCCTGTAGCGAATAGAGGTTGCGATGCAAACTGGTCATTTGATGGATCATGTGCACCTCCAGTTCCTAGCTCACCTGCTGGTTATGCTGCAGATAATACCTACGAATATATTGTTACCGGTAAAGTGGGAGGCTATGCGATCGGCTTCTCTGATGGTAGTTATAGCGATAATAGGGGTTCATTAACCTTTAAATTATACGAGCAAGGTATCTCAGCTTCTACTACTGGAACTGTAACCTACACTACCAATAGAAGAGGCACAGCTAACTCAGCGATGCAGGGAGGTGCAGGATATATCACGGCACCATCTAGTCTTTTCCAATTCACTAGATCGCAAGCCTTTACCGTATCAGTTTGGTTTACTGCAGATAATGTGACGTCTTCAGGTAGATTATTATCGACTGAGAATCCAGAAGGTAACTTTAGAATTTCTAAGTATAATACGGGAACAATTGCTGTTCAGTATGGCGATTACCAGCAGGTAGATGTTTCTACTGGCGTTTGGCATCATTTAGTTTATACATACAATAACCGAACAGAAAAAGTCTACATCGATAATGTTTTAGTAAGCACAAATACGGACGCTGAAACAGAAGCATTGAATTATGGTAGTCCATTTACGATCGGTGCGAAGGCAGCTTCTGCATTCGATAAGTGGGCGGGTAAAATTGATGATGTGAAAATTTACAATAGGGCGTTAGTTCCATCGGAAATAAGCGTGTTATTTAACCAATAGACATATGAAAAGAGTCGTTTTATTTTTGATTTTTTGGATAGCATCGTTTGCTTTATTGTCCCAAAACAAAGGCTTCACCTACCAAGCCCTCATCGTCGATAATCTAGGGAAACCTATTGTGTCGAAGTCGGTCAAATTGAGGTTTGGCATTATTCCTACTTCAGCAACGGCTACGGCCATCTATGAGGAGGAGCATACGGTGACGACCTCAGAAACGGGTGAAATTAATGTGACAATTGGTAGCTCGAATACAGTACTAACGGGTACAAATTTGTCGGCTATTAATTGGAGCATTTATCCGATGTTTTTAGCGACCAAAGTCGATGTAGGTGAAGGTTTCAAATCTTTAGGCACATCTCAATTACAGGCGGTACCTTATGCGCTACATGCGGCGAATGGATTGAACTCACCTGCGGGAGTTAATAACGTGGCAATAGGGGCTGATGCTTTGAAAGATAACATAACAGGTAGCCGAAATGTGGCAGTGGGTGTGGGTTCACTTCAAGCTAATTTAGGTAGTGTAAATAACGCTGTTGGTTACTTAGCGCTAAACAAGAATACGACTGCCGCTGAAAATAATGCCTTTGGACATCAATCATTAGAACAGAATACGACAGGTACAGGAAATGCTGGTTTTGGTCATAATGTTATGCAAGCGAATCAGACAGGTAATTTTAATACTGCCATGGGATATGCTGCGTTAAAATCAAATTTAACAAGTAATAACTCAAGTTTTGGTGCTGGAAGCTTAATGCAGAATACAACAGGTACACAGAATTCCGCGTTCGGAGAGGAGGCTCTTACAGTAAATACCACGGGTAATAATGTAGCAGCTTTCGGTGCGGAGGCAGGTAAGGCTAACACCACGGGATCAAATAATACCTATGTAGGAGCGCTGGCCAATACCTCATCTGGAACCATTTCAAACTCTACCGCTATCGGTTTTAATGCACAAGTAACAGGTAGTAATCAAATTCAATTAGGTAATTCCTCCGTAACTGATGTGAAAACGAGTGGTGCTGTGACTGCGGCTGGATTTAAAGTTCCTAATGGTACCCCGGCTCAATATTTACGTGCAGATGGAACGGTAACTACTTCTGTTACAGCGGGTGTTCCATATTCAGGAGCTAGTCAGGCGACTGATTTAGGGCCTTATGATCTTAAGGTGAATGGGTTGACTGTGGGTGTGGGTTCTTCTACACTGACTTCAACGAACAATAACTTGGCTGTGGGGAAACAGGCGTTGCTTGCAAATACCACAGGAAATTCTAATTCTGCTTTTGGAAATACTGCATTAAAGAGTAATACGACTGGATCTTATAATACAGCAATAGGAAATAGTGCTTTAATGAACAATATAGTTGGTGAAGCAAATACAGCGGTAGGTTTTAATACATTAACTCAGGCAAAAAGTAGCCGAAATGTTGCTGTGGGTAATAATTCATTATCAACCACAACTACAGGGGAGAATAACACTGCAGTAGGTTTTAATAGTTTATTATTTAATACAACGGGATCATTTAACTCGGCAATTGGTGATGGTTCATTAATGAATAACACCATTGGAAGTTTTAATGCTAGTATTGGATATTTAAGTAGTTTTAATAACACGACAGGAAATGAAAACTCTGCATTTGGTAGCAGAGCGCTATACTCTAACACAACAGGATTAGAAAATGTGGCAATAGGGCCTTCAGCATTATATTCAAATACTACTGCAAGTTCAAATGTGGCGATTGGTGCCGGTGCGTTGTATACAAATACTACTGGTACTAGAAATACGGCGATTGGTATTACATCTTTACGTTATAGTCAAACCGCATCATATAATACGGCGCTAGGCTATGCGTCATTATATTTAAATACGACAGGAAGTGGAAATACAAGTATAGGTTATGAATCAAATTATTCGAATACTACAGGTGAAACTAATGTTTCAATTGGTCCATCTTCTTTGAGAGCAAATACTATTGGTTCGAATAATATCGCCATTGGAAATGGAGCGATGCAAAATAGTACCTCAGAATCTAACACAATCGCCATAGGGCCATTAGCTTTAAAGTCATTAACTACAGGAGATTATAATGTGGGTGTGGGTATTAGAGCCTTAGAATCCACTACGAGTGGATATACGAACGTGGCCATGGGCTATTTTAGTTTAATGTCGAATACGACGGGTTTTTATAACACTGGGGTAGGAGGAGCAACATTGAAGGATAATACGACCGGTTATAGGAATAATGCATTTGGTGATGGTGCTTTATGGAAGAATATCACGGGAAGTTATAATAATGCTTTTGGATGGAGAGCCTTGGTGGAAAATCTCACAGGATCGAATAATGTTGCAATTGGTGATGGTGCATTATACTTTAGTAAAGGAAACTCAAACTCGGTTGCTATTGGTAATTATTCCATGTATTATGCGGATGACAGAGTAACCGGTAGAATTGCTGGAAACACTGCTGTGGGATTTGAGTCTTTACGAGGTAGCACAACTCCGGGTAATAATACGGGAATGTTTAATTCCACTTTAGGTTATCAAACGCTTTTAAATAACACGACTGGTTCATATAATGCTAGCTTAGGTTATCAGGCGCTTTTTTCAAATACCGTTGGAACTGAGAATACAGCGATGGGTTATAGAGCGTTGTACTCATCTGTGGGAGCAATCATGAACACAGCCATTGGTAATGAGGCATTGCTAAACAATACAGCTTCTGCTAATACCGCAGTGGGTTTTAGAGCCTTAAGAGCAAATACAAGTGGAATTAATTTAGTTGCAGTGGGATCTGGAGCACTATATTTGAATACATCAGGAAATAAGAATGTTGCATTAGGCCAAAATGCCTTATTTAATAATACATCGGGGTCAAGCAATATTAGTATAAATATTGGATCGCTAGCAGATAATTTAACAGGCAATAACAATATAGCCATTGGCGAATCGAGCTTATTTACAAATGTTGGAAATAGTGGTTCAATTGCTATTGGAATTAGTGCAATGCAGTTTGCAGACAATAGATCTACGGGAAGAATAACAGCGAATACCGCTATTGGATTTGAGTCTTTAAAAGGTAGTTCAACTGCTGTGAATAATTCTGGGCGATATAATACCTCAATAGGTTATCAAACTTTATTAAGCAATACAACCGGTAACGATAATACAGCAGTGGGAGCATGGGCATTGGATGTAAATACGACGGGTAGTAGTAACTCAGCTTTTGGTAAAAATACCTTACAAGCTAGTACTACTGGTATTCATAATACAGCATTAGGAACTGAAGCGTTATTTACATCTACAACAGCAAATTACAATACAGCTGTAGGTTCCTTTGCCTTAAGATCCACAACAACTGGTTCTGATAATGTTTCCGTAGGTTATGCTTCGATGTATTCGAATACAACTGGAACTCAAAATAACGCAGTGGGTTTTGGAGCATTAGCGGCAAATACGACTGGTAGTAGAAATAGTTCTTTAGGTTGGTATTCATTAAATGCCAATACAACGGGAGGTGATAATGTGGCTATCGGACAAGATGCTTTGATGTTAAACACAACAGGATCAGGTAATATTGCAATTGGTACAGATGCCTTAAATGCCAATACCACTTTGGGTAGTTTAGTAGCCGTGGGTACGCGTGCATTAATGAGCGTTACCACTGGTTTTTCTAATACAGCAATTGGAAATGAGGCACTGAAAGCTACAACAACTGGCGATAGAAATACAGCTTTGGGTAGTTCAGTCATGGTAGCAAACACTACCGGAGCATATAATACGGCGGTAGGTAATGAAGCATTAAAAGCAAATACGTCTGGCGGTAGAAATACAACAGTAGGTATGAATTCCATGTTAAGAAATACAACAGGAGGGAATAATGCAGTTCTTGGATTCTATGCCTTGAAAGAAAATACTACTGGTAGTGCAAACGTAGCAGTGGGTGATGAGTCCCTATCGGCGAATACAACTGGTTTTGGTAACGTAGCTTTAGGAACTCAAACACTTTTGGCAAATACCACGGGAGTAGTCAATGTAGCTTTAGGTAATCAATCGATGTTATCCAATACTGCTTCGAGTAGTAATGTTGCTATAGGACATCAAGCCATGAAAAACTTTAATTCGATAGGCTCAGGATATAATAGTGGGATCGGAGAAGGCTCTTTAATTGCTTTAACTATTGGGCATAGTAATGATGGTCAGGGGGTTTATACTTTACAAAATTTAACGACTGGAACTAACAATATTGCGATGGGTAGAGGTGCGGGTACCACACTAATTTCAGGTTCGAGTAATGTATTCTTGGGTGCGTATAGTGATGCTGCATCTTCAGCGATTATTAACTCAGTAGCCATCGGCGCTTCTTCCTCCGTTTCTTCTTCTAACACCGTGTCTTTAGGCTCGTCAACTACGACGAAGTTTGTGTTTGGAATTCCTACGACGACGAACTCAGGCTATGCCTTGCAGGTGGGAAGTACAACCTCGAATGGTAATGGGGCGTATTTAACGAATGGCGGTACCTGGACGGATGCTTCTAGCCGCGAGTTTAAGGAGAATTTTGAGGATATTAATGAAGAGGAGCTTCTCTCAAAAGTAGAAAAATTAGATATCAAAAAGTGGAACTACAAGGGCACGGACGAAGTGCACATAGGGCCGATTGCTGAGGATTTCAAAGCGCTTTTTGAATTAGGGGTGAAAGATGATAACCAGCATATTTCCACGTTAGATGGTAACGGTATTGCCTTGAAGTCTGTCCAAATTTTGAACAAAAAAGTAGGCGAGAAAGAGAAGCAAATCGACGAGTTAAAAGAACGAATTAGAAAGTTAGAGTCCTTAGTTGAAACGTTATTGGAGTCTAAAAAATAAGCATATGAGAAAACTATTTAAACTATTCTTACTGCTGATTTTACTGCCCGGGGCCAGCTATGGCCAGAGTATTAAAAAACAGGTGATTGCTGTGGGGGAGACGCCCACCAGCGAGAATAAGACACTGAAATCAACCATTGGGCAAACGGCTGCTGGAAACTTTCAAGCGGAAGGTTTCCGAGTGAAGGTGGGATACCGGGTTTTGGCACCTGTCATTCCTCTGGTTACTCTTTCGACTAGCACAACTACGGTGGAAGAAGGTAAAACGATGACATTCAAAGTTTCGCTAGATAAGCCTAGCTATGAGAATGTGACGGTGGATTTATTATTTGCCGGAACTTCTAAGATGCAGACCGATTACAACTGGTTATTAGGTGCGTCTTCTAATCCAGAGAGAATTACGATAGCTGCAGGAGACACGGTTTCTACACTCACATTAACGGCAGTCGATGATGCTTTAGTGGAAGGTAATGAAACGATTATCGTGTCCATTTCTGCTATTTCTAAAGCGGAGGCTGATCTAACCAAGACTTACACGGTTGACCTAGTAGACAATGACTTTAATGATACGGACGGTGATGGTCTAAAAGATAACGTAGATCAATGTCCTAACTCTAAACCAGGAGCAATCGTTAACGTGAACGGTTGTGAGATCTTTAATTTAGCGGCTGATAATTACCAAATTGCTGCCACTTCCGCTAGTTGCGTAGGCGCAGCCACTGGTTCTTACCGAGTTACGGTAGGAGATAAGACCTATGCCTATGTCGTGAAGACAACGGGTGCAGGTGGATTTACGAAAACGGAAACATTCGATGCTAAGAATGCGGCTTCATATAGTCTAACGGGATTAGCAAAAGGCGTTTACACTGTTTGCTTTACGATTGCGGCACAACCTGGTTATGAGCAATGCTTTGACCTGACTGTAAGTGAACCAGCGGCCTTGAAGACAACAAGTCTGTTAGATCCGAATACCAACGTATTGAAACTAGACCTTTCTGGATCCGATAAATACATCGTTACGATTAATGGGGTTTCAGAAACGGTGAAAACATCGAGCTTTAGCAAGCAATTAGGCACTGGTTTGAATACGGTAACGGTCAGCACAGATTTAGGATGTCAAGGACTTATCACGGAAGAGATCTTCATTTCGGAGGAGGTATTGACTTACCCTAACCCGACTACTGGAATGGTTCATTTGTATATTCCAGGAACAGATTCACAGGTTCAAGTTTCACTTAATTCGATGAATGCAACTTTCATGAATGAGACCAAAGAAGTGAAAGCGAACCGGGAGGTAGATGTCGATTTATCCCACATGCCAGCTGGATCTTATGTGATCCAAGTGCTTGGTAATCATGTACGTAAAACGATGAAAATTGTTAAACAATAAGAAAGATGAAAAGGTATTTTATATATTTACTGATTATTAGTGGTTTGGTTTCATGTGCGCAGCCTGTTGATCCCGCCCCTACACCTACGCCACCGACACCCCCTACGCCTACGGTGAATAACCCAGGAGTATCGGCTTTAAGTAGTCCTGTAAAAAACAAGACTTGCGAGGATGGGGTAAGTTTAACAGCTAGCACGGCAGAAGTTACCTTCACTTGGGCTGCCTCTACTAATACTGAGTCGTATGACTTAGTCATTACGGATTTAAACACGAATGTGGCTACTACCCTAACGGGTATAACCGCAACGACTAGAAAAGTTACCTTGACGAAGGCAGTGCCTTATTCTTGGAGAGTTATTTCTAAGTCAACTAAGACGACTAATACATCGACTAGCGAGACTTGGAATTTTTATTTAGCTGGTGAGGGAATAAGTAATTTTGCTCCATTCCCAGCGACAATTTTGTCACCTAAGACAGCTGTAGTAAGTCCTACAAATGGAAAGGTGACTTTAAGTTGGAACGGCGTAGATCCAGAGAATGATGCGTTAGTGTATACTGTTTTTATTGATAAAGTAGATGGTAAGCAAGAGCCACCAGCGGCACAAAAAAATATTACAGCTAAGGCGATTGACGTCTCAGTAGAAGTGGGGCAAGTTTATTATTGGCGAATAAAAACTTCAGATGCTCAAAACTCGTCATACACGATAGTGTATCAATTTAAAGTTCAATAATTATGAAAAAGTACCTTGTTCTATTTTTTGCCTCGATTACATTGCTAGCTAGCTGTAAAATAGAGGATTTATTAAATCCGGCAGTGATTGTGACACAACCGGCCATGGACATCACGGGTACTACGGCAGTGTTACATGGTGACTTAGTCAGTTTATCTACGACAGGTACGGGCACAGCAAATGCTGAAAGAGGATTCATTTATACGAATCTGAGTATGACGCCTACTTTGCAGGATAATAAAATAGCCGTAGGTTCTGGATTAGGAAAATACAGTTATCTATTGCAAAATTTAAAGCCAAATACGACCTATTATTTCATGGCCTATAGTTTGAACTCTAGTAACTCCCCTTCTTTTGGGATGGTGCAATCCTTTAAGACAACAGATCTTAAGGTGCCTACCGCTACTAAAGTGGATGTCAGTAAACTAGGTTTAACTTCTGCGACTTTCACTTCCTCCATCAGCGATGATGGTGGCGCAGCCATTACAGAACGTGGCTTTGTTTATGCGACAACGGCTAATCCTACTACCGCGAAAACTAAAGTGACGTCGGGTTCTGGAAAGGGAGATTTTACCGCTACAGTAACAAACTTAGTCAAAGCGACCACCTATTACATTCGATCGTATGCGATAAATTCGAAAGGAATATCTTACGGAATAGAGAGCAGTTTTACGACGCCTAATAACTATGCTTTGACCACTACATTTACAGATGTGGCATCGAAGCCGTCGCCTTTGTTAGTAGGTGCGAAATTAACTGGCGCAGGAACTTCACCGGTGAAAGAATATGGTGTATTGTATGGTCTTTCCCAAAATCTAACTGCTGCAAACTCCACGAATGTGAATACCAATGCTCCAGGCACAGGATTCCATGCGTCGAATGAAGGAGGATTTTTAACTCCATCGTTGAATAATGCGAAGATCACATCACCCGTTAAGACGGATGGATCTTTCGAAGTGATTATTCGTAATTTGTTAGGGGCAAAAGTGTATTATGCTAGAGCCTATGTTATTTTAGAGAGTAATGAGGTGATTTATGGAAATATCGTGACGATTCCAGCTCGTACGTATGTGAGAGACCCAGCTGCTTTTGACGTTGCAAATGTATATTATAAGTCTGCATATACTTTATTTGATATGCTGACGGACGAGGTGATTACACCTAATATTTCAGGAACGTTTGATATTTGGTATTCTTCTAACGAGGATCCGAAACCTTATTCGAGGACTTTTACGAAAGCGCAAATGACTAGCTTCTTGTTTTATAAGTTCAAGAATAAAGAAAACTGCCAGAGATGGTGTGATCTGAAAACCGGCGTTATTAAGCCATAAAAAAAGCCCCCTAGATTTAGGGGGCTTTTTTTTTATCTTCTATTGAAGATTTTTTTGATATTAAAGATATCTCCCATACTCTTTTTCTTTTTGTAATACGTAGGGCGATCATCCTTCACTATGCGGTATTTCAATACGATTTCGTGCGTTTGATTAGATACCTGATTAATTTCGGTAGTTGGCATCTCGTATAAGTAACCTAGGTAGATTTTGGGATTAAAATTAAACCCTAAGTTTGCACTGTAACTGTTCAGGCTACGGTAACCTAAACCAAATTCCACCAGCTTATTCATGGTCGCAGTGACGTTAACTTCCCATGAGTTAGGTACATCAGCTCCTAGACGAATTAAGGCGCTAGGATTCAAGGAAATAGCCTCATTTACGTCATACTTTCCACCCAAGATGGTATACAACATAGTCACGTCTTTGTGCGTGCCTTCATAGATACCATAGTCATTCCAAATCATGCGGGGTTGAGATATCCCAAAATACAGGGCATCGTTCTTTTTCGCAAAACGAAGTCCCCAACCAAAATTCGCCTTAATTCCAGTGGAGAAATTTTGGTTAAAGGAAGGGTCACTCATGTCTCTCAGACTTAATCCGGCAAAGTCCAAACTCAAGTTTGAAACACCGGCACGGATACCACCAGAGAAACCCCAGGTTTCATTTAATTTCACATGATAAGCAAAGTCTCCACTGACGTAGATGGACTTCACCGGCCCCGCTTGGTCATAGAGGAGGGTAAAGCCTGTACCTTTTTGCTTAAAGGTCTTGAAATTCCCAAAAACACCCACCGTCTTAGGGGCTCCCGCAATCTCCATCCATTGATTCCGGTGCGTTAAACTAAATTCGGAATTTTCAACTGCACCGTTAAATGCTGGATTAATTACTTGTGGATAAGCCCTAAATAGGGAGAATCCCGGATCTATTTGGGCAAAGGCCTGTTGACTAGTTACAAAAACGAGCAAGCAAAGGCTAAATATGCTGAATATAATGTTTGTCTTTTTCATGTCTATTGTCCTTTCAAGCGATTAATGTAAACGTAATTGGTAACCGTTGGTTTCTCACCAAAGAAGTCTAGGATGTAGTAATACGTCCCGTCAGGTAATAAGCCGTCGCCAGCTAATAAACTGCTTCCTTGATTCGATTGACCACCCCAGCTGTTATCATAGTTATCCATGACAAAGACGGTTTGTCCGTATCGATTTATGACCGTTAACCTATTAGGTGGATTCCGTTTTAAATCAAGATCATAGAACAGCATCAAGGTCTCGTTTAATCCATCCCCATTAGGTGAAATACCTTGGTAAGGGGTTGGATTACAAACATCCTTGTCAATTCTATTATCGATGCCATCTTCATCACAATCAGGACGTATGGTCTCCCGCTCATCTCGATCTGTGATTCCATCACCATCCGAATCATCATCTAAGATATCAGCCGTTCCATCTTTGTCCGTATCAACCGGTACATTGATATTAGCACCTATTTCCTCCCAATCTTTATAGCCATCATTATCTAGGTCAGATAACGAATCAATATCAATTACGATTCGAATCTTGGTCTTCGCGATAATGTCTCCTAATCTACCCGTTATCACATAGGTCGTGTCACGGCGTGGTAAGTACGGATTTCCTGAAATGATACCCGTTAAGGAGTCTAACACGATTCCTTTAGGAAGTGCAGGTGACACAGAGAAGCTAATTAACTTGCCTACGATCGTCGGTTCGAGCGGGTTAATTTCTACCCCTTGCTTGAATCGATTAGGTGTGTTATACGTAATCGTAGGTGGTACCACCTCGATTTCTAAGCTATCCGTTGCAGTTCCCACGCTATTAGTAGCTGTTACGACAAACGATGTTTTCGCTAAGGTATCTAACGGTGTTCCAGCTATCTCACCCGTTATTTCATCAAAGGTCATACCACGCGGTAAGGCAGGCTCGATACTGTATTTCCTCACGAAACCATTTACCGTAGGTAGGATAGAAGGTACCACAGCCACACCTTGAATGAAGGTATGTGGACTAGGATAGCTCAAGGAATCTGGGCTGACTGGTAGTATGACTTCGAGCAACAAGGTATCTGAAATAGATCCTTGTGCATTCATGGCCGTAATGACATATTCAGCTAATTCTGTGATATCCTCTGGTGTACCAGAGATCACACCCGTGAATCCATCGAAATTCAAGCCAGCTGGCAACGAAGGATTAATCGAGTACGACTTAACGAAACCTTTCACATTTGGAGTTAAAGGATTCATCTTCTCCCCGCGATTCAATGTACGCTTGATCTTCTTACCCGTATATCCAGGAACAGGAGGGTAGTACAAGGAGTCTGGCGGTCCAGGAGGTAGAATCGTTATCTCAATATCAGCCGAAACAGAACCAATGTTGTTTCTAGCCGTCACCGTGAAGGTCGATTTCTCAATTACACCAATAGGTGTACCAGAAATAATACCCGTAACTGCGTCGATATTAATTCCTGCTGGTAAACTAGGCTCTACGCTGTAAGCATAGACAGCCCCTTTCACTTTTGGAATTAATGGATTGATTTCTTCATCTTGTCCAAACACATTCGGTGTAGGATATGATAAGGAATCAGGAGCCACTGTCGCACTGTCTACAGAAATTTGTAGAGTGAATTGTGTAGATCCAGAATTATTAGTCGCTGTCACTTGGTAATCTGCCAGAGCAGAAACCGCTGTAGGTCTACCCGAGATGACACCCGTTACTGGATCTAGTGTCAATCCAGCCGGAAGCGCAGGGCTAACCGAGAAGGCTTCTACTGTACCTACGTAGGTAGGAGTAAGCGGAGTAATCTGTAAACCATGCGTGAATTGGTTAGGTGTAGGATATACCAGATCTTGCGGTGGTCCCATTGGAATCACTGTGATATCTAATGTTGTACTTACACTGCCAAAATCATTGCTAGCAATCACCTCATAACGAGTCGAATCACTTAAGCTAGTAGGCTTACCACTAATCACACCCGTAAACGGATCCATACTTAATCCGGCCGGTAAATTAGGACTGATGGTATACGAATCAGCTACCGCATCTTTTTCTAGCACCGTAGGGCTTAATGGCGTAATCGTAACACCTTTCGTCAAGACATTTGGCGTAGGATAGCTAATCGACTTAATTTTCTGTCCAGCGACCACCTGAATCGTAAAGCTTGCACTTACCTCATTCACGGCATTGCTAGCTGTTACGGTATACTTCGTGATAGGCATCACATTCACCGGGGTACCTGAAATAATACCCGAGCTAGGATCAAATACTAATCCCTGCGGTAATGCAGGCTTAATAGTATAGCTAGATACATCACCTCTCACGCTAGGCGTAATAGGAGTGATTAATTTGCCTTTGTTAAATGTATTAGGCGTGCGGTACGCTAAGCAGCATAAAGAATCTGGTGCAATTACCTCGATTTGGAGGGTAGCAGAAACTTTACCCGCTGGATTCTCCGCCGTAATCACAAAGCTTGCTAACGCGCTTGTATCAGCTGGAATTCCCGAGATAATACCCGTCGCAGGGTCTAACGAGATACCTGCTGGCAAGGCAGGAGTAACGATGAACGTTTTCACGAATCCTGAAACGATCGGTTTCAAGTCTACCATTTTAACCCCTTTCGTTAAGGTTACTTTAGTAGTTGAGTAAATTGGTAGTTGAGGTACTTGTAGTTGAGTAACCGCAATTACCACTTCACCTTTCGTACTACCCAGGTCATTCGTACCGATCACCTCATACGTGGTACGGTCACTAAGAACCGTAGGGGTACCTGTTATCTCACCCGTTGCTTGATTAAAGTTCAAGCCAGCTGGTAAGCTTGGAGAGATCGAGAAGGATCCTATGTAACCACTATAGGTAGGCTTTAAGGTATTGATAGGAACACCTTTAGCGAACGTATTCGGTGAGTTGTACACGATACAACAAGGTGCAGAGTTATCAACCTTAATTCGAAGCGAATCAATCACCACGCCTTGAGGACCCGTCGCATAGAATGTATACAACTTGAAGTCTTGTAGATCTTGTGGTTTACCACTGATGACACCGGTTTTTCTGTCCATTGTTAATCCGGCAGGTAAAGCTGGTGAAACGATGATGGAATCGATGATACCAGCCGTACGTGGGCTAAGCGGATTAATTAACTCACCTCGATTAAACGTTACGCTGGTAGGCGTATAGTCAAATTCGATAGGGCGGTTAATCACCGTAATGGCCACATTGGCAGAAGTACTACCGCTCACGTTCGTTGCCGTGAACACATAGATTGCGGAATCTTTCGCAATCGACGGTGTTCCAGTTACCCAGCCAGTCGAAGGATCTAAACTTAATCCTGCTGGAAGTTCAGGGGCTACCGTGAATAAGGAAACTCCGCCTTTCACTTTCGGCTTCATTGTTTCGATAGGGTCACCTACTATGAACGTATTTGGTGTAGGGTATTCAAGCGAATCCGGTTTAACAGGAGTTCGAACAGTAATCACCAATCGAGCCGTATCGCTTCCAGCCGCATTACGAGCGGTTATAATATAAGTTGCAATCGATTTTAGTGCCGAAGGCGTTCCACTGATAATACCAGTCGAAGGATCAATGCTTAATCCCGCAGGTAAACTTGGAGATACAATATAAGACGCTACATATCCATTTACATTAGGCTCTAAAGGCTTAATTTCAACCCTCAGGTCGTAAACCTGTGGTGATGGGTACGAGATGACTGGAGGACGTGGCGTTACCACTTCGATTTTAACCGAATCGGTTGCCACTCCATCGTTAGCGCTAATGAAGTAATCACTCAAGGCAGAGATCGCCGTAGGCGTGCCTGTAATTTCACCTGAGGTAGCATCAATCGATAATCCCGCTGGTAAACCAGGCGTGATAGAATATCCTGATACAAATCCACCCTCTACCACTGGTGCAACCGGAACGATTAGCTCGTTTTGATTGAAGCTTAATTTCTTAGGGTAGTTAATGGTCGGCGGATTATTTACCTCTAATTCAATCGTATCTCTAACAGAACCGGCAGAATTAGTCGCCACTACCACATACTTCGTCAGTAGAGATAGCTTCGTAGGAATACCGCGAATGATACCTGTAAATAAGTCAAGATCTAAACCAGTTGGTAATGATGGACTGATCGTGAACGATTTAGCAGTGTTTGCCTTCGGTTTAATTTCTACCTGCACCCCTTTGTAAGTAGTGATAGGAGAGTCATATAAATCTGATGGTGGAAGGGTTGCCACGCTATCTACTCGAATAGAGATATTCGTCGTTATCGAATTCACCGAATTGCTCGCTGTAACCGCATAACTATTTGCTGGGCTGTAGATAATAGGCGTACCACTGATGATACCTGTCAAAGGATCCATTTGCAATCCACTAGGCAAGGCCGGAGTCATCGTGAATGACGTTGCCGGTCCACCTACTACCGTTGGACTTACCGGTAGAATTCGTTCATTTCTTACGAATACTAAAGGACTAGGATACGTCACCGAATCAACCGGAGCAATCGCCGCTACCGTGATAGACAAGGTATCAGTAGTGCTACCATACGAATTTATACCCGTGATTACCGCGCTAGCAGCTGTCACCGGAGTCGTAGGCGTACCACTTATTTTACCCGTAGTAGAATCCAAACTCAATCCAGCTGGTAAGCCAGGTGCAGCGGTGAACTTAGCGATATAACCCGTATAGGTAGGGATAAGATCACTCATTTTAACCCCTTGCTTCAAGCTGATCGGCTTAGCGTATTTCAAGTTGCTAGGCGCAATTGAATCTACCACCGTAATGTTAATCGTACATTTACCCTCACCAGCTGAGTTGTAAGAGGTAACCACATAAGACTTCGCAGCGGATTTAACCGTAGGAGTTCCTGTGATGTCACCCGTTACTGGATCGATTGTTAAACCAGCAGGTAGGTTTGGACTTATCGTTACCTTATTTACTGCACCTTTAACGGTAGGTTTCCAGGTATTAATCTTCTCACCCACATTGAATGTTCTAGAAGTTACCTCATAACATAATTCTGGAGCAATCGGATTAGTCACCGAAATCAATAAAGTGAAGCTGGTACCTCCCGTTTCATTAGATGCCGTAATCACATAAGGTGATTCAGGACTGATAACACTAGGTTTACCCGTAATAATACCTGATTTAGGATCTAATACTAAGCCGGCAGGTAAAACAGGACTTACTTCGTATTTCTCCACAAAACCTTTCACCTTAGGTGATAATGGAATTATTTGTTCATTCACAATGAATGATTTAGGAGAAGCATAGCTCAAGCTATCTGGTGGGTTGATCGGGCTCACCGTAATAATCACCTTCGCCGTATCCGTACCAGCTGTATTAAGCGCTGTAATGGTATAGGTTGTTTTTACCGTGATGTAGCCAGCCACACCGGAAATCTTACCATTCACAGGATCTAGACTTAAACCGCCCGGAAGTGTAGTAGGAGAAGAAGTAGCTGATTGAACATTATCCCAAAGTGTAGGTAAAATACTTACCTTATCTCCCTTGAAGTAGTTGTATTCTTTCGTAGGGTATTCAATCGTAGGAGCAATACCCACTTCTAACACTTCGATAACAATGGTAGCGATATCAAAGCCGCTTTCATTAAATGCCTTCACCGTATAGGTGTTTGCAGGTGAAGCAGCCGTGGCAGTACCCGAAATCGTACCCGTTTTCGTATTGAATACTAATCCTTCAGGAAGGGCCTTGTCGATTGTTAATGAATCGATAGCACCACCCGTAGAAGTTAGTGGGAAAGTTCGCGCTTCATTCTTGTTAATTTTAACTAACGAAGGAACTAGGTAGGCGATTTCAGGCAATTTATCTTTCACCTGAATAGTGATCGTCGTCGAATCTGTACAAACACTATTGATGGCCTTAACAGTAAATGTTTTGGTTGCTAATTTTGCCAAAGCCTTTCCAGAAATCGTTCCATTCGCCGTGTTAAACGCCAATCCAGCCGGCAAGGCAGGACTAATGGTGAAGCTATTGATTACTCCGGTTTGCGAAGGAGTGATCGTGGTGTCTTTGGCAACCTCTAACACTAACGCATTCGGATTGTAATTCACATCCGGACAAGTCACCGTAGCCGTCACCTCGATCGTAATGACATCCGTATCTTCGCCAGACGAATTAATCGCTTTTACCGTGTAGGCAGTAGGCGCAGAAGTAGCTGACGGCGTACCTGTAATTGCCCCTGTTGTTGTATTCAATACAAGACCAGCTGGCAGCGTAGGGAAGATTGAAACAGTCACCGGTGCACCCGTTATAACTGGAGCGAATGCAGCGATAGGAGTATTTAGGCCAAAGGTTTTGTTCTTAGGCGTATACTCAATCGTAGGTGCTTTTGGATTAATCGTCATACTAAACGTACCCGTTGCACTACACGTTCCATTACCCGCCGTCATCACAAAGCTTGTCGTTGTTAGTATTCCAGTAGGAGTACCTGATATAGCTCCGCTAGACGGATTAAAGGTTAATCCAGCCGGAATCGCAGGGTTAAGACTAAATCCACTCACTACACCCGTTGTCGTCGGCGTAATCGCAGGATTGATCACAACACCCTGTGTTAATATAATAGCGCTAGGCGATACACTAACAGTCACCGGACAAATATCCGCTGAGACCTCTAAAGTCACTTGAGTTGTTGCCGTTCCTCCAGCATTCGACACGTTAATCGTATAAGCACGCGGCGCCGAAACCTGTGTAGGTGTACCTTTAATCACACCTAAGGAATCAATGCGGAGGCCTTCTGGCAACGCAGCCGGGATGGTCGTCACTGACGTGAACGGAGCTCCCGTCACAATAGGAGTATATGAACCAAACAGATCTTTACCAAACACCTTATTCGTAGGGTTGTATACAATCGTAGGTGCCTTCTGTGTCACAGTGATGGATATGCGCGCGGTGTCTGAGCCAGCCGTATTGCTAGCTGTGACGATGTAATCACGCTTCGTCATAATAGCCGTAGGCTTACCTGTGATGATACCTGTCAAAGGATCTATTACAAGACCTGCTGGTAAGGCTGGTGTAACAGTAACGGAATTAATTACATCGGTTGTGATAGGAATCCAAGGTGTAATTACGCTATCAACAGGGAACGATTTAATGTTCGCCGGTTGATATGTGATGGTAGGACGCGATGGTTCTACTATTGAAATTGTGATGATATCTGTACCAGTTCCACCAGCATTAGTAGCCGTAACCGTGTAAGCACGAGGAGCCGAAGTAGCTGTTGCAGTACCCGAGATCGCACCCGTTACTGGATCAATTACTAGACCAACAGGTAATGCAGGAGAGATCGTCACTGTTAC
>NZ_JBIIBQ010000031.1:0-24671 GCF_044239315.1 Aquirufa sp. | reverse complement strand
TTTAAAGGTAAATCCTACATCGCCTTATTAGCTGGAAGTCGAAAACAGGAGATAAAAACCGCCTTACCCCTTTTTGAACAATTAGCTAGAGCAAATCCTGAAATAAACTTTGTCATCGCTGGAATTTCAGATTGGAAAGAGCTCTACCAAACATCGATACCTGTCTTATTCGATCAAACTTATGATATCGTACAGCAAGCTGAAATTGCCATTGTTACCTCTGGAACAGCTACTTTAGAGACAGCGCTATTAAATACACCTCAAATAGTGGTATACAAGACAGATTGGGTGTTTTATTCTTTGGCCAAAATCGTTATACAAATCAAGTATATCTCTCTAGTTAACATCATATTAGATAAACTAGCCGTGCCTGAATTAATCCAGGCAAAGTTCTCTGTAGATCACATGACAGCGTGGATGAAAGAACTTCTGACAAAAGGAAAAAAATATCAACAGCAAAAAGAAGACTATAAAACCCTACAAGATTTAGTGGGAAACGCTGGTGCTTCTAAAAAAACAGCTCAATTAATATATTCTGCTGCTTCTGCTAAGTAATTCCTAATCCAAGATTTTTGAACACCAGGTATCGTTTTGAAATAACGAGCAATCTCTATTTTATCTTTATTGAAATCACCTGTCGTATAAAAAGGTTCCCGAATTTTTATCTCCTTATTCACAAAGTCAAATCCGATCATAATCAAAGGCACTTTAGCTCCATCTGCTATATAATAGAAACCCGTTTTTAATTCTTGAACATCTTTACGTGTCCCCTCTGGCGCTAAAACAGCATAAAATGATTCCTTGGAATTATAAATATCTACTATCGAATCTACTAAGTTAGATTTAGTCCCTCTATTTACGGGATAACCTCCTAACCAAGTAAAAATTCCACCAAAAGGCCCATCAAACAATTCTCTTTTCCCCCAAAATAAAATAGGCATTCTCATTAATGAACGGGCACCTAATCCCACAATAAAATCTTTCCAAGTGGCATGTGGACAAACAATAACCAATGCTTTCTTTAAATCTTGAGGAACCACTCCTACTAATTTCCAGCCTGCAAGCTTAAATAAAACATCAAAAATGGGACTACTAACTAACATAGGTATCTAAAATTTCTTGTATTTGTATAAAAGTATGTTTGGGATCAATTAAATAAGAATCAATTCCAATGGATTTAGCTGAATTAATATTAGCGAGATTATCATCAAAAAACAAGACTTGTGAAGGCTCAAAACCTTGTTCCATTAAAACGCGATGGTAAATTGCTGGGTCAGGTTTGACCAAACCCATTTCAAAGGAATAATACACCTGATGAAACAAACTGAACAGATTTTCACCTGTTGGACCTAAAGAAACCTTAGTAAAACGCTCTGCGTGAATAGAACTCGTATTACTCAATAAAATAAGGTGATACGTAGATTGCAAGGAGACTATCCATTCATAAACTCCTGGATGAAAATCCAATAATAATGCTGAGAATGCCTCATCGAATTCAAGATCCGAAATAGTTAAATCTAGTCGTGAACGCAGAAATTCCCTAAATTCTACGTCAGATTGCTTCCCTGACTCATAGGGAACCCAAAGTTGATTTTCGATGATAACTGAGCCAATTTCCTCTTTATTTAAGCTAGAGTAAACTGAAAAGGCAGCATAAGTTTTATCTAAATCAATAGGTAATAAGACATTCCCTAAATCAAAGATAATCGCTTTAGGAGCTGCCATATTATTCAATAACCTCACCCATGGCACCAAACTTATCGATCCGCTGTGCGATACGGGTAGAAGGATCCAAAGCTGTAAGTATTGCTAGTTCCTTTTTAATTACTGCTTTTAGAGTAGCAGCAGCCTCTTCTGGATGAAGATGTGCTCCACCCAAAGGCTCAGGAATAATACCATCAATTAATTTATTGGCTAACATATCAGTAGCCGTTAATTTCAAGGCTTCAGCAGCTTGTTCTTTGTAATTCCAACTTCTCCACAAGATAGAGGAACAAGACTCGGGAGAAATCACGGAATACCACGTATTTTCCATCATTAAAACTCGATCTCCAACAGCAATGCCTAAAGCACCACCGGAAGCCCCTTCCCCAATAATGACACAGATCACAGGCACCTTCAGCATAAACATGTCCCGAATATTGCGAGCAATTGCTTCACCTTGACCTCTTTCTTCCGCCTCTAATCCAGGAAAAGCTCCAGGAGTATCAATTAAACACACAATCGGTTTATTAAATTTCTCCGCCATTTTCATCAATCGAAGCGCCTTGCGGTATCCTTCTGGATTAGGCATTCCAAAATTACGGTATTGACGTTCCTTAGTATTACGCCCTTTTTGCTGACCAATAAACATGACAGACAATTCACCATCAATCGTTCCAAAACCACCCACCATCGCTTTATCGTCTCCTACGTTTCGATCACCATGAATCTCAATAAATTCTTCACAGAGATGCTCAATGTAGTCAAATGTATAGGGACGGTCCGGATGCCGGGATAATTGAACACGCTGCCAACGCGTCAAATTAGAAAATGTTTCCTTTTTCAATTCTACAATCTTATCAGTCAAAGATGCCACAGTAGCTGTCACATCGACATTATTCTCTAAAGCAAGCTTTCGCATCTCAATCAATTTATCCTCTAATTCTGCGATAGGCTTTTCGAATTCCAATAATGTTTTCATAAGGCATAAATTTTAATACAAAAATAAAATTAAAGCTCGAAAGTCTCCTCCTTTTGGGGTAAAATAACTTCACTAAAACCCAATCCATTCAAAATAGAAGCGAACTCCAGCATACTTTCCTCTTCTCCATGAGAAAGGAAAATCTTTTTTAGTTTACTTGGTTTCTGCTGCTTAACAAAATCCAAAAGTCCTGTCTGATCAGCATGACCAGAAAATACATCAATCTTACGAATCTGGGCATTCACTTTATACTCTCTTTCCTTCACAACAATCATATCTGTTCCAGCTAATAATTGCCGTCCCAAAGTTCCTTCCGCAGTATATCCAATCAATAAAATCGTGGCATAGGTGTTCGAAATATTATCAGCAATGTGTTGTTCTACTCTACCTCCAGAAATCATTCCAGATGACGAAATAATGATGCAAGGTTCCCGGTAATCCTTAATAGCTCTACTTTCCTTTTCTGTCTGCAGAAATATCAAATTATCTACATCAAACAATTCATCATTTTCCCTGTGGAATTCTCGTGCTTCCGGATTTAAATAGGACAAATACTTAGAATAAATCTTCGTTGAACTACGGCCCATCGGACTATCCGTAAAAACACGAACTGCAGGAAAATTGCGTTCCTCAATCAGTTTATTAAGTGTATATAAGACAGCCTGAGTTCTTCCTACAGAAAAGGCAGGAATGACTAAACGACCAGGTCGATCAATACAGGTTTCTTTAATCACTCTTCCCAAAGCATCCATCGGACTTTCCTTGTCCTCATGAATACGGTTTCCATAGGTAGTTTCACAAATTAAATAGTCTACCTCAGGGAATGGCTGAGGATCAATGTGCAAAGGATAATTCGCTCGACCTATGTCCCCACTAAAACCGATTGTTTTAGTCTCCCCTTTCTCTGTAACAGAAATCAAAACGTGCGCGGCCCCTAATAGGTGACCAGCAGGCACAAACGTAATTTCTAAGCCTGGAAAAACAATAAACTTGCGATTGAATTGTAAGGTCACAAAATTATCCATCGCGTTCTCCACATCTCTTTGAAGATATAGATCTCCCTTACGAAGTAAGCGATCCATTTGTTTGTGCTTCTTGCGACTATCACCTTGTGCAGCTTTTAAACGACGCAGGTGTAAGCTTGCTGAATCCATCAACAATAACTCTGCTAAATCCGCCGTGGGAGGAGTGCACAGTATTTGTCCCTCATAACCCTCTCGGTACAACATAGGAATGTTACCTGAGTGATCAATGTGTGCATGGGTAAGTATCACTAAATTGATTAGTGAAGCATCGAAAGGAAAAAATGATTTATGCTCTACGGGTTCATCGAAGTCGAGCTTTCGCTCCATGTCCGTACCACAATCGATTAATATTTGATAGCCGTCTTCCAATTGCAGCAAGAACATACTTCCTGTCACTTGTCTAGCGGCTCCTAAAAAGGATAATTGCATAGAATAAAGAAAATAGGGGCTACAAGAGCCCCCTTTACCTTACAAAAATAAGAGTATTTTCTTAAATATTACTTCACAGAAGCGAATTCCGCTTGAATTTTGTCTAATTCTTCCTTAGAATTTAAACGATCAGAAATGAGCGTGCGGTATTTAAAAGTAACGGATTCCCCCTTCTTCAATGTTAAATTACGCTCATCCTTACCATTACTGAACACCTTGGCTCCTAATGGATTCACAGCAAACAATCCATAACCTCTTGCATGCCAATAGCTTGGATAAGATACATTAGTCGGATGGTCGAAAATAGTAACTGAAATAGGATGATTATCCATTTCTCCGTGCAAATTCATCCATTTAGCACGCGTACTCCAAACAGCCTCCCCTTTCACTCCTTCAGAACTCAAATAGTCACCACTTACACCCGTATTATCCATTACAGGTACTTTCGTTTCTACGCCGTGCGCATCCGTAAAGACATCCGGTTTATTAGATGGAATTTCTAATTGACGGGCTACTCGTATAGCAAACATACCATCCTTCACATCTTTAAATAAAACCTGATCAGCTATAGCAGTCAAGGTTGTAATGCGATCCACTGTTCTTGAATCAGCAGTACCAGAAAATATATAAGTTGTTTTTTCTGACAATACTTTTTGACCTTTACCATCATTATCAATCCATTCAGCCGATACGACTAATGTTCCTGATTTCGCATCTTGTTTTACAATAGAAGTGTGAACAATCGTTCCCATTTTGTGATTCTGTAAGGAGGCGATGATATTAGTAGAATTATTCCAATAGTCAAAACCATTCACATCCTCATAATTTAACCACATACCTACATGATGTGGATGATCTACACGCTCACCAGCGCGCGGAGCCATAGGATAACCACGGGTAATAGTAGTTCCTTTAGCCGAAATCAATGGAAACAAAACCGCTTTCTTTAAAACATCCTGTCCAGGAAAAAAATAAGAAGTAAAAGGCTTACCTCCTATCAAAACGTCCACAGATGTCTTACCATTTTTAAAGCTCACTGGTAAGTTTTGTGCTAAAGAAGCAAAACCATAAAGGCCTAAAAACAATGTAAATAGCTTTTTCATAATGCTTATTAAATAAAATTCCGAAGACCTAGAGGCCTTCGGAATTTAAAGTTAAGAGATTATTTTAATCTTAATAACCAGGATTTTGTGGGAATGCATCCTTACCACCTTCCACTCTATCTATTTGAGTTTGAGGAATAGGTCTCAATACATGGTGTGCTTTGATATTAGGAGCAGCCTGAGGATTATGAGCCTTAACGCGCTCAATTATATTACCCCAACGCGCTAAATCAAACCAACGAGATTGCTCTCCTAGCATCTCACGCTCACGCTCGTCCATAACGAAATCAACATTCAACTGACTAGCAGTAATTAACATAGCTGACTCCTTACCTGGCCATGCCGCACGGCGACGAACTACATTATAGGTTGTAACAGCATCATTAACTGCTCCAGAGAAGAACTGAGCCTCTGCTAACATTAAATAGGTATCAGCTAAACGGAAAGCAATAAAATCACGACCACCTTCAAATTGTGTACGGTCTACACGTCCACCATCAAAGTGCTTATTGATAGCTAAGAATATACGCTCATCATAACGTGAAGGAACTAATACCTGATATTTCTTCTTTGCTCTCTCAGCTAAAGGCATTTCAACACCTGGTAAGAAAATAGCCGTGTCGCCTAACGCAAATGTTACTGATGGTTTAGACAAATCAAAGCTAGTAGAATAAGTACCCGGCTTATTTGATAGATAGGTGTCTTTAAAAGTCTTCTTGTAACGACTATCATTCTCTCTATCCTTGAATAATACATCTAAAGTATACTTAGTAGGCATATAACGCTTGAATGGGCGACCATTCTCTGTATCACGTTGCATACCAGGTAATACGTCATATTCCATACCAAAGAAAACGTGCGCATTATTACCACCGGCATTTGTTAATGGATCACGCGTATACTGGATAGACCAGATTACCTCACCATTCATTTCATTACCTTGTTTATGCACATCTGCAAAATTAGGTAATAAACTCATACCGTAATTTGAGATAACGTTCTTCAAACTTGTAATTGCTTTTGAATAGTCGTCGCCAGCTTTAGCAGACGAAGTAGCCTTAGTCAAATACACACGACCTAATAAATGCTCAGCACCTGCACGTGTGATACGGCCATATTCAGTAGAACGCGCTTTATTCTCTAAATCAGGTAAAGCCTCAGTTAAATCTTTAACAATTTGAGCATACATTTCAGCTATAGTAGCTCTTTTCGCAACCTTCGTAGGAGCTATCGTTTCCGTCGTACGTAAATCTACACCACCAAATAATTGAGTTAAAATAAAATAGTGATGTGCACGAATAAACTTAGCTTCAGCTACACGCTGCTTTTTAACAGCATCTGTTAAACCTGTTACTTTAGGAGCACGCTCAATAATGGCATTACACGTATTGATACCTTGATAAAAATCATTCCAAACTTCTGAAACTTGACCATTACGCGTATCAAAGTCAGTCGTATACGTATTCATAAACTTCCAACTACCGTCTGCTCCATTCTGATAAGAATCCGTACCAAAGACCGTCAAGTTCATACCACGCTCGGTACCATACCAAGAACGCATAGTGGAATATGCAGCACTAGTTGCATCGTTCAAACCTTTCGCTGTATTAATGTAATCATTACCAACACGCGAAACCACCTCTTCTGTTAACAAATCATTACATGATTGAGTACCTAAAGCAACTACTCCAATCAAACTAATATTTGCTAAAACTCTTAATTTTCTAAAAATTTTAAAGCTTTTCATATCTGTACTATTTAATTAATTTGATTAAAATTTAAGATTCAAACCAAAGGTTGTTACGCTTGTAGCAGGTGATACGTTCGCATTAACCTCACCACCACCAACACCTTGTTCTCCGTCCACAAAAGTCTCAGGATCGATACCTTTGTATTTTTGACGATACTCAGCCAAAATTAACGGTTGTTGAATACTAGCAAAAATACGTACACTTTGCATCTTCAACTTCTTAGCCACATCATCAGGTAAATTATAACCGATATTGATGTTACGAATCTTAAAGAATGAACCTTCAAAGTAGGTTAATGCACTACCGTTCTTAGGGAACTCTTGCGTAACAACCGGCTGAGGGAAATCATTTGTTAAATTATTGGGGGTCCAATAGTTCAGGTTTAAGTTATTATAACGACCTGCTAACTGGTTCACATTGTCATGGAAACGGCTACGAATTAATTGTCCTACACGTGCAAAAACAAAGAAAGAAAGATCAAACCCTTTGTAAGAGAAACGGTTTGTCAAACCAGCTGTGAAAGATGGAACGGCTGATCCTAAGATCTGACGGTCATCCGCATTAATCTTACCATCCTTATTGAAATCTTCTACTTTAATTTGTCCTACTTTATCTCCATACGCTCTTGCAGCATCTGCCTCCCACGGCTGCCAGATTCCAATCTTCTTGTAATCAAAGAATACACTTAAGGGCTGACCGATAAAACGACCTGCACCCACATCATCCACCTTACCATTCGCTAAGGAAATGATTGATTCTCTATTACGGTTAAAGATAAAATCTGATGTCCACTGGAATCCGCCACGGTCAACATTTACGGTGTTAATTGTTAATTCAATACCCGTATTTTGTGTCTCACCAACGTTTGTAGTAAATCCACCAAAACCAATGGAATTAGGTAGAGGCTGCGGAGCTAACAAATTCGTAGTTCTAGTCACATAATATTCAGCAGAACCTGAAACCTTACCACGGAAGAAACTAAAATCTAAACCAGCATTAGAGGTGGTAGACGTTTCCCAACGTAAATCTGGGTTTCCAATTGTATTTGGACGATATCCATAGGCTGCCGTATTATCCCATGCATAAGCAGTACGACCTAACAAAGCTTGTGTTTGATAAGGAGTAATCGCTTGGTTACCAATCGCTCCCCAGGAAGCACGTAATTTTAATTGATCGATTTCTGTGATGCTCTTAATAAAAGGCTCTTCAGATAGATTCCAACCTAACGCAAATGAAGGGAAAATACCGAATTTAGTGTTAGCACCAAAACGAGATGAACCGTCCATACGTACTGTAGCTGTAAATAAGTACTTCTCTTTATAGTCATAGTTTACACGACCCATATAAGAAAGTAAAGTCCATTCAATTAAATCAGTGTTAGCACCTGTAATCTGATTAGCATCACCTAAGCGATGATAAGAAGCAGATTCTACTGGAATACCATTCACTGAAATAGAAGTACGCTCATCACGATCACGCTGAATGGATTGTAAACCAGTTAAGCTCAAATTGTGAACATCTTTAAATTTCTTGTTGTAAGTAATGATATTTTCCAATGTCCAGTTGAACAAGAATTGCTCATTAATACTACCTGTAGCATTACCACCACGGTTATTATTAGTGAATGCACCGATGAAACGACCAGCTCTACCTACTGTTAAGTCTGGACCAAAGTTAACACGGTACTTCAGGCCCTTAGCAATATCCCACTCACCAAATAAGCTATTAAAAGTTCTGTAACGCTTATTCTCATCCACATTCGCACCTTCAACTAACTCAGAGAATGGATTAGTACGTAAACCATCGTTAGTAGGTAAAAATACTAGGTTACCATCTTTATCATAAGGCTCCCCTAAAGGATTCTCTTGCATAGCACCGCCTAATACGTTTAAATTTTCACCATTACGAATTGAATTAACAATCAAAGTCGATAAACCAATTTTGATTTTATCATTAATCTTATGATCTAAGTTAACACGGAAAGTGTATCGCGAAAAATCTTGTGTTTTAACCACACCAATATCTTGGAAGAAGTTACCAGAGATATTAAAGGTAGTCTTCTCACTACCACCAGATACTGAAACTTGGTGACTCTGAATAGCACCCGTACGCAACATTCCAGCAACATAATCAGTCGAACGACCCGTAGCAATACTAGCTAATTCACGTGGCTCAAAGATTTTAGCATCTTCTGCAGCCGTCGCAGCACCTAATGTATACTGACCTACCGCCCGACGAGACTCACGCTTATACTCAGCAAATTGAGCTCCGTTCATTACACCAATTGTACCTAATTCTTGATTGAAACCATAATAAGAATCAACTGACACAACGGTAGAACCCGCCTTTCCACGCTTAGTAGTAATGATAACAACACCATTCGCACCACGAGAACCATAAATAGCGGTAGCAGATGCATCCTTTAATACTTCCATAGAAACTATATCATTCGGGTTGATATCATCAATACCACTTGATAAAGGAATTCCATCCACTACATATAATGGATCATTGGATGCGTTAAATGAACGTCTACCACGAATACGGATTTGAGGTCCAGCACCTGGCTTAGAACCTGGTTGAACTACGTCCACACCTGCCGCTCTGCCTTGTAAGGCTTGACGCGCATTTGTAATGGGTAATTCTTGAATCTGCTTAGCACCTACAGAAGAAATAGCACCAGTCATTTGACTCTTCTTTTGAGTACCATAACCTACTACGACTACTTCTTTCAAAGACTTCGTATCTGCAGCTAAAGTAACATCAACCTGTGATCTTGTTCCAACAGTAACATCTTGGGTTAAATAACCAACAGATGTAATTGTTAAAACTGCAGATCCTGAAACAGTAATCTTGTAATTTCCATCTACATCTGTAGCAGTACCTTTAGTAGTTCCTTTTACAGCTACACTGGCACCTGGAATTCCTAAACCATCCTCTGATGAGGTCACTTTACCTGAGATCGTCCGATCTTGGGCAAAAATTTGAATACTCAATAGCAGCAATAAACCACTAAAAAGCACCTTGGAAAGTAATTTTTTTCTCATAGGTTAATTAAAATTAAGTTGTTTGCAAAGTCATTTGGATCCTATCCCACAAGGCTTTGCTTTCTTGTTGGGACAGTCTTAAGGGTTTAATTGGGTACTTATTTACTATTTTTAATCTCTTAATCCAGCTCATTTTTTTTGGTAACATTTCAATCTTAATTAAGATTATATACCTATAAAGCAGGATAATTATAAATTTTACTCAAATATATCCTATAATAATTAATATTTAAAAAGCATATTCTTTTTTGGACATATGATCTTTCATTACTCTAAGGGCCCCAAAAAGTAAATTATATACTGACTGTGGGTTAATATTCATTTGCTCTGAAATTTGATCCGTATCCAGATTTTTAAAATATTTTAAGGTAATGGCTTCTCTTTGGCGTTTACTTAACTTCTCTAAGCTCTTGTACATAGAAGTATGAGACATCCTCTCCTCCTCCACCATAATCAATTGCCTTTCCGGAGAGGGCATATCCTCCATAAACTGATATTGATACGAATCGTGGTGATTTAAATTCTTTAATTGAGTTTCTAACTGACGAACAATTTTCCGCTTGATGGAAGCCATCAAATAAAATTTTACACTTGTCGTGGGACCTAAACTCGCGTGATTTTTCCAAATCTCTACAAATAGATCATGTAAACAATCCTTAATTAAATCCTTATCACTTGTAATACCCATGCAGTAAGTATACAAAGGTTGAACAAAATGTGAATACAAGGTGGCAAAAGCCTTTTGGTCCCCAGATCTAAATTGATCCCAAATTTCAACTTCATTAATGGACTTTTTCATAAATCAATCTAAAATTGTACAATAGCTATATGAATTATAAATGGTCATATATCAAGTGTGGGAATATAGAAGATAATTGTATAAAAAATCAAAGAAAATATTTAATTTTTTTCCGTAAACGTTTACGGAAACGTTTACATTAAAAAAAACTTAAAAAGACTTCACCTAAATCAGAAATATTAATCGTTTCTTTGAATTCGTGATGAAAATCAGGAATTGTATTTAATCAATAAACACCTATATGAATAAAAAATTAAACACCTTGGATGCCTCTATGCTCGTCATGGGTTCCATGATCGGATCGGGTATCTTTTTAGTCAGTTCTGAAGTGGCTAGATCCGTGGGCTCCCCTATTTATTGGATAGGAACATGGCTGTTAACAGCCTTCCTAACCATTACCGGTGCTTTTGCCTATGGTAAATTGAGTTCAGTTTTCCCTAAAACGGGAGGACAATACATATATCTAAAGGAATCGTATAATTCTCTTATTGGATTCTTGTTCGGTTGGACCACCTTTTTAGTTATTCAAACAGGTACAATTGCTGCAGTTGCAGTCGCTTTTGCCCGTTATGCAGGCTTTATCTTTCCTGGTATTTTGAATGACACTCCTTTGGTCGGTGATTTTATCACCACACAACAAATTTTAGCGGCCTCTCTCATTGCACTATTAACTTTTATTAATAGTAAAGGCGTTCAGTTTGCCTCCTTAGTTCAAAATATCTTTACCATCACTAAAATAGGCGCCATTATCATCCTAGTCGTTATAGGTTTATACGTGGGTGTTCAAAATGAATGGATACACTTTGAAGGATTCTTCGCCGAGCCGTTTACCATTGATAGTACAACAAATACATCCCATTCCATAGGTGGCTGGGAATTAACTTCTTTATTTGGGGTAGCCATGATCGGGCCCTTATTCTCTTCGTCCGCTTGGAATAATGTTACTTTTGCTAGTGCTGATTTTGAGGATCCAAAGAAGACGATTGCCAAAGGTCTAGTCTATGGTTCAGCGCTCGTATGCTTGTTATATTTACTAACAAATATGGCCTATTTGAGCATTTTGCCATTGAAGGGTGAAGCAGATGGAATCAATAGTTATGCACGTGGAATTATGTTTGCCACTCAAGATCGATTAGGAGCAGCAGCCTTAGAAACCGTTTTAGGTGGAATAGGTGCTTTAGTAATGGCCGTTTTTATTATGATTTCAACCTTTGGATGCAATAACGGTATCATCTTAGCTGGTGGGCGCTTATTTCAAGCCATGGCAAATGATCGTTTATTCTTTAAGAAAGCAGCTGAAACGAATGAAAAAGACGTTCCTGTATATTCGTTAGGTATTCAGGGACTTTGGGCCATCTTATTGTGTTTCTCTGGATCTTATGGTGCCTTATTAGACTTCACCGTCTTTGCTATCTTAATTTTCTACTTCCTAACTGTAGCTTCCGTGTTTAAAACACGAATCATGCAAAATGAATTACCTGTTTTACAAAAGGTACTATTCAGTGGCTACTTACTTTTGTTAGTTGGAATTGCAGGCAACCTATTGTGGGTAAAAACACTCTCCTCTTCCATAGGACTAGGAATCGTTCTTCTAGGTATTCCCTTTTACTTTGTCATGAAGAAAACTCAAAGCAATTGATTTGCTTTTAACCAAGTTGTTAAACGATCGAACCACAAGTCCCCACTTGTGGTTTTATTGTTTAGTCCAAAACCATGACCACCTTTCGCATATACATGCAAATCCACAGGCACTTTATTAGCTGTTAAACGTTCAGCATAAATTAAGGAATTTTTTAAAGGTACCGCCATATCATCGGCAGCGTGAACTAAGAATGCTTTGGGTGTTTGGGCATTTACTTGTTCTTCATTTGAAAACAAGGCTAATTCCTCTTCCGTCGGATTCTTTCCTAAAAGACTTAGAGAACTTCCACCGTGACCGAAGGGTCTAACCGAAATAACAGGGTATAATAAAATAGAGAAGTCTGGTCTAAGATTTACTCCAGCATGAATACCCGTATAATCTTTATTGAAATGAGTGGATGCTGTTGCAGCTAAATGACCTCCGGCAGAAAAGCCCATAATCCCTACTTTGGCAGGATCAATATTCCATTTTGTTGCATTAGTACGAACCAGCGCAATCGCCGACTGAGCATCTTGCAAAGGAGCGTATTTCTTTTCAATTTGAGCGGAATCCTCTGGTAAGCGATAACACAATACCAAAGCAGAAACACCTATCTCATTGAATTTAGCTGCAATATCGTAACCTTCATGTGATGAGGCTAAAATACGGTAACCTCCACCCGGACAAATGATCACACAAGTACGTGGTTCTTTTGAGATAGCCGCAGGAAAGAATCGATAAGTGGGTATAGATACTTTAGAGATTCGTTCTATTCCGTCTTTACCTTTAACAGCAGATTGCTTATTAACTACTGGCTTAGAATTGGGAACCCCAGCGGGATATAAAGGAGTAAAATCTTGAGCCATTAAAGAGGTTGTAAAAAACAAAGCAAGTAAAATCTTTTTCATGAGGTTGAGGTCTTTTCAGTAGTAATTAACAAGACAGCTGATAAAATCAAACTACTTGCGAACAACAATATACTACTTAAAGACTCTCCAAGGATAATATTACCTAAAAATAAGGCAATTATAGGGTTCACATACGTATAAGTAGATACCAAAGTTGCATCCAACGCTTTAGATAAATAACCAAATAATCCAAAACCCAACATAGAGCCAATCAACGCTAAATAAACAAACACATAAATGGCTTTTGCTGGTAAATCAGTCAATACGACTGTTTGCGCATCCCCTCTAAATAAAGCTATTCCGAGCAGAATAAGACCTCCAAATGTCATTTGAATGCCACAAACTTGCGTAAAATGATACGTATTCGCCTTCATAAACTGAATATAAAATACGCCAACATTCCAAGCTAAAACAGCTACTAATAAGAAACCCATACCTTTGTAAAAGTCAATTTCCCTTCCGGGTATCGCTAAGTTCTTTTGAGAGGCTAACAAAATAATTCCTACAAACCCGATTAAGGTTCCCAATAATTTTCGATTGCTCGGCTTCCTTCCTGATATCCAAAACAATAACACTAATAACAAAGGACCAAATGCCATGAAAACCGAGGATAATCCAGACGGGATGGTTAAGCCGGCCAAGGCCATAAAACCGTTACCTAAAGTAATCAACAAAATACCCGCTAAGAGGTGTACTTTCCAATGTTCAAAAGTGAGACTTTTCCAATGACCGCCTAAAATAGACCAAGCTAAAAACAGAATCCCAGCTACTAAATTTCTTGAAAATGAGATAACCAATGGGGGTAAATAGTCCAAAAGAATTCGAACACTCAAAAAAGTACTTCCCCAAATAAGGTACAAGCCTCCCAGCGCTAACATTGTAACAAGCGAAATGGATTCTTTTTTGTTCATCTTAATCTAATAAATCAGGTCTTCTAGTCTGCGTACGTAATACAGCTTGCTCGTGTCGCCACTCTTCAATCCTCTTTTCATGACCTGACAAAAGCACTTCAGGTACGTCCATACCATCAAAACTAGCAGGACGTGTATAAACAGGAGGTGCTAACAATCCATCTTGAAAGGAATCAGTTAATGCAGAACTTTCGTCCCCT
Organism: Aquirufa sp.; assembly: GCF_044239315.1. Lineage (GTDB taxonomy): Bacteria > Bacteroidota > Bacteroidia > Cytophagales > Spirosomataceae > Aquirufa. Next base: position 10,194 of record NZ_JBIIBQ010000031.1, on the reverse strand, counting down.
ATCGCCCCTGGAATCAGGCGAATAATCGCATCAGCAGTAACAGCAGCAGCTAGTTCGCCACCCGATAATACGTAATCACCAATCGAAATCTCTTTCGTTACATACTTCTCTCGTATACGTTCGTCGATTCCTTTGTAATGACCACAAATAAATAGCAGATTCTCTCCAAGGCTCAATTGGTTCACTAAACCTTGTTTTAAAACGATGCCATCAGGACTAAAATAGATGATCTCATTATACGAGCGTTTAGCTTTTAAGGTTTCAATGCATTTTGCCAAAGGCTCCACCGACATCACCATTCCTGCTCCACCCCCAAACGGATAATCATCCACTTGTTTGTGCTTCTTTTCTGAATAATCGTGTAGATCATGAAATACGACTTCCACTAGCCCTGCTTTAGCCGCACGCGCGCAAATAGAATGCTCAAAAAAGCTATTCATCAAAGCTGGAACTACTGAAATAATATCAATCCGCATCCTCTTGGGTATAAACTTCTAACAAACCATCAGGCAGAATACTATGAACAATTTGGTTCTTCTTATCCACTTTAGGGATAATCGCATCAATTAAAGGTATCAAGACTTCGTGATTTTGATAAATCATCACCACCACATCTTGAGCCCCCGTACTATAAATCTCCTTTACAGTCCCTAAATCACCTAAATTTTTATCTACAACCTGATAGCCAATTACTTCATGGTAATAATACTGATCGTCTTTTAATTGAGGTAAAGCTGATAAAGGTAGGAATACCTTTAAACCAACTAACTCTTTCGTGGCATCCAAAGAATCAATACCTTCCAACGTAATCAAATTCAAGTTATCCCGAATCTGAATATCTTCTACAAAATAAGGAACTATTTCATTTCCTTGTTGCAAAAAGATTGCATCTAAATCTTCATACTCATAGGGATCATCAACATCTAAATAGAGATGAAAAGCACCTTTTAAACCATGCGGCTTAGAAAGTGTGCCCAATTCGAAATATTCAGTCTTTGCCATAGGTACAAAAAAAATCATACAAACTTGAGAACAAATTTGTATGATTTTAAATGAAATCAAAAATTATTCAGCTGCTGGGGCCTCTTCTGCTGCTTCTTCTGCTGCTGGAGCTTCTTCTGCTGCATCTTCAGCCGCTGGAGCCTCTTCTGCTGCTTCCTCAGCCGCTGGAGCCTCTTCTGCTGCTGGAGCTTCTGCTGCTGGAGCTTCTTCAACTGCTGCTTCTTCAGCTACCTCAGCTACAACTGTTTCTTCAACTGCTGCAGGAGCCTCAGCTACTACCTCGTCAACTTCAACACCAGTCGCTTCTTCTTCCGCTTCGTTGATAGCTTCTACTACGCTAGCTACTAAAGCTTCTTCAGCTACTTTATTTTTTGCTGCAATATTATCAGCACGAGTGCTAGATACTTTTGCCTCAGCCTCTAAACGAGCCGCTTTAGACTTCGCTTTCGATTGCTGCAATGTACTTGCTTTCGTTTGAATAGATATCTCTTTCGCTGCTTTCCAAGCTTCGAACTTCGCATCAGCTTGTTCTTGCGTGATAGCACCTTTGTTCACACCTACTTGTAAGTGTTTCGCATACATAATTCCTTTGTAAGAAAGGATTGCACGAACTGTGTCAGTTGGCTGAGCACCGTTCAATACCCATAGGATTGCTTGTTTCTCGTTTAAAACGACAGTTGCTGGGTTGGTGTTAGGGTTGTATGTTCCGATTTTTTCTACAAAACGTCCGTCACGTGGTGCACGAGCATCCGCAACTACTACATCGAACATTGCTAACTTTTTGCGTCCGCGACGCGCTAATCTGATTTTAACAGCCATTATACATGGGTTTATGAGGGATCTCGTCCCTCGGGTTTATAAATAGTCTGCAAAATTAAACTATTTTGCTTTCATTTCAAACAAAGAAATAGAGAAAATAAACCGATAAGCCGAATTCTGTCGATAGTTACCCACCGTCCTATCATTTATCTTCGATAAACATCACTGTTTATCTGTAGCAATCTACCCACTAGCATCGGACGAGCCACCCTTTTGCCTTGCGGCAGCTAGCCTATTTGATCTTGCAACGCGTGAGGTTTACCTATGCCTGTTTTGTCACCAAACCAGCGGTGGGCTCTTACCCCACCTTTTCACCCTTACCCGAAGGCGGTTATTTTCTGTGGCACTTGCTGTAGAATCCGAAGATTCCCCTTCCAGTTAGGAAGCACACTGCTCTATGTTGTTCGGACTTTCCTCTTTAAAAAGCGATAGGATAGTCTATTTTCTCTGGGGCAAAGGTAAGATTTTATTTGGCCAAAGACCAATTCCCTTCAAATGCTCCCTCAATTAACACCGAACTACTATCAAAATAGATCTTTTGAAAACGAACTCGGCCATTTTTTACTAATGTAATCGAACTAGGAAGTCGAGATAGAATCAGAGACGGCTTAAACCGAAAAGCCGAGGCTTGTGCCTGTAATTTGCGTTGAATATTGCTCTTAAAAAGGGAAGCTGGAAAAGATAAGCCCTGAAGACGTGTCTCTTTTAATTGAATACCGACAGAATTATCCGGATAGATTACGAAATCAAAATCTACCTCTAACTTAGAAGACTTCCCTTTAAATTGAACTAATTGAAAACCTAAACCCTCCTTTTGGAATACGAAAGAACCTACACCTTTTAAGGAAGTATTAAATGATTTAATTTGATCGATCAATTCCGGACCAGTCATTTGAAATTGAAAAGGAAGTGTAGGTGTAGCCACACCTGGTAAATCTTTTACCGGAATGAAAAATGGCTTCACATTGTCTTGACCAGAAACCACTTTAAATCCTCCAAAATACCTCAACTGACCTTTAATTCCAGTTTGCTCAAAAGATAAATTACGCAAATCTAATGCGGAGGTTGCAGCCGGTTCAAACCGGTACCCAGCTGGAGACTCTGAAATTAAGGATTGTAATGAAAAGGGTTTCGAAACGGTATTTCTAATCGAAGCATTCAGTTGCTCTTGCATTTGAGCCAAAATCAATGCTTTCTTTTGATTCAATAACTGATCTACTAACCCTGAGACATTCACCGGAAATCCCATCACCTTAACCGAGGGTTTTTGAATCCATTCATAGTCATAGGCAACCTCCTTTACTTGCAAAGAACTCAAATTAGCTAGATTCAACTTCAGCTGAACCTGCATCGCTAAATCACCTGTGACTAGGCCCGCAGATATACCGGCTAACTCTGGTTTTGCAGACATTCGAACAGGTAAGGAAAGACTAATATGGTCTTTTTGAAGGGCTTTTAATTGTATAGGCGCTAATAATCGCACATCTAATGGGAAATCAATAGCAGAAGAAGCGGAGGAATTTTGATAAAGTAGAGAACCTGCTTTCAATTGACTAAGCGCCAATAAACTATCATAAGATAGAGAAAAATCAATTGTGGTTAAGCCCGGTTTTATAGCCGGAAAACGATCCACATACACTGACTTATCAGCAATCTGTACAGGAAGTACAGACTTAGCACAAGAGCTTAAGAAAACCAGCAGAAAAAATAGATAAATCCTCATAAAAAAAGAGACCTCAATCTTAAACGTAAAGACTGAGGTCTAACTGTGCTTAAATTATAAACTAGGTTAACAAACCTCCATTTACTGAAATAACTTGGCCTGTAACGTAAGAGGACATGTCTGAACCTAAGAATAAACAAACATCAGCTACTTCCGTCGCCTGCCCTCCCCTTTTCATAGGAATCGCTTTTGTCCACTCTTCAATCGCCGCCTCATTTAATTCTTCCGTCATCTCTGTTTCGATAAATCCAGGAGCAATGGCATTGCAACGAATATTACGAGAGCCTAATTCAAGGGCCACAGACTTTGTAAATCCTATAATACCCGCTTTTGAAGCTGCGTAATTTGATTGACCCGCATTACCTTTAATTCCAACAATCGAAGTCATGTTGATAATGGATCCAGATCTAGCCTTCATCATTGGCTTAGTAACCGCCTTTGTCAAATTAAAAATTGACTTTAAGTTCACGCGAATGACCTCATCCCATTGTTCCTCTGACATACGCATTAATAAACCATCACGCGTAATTCCTGCATTGTTAATTAATATGTCAATCGTTCCAAAATCAGCTAACACATCCTCCACTAATTTTTCTGATTCAGTGTAAGAAGATGCATCTGAACGATATCCTTTGGCTGTAATACCAAATGCTGCTAATTCTTGTTCTAATGCTTGTCCCTTCTCTACAGAAGATAAATACGTGAAAGCCACGTAAGCGCCAGCCTTGGCAAATGTAGTCGCAATAGCCCGACCGATACCTCGTGAGGCTCCTGTCACTAAAACGACCTTATTTTGTACTAATGACATATTATTTTTTTTGTTTGGTTAATTCTTTTCTTGTTTTTCTAGCCAAAGTCAAGGCATCAGCACCCTCCTCAAAATCCGCCACAATGTACTCTCCTTCTGCTAAAGCCCCTTTCAATATTTCTTCAGCTAACGCATCTTCTAAATATTTCTGAATCGCACGATTCAATGGTCTAGCACCATATTGTGGATCATACCCTTTATCCGCCATAAAATCCTTTGCCTTCTCCGTTAATTCCACTTCGAAACCAAGGTTTGATAAACGTGTTTTCAGCTTAGTTAACATCAAATCAATGATTTGATGAATAGCAGGGCGCTCTAAAGAATTAAATACAATTATATCATCCAAGCGATTAATAAATTCTGGTGCAAATGCCTTTTTCAACGCATTTTGAATGGTGGTCTTAGCATATTCATCCAGGTTGTCCACTTTCGATTTAGTCGAGAAACCGATACCCGATCCAAAATCCTTCAAATCACGCGCACCAATATTCGATGTCATAATGATAATCGTATTTCTAAAATCAACACGACGACCTAAACCATCCGTCAAAATACCATCATCTAATACTTGTAATAACAAGTTAAAGACATCTGGGTGCGCTTTTTCAATTTCATCTAACAATACGACAGCATACGGCTTACGACGAATTTTCTCCGTTAACTGACCACCTTCTTCATAACCCACGTAGCCCGGAGGCGCTCCTACTAAGCGAGATACACTAAATTTCTCCATGTACTCACTCATATCGATACGGACCAAAGCATCCTCTTTGTCAAATAAATAAGTAGCTAAAACTTTTGCCATCTCCGTCTTTCCTACCCCTGTAGGGCCTAAAAAGATAAAAGAACCAATCGGTTTCTTCGGGTCTTTTAAGCCCACTCGCGTACGTTGAATAGCTTTTACTAATTTTTTAATCGCATCTGGTTGACCAATCACTTGCTTCGAAAGCTGCTCATCCATCTGTAATAATTTCTCACCCTCTTTCGCCGCTACCCGATTAACTGGAATACCAGTCATCTGAGCGATAACCTCAGCCACATGTTCTTCTGTAACCGTAAATTTCTGCTTCTTAGAATCCTCTTCCCAAGCTGCCTTGGACTGCTCTAATTGATCGATTAATTTTTTCTCTCTATCGCGTAATTGAGCCGCTTCCTCGTATTTTTGAGACTTAACCACTTGGTTCTTCTCTTTTTTAACAATTTCGATTTGGTTCTCTAATGCAACGATATCTTCTGGAACATTGATATTCGAAATGTGTACACGAGCCCCTACTTCATCTAATACATCAATCGCCTTATCTGGTAAGAAACGATCTGAAATATAGCGATCAGATAATTTAACAGCTGAAATAATCGATTCCTCTGTATAGATTACATGGTGGTGATCTTCGTATTTATCTTTGATGTTGTGAAGAATCTCAATGGTTTCATCCACCGTCGTAGCATCTACCATCACGGTTTGGAAACGACGTGCTAATGCACCATCTTTCTCAATATATTGACGGTATTCATCTAACGTAGTAGCTCCAATCACTTGGATATCTCCACGTGCTAAAGATGGTTTAAACATATTGGAAGCATCTAAAGACCCAGATGCTCCACCTGCTCCCACAATGGTATGTAATTCGTCAATGAACAAAATTACATCCGTAGACTTCTCTAATTCATTCATAACCGCCTTCATACGCTCTTCGAATTGACCACGGTACTTTGTGCCTGCCACTAAAGAAGCGATATCAAGCGTCACTACTCGTTTTCCAAAAAGCACCCGAGAAACCTTCTTTTGCACTATGCGTAAGGCTAAGCCTTCCGCTATGGCCGTTTTTCCCACACCGGGCTCTCCAATTAAAATAGGATTATTTTTCTTACGACGTGACAAAATCTGAGCAACACGCTCAATCTCTTTCTCACGACCTACAATAGGATCTAGTTTCCCATTTTCCGCAATCTTAGTTAGATCACGACCGAAATTGTCTAAGACAGGGGTTTTACTCTTCTCTCCAGGTTTTGACCCTGTTGTACTTCCAGCACCTGCTCCACCTGTAGACCCAGAACCAGCACTATACAAACGAGAATCATCATCATTATCATCTGTATCTGAACTGGCCTTCGGATTTGCTCCTTGGCCATTGCCTGATTGAAATTCCACCATTTCCTTAATTAAATCGTAGTATACTTGGTATTTTTCCAAAATCTGAGTTGCCACATTATCTTCATCACGCAAAACAGCCATCAATAAATGATCTGTTTCTACCACATTTGTTTTGAAATACTTGGCTTCTAAATAAGTCAAACGCAATACTTTCTCTGCTTGCTTTGTTAAAGGAATATTTAACATATTTTCCCGATCAAAAGTAGAACGCGTTGTAGAAGCGGTAGAATGCTCTATACTCTGGCGTAATGAATCCAAAGAAACACCTGAACGCAATAATAAGTCAATGCCTGGCCCTTGTCCATCCCGAATCATCCCTAACATCAAATGTTCAGTACCGATATAATCGTGACCTAAACGCAATGCCTCTTCTCGAGCTAACGAGATGACTTCCTTCACTTTATTCGAAAATTTAGCCTCCATATCGTTCTATTTATTTCGTTCAATTTAAATGCATAAACCGCGTATGCCCCTAAATTGTTCCCTTTTTTATGTTAAAAAAGTCAAAGACTCCTTACCATGATTCATCAATAAATCCAAAACCGAAAGATTAGGAACAAATTCAGTTCCAAAACATTGGCGATAAGATTTATTTTGATAGAATGAACGCGTTGTCCAGTCTTTCTTTGCACTTATTTGATCATATTCACTTGTTTCTGCCTTAACTCCGAACTCTAAAGTCTTCTCATAAACGAGAGGTACATCTATAATTCGATAAACAAAACTCAAAAGATCAATATTTAAATCTACTAAAAAAAACCTTTTTTTTGCAAAAATTTGATCTAAATATGGCTTAAAATATTCAAAATACGGTGCATTCCCATATGCCGCTTGAAAAGCACCTTGATGTTGCTTTATCCAATTTTGGGAATAATCAATCTTAGTGTCTTTTGTTTTCGTCTTCTGACCAGAAGTGTGAATAACAGGAACTGTTAATCGTTCTACCCCATTTGCTCCTAATATCAGACAACGATTCCGATAGGTCTGCTTCGGGAAATTCTCCTCTACCTCGAAAAGTAAAGTCGGATGCTGAAGCAAAAGTGACATGTATTCTAAACTAGGCAAATAATGCGTCTCAATGTGCATTCCCAAAAATTAATCGGATATTTGTACAATTAAAGAACAAAGATAATAAGAATGAAAGTGTCTCCTCTATTTCTATACAAACTAATTGGAAGATTACCCTTACCTGTGCTTTATGGCTTCGCTACATTCTGTGCCAATCTATTCTATTATTTTATTCCTTACAGGAAAAAAGTTATCCAAACTAATTTAAAAAAATCATTTCCTGAAGCCACAGAAAAAGAGTTAAACAACTTACTCTACCGTTTTTATGGCTATTTAACAGATCAATTAGTCGAGTTTTTGAAAGGTGCTTCGATAACAAAAGACGAAATTTTAGCGTGTTACGAAATTAGAAATGAAGAAATAGTAACCGATTTTCTAAACAAAGGAATTCCCGTCATTTTGGTTGCTGGACACCAGGGTAATTGGGAATGGGCAATTCATAGATTAGCTTTAACCAATAACATTTACGATATAATTTATCAAAAACTCAACAATCCATTATTCAATGAATTTACAAGCCAGGTGCGTTCCCGTTTTGGGAATATCCATTTAATAGAGAAAAAAGAATCTATCTTGTTAACTCGCGAACGAAAAGATATTCCACGCGCTGTTTGTTTAGCAGCTGACCAAGCACCTCAAAAACCCGAAAGTGCCTATTGGACAACATTTCTACATCAAGATACTGCCTTCTTTACAGGGATGGAACGTTTTGCACGCGAATACAATTATCCCGTTATTTTTGCTGAGGCTGTACGTACTAAAAGAGGGAAATATACTTTAACCTATGAATTAATTGCCAATGTGCCTTTTGAAGAGTTGCCTCGCGGGGAAATTATCGAACGATTTGCACGAAGACTTGAAAAATCAATTAATGATTATCCGGAACAGTACTTATGGTCCCATAGACGCTGGAAACATACAAAACCAGATAAGTTAAACGTTAAATGGTCTTAATTAAAATCAGTGCAATCACCGGCACCCTCACGGACGATTTCAAATGAATCATCCAATATTTCGACCACACTAGAGGGTATATAACCCGAAAAACCTCCGTCAAGAACTAAATCAACCGCATGTCCCCATCGATCCATAATTAAGCTGGGATCAGTATATTCTTCCACTTCTAAATCAACGTGAGGTAAAGAGGTCGTCAGTATTGGTGATCCTACTAATTCAACAATCGACAGAATAGGACCATAATCTGGAATACGTATACCTACTGTCTTCTTTCCTTGCACTAAAATAGAAGGTACTTTAGAACTTGCTGGCAATACAAAGGTAAAGGCTCCAGGAAGGTATCGTTTTAAGGTTTTAAAGGCGAAATCGGATACTTTGGCATAATTCGAAATCGAACTTAAATCCGAACAAATAAAGGAGAATCGATTCTTAGAGGCCTGAATACCCTTAATTTCACAAATTCGATTCACAGCTTTCGTTGAATTGATGTGGCACCCTAAAGCATACATCGTGTCCGTCTTGTAAATAATGACTGCATCCTTATCTAAAGCTTTAACAATCAACTCTAAAGTCGCTTGACTGTTATTCTTATCATAAAGCCGGATGAGTTCTGCCATATTATTCGAAAAAATAATCTGTTTCAGCTTCCTCTTTTTCCTCTTTTACTTGATCAATACTAGCATTAATTTCGAATCCTACTAGTAAAATCAAGGCAATAAAATACAACCAAACCATCAAGGCAATCAACGATCCTATCGAACCATACACCTTATTATAACTCGCAAAATTAACTAGGTAATACGAGAACAAATTCGTTACTAGAATGGTCAAAATAGAGGCTGTAATTGATCCAGCATTAAAAAACTTCCAACGTTTCGTGATAGCTGGAGCGTAATAATAGATAATCGAGATAGTCAAAAAGAAAATCGCGAAAATGAGGAAATACGTCAGAATATTTAGCATGTAGAAATTGAAATCATAATCAATTAGCCCCTTACCTTTCAAATAACCGATTACTAATTTCCCTACAATAAAGACAGAGAATGCCGTAATCAAGACGAAGGTCAACAAGAAATTCAATGAAACTGCAATCACACGCTCCTTCAAAATCCCTCGATTCTCTTTCGTTTTATAGGTTAAATTAAACGAACGAATAAGAGCTTGAATACCACTAGTGGAAGCATAAAGCGCAAATAAAAATCCAAAAGATAAAACTCCTCCGGATTTTTTTCGAATCAAATCTAAAAGCAATTCGGTAAAATCTTTCTGCAGGTTTTTAGGGATGGATGACTTTAAAAAGTTCACCATTTTAATATCAAAATTATCCACCGGAATGTAGGCCAGCAGAGAGAATAGAAAGATAATCGTAGGGAAAACAGCTAATGTAAAATTGTAAGCAACCGCAGCAGCACGAACATCTATATCAAAATGAAATATCTTTCGATACAAAATCGTAAGAATACGTGCTAAAACATAGTGTTCCTCACAATCTTTCCAAAACAATCTAATCTCACGCAGAACCCTTCTAATCATCATTTCTATGTTTCAAAATAGCTGAAATCAACCATTCAGGTGCCTTAACTATCTTTTTTGAGACTAAATCCATAAAGACTAAAGTCGTCTTTCCTTCATGTAATAAGTCATCACTTTGATTAAAAACTTTAT
>NZ_JBIIBQ010000017.1:0-57139 GCF_044239315.1 Aquirufa sp. | reverse complement strand
TGTTCACCTCTTCCCATCTCGAACAGAGAAGTTAAGCCCCGCACCGCTGATGATACTGGGATCAAACCCGGGAAAGTAAGTAAGCTCCAAGTTATTTAAAAACAACCGCCTCCTAACAGAGCGGTTTTTTTTTGCATAAAAGTAATCAGTAGTCAGTAATCAGTAGTCAGTAATCAGTAGTCAGTAAACAGGGAATAGAGTAGAGAGTATAGATAGGAACACCGGATACCGACTACCGGATACTGACTACCGGATACCGATTACTGATTACTGGATACCGATTACCGACTACTGGCTACTGTCGACCGATTATCAGCTTTATTCTTTGTGCTTTATGCTTTATGCTTTACTTTTACAGCATGACAATTCTCTACATCATTCTAGCCCTCGTAGCCGGTGCAGGCGCTACCTATCTCCTATTTCAAGGAAAATTAGCCCTTTTACAGAGCCAATTAGCTCAAGCAAGTCAAGACCAAACGAAACAAGCTAGTTTGGAGGCAGAAAATAGAGCCCTTTTTGGCAAATTATCCCAAATAGAAGGACAAAATGAGACCTTAAAATTAACGGTAGAAAGTCAAAAAGCGGACGAAGACAAACTCCGCAAAATGCTGGTGGATATCAGTAATGAATCGGTGCTGAGACAAGGAAAGATGTTAAGTGATCAACAGCAGGTGAAATTAAACGACGTTTTAAACCCGCTGAAGGAGAAATTAAAAGAATTTGAGGAGAAGGTTAACTTAGGCCAAAAAAACAGCCTAGAGCAAAGTACTGTGCTCATGGAGCAAATCAAGAATTTGACGAGCTTAAATCAGACCGTTACACAAAAAACAGAGGATTTAACGAATGCGCTCAAAGGTTCGAATAAATCGCAAGGAAACTGGGGAGAGATGATTTTGGAGCGCGTTTTAGAAAGCTCCGGATTGAAAAATGGGATGGAATACCAGACTCAATTTGTCACTAAAAACCAAGACCATGATACGATCAAACCTGATGCGGTGATCTTTTTACCAGACAATAAAAACTTAATCATTGATAGTAAGGTTTCCTTAGTGGCTTATGAGAGATACACAAGTGCTGAAGAAGGAACTGTGGAAAAAGAAATCGCTTTGAAAGCGCACATTGAATCCTTGAAAACACACATTAAGGAGCTTTCTTCCAAGGATTACCATACTGCTTTAGATTTGACTAGTCCTGATTTTACTTTGCTGTTTATCCCGATTGAATCGGGTTTTGTGGCAACTATCAGCCAAGATACGAGCTTATTTAACTATGCCTGGGACCGTAAAATTGTGTTAGTCTCCCCTTCTACCCTTTTGGCGACATTAAGAACCATCGCATCTGTTTGGAAAACTGAATACCAAACCAGAAATGCAATTGAAATTGCTCGTCAGGCTGGAGATTTGTATGACAAATTTGTGGGCTTCACTAAAGACATGGAAGATGTAGGAAAGCATATAAAAAGAGCCGAAGATTCCCATAACGATGCATTAAGCAAACTTAGCACCGGAAAAGGAAACTTGATCAATAGAGCTCAAAACCTACACAAACTAGGCATTAAATCCACCAAGAAATTAAATCAAGGATTGGTTCAGGATGAGGAGCTGGAGGTTGATGAAGAGTAAATAATGGTAAATGGTAAGCGGTAAATGGTGGATAAAATCATACTCTATAATCTCTACTCTCCTATTTAGCAACCTCCTTTAGCCACTCGTTTGTAAACCACCTTGCTGTCTTTTTCAAGGTAGTCGCCGTTAACAATTGGATAGGCATACTTAGGTGCTTTTGATACGAAACGGCTTCTGATGACAATTTTGTCGTTTACTTTTAGACTTTTTAATTGGGCTAATTCAGCTTTAGATAATTGACCTAGGGAAAGAATGTAGTCTTCACGATCAATCTTAACCATTAGACCATAACCTAATCTAGATCCCTCAGGAAGAGATAATGAGGTCACAATTCCCTGCATATTAGCGTTACTGCGAACAAATTTTCTGATTTTGGCTGCACCTGCATGTACTTTTTTACCTGCTGGAGATGCTTCCCAATTTTTGAATTGGATGCCATCCGGACTTGCTTCCCATTTCTTCAACGCGGCTTTATTTTCAGCAGTTGTTAAAGTTTTTGGGGTGGATTTTGCAGTCGTTTCACTTATCGAATCATAAGAAGTAATTAACAATCCGCTCGCTAAAACAAGTGATAACACAAAATTCGCTTTCATACATTTAAATTTTAAGAATTACTGACCACAGACTAGTGACTAGCGACTACTGACCAACGACAACTGTCTACTGACCACCGATTACTGACTACCGACTACTGTGTTATGCTTTCTTCAAAAACTCCGTCTTCAAAACCATCACCGATTTCTCCACTTTACCTTCAACCTCATCCGCATCGTCTGTTAGTCGAATGTTCTTTACCATCGTGCCGCGTTTGATCACGCTAGAAGAACCACGAACTTTTAAATCCTTAATAACAGTAACGGAATCGCCCTCTTTCAAAACAGCGCCATGGCTATCGCGAACGATTAATTCATCGTTTTTATCCATTGTATTCTTGTTTTTTGGTTAATTAATGAACGGCTGAATTATTTATTCCAGCTATTTTTGTTATTTCTAAATCCTAATAAGCGCTGCGCTAAGTCAGGACGTTTTAATTGTGTCAAGCGGTTGCGAATCCAATCCTTGTATTCTGCTTTGTACCAGAAGAAATACTTGTTTTGATTTTGCTTCTCTTCCCTCGTTTTAGCCGTTTTTACAGGCTGCAACGTGTATGGATGAACGCCTGAATAATAAATTACCTCAGCCACCGTCATCGGGGTAGGTGTAAAATCTTGCACCTGCTCTAAGTGAAATCCTAAGTCCTTTGTCTCTGCGGCTAAGTTTGCCATATCCTCTTCTTCACAACCAGGGTGAGAAGAGATGAAATACGGAATGAGGGGTTGTTTTAGGCCAAATTTGGCAGAAATCTCATCATACTTCTTCTTAAAGGCGTGAAAATACTTGAAAGAGGGCTTACGCATAACACGTAAAGTGGCATCAGAAGTATGCTCCGGAGCTACTTTCAAACGACCCGATACGTGGCGCGTTATTAATTGCTCCATGTATTCATCGTGATTTCCATCCTGATTATTCTTATTGAAATCATCTACTAAAAGATCATAGCGAACTCCTGACCCCACAAATGCCTTTTTAATGGCTGGATGGCTATCGACTTTGCGGTAAATATCCGTCAAAGGTTTATGCGATGTATCTAAGTTATTGCAAATCACCGGGTGTATACATGAAGGGCTAACACAGCGCGCACAAATCTCCTCGTCCTTCCCTTTCATGCGGTACATATTCGCAGATGGGCCACCTAAATCAGAAATGTATCCTTTAAAGTCGGGCGCCTTAGTGATCTGCTCGACCTCCTTCATGATTGATTTCTCACTTCTTGAGGCAATAAACTTGCCTTGGTGAGCCGAAATCGTACAGAAGCTACAACCTCCAAAACATCCGCGATGCATATTGACCGAGAATTTAATCATCTCAAAAGCGGGAATAGGTCCACGCTTTCTATATTTTGGATGTGGCAAACGGGTATATGGCAAATCAAAGGATTTGTCCATCTCCACCTCTTCCATCGTCTTGAATGGTGGATTAATGACTAGGACGTCCTCTCCTACTTTTTGGATGATTCGGTTCGCTTGCCACTTATTGGATTCAACTTCTACTATCTTAAAGTTAGCCGCGTATTTGATCTTGTCTTCTAAACAAACTTCATGGCTCGCTAATTCAACCGTTTCCCAGTCGCAAGTTGGTGCTGTTTTTCCTAAGAATGCTACTTGATTAATATGGGTCAAATCCCCTAATTTCTTTCCTTCCTTCACCCCTCGCATAATTTCGCGCAAAGGCTGCTCCCCCATCCCATAAACGAGCATATCTGCTCCAGAATCCACTAGAATGGAAGGGAATAATTTATCTGCCCAGTAATCGTAGTGTGTAACGCGGCGCAAAGAGGCCTCGATACCGCCGATTAAAACGGGAACATCTGGGTATATTTCTTTTAAAATTTTCGTGTAAACGGTGGTCGCATAATCGGGTCTGAAACCTGCTTCTCCACCTGGTGTATAAGAATCATTCGAACGAATGCGCTTATTCGCTGTGTAATGATTCACCATGGAATCCATACAACCGGCAGTAACTCCAAAGAAATACTTGGGCTTACCTAGTTTTTTGAAATCACGTAAATCGTCTTTCCAGTTAGGTTGTGCAACAATGCCCACCTTCAAACCTTCACTTTCCATGATGCGACCGATGACCGCCGTACCAAATGCCGGGTGATCCACATAGGCATCACCTGAAATTAAAATCACGTCTAGTTCATCCCAGCCACGTTTTTCTACCTCTTTTTTCGTGAGGGGCAGCCAGTCGGTTATCGGTCTTTCTTCCATAAAGCAAAATTAACGGAATTTAGGGGCTAAACCTATTGCACATCCTGCCAAAAATCAGGAAGCAATTCACATTTTTTTAGTAAATTCGTTCAAAGAGAAGAATCAAACCTATTTTAAATTGACTACCGCCGAATTAATCTTTCAATCCATCACATCCCTAGCTAATCCAACAGAGTTAGCCTGGATAGAGGAAAAAAGAGAAGCTGATGCAAAAAGCTTGGCTTTGGCCTTTGTTATGGTGCCGCGGAAGGTATCTAAAAATCCTATTAATAAAGATCTGGGATTATTAGCAGGGTGGAATTGGCAACACGGAACAGTAGATCAACTCATTCGCGTTTATTTCTTAATTCATTTAGCAGAAAAAGAAGACGGGAAATCTCGGATCGAGACCCTATTCGATACAGCCGAGATGAATGAATTAGTTGCACTTTATCGTGCACTACCTGCGTTAAGCAAACCTGAAATGTGGTTACATCGTGCCACGGATGCGGTAAGGTCGAATATGGGACCGGTGTTTGATGCGATTGCTTTCGGTAATCCGTATCCCAAAACCTATTTCAGCGAATTAGCCTGGAATCAATTAGTACTAAAATGTATCTTTAATGACAAGCCCATACACCTAATTGAAGGATTGGATGAGCGGGCTAATCAAGCTCTGGCAGATACCTTAGCAGATTTTGCGCAGGAGAGATGGTCAGCTGGAAGGCGAGTACCTTCACAGGTTTGGCGATTAATCCGTGAATTTGATACAAAAACAAAAAAACAAGACCTCGAAAGACTAGCAGCAAGCCAGGATCCAAACGATCAAAAAGCAGCCCAATTAGTCCTAAACAATAGCCCTCTAGAAGCCTGGAAGGTGTTAGAAAAAGAAGAAACAGCCTATTAATATGTGCCAAAACCCAAACGAACATAAATTAAATCCATCGCATTTCGAAGGATCCTCTGAAGAAAAACAGACTGCTCAAGAAGTGGAGGGCGGCTTTGCAGCCTACACGCAAGGGATGAAGTTTTTCGATCCACACTTGCACATGACTTCACGCACGACGGATGATTACCAAGCCTTGGCTGATGCAGGTGTGGTGGCTATCATTGAGCCGGCTTTTTGGCTAGGACAACCACGTACGGGATTAGCGTCGTTTAAGGATTATTTTGCGAGTTTAGTGGGTTGGGAACGTTTTAGATCGTCTCAGTTTGGCATAAAGCATTATTGTACGATCGGGTTGAACTCTAGAGAAGCAAATAATGAAGCACTAGCGGAGGAAGTGATGGACATTCTACCCCTTTTCCTTCAAAAAGAAGGCGTGGTGGGTGTCGGTGAAATTGGTTTTGATGACCAAACAGCTGCCGAAGAAAAATACTACCGGGCGCAACTTGAATTAGCGAAAGAGATGAATTTACCGGTTCAAGTACATACGCCACATAGAGATAAGAAAAAGGGAACAGAGCGCAGTATGGCCATCGCTTTAGAACATGGCTTAGCGCCTCATATGGTAGTGATTGATCACAATAATGAGGAAACTGTGAAGTCGGTTTTGGACCAAGGTTTTTATGCCGCTTTCACCATTTATCCCTTTACAAAAATGGGAAATGAGCGGATGGTGGAGATTGTAAAGCAATATGGTTCGGAGCGAATTATGGTTAATTCCGCCGCGGATTGGGGTATTTCAGATCCCTTAGCGATTCCTAAGACAGCTGCCTTGATGAAAATTAAGGGAATTTCAGAGGAAGATATTCAGAAGGTAACCTACCAAAACGCCTTGGATTCCTTCGCCCAAAGCGGACAAATCAACGAAGCCGATTTCATTCATGGTCTAGAAATAGATCAATCTTTGAAGTTCAATGGTAACACGGTTCTCCGAGGTGGCCAGGCTCCACGAGTTGATAAAAACTCCATTTTCATCCGCTAATGAGTAAATTAAGAGCTTTTGCTGAATTAACGCGACCTGCTAATGTTGTGACCGCCTTATCCGACATCATGGCGGGCTTAGCGATTGTGGGATTTACTTTTGGTAGTTTAGATTACCAATTCTACCCTGCCCTATTTTTAGGACTTTCCAGCATGTGCCTCTATGCAGGAGGTGTGGTATTCAATGACATTTTTGATCACGAATTAGATTCAACGGAAAGGCCAGAAAGAGCCTTGCCGAGTGGGAGAATTAAACGTTCTGAGGCCGTAACAGGTGGGATTTTATTGCTGGCGGCAGGTATTTTCCTCGCATTCTGGCAAAGCCGCTTGAGTGGATTTGTGGCGATTTTTATCACACTTTTAGCCTTATTTTATGATTGGAAGGGAAAGCACATGCGGATTTTTGGCCCAATCAACATGGGTTTATGTCGTGCCTACAATTTGCTATTAGGGATGAGTGTGTACGAATTAGGTGTTTTAGAGCATTTTTCCGTCATCCTAATTCCACTGATTTACATTGCTGCAATTACCTTAGTGAGTCGCGGTGAAGTACATGGTGGCAAGGCCACTACCCTCTATTTTGCTGGATTCTTGTTTTTAATTGTCCATGCCTCCCAACTTTATTTTGCAGAAAAAATTGAATTTGCGCTCGTTTTTGTGCTAGCCCACTTTATCCTGATTTTCAGAAAACTAGGTGTTGCAATTAAGAATCCGATAGGTAAAAACATTGGATTAACAGTAAAAACGGGGGTTTTGACACTTATATTAATGAATGCCGCTTGGGTCGCATCAAGTGGACAATGGATTATGGCCCTCTTTGTTTTAGCCTTATTACCCGTATCTTTGGGTTTAGCTAAGAAATTCGCCGTTACGTAAACCTATGCAATCCTTAAAACAACATTTTCAAGTACCGTATTCCTACGAAGTATTCTTCACAGAGCGTCTGTTTGCGGCCGAAAATCGCGTTTTTGCGGATTTCATACAAAACTACGGCAACCCCACTTTTCGCAAGAAAATACTTTTCGTAATAGATAAAGGGGTAACCGATATTCAAACAAAGTTAACAGCAGAAATTGTAGCTTATTTTCAAACTCATTCAACAGCTGATTTAGCCCCAGAAATCTTAGTATTACCCGGAGGTGAGGTCTGTAAAAATGACCCCCGTTTTTACGAAGAAGTGATCAGGGCTTTAGATGAGCACGGCATTGATCGCCATTCGTTTGTGGCGTGCATTGGTGGTGGTGCCTTCTTAGACATGGCAGGATATGCAGCAGCGATTTCCCACAGAGGCGTTAAATTCATCCGAATTCCTACGACTGTCTTGTCTCAAAACGATTCAGGTGTGGGAGTTAAAAACAGTGTCAACTATTTAGGCAAAAAGAACTTCCTAGGGACTTTTGCCCCTCCAGTGGCTGTATTTAATGATTACATTTTCCTTGAAAGCTTAGGGGATCGCGATTGGCGTTCTGGGATTGCTGAAGCGGTGAAAGTGTCCCTCATCAAAGACATCAGCTTCTTTAGCTGGCTAGAATCAACTGCCGAAGCGATGAATAATCGCGACAAGACAGTAATGGTAGAACAGATTTACCGCTGTGCCTCGCTGCACATGCAGCATATCGCAAGTGGTGATCCTTTCGAGCAAGGTTCGGCAAGACCCTTGGACTTTGGGCATTGGGCGGCGCATAAATTAGAATACTTAAGTGATTTCAAAATCCGTCACGGCGAAGCGGTGGCAATTGGTATTGCCTTAGATAGCGTTTATTCACACCTAATGGGTTATTTAACGAAAGAAGAGGTAGACCGCATTTTAGATTTATTACAAAAATTAGGTTTTGCTATTTTCCACCCGGCTTTGGCAGAAAACGATAAAGTAAACTTAACGAACGGACTGAACGAGTTTAGAGAGCATTTAGGTGGTCAATTAACCATCACTTTACTCGAAAAACTAGGCAAGGGAGTCGAGGTGCATGAAATGGATTTCGATATGATCAAAAAATCAGTCGATTATTTAGCCCAATTCGCCTAATATGAAAACGCCCTCCGGACATCTGAGTTATTGTAGTAATATCCATACCGGGGAGATTTGGTCTGAGCATTTTGCGCAATTAAAAGCGCATGTTCCTGCAGTCAAAGCACAGGTTTCACCTGACGAGAAGATGGGTTTAGGTCTGCGATTTGCAAATCAAGCGAGTATTGATTTGCAAGATTCGGTACAATTAAAGGCCTTGCAATCCTGGCTAAAAAAACAAAACCTTTACGTTTTTACACTCAATGGCTTCCCATACGGCGGATTTCACAATACAATCGTTAAAGACCAAGTACACGCACCCGATTGGACGACGACGGACCGCAGAGATTATACGATACGCTTAGCCCATATTTTAGCTCAGCTTTTAGAGGAAAATGAAGGGGGTATTTCCACTTCCCCACTCTCCTATCGCTACTGGTTTAAATCGGAGAAAGAACGGGAAGACGCCATGCTAAAATCAACTCAGCATTTGCTGGAGGTAGTGGAGGTTTTGGACCAAATCGCCCAAAATACAGGTAAAGTAATTCATATAGACATAGAACCAGAACCGGATGGTTTGCTGAGCAATCATACAGATTTCGTTCACTGGTACGAGGAGGTATTATTGCCTTTAGGAGATGCTTCACTCATCCGCAAACATGTACAATTGTGTTTTGACATTTGCCATTATGGGGTGAGTTTTGATGATCCTGAGGCTAGTATAGCAGAATTAAAGTCAAAAAACATTCCGGTGGGCAAGATTCAAATCAGTTCTGCACTGCGCATCGATCTTCGAAATCAAGAAGAGGCGAAAATAGACGAATTAAAGAAATACCGTGAACCCGTTTATTTGCATCAGGTCAAAGCCTTGCGCAAAAACGGCACCTACGAAGAATTCAAAGACTTGGATGAGGCTTTCGAAGCCTATCAACCGGAGACCTACGACGAATGGCGGGTACATTTTCATGTACCCTTGTTTTTAGAAAACTACGGGCTTTTAGGCTCGACCCAAAAAGAAATTAGAGAGACTCTTTCCATTCAGAAAGAAAATCCATTTACCAACCATTTGGAAATCGAAACCTATACCTGGGGAGTGTTGCCAGCCGCATTTCAAGTACCCATCGCGGATTCTATTAGCCGCGAAATCAAAACGATTCAAGATCTGTTAGGCTCATGAAAAAAACCGCTGTTATCGATGTGGTGGGACTCAGCGAAAGCGTAATTTCAGCTGAATACACGCCTTTTTTGTATGCCTATATCCAAAAGAAGCGGATTCAAAAAATCCAGCCTCCATTTCCAGCTGTAACGACGACATCCCAAAGTGTGTATGTTACAGGGAAAAATCCTTCTGAACACGGCATCGTGGGAAATGGATGGTATGATAAAACGGATTCGGAAGTGAAGTTTTGGAAGCAATCTAATCCCTTAGTAGGTGCTGAAAAAATCTGGGAGGCTGCAAAGAAAAAAGATCCAAATTTCACCTGTGCCAAAATGTTTTGGTGGTACAACATGTACTCTAGTGCGGATTATTCCGTTACTCCTCGTCCCCAATACCATTCAGACGGCGTTAAGGCTCCTGATTGTTACTCGCATCCAGCCGAATTAAGAGATGAATTACAAGCTAAATTAGGCACATTCCCCTTGTTTAACTTTTGGGGGCCTAATGCGAATATTAAGTCCACCCAATGGATTGCGGATGCGTCCATCTTTGTGGATGAGAAATACGATCCCACTTTGAACTTAATCTATTTGCCGCATTTAGATTATTGTCTACAGAAATTCGGAGTAGATTTGCCGGCGATTGCGAAAGAATTGAAAGAAATCGATCAAGTTCTGAAGCAATTAATCACCCATTTTGAATCGAAAAATTCGGAGATTATTTTACTTTCTGAATATGGAATAAATGACGTAAATACGCCTATTCACTTGAATCGTATATTGCGAGAGGCTGGTAAGATAGCGATAAGGGAAGAACAAGGATTGGAATTATTAGATCCAGGGGCAAGTGAGGCTTTTGCTGTTTCTGATCACCAGATTGCTCATATCTATTGTAAGAACGTAAAAGAGATCAAGGCGCTATTCGAAAAGGTGCCTGGCATTGCGAAAGTGCTAAGCGGAAAAGAATTAGAGGAGTACCAAATAGCCCACGAACGCTGTGGTGATATCGTTTTGGTCGCAGATTCTGACAAATGGTTTACCTACTATTATTGGTTAGATGACGCAAAGGCGCCAGACTTCGCACGCTGTGTGGATATCTTCAAAAAGCCAGGTTATGACCCTGTCGAAATGTTTATGGATCCTAAAAATCCGCTTATAAAGCTCAGAGCGGCCTATAAATTAGCTCGAAAGCTGTTAGGATTCCGCTACCGAATGGACGTGATTCCACTCGATGCAAGTCTTGTGAAGGGTTCCCACGGAAGTCCGTTCTGCGATGAAGCGTATTATCCAGTTTTTATTTCGTCGCAAAATATCACTGATCAGATACCAGCAACTCAAGTATATCAATATATTTGGGAAACTATTTTCCCCAAATAAAATGAAAAAGATCAGCACAATTTTAGCCTTCGTGGTAGCCATGATGGCATTCAGCACAAACATCCATGCGCAAGGAATGGATCCACAAGTTATGATTCAACGTCAAGTAGAACGCATGACGACTGAATTAAGTTTATCAAAAGATCAAGTAGCTAAAATTGAACCTCTGATCGAAGCTCGCATGAACAAGATGATGGAATTACGTCAGCAAGGAATGGAGAGAGAAGAAATGATGGCTGAGATGAAAAAAATCAACGATGCGCAAGCGGAACAATTTAAAGCGATTTTAACGCCAGAGCAATTAGAGAAATACAAAACGATGCAGAATCAAACGCGTCAAGGTGGGCCGCCAAGAAATTAAAAACTTTGAGAGTATTCATAATTATAGGACTTTTCATTTCTTATACTAGCTTTTCTCAAACCCAAAACATTAGAGGTAGGCTGTTGGATAAACATATCCAACAGCCTATTTTTTTTGCAGATATTTATCTTTCACCAGGCAACCAAGTCGTTAAATCTGACTCCTTAGGCTACTTTGCCTTTCCAAAACTTCCCTTAAATAGTTACCAAATACGAGTTAGAGCCTTGGGTTACGAAGAATTTAGTATTCCGAAGATTGAACTCATAGCTGGAAAAGAAAGCTATTTAGCCATCGAAATGGAAGAAAAACCGATCTTTTTGCAAGAAGTACGCATTCAAGCAGAGAAGTCAAAAGAGGTCGCCAAAAACGAATTTACCTTAGTAAGTGCTCGACAATTCAGCCTTTTAGAAGCCCAACGCTATGCCGGTGGATTTCAAGATCCTGCAAGAATGGCCCTAAATTTTGCGGGCGTCACAAACGCTGGTTCAGATCAAAATAATGAGATCATTATTCGAGGCAATTCACCCAAAGGATTATTGTGGCGAATGGAAGGAATTGAAATTCCTAATCCTAACCATTTTGGTGATGGACAAGGATCAACAAGTGGCATCATTTCCATGATTAACTCTACCAGTTTAGCGAATTCTGACTTTATGTCAGGCGCCTTCCCGGCTGAATATGGGAATGCCTCCTCCGGTGTCTTTGATTTGAGCTTACGAAGGGGAAATAACCAAAAGAGAGAATGGATGACTACGCTTTCCGTTGTCGGATTAGACGTAGCTGGAGAAGGACCATTAGGGAACAAAGGGGGGTCCTATCGAGTTGGTTTGCGGTATTCTACTTTGGAAATATTACTTAAATCAGGTTTGGTTAATATCAATACCGGGAATTTCAAACCCGCCTATCGAGATTTAAATTATTTATTTGAATTACCAACAAAAAAATCAGGCACCTTCACCTTATGGGGCATCGCAGGGGCTAATAATACAGAAGATATAAAAACAACTACGAGTGATTTTACAAATAGTCAGGTAGTTGTAGGTGGATTATCACATAAACTACCGGTTAAGAGTGGACATATTAAAACGGTTTTGGCCTACATGACAGAATCCACCGAAATTATTCAGGAGACGAGGTCAGTAACGACGCGAGAGCAAACTTACCAGTACCCCACCTGGCGTCTCAATTCCTATTATTTACATCGATTTAACTCCACCGCACAACTTAAAATAGGGGTTAATATGAGTCAATTAGGGTATAATCTGTACGAATTCCGTAATAAATTAATTTACTTAAACGATAAAGACAAAACGTATTATTGGCAACAATATATTCAATTTCATAAAAAATGGACCTCGCAATTGAGCATGACGGCTGGGATTCACCGCTATGAATTTGAACTAAACAAGGCCCAAGGATGGGAACCTCGCATGTCTGTTTTATGGGAAACTAAATCAGGGGGACGCCTTGGACTCGGCTTAGGTGTACATTCCCGATTAGATCCTCTCTCCTTGTATTTCTATAAAAGGTATACAGGTTCTACCTCTAGGCTACCTAATATGAATATAAAGCCTGCCATATCGCTTCACCAAGTGATTTCATATGATCAAAGAATAGGGGAAAATACACGCCTTAAACTTGAAGCTTATGTACAGAATATCAGTCAAGCGCCCGTGGACTCGAATAGAAATAGCCCTTTTTCACTCTTAAATTATAGTTCTGGAATTCCTACTCAAGTATTAGAAAATAGCGGAATAGGGGAAAACAAGGGTATTGAATTAACACTGGAGCGGTTTTTAAGTAATGATTTTTACTATTTAATTACTGCCTCAGTATTTGACACTAAATACCAGGCGAAAAAAAACGTTTGGTACAATACGCAATTCAACAATAACTATGCGGCAAATGTATTAGTGGGAAAAGATTTTCGCCAAAAATTTTCGGTGAATTTGAGGTATTTAATCAGAGGAGGTAATCGGTATACGCCCATTAATTTATCGGAATCCATCAAAAGAAATACGACCGTATTAACTTCTAGTCAAATAATGCAAGCGCAATATCCTACCTTCCAAAGACTAGATCTGTCAATTGCGTATAAACTGAACCGGGCAAAACATACTTGGACCATCAGAGCTGACCTCCAAAATATCTTAGACATCGATAATGTCATTGAAGAAAGATATGACTCAAATGCAAAAGCGCTTACCTACCGGTATGCGCTTCCACTGATCCCTATTCTAAGTACAAGAGTCGATTTCTAACTATTTTCCTAAAACGATATTCACTATTCGCTTCGGAACTACAATCACCTTCGACGGCGTCTTGCCCTCTAAATGCTTTGTCACTTGATCATTCGACAAAACGGCTGCCTCGATTTCCGCTGGCGTTGCTGTTACTGGAAATGCAAGCGTCAATTTCACCTTCCCATTAAAAGAGATAGGGTAATTGAAATCATTTTCCTCTAAGAAAGCAGCATTAAATACCGGGAATTTAGCGGATGAAATGCTTCCAGCTTCCTCACCTAAGGCAACCCATAATTCTTCTGAAATGTGCGGTGCATAAGGTGACAATAAGATAACTAATTCGCGTAGAACGGACTTCTTGGAGCATTTTAAAGCACCTAAATCGTTCACGCAAATCATTAAGGTTGAAACCACCGTGTTAAACGAGAAGCGATCTAAATCATCTTGTACTTTGCGAATCGCTGTGTGCAATACTTTTAATTCTTCTGGAGTTGCGGGCGCATCCACCACTTTCGAGGTATTCGCTTGATCGTCAAAGAATAAACGCCACACCTTGCGCAAGAAATTATGTGATCCAGAGATACTATTCGTATTCCATGGCTTAAATTGTTCTAATGGCCCTAAGAACATTTCATAGACACGAAGGGTGTCTGCGCCGTATTTAGCAATTAAATCATCCGGATTCACGACGTTAAACTTCGACTTCGACATCTTCTCCACTTCCCAACCGCACACATATTTACCCTGCTCTAAGATGAATTCTGCGTCTGCAGGAACATCGTTACGGGATTTTTTGAAGGCTTCCAGATCTAACACATCGTTTTCTACGATATTCACATCCACGTGCAGCGCAGCCACATCATATTGATCTTTCAAGCCGTGGGAAACAAAAGTGACTTTAGCTGAATCCTTTAGGCGATAAACGAAGTTCGAACGACCTTGAATCATCCCTTGGTTGATCAATTTCTTCGCAAATTCCTCTTCTGGCACATAGCCTAAATCTTTTAAGAATTTGTTCCAAAAACGAGAATACAACAAGTGACCCGTTGCATGCTCCGATCCACCGATATATAAATCAACGGCTTTCCAGTAGTTAATCGCCTCTTTCGAAGCGAATTCTCCCTCATTCAAGGCATCCATGTAGCGGTACCAATACCAAGAAGAACCCGCCCAACCAGGCATCGTCGACCATTCGTAATCGTATTGCCCTTGGTACTTCCATTCCGCAGCAGCACGACCCAAAGGTGGCTCGCCTGTCTCAGTAGGCAGGTATTTATCGATTTTAGGTAGTTCCAATGGCAATTCTGATTCTTCAATCAAATAAGGCAATAATTCGCCATTTACTGCTGTTTTGAAGTAAACCGGAACCGGTTCTCCCCAATAACGCTGACGGCTAAATACGGCATTGCGCATTCTGTACTGCACTTTCCCTTTGCCTATCCCCTGCTCTTCTAACCAGGCGATTAACGTATTCGTGGCTTCCTTATAACCCATACCATTAATCATTCCTGAATTAATGTATTTACCTTCTTTCGTGTTATCGGCTTGAATATCGATGTCTTTTTGAGCATCTAAAATAGATGGAATCGGCAAATCAAAATGCTTCGCAAAGTTCCAGTCACGCTGATCGCCTGATGGTACCCCCATCACCGCACCCGTTCCGTAACCGGCTAACACATAGTCAGCTAAGAATAAAGGAACGCGCTCTTGGTTCACAGGGTTGATCACGTATGTGCCTGTGAAAACACCTGAAACGGTTTTCACTTCGGAGACGCGGTCCAGTTCTGAACGAGTTTTGGCCCAATTCACATATTCCTCCACCGCTTCTTTCTGAACTGGTGTCGTCAATTCCTCCACCCACTCATGCTCCGGAGCTAACACCATAAAGGAAACACCATAAATGGTGTCCACGCGCGTCGTAAATACTTTTATTTTCTTATCAGAGACGTTTTCAATGGCAAATTCCACATCCGTTCCGATTGATTTCCCGATCCAGTTACGCTGTTGTTCCTTTAAAGAATCAGCCCAATCTACCTCGTCCAAACCACGCAATAAACGATCTGCATAGGCCGTAATGCGCATCGACCACTGACGCATTTTCTTTTGCTCGACAGGATAACCGCCACGCTCTGAAACGCCATCTTTCACTTCATCATTCGCCAAAACTGTTCCTAATTGAGGGCACCAGTTAACGACTGAATCATCTAAATAGGCTAAACGAAAGCTCAATAAATAAGCATATTGCTCGTCCGCAGACATCGCATTCCATTCAGATGCTGAAATTCGCTGAACATCTTCATCGCAAACGGCTTTTAAGCCGATGGAACCTTTGGCCCCTAAAATAGTCTTCAACGTCTCAATAGACTCCGCTTTATCTGTTTCCTGGTTATACCATGAATTAAATAATTGCATAAAAATCCACTGCGTCCACTTATAATACGACGCATCAGAGGTTCTGACTTCCCTCGACCAATCGAAGGAAAAGCCCATATTCTTTAATTGCTCAATGTAGCGCGTGATATTTTGTTCCGTCGTAATCGCCGGGTGCTGACCCGTTTGAATCGCATATTGCTCCGCAGGAAGTCCAAAAGAGTCGAAACCCATCGGATGCAACACCTCATAACCCTGCAGACGCTTGTAACGCGCAATAATATCAGAGGCAATATAACCTAGCGGATGACCCACGTGTAAGCCTGCACCTGAAGGATAAGGAAACATGTCTAAGACATAATATTTCGGCTTTGCCGGATTCACCTGAGCCTGGAAAGTTTTATTGGTTTCCCAAAAGCCTTGCCACGCATTCTCGATCTCTCTGAACTGATACTCTGTACGCATAAAATGTTTTTATTGTAAAAGGAGATGCAAATTACGCCTTTTTTGTGAAAAAATATTTACTCTACTTTGTTGGTAGATTAAGTAAAGTCTATTAGCTTTGTAGGGATTTAGAAAAACGATGCCTCCTAAAAGAAATTTTCCGAGTATTTTTAATGCCATCCAAACCATCTGGATGCGGGATCGCAGCATCACCGAAGTGATCATTCACATCAGTAATGCACTTGCGTTGATGATCGTGGGGCATCTATTATTCTCTTACCTAACCGCTGAAAAAGTCATTGCCGTTTTTAATACGGTGGATTCCTCGATTTTATATTATGTTTTGGGTGGTTTCATCGCCCAAATGATTGATGGCGCACTGGGCATGGCTTACGGTGTAACAGCCACCACTTTTTTATTATCGGTGGGCATCACCCCAGCCGCGGCTTCAGCCAGTGTTCACGCTTCAGAGGTATTTACTTCTGGTGTTTCAGGTTATATGCACTTGAAATTTGGCAATGTGAATTCCAAATTGTTTAAAACCTTAGTCATCCCTGGCGTCATAGGGGCCATTTTAGGGGCCTATTTACTATCGAGTTTAGAGCAATACGCCGGATATATTAAACCTATTGTTTCCGTCTATACCTTATTCCTAGGAGCTATCATTATCCGAAAAGCGATCATTAAACGCCAAGAAAAGAAACAATTGAAAAGAGTAGGCTGGTTAGCCTTATTCGGCGGATATTTAGATTCCATAGGTGGCGGCGGCTGGGGACCCATCGTTTCCTCTACCCTCATCGCATCTGGACGTCATCCGAAATATACGATCGGCAGTGTGAACTTGACCGAATTCTTCGTTTCTCTGGCGTCCTCTTTAACCTTTTTCGCGGTGATCGGTCTAGGTTATTTACATGTCATCATCGGTTTAATTCTAGGTGGCGTTATTGCAGCTCCTATCGCAGCACGATTAGCGAATAAGTTACCGGTAAAATCCATGATGATTCTCGTGGGTATCGTCATCATCATCGTCAGTCTACGTCAGATTATCTTAGGGGTTCCAAAATTTTTGTAGATATTTGCAGTCAATTGTCATAACAGGCTAATGATTGTCAATACACAAACGCTACTAGAAAAGTTTTTATCCTCCACTGGCGTATCTACCGATACCCGAAAAATCCAAGCAGGGAATTTATTTTTTGCCTTAAAGGGACCTAATTTCAATGCCAATGCGATGGCGGATGAGGCTCTGGAAAAGGGTGCTCAATATGCGATTATCGATGATGCGGATTATTTAGCAGGAGAACGAACGCTTCTAGTGGAAGATGGTCTGTTAGCATTGCAATCTTTAGCTACAGCTTATCGACAGACATTAACGATACCCATCGTAGGACTTACTGGATCTAATGGCAAGACCACGACGAAAGAATTAATCTTCTCTGTATTATCCCAAAAATACCATTGCTTTGCCACCTCAGGCAACCTGAATAACCACATTGGTGTTCCCCTTTCGGTACTTTCAATCAAAAAAGAACATGAAATAGCGGTCATCGAAATGGGCGCTAATAAGCAAGGGGATATCAAAGAATTAGTGGATATCGCACAGCCGACTCATGGTTTGATCACGAATATCGGGAAAGCGCACTTGGAAGGATTTGGAGGAATTGAAGGGGTTAGAAAAGGGAAAGGTGAACTTTTTGATTTTTTAAAAGCATCTGGAGGGATTACATTTCTTCCACAACAGGCTAGCGCAGTGACAGAAATGTACCTGGAAAGAGGAATGAATAAGTCGGTATATGTCAACGAGGCTCTTCCTACGACTTTAGTAGAAGCAAAACCGATGGTTCGCTATGCCCTAGCCACTGGAGAAGTAATCGATTCCCACTTGCCGGGCATCTATAACTTCGAAAATATCCAATTAGCCATTGCCGTAGGTAAATACTTCGACTTAAGCGATACGCAATGCACTACAGGAATCAGTACCTATATCCCCAATAATCACCGTTCGCAATTCATCAAAATAGGATCAAACCAAGTTTTGATGGATGCCTATAATGCGAATCCATCGTCTATGTCAGCGGCTATTTCTCATTTCGCTGAAACGGAAGGTGCTCCCAAAATTGTTATTTTAGGAGATATGTTTGAATTAGGGGATTCTTCCGCTTCAGAACATGCGGATCTTGGCCAATTAATTGCGCCACTAGGCTTCGAAAAGGTCTTACTAGTGGGTTCGCACATGCAGCATGCCTTACCTCATTTACCTGCAGCTTATTATTTCCCTGATAAATTTGGCCTACATACTTGGCTTCAAGATCATCCTATAACAGATAGCTTTCTTTTAGTTAAAGGTTCTAGAGGAATTCAACTAGAAAGTGTTTTGGCATTTCTAGAAAATTCCAAATAATTGCATTAAATTTGCACTTTATTAAGAAAATACCTTTCAAAAAATACAAACAATGGCATCACAATCGGGTACATATGTACCATTCAAAGTTAAAGACATTGCATTAGCGGACTGGGGTCGCAAAGAAATTCAATTAGCAGAAGCAGAAATGCCAGGTTTGATGGCATTACGTACCGAATTCGGTGCAGCTCAACCTTTAAAGGGTGCACGTATCGCAGGATGTCTTCACATGACAATCCAAACAGCGGTTTTAATCGAAACATTAACAGCTTTAGGAGCTGACGTTACTTGGTCATCTTGTAACATCTTCTCTACACAAGATCACGCAGCAGCGGCTATCGCAGCAGCGGGTATTCCAGTTTATGCTTGGAAAGGCATGAACGAAGAGGAATTCAACTGGTGTATTGAGCAGACTTTATTCTTTGGAGAAGATCGTCAACCATTGAACATGATCTTAGATGATGGTGGTGATTTAACGAATATGGTTTTTGATGAGTATCCTGAGTTAATCGAAGGCATCAAAGGCTTATCAGAAGAAACTACGACGGGTGTTCACCGTTTATACGAGCGTATGAAGAATGGCACGTTATTCTTGCCAGCTATCAACGTGAATGACTCGGTAACGAAGTCTAAATTTGATAACAAATACGGTTGCAAAGAGTCATTAGTAGATGCGATTCGTCGCGCGACTGACTTAATGTTAGCGGGTAAAGTAGCGGTAGTAGCTGGTTATGGTGATGTAGGAAAAGGTTCTGCTGATTCATTACGTGGTGCTGGTTGCCGTGTATTAGTGACTGAAATCGATCCAATCTGTGCTTTACAAGCAGCGATGGATGGCTACGAAGTAGTTCCAATGGATGAGGCAGCGACTCGCGCAAACATCTTTGTAACAGCGACTGGTAACGTGAAAATTATCCGTGACCGTCACTTCAAAGCGATGAAGGACAAAGCAATCGTTTGTAACATCGGTCACTTCGATAACGAAATCGATATGGAGTGGTTAAATGGAAATTACGGTTCGACTAAGGATCAAATCAAGCCACAAGTAGATATGTACACGATCGATGGCAAAAACGTAATCGTTTTAGCAGAAGGTCGTTTAGTAAACTTAGGTTGCGCGATGGGTCACCCATCATTCGTGATGTCGAACTCGTTCTGTAACCAAACGTTAGCACAATTAGAGCTTTGGGCTAACTCAGCTAACTACGAGAACAAAGTTTACATTCTTCCTAAGCACTTGGATGAGAAAGTAGCGTTCTTACACTTAGCGCACATCGGAGCTAAATTAGAGAAGTTAGAGAAAGAGCAGGCGGATTATATTGGTGTAAATCAAGCAGGTCCATTCAAGCCAGAGCACTACAGATACTAGGATTAATTTCCTTTTTTTTAAAAGCAGCGACTCTTCGAGTCGCGGCTTTTTGCTTTTATTATAATAGGCGGCTAAATGTAAAATAAATGCCAGCGAGCATCTGCATTTTTCCATCAAAAGCCGTATTTTTGCACAAATAATAGCAAAGAACATATGAAATTTGGCGTAGTCGTATTCCCTGGATCCAATTGTGACGATGATACAGTAGGAGTTATTCAAAGTTTAGGTCACGAGGCCGTTAAACTTTGGCACAAAGAAACTGATCTACAAAACTGCGATTTCATTATCATTCCGGGCGGTTTTTCTTATGGAGATTACTTACGTTCTGGTGCTATTGCCCGCTTCTCTCCTATTATGGATCACGTTATTGAGCATGCCAAAAATGGCGGTTATTTAATGGGCATCTGCAATGGTTTTCAGGTATTAGTAGAAGCGCATTTATTACCGGGTATTTTACTAAGAAACAATTCTCAGAAATTCATTTCAAAGAATATCTACTTAAAGGCGGCAACAAACAATTCTTTATTAACACAAGAATTGGATACGAACAAAGCATACAAAATTCCTATCGCGCACGCAGAGGGCCGTTATTTTACAGATGAGAAGACATTGGCTTCTTTGAAGGCAAATGACCAGATCTTATTCTACTATTGCAATGAAAACGGTCAGGTAACGGAAGAGTCAAATCCAAACGGAAGTCTTTTGAATATTGCGGGTATTTGTAATGAAGGAAGAAACGTATTCGGAATGATGCCTCACCCAGAAAGAGCAGCTGATTCAGATTTGAACAATACAGATGGATTGGAAATTATGAAACAATTAATATTGCAAACAGTCTAAACAAAATTAAAAAAGGCCTATCGACAGAGAGGCCTTTTTTAATGCAAATAGGTAGATTGATTAACGTAAATCGTTCACCTCTACACCTGGAAACGCTTTCTTATCAAAGGTGAAGAATTTGTCTTCAGCATTTGCCTTCGGATTTAATTTAGAAACTTTATAGTATTGTTTCTTACCCTCCTTATTGACGATCGTCCATTCGTTAATAGATTGGTCTTTCGTCTTGATCTTAAGGGTGATACTTTTAACCTGAGTCCCTTTAGCAACTGGCGCTAACTCTACCGTTGCGACTCCAGCAGATTCTCCCTTTAAAGAAACCTTATAAGCTTTCTTATCGAAGGTGTAGATCTTTGCTATATTCAAATCTCCTTCAGAGGGATCAAAGCTGGAAATGTTTACTTCGTTGATTTCCTTAATATAGGTTGCCACTTCTTTTCCATTATTGAAGATTTCTTGACCTGCCGTCTTTAAACGAAACTTTGTGCCTTTTACCGTAATGGAGCCGGACATGGTGGCAGCTCCTTCAGTTTGATACGTAAAATTAGCGGAGAAGGACCCCATGGCTTTATATTTCTTTTGCATCCCATCAATCAAGCTAATGGCCTTATTCGACTGAGCAAACACACTAAAACCAAGACAAATAAACAATAAGACTTTTTTCATATTACAGATTTTTCAAAATTTCTTCTAATTCAGTTTCTGACTTAACTAATACTTCTCTAGCCTTCGATCCACCAAAAGAACCAACAATTCCTGTCGCCTCTAATTGATCAATCAAACGACCTGCCCGGTTATAGCCTAATTTTAACTTACGCTGAATTAAAGAGGTACTACCTTGCTGGTGCATTACGACTAAGCGAGCTGCCTCATCAAAGAAAGAGTCTCTATCGCTTGGATCAAAATCACCGCGATCTTGTCCACCCATCTCCTCTGAATCGGGTTCAGGCAACAAATAAGCTGATGAATATCCCTGTTGGTTTCCGATGAAATCACAGATATCTTCTACCTCTGGGGTATCTACAAAGGCACATTGCAAACGAATCACTTCTGATCCCATCGATAACAACATATCCCCCATACCCACTAACTGATCTGCGCCACCGGCGTCGAGGATGGTGCGGGAGTCAATTTTAGACATTACTTTGAACGAAAGACGCGCTGGGAAGTTTGCTTTAATAGTACCGGTAATAACGTTCACCGAAGGCCTTTGAGTAGCCACAACTAAGTGAATACCGATGGCACGCGCTAATTGAGCCAAACGGGCAATCGGGTGTTCTACCTCTTTCCCAGCCGTTAACATTAAATCTGCTAACTCATCGATCACTAAAACGATGTACGGCATGAAGTCGTGCTCATTCGGATTCAAACGACGATTAATGAACTTCTGGTTATATTCCTTAATGTTACGGCAACCTGCGTCTTTTAACTTATCATAACGCAAATCCATCTCCTTACAAAGTGAATTAAGCGTATTAACCACTTTCTTGGTATCGGTAATAATGGCCTCCGCAGAATCTGGAAGACACGCTAAGAAGTGACGCTCCAATTTATTGAATAGCGATAATTCCACTTTCTTAGGATCGACCAAAACAAACTTTAAGGTCGCCGGATGCTTCTTATAAATCAATGAAGTCAAGAGCATATTTAATCCTACAGACTTTCCTTGACCCGTTGCACCGGCCATTAAGAGGTGAGGCATTTTGGCCAAATCAGCAACGAAAATTTCATTCGAAATCGTCTTTCCCAAGGTGATAGGAAGATCGTAGGTGGATTTTTGGAACTTCTCTGAACCGATCACGGCACGTACTGGAACCATTTCCCGGTTCTTATTTGCGACCTCGATACCGATGGTATCTTTTCCTGGCATTTGACCGATAATACGAACGCCCATCGCTGCCAATGAAAGAGATAAATCATCCTCTAACGAAGTGATTTTACTCACACGAACACCGGCTTTAGGAACAATCTCATACAAGGTAACGGTGGGTCCGATCGTCGCTTCGATCTTCTGAATTCCGATGCCGTAATTCAATAAAGTCTCCACAATCTTCTCCTTATTCGCCTTTAACTCATCCATCGTCACTTGTGATGTCTGATTCTTTTGGTCGTATTCCTTTAATAAATCAATCGTAGGGAACTGGTATTTAGGTAAATCGGCAGTAGGATCGTATAGGCCAAACTGCTCGACTAAATCATTCGCCTTCATCTCACGGGAGATAGGTGTAGGTTCTTCCTCGATCACCTCATCTGCCACATCAGCAACCTTATAGGTAAAATCTAAGTCATCCTCTTTCTTTTCTTCTACAAGTTCTTCAAACACTGCAAGCGGCTCAGTTGCAGGTTCAGGCTCTGGCGCAACTTCTTCCATAACCGGCGGAACAATCGGTCTAAATTCCTCTATATCATCATTGTCCACATGGATCGCAGGGCCATCTTCATCGATAAATAAACTCTCCTCTTCTACCTCTTCTTTTTCGTCTACTTCGGGTGCTACCACCTTCGCTTTCTTAGGGTTTAATTGGTAGAATAGGACCAAAAAGATAAATCCGCCAAACC
Organism: Aquirufa sp.; assembly: GCF_044239315.1. Lineage (GTDB taxonomy): Bacteria > Bacteroidota > Bacteroidia > Cytophagales > Spirosomataceae > Aquirufa. Next base: position 33,671 of record NZ_JBIIBQ010000017.1, on the reverse strand, counting down.
CAATCACAAAAATGGATAGGTAGCCTAATAATTGATACAATTTCTCATTTATAAAGTAACCTACGCCTCCACCAATGGAATGCGGTAAATCTAACGAGAACACAAAAAATCCAGCTAACAAACTAATCCACAAAATGTAGAATAGTACCTGCCACGAAAGACGCTCTAGCGAGTATAGCTCTTTTTTAAACCCTACTTTAAGGGCAGATAAATAGAATAATGGAATCAGCAAAAAGGTCGACCATCCAAAAGTCTTGAACAAAAAGAAGTGCGCAATTTTAGCTCCTAAAAGACCCGCAAAGTTTTTAATGGGAATATCGGAACCTCTAATCGTGTCCACGACACCACGCTCTACCTCACTTTGGTCTGAAATACCTACAAAAAAACTAGATCCAAAAGAAACCAATAAAAGGGTGCCAATTAGAAATAAAAATGCGGCTATGATTAATTGAAATCGATATAGAACAGCGCCGTCCATTTTTCTTTTGGGCTTATCTTGCTCAAAATTAAGTTGTAAGGTGCTCGTAGGGTTACTAATCTTTTTTGCCATTGAAGGAACTAGGAGTTAATCTTATAAATTTCGCTTTTTTGATTCGATTTACAAAATCAAATTAAAGGCCAGCGGCTAAAATCTCTTGGTTAATTTCTTTTATTAAACCTGGACCTTCATAGATGAAGCCAGAATAAATTTGGACTAAGGAGGCCCCCGCTTTTAATTTCTCCACCGCATCTGCCCCAGAATGAATTCCACCCACCCCGATGATCGGGAATTGGCCATTTGATTTTTGATGCAAATAGGCAACTACCTCGGTAGATCGACGAGTCAAAGGCTTCCCGCTTAAACCTCCCATTTCTTCCTTATGAGCGGATTGCAAACCTTCACGAGATAAAGTCGTATTCGTTGCTATGACCCCTGCTAACTTTGTTTCTAACACAATTTCGATTACATCATCCAATTGATCATTACTCAAATCCGGAGCAATTTTCAATAAAATCGGCTTCTGTGCCGGCTTCGCAGCGTTTAAATCTTGTAAAGTCTGCAACAATTGCTTCAATGGCTCTTTTTCTTGAAGTGCTCTCAAATTAGGCGTATTAGGAGAACTTACATTGACCACGAAATAATCCACCACCTCATACAAGGCCTCAAACCCTTGGCAATAATCATCATCTGCTAACTCATTAGGAGTCACTTTGTTCTTGCCTAAATTCCCTCCCACAATCACTTTAGACGTACGTTTAGCTAAACGTGACTTCATTGCCGCTAATCCCTCATTATTAAAACCCATTCGGTTAATAATACCTTCATCTTCAATTAGGCGAAATAAACGGGGCTTGGGATTTCCATCTTGCGGCTTAGGTGTTACGGTGCCTACTTCAATAAAGCCAAATCCGAGTTCAGCAAATTCATCTACCAATAAGGCATCTTTATCAAAGCCCGCCGCTAAACCCACCGGATTAGGGAAATGTAGACCAAAAACCGTCCGTTCTAAGCGTTTGTCTTCTACCTGAAATAAAGCTTTAAAGAGGGAGGACATCCCCGGAATGCGCAAAGTGAAACGAATTAAATCAGCTGCCACATAATGCGCACGCTCTGGATTGAACAAAAAGAAAAGAGGTTTTATGAAAATTTGATAAAACATGTGGATTTTTTGAGCGAAATAATAGACAAAAATACAAAAAAGGATGGGTCGATGCCTTACTCTGAAAAAAAAACCTAATTTTAAGATAATAAGCATTTTTGATCAAATTTATAGCCTATGTTAAGTCGAGTAGCCAATTCCATTTATTGGATGAACAGGTACATCGAGAGAGCTGACAATTACGCCCGCTTCATCTCGGTGAATTTCAATCTTGCTTTAGATTTACCACCTAACGTTCCCGAGCAATGGGAGCCTTTAATTGTGGCCACCGCTGATCATTATAATTTCTTTGAGCATTACGCAGAAGCAAATCGGGAGAACGTCTTGTACTTCATGACTTTCGATGTTAACAATCCGAATTCTATACTTTCGTGTCTTTTTTCTGCTCGAGAAAATGCACGAACGATACGCGAAAGTATTTCCAAAGAAATGTGGGAATATGTCAACCAAATCTATTGGAAAGTAAAGGACCGCGTAGAGGGCAGTAAAAGCTGGGAATTAGCTCGCTACCAAGGATTTTTGGAGGAAATCAAATCAGGAAGTCAATTGTTTTATGGAATTGTAGATTCGACGATTACACGCGGTGAAGGCTGGCATTTTGGGCAATTAGGTAAATTATTGGAGCGGGCAGACAAGACGACTCGATTCCTAGACGTTAAATATTTCACATTACTTCCTAATGTAGATTCTGTGGGTTCTCCCCTGGATCTATTGCTATGGTCATCCGTTTTGAAATCAGTTTCAGCCTATAACATGTTCCGTCAGCAGTATAAAGTGGTTAATCCCACCAATATTGTGGAATTTTTAATTTTAGATAAAGGTTTCCCGCGTTCGGTGGTTCATTGTTTAACCGAAGCAGAACAATCGCTTTATGCTATTTCGGGCACCTCTTTTGATCACGGCTATTCGAATCTGGCAGAGAAAAAACTTTCTAAAATTCTTTCTGAAGTGCAATTCACAGAAATCGATGATATTTTAACTACCGGATTACATCAGTTTTTAGATGCTTTCCAAACCTCGAATAACGACATCGGACAGACCATTCATAACACCTATTTTGACCTGAAGCCGGTCAATTAAACCCATCTTTTCAAATAAATAGTGTAATATTGCGCTCCCAATTGCCACCCATCATCGTATGACATTTTGTTTAGGAATTACCGTTAAAGAAGGCATTATTGCCATTGCAGATACCCGAATCACAGCGGGTAACGAAGTATATTCGAATAAAAAAATCTCCATTCACGAGATTAACCAACATTCTCTTTTTATCATGACGGCTGGATTGCGTTCAGTTCGTGATAAAGCGGTTACCTATTTTAATCAAGCCATCGAGGACGAGGAGGAAAGCTATGATTATATGTTTCAGGCTGCGACCTCTTTTGGGACTAAACTAAAACAGGTAGCAGCAGAGGATCGGGAAACTTTAGAAAAAGAAGGCTACGCTTTTAATTTACATGCCATTGTAGGAGGACAAATGCCAAAAGATGCAGAACACAAGCTATTTCTCATCTTCCCTGAAGGCAATTGGATCGAGATTAATGATGGACTAAAATACCAGATCATTGGTAATTCAAACTACGGAAAACCTCTGTTAAATAGAAATTTGACTCATGAAACCTCTTTAAAAGAGGCCTTAAAAATGGGTTTCCTATCTTTCGATGCTACGCAAGTGAGTGCGAACGATGTAGACTATCCCATCGATGTAGTGGTTTATGAGAAAGGCAGCTTCAAGGCGAAAGAGATAAGATTGTATAAAGAAGATATGGAAGCCATTTCAGATGACTGGAATGAAGCCTTGCGTCAATCTTTAGCGAGAATAGATGAAGGTTGGATGAAAGATTTAATCTCCCCCTCGAAATGATCGCTCGCATAAATCACCACCTACGATATGATTACAGTGAATCGGTCACTTTGGACCCTCACGTATTGTATTTACATCCGCGTAAAAGTGCCCTTTTAACTGTTCAGGATTTTCAATTAACTATCCAACCAAGCCCAGTTCAAATTTCCAAAAACCTGGATCCAGAAGGAAATATTCAAAATATTTTATTTTTCAAAGAGCCTACCTCTTTTTTATCCATTGAGGTAAATGCCGTAGTGGAAACGACTGAATTCAACCCATTTGACTTCGTCTACTTCCCCTTTGAAAGCAAAACATTACCTATTACGTATTCAAATTCCTATCAAAAGACCTTAAGCCCCTATTTAGGTTTGGAAGGTGTAACACCTACGGTAGAACAAATGGCTCGCCAGATAGCATCAGGTGTCCGTTACAGCACATCAGACTATCTTTCTGCATTGAATGAGTTCATATTTTCTAATTTTGCCTATGAGATTCGTGAGGAAGGAAATCCGAACACTCCGGAATTTACCCTGATTAATCGGAAGGGTTCATGTCGTGATTATGCTGTGCTTTTCTCTGCTTTATGTAGAGCAATGGGATTAGCCACACGATTTGTATCTGGCTATTACATAGGGATAGCACCGGTAGACATGCCTAATCAAACACATCAGTTGCATGCGTGGGTAGAGGTTTATTTACCCGGAGGTGGCTGGAGAGGCTACGATCCCACCCAGCACGAAGTAGTTTCAGGAAATCACATCCCGTTAGCCGCGTCTTGTTTGCCGGAGGAAATCACACCTGTCCATGGATCATATCGTGGCGCCGCAAGTTCGCTACTAACAACAAACGTATTTATTGAAAGAATCTAGCCGACTAATAATTGGGCCAAAAGATAATCTGCAATCAAAATCGCAATACACGAATTAGTTACTGCAGCGGTACTTGCCGTACCTACTTCATAAGCCCCACCTTTCGTATAGAATCCTTTAAAGGCGGAAATCGTTACGATTAAAAAGGCGAACACCACTGATTTTGTCAAAGCAAAAATCATGTAGTTGCCTTTGAATTGAAATTGAAGTCCTTTAATGTATTCTTGTGGAGAGATAGCTCCTGTTAACCATCCCGCTAAATAACCGCCATAAATGGCCAGAAAACAGGCTAAAGTCACTAACATAGGGAAAGTGATAACAGCGGCAATAATTTTAGGCAAAACTAAATAAGAACGCGAGTTAATCCCCATCACCTCTAATGCATCGATTTGTTCAGTTATACGCATCGTTCCTAACTGACCAGCGATATTCGAACCTATTTTACCAGCTAAAACCACGCAAGTAATCGTGGGTCCCATCTCTAAAATGGTCGAATCTCGTACGATTAAGCTGATAATGTATTGGGGAACGAAAGGATTATCCATATTTGCCGCTGTCTGAACACAAGTCACAGCACCAAGGAAAGAGGATACAATCGCTACAATTAAGACTGAATTAATTCCGATGTCTACACATTCTTGAAATGTCAAGGCGAGATAAACCCGAAATTTTTCTGGATTTGTGAAAAGCTTACCCAGGAAGATTAAATATTTGCCTAATTTTGACATCTGATTGGTATATTACACATCGATATTCTTCAAAGATAATGAACAAAACGGCAATAATTAGTGGGGGTAGCCAGGGAATTGGCAAAGCTTTAGTAAAAAAATTCTTATCTGAAGGATTTACCGTATTTACCTGTTCCCGAAACGGCGATAAATTAAAGGCCCTTTCAACCGAATTCAATACAAACGCCCTGCACACATTTGTAGCAGATTTAAGTGTTAAAGTTGAATGCCAGGATTTCGCAAAATGGGTTTTAGGCCAAACCAAATCCATCGATGTCCTGATCAACAATGCCGGCTTTTTTATGCCAGGACAGATTCAGAACGAGGAAGATGGGGTTTTGGAAAGCCAAATCGAGGCGAACTTGTACAGTGCCTATCACTTAACAAGAGCCTTTTTACCCACATTTCAAGCCCAAAAATCAGGGCACATCTTTACCATTTGTTCTACCGCATCCATCACCGCTTATACCGCTGGGGGATCGTATTGCATCAGTAAATTTGCCTTACTAGGCTTCACGAAAGTCTTGAGAGAAGAAACCAAAACACAAGGAATCAAAGTGACGGCCATCTTGCCAGGCGCCACTTTAACGCCGGCATGGGATGGAGTGGAATTACCCGAAACACGATTTATACCGGCAGATGACGTGGCTTCCACGATATTCTCTGCTTACTCGATGAATCCGTCGACCGTTTTAGAAGAAATACTGATCAGACCACAATTAGGGGACATTGAATTATGAGACCCTGGGACAAATATAGCATCACGGAATTACCCGAAATAGCGTCTAGCTTGATCAGGGAGACTAAGAACTACCCTAATGTCTGGTTATTTCGCGGTGAAATGGGTGCAGGGAAGACGACCTTAATTATAGAGATTTGCCATCAATTAGGCGTGGCTCAATCGGTTCAAAGTCCCACCTTTTCCTTAGTAAATGAGTATGTGGATGCGATGGGGCAACCGGTTTATCATTTTGATTTATACCGTTTGAAGAATGCCCAAGAGGCTTTTGACATCGGATTAGAAGAATATTTAGACTCTGGACATCTGTGTTTAATTGAATGGCCGGAGCAGGCGGAGGAGTTTTGGACCTTTGAACACCTCGAATTAAACGTATCACACGTAGATGATACGCACCGTAAATTAGAAGTCGTATGGCGAAGATACTAGAACATAATCCGTTTCAGGAGTTGCTTTCGAAGCAAGGAATCGCACCTTTAGAGGCGATGGCATGGACGAAGCAGAATGCCCAAAGCATCCGCATTAGCCTTCCCAAGGAATCCGATCCGAATGAGAATCGCATTTCATTAAGCCCGCAGGCGGTCACTTTATTGACCAATAACGGCCATGAAATCGTGATTGAAAAGGGCGCTGGAGAACGAGCCGGGTTTAGCGATTCAGATTATTTATTAGCCGGAGCCAGTGTGAGTGAGGATGTGGCCATGATTTGGCAGAGTGCCTTAACCTTAAAAATCACTCCTCCCACCATCGCGGAAATAGCGCGCATGAAAGAAGGGCAGGCCTTTATTTCCAGTGCTTCTTACCAGCATTTATCCTCCGAGTTAATCGATGCGATTAATGCCAAAAAGCTGATGGCCATCGGCCTCGAGTTCGTCGAAGACAATGGAGGCGGCTTCCCATTCATCAAAATCATGGCGGAGATCGCTGGGCAATTGATTTTACCCATCGCTACCGATTTAATTCAAAAGAAAAAAGGATTGCTTTTAGGAAATGTAACTGGGGTTCCTCCCTGCAATATGGTGCTTTTAGGTGCTGGGCAGGTGGTGGAGCAGGTGGCGCGAGCGGCAGCGAGCGCAGGCGTGCAGTTCCAAGTATTCGATAAAGATATTTACAAGTTACAACGCCTAAAAGCAGCGCTAGGTTTCCCAGTCGTAACTCAAGTAATTGACTCCGAAAATCTAGCCAAAGCTCTTCAAGAGGCCCAAATAATCGTAGGAGCCCTTCGTTCAGACACTGGAATCACGCCTTGTATTGTAACCGAGGAGATGGTTAGCAAGCTAAATCCTGGAACGTTAATTATTGATATTTGCATTGACCAAGGAGGCTGTTTTGAAACTTCTGAAGCGAGCACCATTCAAAAACCAACCTTCGAAAAATACGGTGTAACACATTATTGCGTTCCGAATATACCTTCTTTAGTAGCACATACGGCTAGTTTAGCTATCAGCAACCTGATGACCTCCTTCATCTTGAAGGCTGGCAAGACGGGGGGAGTGGAAGAAATGCTTTGGCAGGGAAAATCCTTCATGAAAGGGGTATTCTGCTATAAAGGCTTCGTAACGCAACCGAGTACGGGGAAATTGTTTCACAAACCCGTGAAAGACATTCAATTATTATTACTAAGTAAGAGTTAAATCATGATCGAAGATTACACCGCCCTCTCAAACGCGCCTAATTCCCCTGACTTGAACGGGAAATATTTAGGCCTTATCTCGTCCGACTTCATCAAAGTCGCAGACGCCTTAAAAGAAGCATCTTACCAAATCAAGAAGCGCGGCTTCTCCGATTTCCCCATCTTTGTCACCTCACAACGTCCCATCGAAATAGGCCAAAAGCTCATCGGAGTAGGCGAATTGCACGAAAACAAATGGAATTACCACGCTTCCATGATGGAAGAATTCGTGCAACGCAAACTAATCGCAGAAGAAAACATGGAGCTATTTGTCCAAAACTTTAGAGACATCGAAGAATACGCCTGCCTATTTGTGGTGGATGGACAGTTTACGAATTTTGTGTTTATTCCTTTCCCAGAAGAAGGGAGAGAAGAGATTGTAGAGTAGAGAGTATAGATGAGAGAGCGGAGAGAGGAGATATTTTATCTTTACTCTATACTCTATAATCTCTTATCTAATTTTCGAAAAAGGATGAAAATCCCTTACCATTTGCGTCAAATAAGCCCTATCCAAGTGCGTATAAATCTCTGTCGTCAAGATCGATTCATGGCCTAACATCTCCTGAACGGCACGTAAATCTGCACCACCTTCAATCAAATGCGTGGCAAATGAGTGTCGAAAAGTGTGGGGACTTATCACTTTAGTGATTCCAGCTTTTGCAGCCAGATCCTTACAAATTAAAAATACCATTACCCGACTTAGGCCTGAGCCCCTCCTATTTAGGAAAATAACGTGAGTCGAATCTTTCTTTACTGGTACAGAGGGTCTAACTGATTCCAGATACAGATTGAGGTATTTAAACGCATCACGGCCTGCTGGAACGAGACGTTCTTTGTCGCCTTTTCCGCGAACTTTGACGAAGCCTTGATCTTCGTATATATCTTCTCTTTTTAGCCCAATTAACTCGGAGACGCGTAATCCGGCTCCATATAAGAACTCTAGCATAGCCCGATTTCTTACTCCTTCCGGACTGGAAAGATCGGCTTGTTCGAGGATGGCTGTGATTTCATCAAAGGAAAGGGTGTCGGGAAGTTTTCGGCCCATTTGGGGATTCTTCACGTGCACCGTAGGATCCGCTTTTAGGGTCCCGTCGAATACGAGAAATTGAAAAAAGGCCCGGATGCCAGACAAGGTTCTGGACTGAGTACTCGCCTCGATTCCTAAGGAGTGCAGGTCTTTTAAAAAGGCCAAAATATGGGTTTCGTCTACTTTATCAATTGACACAGGTGAAACGGCCAAATAGGTTTCCAGTTTTTGGATGTCTCGCAAATAGGCTTCGTGGGAATGTTTTGACAAACCCCGTTCTATTTTCAAGTAATCACCAAAAGACTGGATTTCTGTCTCCCACATATAGAATTTATACCATGAATCCCGTAAATTTAAAGTAATTACGTATTTTTACACCGCATGTTCCCTTATTAATATGGTAAGAAAGAAAATATTGATCCTGAATGGCCCTAATCTGAACTTATTAGGCACGCGTGAACCAGAAATTTATGGGGCACAGACGTTCGAGCAGTTTTTGGAAATCTTACAAGACAAGTTCGGTGAGCAATTAGATATCTCCTATTTTCAATCCAATGAAGAGGGAGTTCTGATTAATAAATTACACGAAGTGGGTTTTAGTTATGATGGCATTTTATTCAATGCAGGAGGCTATACACATACTTCGGTGGCTTTGGGTGATGCCGTTGCGGCCATTAAAACTCCAGTCATTGAAATACATATTTCTAATGTGCACGCTAGAGAAGATTTTCGTCACCACAGTTATTTAAGTCCTAAAGCAAAGGGAATCATCGTGGGTCTAGGCCTTCGTGGTTACGAATTAGGACTTTATTCCTTTATATAACCCATGTTATCTTTCTACCCTGGTCCTTCTAAGGTTCATCCAGAGGCCCTTGGATACATTCAAGAGGCTTTTGAGCAGGGTATTGTGAGCATGAATCACAGAAGTCCGCAGTTCGAAGCATTGCTGGAAGCTACGTTTCAGGAGCTTCATGCTAAATGGAATATCCCGGCTGATTATACTATTTATTTCGTTTCTTCGGCGACCGAAGCTTGGGAAATTGTTACTCAATCTTTGGATAGAAAAAAGTCTACCCACCTTTATAATGGGGCTTTTGGTAAGAAATGGGCTCATTATGCCAAAGCGACAGCAGAGTCATTTGAGTTTACCTTAGACCAAAGTCTAGCCGAACTAGGTCAGCAATTAGGACCCATCTCAGGTGATACTTTGTGTTTAGTCCAAAGCGAAACGTCGAATGGAAGCGGCCAGCAAATACGTCGTGCTGATTTTCAGTTAGGCGAAGACGCTATTATCGCCGTAGATGCCACTTCCTCGATGGGCGGCATCGAATTGCCTTGGAATGAGGCAGATGTTTGGCTGGCCTCGGTTCAGAAATGCATTGGAATTCCTGCAGGTATGGGTTTGATGATCTGTTCTCCTAAAGCTTTAGCACGTGCGAAAGAAGTAGGACGCGCAACACATTACAACGATGTGTTATTTTTAGAAGAGAATAGGCGACACTTTCAGACACAAATGACGCCGAATGTGTTAGGCATTTACCTTGTTTATCGACTAACTCAACAGCTTCCTTCATTATCAGAAACACATCGCGCTACTTTGGCAAAAATGAAAATCTGGACAGATTTCTGGGATCAGCAGCGCGATTTCACTTACTTAATTGAAAGGGAAGACTTACGCTTGCCTACCGTTTTAGCCTTGAAAGGCCCTGCAGAGAAGATTCAGGCCTTGCATGCCCGCTGTCAAGCGAACGGGATTGAACTAGGCAAAGGATATGGCGAATGGAAAAAAACGACGTTCCGAATCGCAAATTTCCCAGCCCACACTATAGAAGATATTGAAACACTCATCAAACACCTTACTAATGACCTTTAACTTTAACTCTAAAGAGATACTCTCCTCCTCGCTGATTTTATTTTCCGTCATCGATATTTTGGGATCCATTCCCATCATCATCGAATTGCGTAAAAAGAATGGCGACATTCACCCGGGTCAAGCGACCTTAGCCTCTGGAATCATCATGGTTGGATTTTTCTTTGCGGGAAAGTTCATCTTGCACCTTTTAGGAGTGGACACAAATTCCTTCGCGATGGCGGGTGCTTTGATCATTTTCCTTATCGGTATGGAGATGACTTTGGGCCGTAGCATCTTTAAGAGTGAGGAAATTGAGACAAATACCCATTCGATTGTGCCTTTAGCCTTTCCGATTATTGCAGGTGCGGGAACGATGACCACTTTGATCTCATTGAAATCACAGTTCGAAGAGGAAAATATCATCATCAGTATCTTCATTAACCTGATTTTTATTTATATCGTTTTGCGCTCTAGCGTTTGGATTGAAAAGAAATTAGGAAGTGCTGGGACGCAGATTTTGCGTAAGATTTTTGGGGTTATTTTGATTGCGATCGCGATTAAGATCTTTAAATCACGTTTGATGTAGATGGCCAAAAAACAAAAATATTATGTGATTTGGGCAGGTCATCAGACCGGAATCTTTGATTCCTGGGCAGAAACCGAGAAAAACATCAAAGGATATGCGGGTGCGCAATACAAGTCTTTTGAGTCGAAAGCCGAAGCAGAAAGCGCGTCAAAAAAGAACTATTGGGCAAGTGTGTCTCCTGCATCCAAGACTAAAACACCCCGAATAAACGCAGCTAAAGTTGTTATTCCGAGCATTTCAGTAGATGCTGCCTGTGCAGGCAACCCAGGTGTTTTAGAATACCAAGGGGTAAATACAGAAACAAAAGAGGTATTATTTGCGCGCGGGCCATTCCCAGAAGGAACCGTTAACCTAGGTGAGTTTTTAGCCATCGTTCATGGGCTTGCCTACCTAAAGAAATTAGATTGCCCCTACCCTTTGTATTCAGATTCGAGAACGGCTATTGCCTGGGTTCGAAACAGAGCCATCAAGACGAATTTAGAGCGCAATGCGGGAACAGAAGAGTTATTCAAGATGGTCGATAACGCCATCGCTTGGTTAAAAAGTAATCACTATTCCACGAAAGTCTTGAAGTGGGAGACAGAAGATTGGGGTGAAAATCCGGCAGATTATGGCCGAAAATAGATCCCTTTTCGAGTTCAAGCAGTTCTCATTACACCACGGAAATCCGGGATTGAAGATCAGCACGGAAGCTTGTCTGTTCGGTGCTTGGGTCTCCTTGAAAGCGCGTGGTAATTGCTTAGATATAGGAACTGGTTGTGGCTTATTGGCATCCATGATAGCCCAAGCAAATACAAACTGCACCGTAAAAGCACTAGAAATACATCCTGAGGTAACTTTATTAGCCGCAGAAAACTTCGAAAAAAGTCCCTTCAAAGAGCGTCTTCAAGTCATCCAATCTGACGTTAGCGCATACCATCCAGACGAAAAATTCGATTTCATCTGTTCTAATCCTCCCTTTTTTACAAATCATCTTCCTGCAACGGATCAAGCCAGGCACATGGCTATCCATGCAGATCATTTGAGTTCAGCTGATTTAGCGGCCTCGATTGATCGATTACTGTCGGAAGGCGGAGAATTTGCGGTTTTGTATCCAGAAGATGTTTTGGTACAATTCGAAAAAACGCTCCAAACAAAAGGATTATATATCCATGAAAAAGTGACCATTCATTCGAATCCATCCAGCCCAGTTTTGCGCGTTATGGCGTGTGGATCAAGGAAAGAAAAGCAAACAGAGGAGCGCAGCTTACATATCAAAACCGAACAATGCGAAAACAGCCCGGAATTCATCGAATTATTAAGACCCTATTATATCATTTTTCCTTCGTAATTATTTTGTACTTTTGCGCGTATGTTACAGCTATCCATCGTAGTACCTCTTTATAATGAAGCCGAATCGCTTCCAGAACTGTGTTCTTGGATCGACCGCGTCATGAAAGAAAATGCTTTTCCTTACGAAATGATCTTCGTGAACGATGGAAGCAACGACAATTCTTGGGAGGTATTAAAACAATTATCCACGCAATACAGCAGTCTTTTAGCTATTTCCTTCGCTCGCAATTACGGCAAATCAGCCGCGCTTCACGAAGGATTCTGTAAGGCATCTGGCCAAGTAGTCATCACCATGGATGCTGATTTGCAAGATTCCCCGGATGAAATTCCAGAATTATATCGATTGATTACAGAAGAAAATTATGATTTAGTTTCGGGCTGGAAACAAAAACGCTTCGATCCTTTATCGAAAACGATTCCAACCAAATTATACAATGCGGCGACGCGCAAACTTTCTGGGGTTAAATTGAATGACTTCAATTGCGGTCTGAAAGCCTATAAATTAGAGGTAGTGAAAACGATTCGTTTGTACGGCGAAATGCACCGCTACATTCCTGTTCAAGCGAAATGGAACGGCTTTACCAAGATTGGCGAGAAAGTGGTTCAGCACCAGGCACGTAAATATGGTGTGACGAAATTTGGCTTAGAACGATTCTTGTTTGGATTTTTAGATCTATTATCGATTTCGTTTGTGCAGATTTTTGGCAAGCGCCCTATGCACCTTTTTGGCAGTTTAGGCATCCTTTCTTTCCTAACGGGTTCTAGCTTAACTATTTACCTTATCGGTGTTAAACTATACAACATTGCCTATAATTTGAAGTACCGCAATGTCACGGATAACCCACTCTTCTTTTTGGCATTAGTTGCCATCATTTTAGGGGTTCAATTATTTTTAGCCGGATTCATAGGGGAGTTATTAATCACTAATTCGGATAAGACGACGAATTATCAAATCAAGGAAGAAATATCCTAATTATGCCAAACAATGATCTGAGCTGGCTTTCGCGTTCCGAGTTATTAATCGGTTCGGAGGGAATCCAGAAATTACAAAAAGCACATGTTTTAGTCGTCGGTTTAGGAGGAGTAGGTTCTTTTGCCGCAGAATTCATCGCACGTTCCGGCGTAGGAACGATGACCATAGTCGATGGAGACGTAGTAGATCCAACTAACCGAAACCGTCAATTACCTGCTTTAGCCACAAACCATGGAGTTTCGAAAGCCCAAATCATGGCAGAGCGATTATTAGCCATCAATCCAGCCCTTCAATTAACTTCAGTCGAGCAATTTTTAAGCCCAGAAGAGGCTAAAAAACTCCTAGAAACCACCAAGTTCGACTATGTGATGGACTGCATCGACTCAGTCACCCCTAAAATTACCCTATTAAAAACAGCCTACGACCTCGGTTTTAAAATCGCCAGTTCGATGGGCGCTGGTGGCAAAATGGATCCCACTCAAATCAGAACAGCCGATTTACTCAACACACGTGAATGCTATCTAGCCTCTTTAGTACGCAAACGTATTCGCAAGATGGGGGTTGGAAAAGGAATTAAAGCGGTTTTCTCTTTGGAAAAAGTCAAAGATGAATCACTCATCCTGACTGACGGAAGCAACTTCAAAAAGTCAGCCTACGGTACCATCTCCTATTTACCGGCAGCCTTCGGAGGCGTAGTCGCATCCATCGTCATTCGTGATTTATTAGACGAGCCAATCCCGATGGAGAAGAAACTAAAATTACCCAAAAAGAATGATCAAAATAGGCGTAATTAATGTGTCAGACCGGGCAAGTGCGGGTATCTACGAAGATATTCCGGGCAAAGCCGTGGTCGAATTATTAAAAGAATACCTGGAATCTGATTTCGAGGTAGTTTACGCTGTCGTTCCCGACGAACAAGATCAACTGGAGGCTAAGATGATTGAAATGTCTAAAGAAGTTTGTCTTCTTGTGACAACCGGCGGAACTGGACCAGCACTGCGCGACGTTACCCCAGAAGCAACAGAAGCAGTTTGCCAAAAAATGATGCCGGGCTTCGGCGAACTCATGCGCTCTGTCAGCCTGCAATACGTTCCTACAGCCATCCTTAGCCGCCAAACAGCGGGCATTAGAAATCAAACATTAATTTTAAATCTTCCCGGAAAACCGAAAGCCATCAGACAATGCTTGGAGGCTGTTTTCCCAGCGATTCCCTATTGCATCGATTTGATCGGTGGACCTTTTTTGGTTTGTAGGGAGGAAAATATGAAGGCTTTTAGGCCAAAATAGCCCGCAGGGCTATTTTCAAAGTTCAAAGAGCAAAGTTCAATTCTTGTCTTTGAACTTTGAAAATAAATGGTGAATGGTAAATGATGAATGGTGAATAATCATTAACCATTTACCACTTACCATTAACCATTATTGCTCATTTTCGAGCAACATCTCATAAAGCCTCTCCGTCACCTCTCCCCTCTTCCCATCACCTATCTGCTTTCCATCGATCGAATAAATAGGCAAAACGCGCTTCGTGGAACCTGTCGTAAATACCTCATCAGCATTCATAAAATCGGCTAGTGAGCAAGGACCCACAAGAACTTCGTAAACCGATGAAGCAAGTGCAATCACCTTTTTGCGGGTAATCCCTTCTAAAATATGATCAGCTGGCGTGTGAATCACACCATCTTTGACATAAAACAAATTAGAACGCGAGGACTCTGAGACACCAAACTCAGGCGTATGATATATTAAATCATCTCCACCGGCTGCACGAACTGAAGGCATTTCGCGCAAGGCATAGGCATAATTCAAGGATTTTATATCTGCCATCTCGCGTTTGTACTCTCGGCTAATTAATCGCAATCCGGAAGTAGGCTCTGCAAAAGAGAAGACACCCGGGAAAATATATAATTCGGAATCGCCGGATGGATCGAAGCCATTTGGACTAAATCCGGCTGTTAAAACCAATTTAACACCCAGGCAGGGATCGACAGATTGCGCGGCGATCTCGTGAATTAAAGTACCTATTTGTTCTTTATTATACGTATGTGGCAGACCCATCTTTGCAGCCGAACTTAAAAAGCGATCCAAATGATCCGACATAAAGATGGGCTTGCCATCCATGATACGGAAGAAATCGAAGATGCCGAAACCACGCAGAAAGCCAACATCCTTAATGGAGACAGTTACTTTGTCGGGGTCTTGCCACGCGCCTTTATAATAAATGGGATAGGCCATTTTGTTGTAGTTTTTGAACTAAATGAATCGTTTCTTTGGCTTCCTTCACATCGTGCACCCGCAAAATGGAAGCACCCTGTTGGAGTGCAATGGTATGCAACACAGTGGTTCCATTTAATGCCTCATCAGCGGTTATACCTAATTCCTTCCAGATCATCGTCTTACGCGAAAGCCCCGCAAGAATAGGTGCACCTAGCAATTTAAAGGAACGTAAATGAGCTAATAAAGAATAATTGTGATCGAGGGCTTTGGAGAAACCAAAACCTGGGTCAACAATCAAATCTTTGAATCCTCGGGAACGCAATTCCTGGACTTTGGGCAATAAGTCGTGTAATACTTCAGCCACCACATTCTGGTAATCTGGCACTTCGTGCACTTGCTCGAAACGCCCTATGCTGTGACTGAGAATATAAGGAACTTGATTCTCAACGATGAAATCGAAGACGCCCTCGTCCATTTGGCCTG
This sequence comes from Aquirufa sp., assembly GCF_044239315.1. GTDB lineage: Bacteria > Bacteroidota > Bacteroidia > Cytophagales > Spirosomataceae > Aquirufa. Next base: position 17,710 of record NZ_JBIIBQ010000017.1, on the reverse strand, counting down.
CACCGATGTCATTAAATAAATGTGCACCAGCCGCTAAAGCCTCCCTCGCTACAGCTACGCGATAGGTGTCGATCGATATAATCACCGAAGGAAATGCATCGGAGATAGCCGAAATAATCGGACAAACCCGCTCTATTTCTTCTTCCAGACTGACCGGGGCCGCTCCTGGACGAGTAGAATGCCCACCTATATCTAAAATCAAAGCGCCTGCGTCGATCATGGATGAAGCTTGCTGTAAGGCTGCTTCAACTGAAGAAACACGACTTCCTTCGAAAAAAGAATCCGGGGTGATGTTTAAAATCCCCATGATTTTAGGCGCTGAAAAATCAATCAATTGCCCATTTAAACGGATTGTTTGACTGGTGGAAAAAAGAGCGTCCAAATCGAGTGAATTTTAGGATAATTTAAATAATTTTGTAGGCTATAAAAACGCGAGCATCGTATAAAAACTGTATCTATGAACAGGGACTCAACGCCTTCCCAAACCGAAATCGAATATCGCCAAGTAATTTCATACTGCAAAGCCTTGTTTGATAAAAAAAACAAAGATTACGGCACTTCATGGAGAATTTTACGACTATCTAGCTTAACCGATCAAATCTTTATCAAAGCCCAACGCATTCGTAGCATTCAAGAAAAAGGAGCGCAAAAGATTGAAGATGGCATCGAAGGAGAATTCATCGGAATCATCAATTATTGCATCATCGCTTTAATTCAAAAATCGTTGGAAGGATCCGATCAAATGGAATTCGAAGCCACTGAATTAGGCCGCATATATGATGAGCAAGTGGAGATCACTTTGGAATTATTGCGCAATAAAAACCACGATTACGGTGAGGCGTGGCGCGATATGCGAATCAGCAGCATGACGGACTTAATTCTAATGAAGATTTTCCGTACGAAGCAAATAGAAAACAATGATGGTGTGACCCTAGTTTCAGAAGGGGTTGAGGCGAATTACCAAGACATGCTTAATTATGCCGTGTTCTGCCTCATCACATTGAAAAACGAGCAACAGCAGCAACAACAGCAATAATGACCAAAATCGCGAAGTTTTTATTGGTGGGTATTTTCATCTTCTCTGGTCTCATTAAATTGAATGACCCGATCGGAACCCAACTAAAATTAGAAGAATACTTTGACGTATTCTCTGTGGACTTCGCCTTTATGGCTGGTTTTTGGAAGTTCTGGATTCCTTATGCGCTGATTTTATCTATCTTATTAAGTAGTTTAGAAATCATTTTAGCTATCGCGCTAGCACTTAATTACCGCATTAAACAGACTTTGTATGCCTTTTTAGGGATCCTTGCCTTTTTCGGATTCTTGACCTTCTATTCCGCCTATTTTAACAAGGTAACGGACTGTGGATGCTTTGGAGAAGCGATAAAATTAACGCCTTGGACGTCTTTTGGAAAAGATATATTCTTAATTGTTTTGACAGCTATTCTACTAATTGCTAAGAAACCGAAAGATGAAAAAACAGGCAAATGGGTGGCAGCAACAGCAGTTGCCAGCATTGTCGTTGGGACCTTTTGCTATTTATATCTACCTATCAGCGATGGTTTACCCTATGCCGTTGGAGACAATATCCCATCGAATATGAAGGAGCGCGAGCCATTGAAATTCTCCTACGTCTACAAAATCAAGGGGGTAGAAACGGAATTAAGTGAAATGCCTACCGATACGACGGCGCAATTCATTTCGATGCAGGCGACGAACGAGAAAGAGGCAAAACCATTGATCACAGATTACCAATTATGGGCAGAGGGCGATACCACTAATTATACACAAGAAAGCTTCAAAGGGGTAAAATTGATGGTTATTATCCCAAACATCCACCACATGAATGAGGGGGCATTACCAGCAATTGAAAAACTAACAAAAGAATTGAAAAACATGACCGTTTGGCTTGTTTCTGCTTCTCCAGATGCGGAAGTGAATGCCTTACGACATAAGCACCAGTTAGCGTTTCCAGCGCTTTCTGCCGATACGAAAATACTTAAAACCATTGTTCGCTCTAGCCCAGGTTTATGGCTGTTAAAAGATGGAACGGTAAAAGGAAAATGGTCTTCCTATGCCCTACCGTCTGCGGATGAAATTCAACAAAGCCTACAATAAAACGAATGAAGAATATCTATTTAGTGGGAATGCCCTCCTCGGGTAAAAGTACCTTAGGAAAAGAATTAGCAAAGAATATCGGTTACTCGTTTATGGACATGGATAAGTTAATTGAAACCCGTGAACAGAAGACTGTATCTGAGATATTCTCGAATTTTGGTGAGGCGCATTTTCGTGAAATAGAAAAAAAGACCTTGCGAGGTTTTCAACCGGATCAATCGATGGTTATCGCCACAGGTGGTGGAGTTCCCTGCTTTAATGACAATATGGATTTCATTAAGACGAATGGGGTCAGTGTTTTCCTAAATGTAGATGTGACTGATTTAGCTACGCGTTTGTACAAAGCGCAAGGAAATAATCGTCCTTTATTAGATAAGTCCCAAAGCGAAGAAGTCGTCATCGCCTCCATCAAAAAAACCTTCGAGGAGCGTCTTTCATTTTACCAGCAAGCTGATATCCAGGTAGATGGAGAAATTACGGTGAGTCAATTGCTTTGGCTTTTAGACCAATACTTACCGGTCTAGAAATAAATCCCACCTCCAAGCATGATTTGAGTAGAGCTTAGGTTCAAGGTGGCAGAGCTATAATCTTCTACATTCTTCAATGTATACGGCGTATAGGCATCTTTCTGTGTTCTTTGAATGGCCGTTAAATCTAAATAGAAAGTAGAATTTCGGTATCCAATTCCTCCAGAGAATTGAAAAGCATTGCGATTAATGGTATCATACGTAGGAGCATAACCACCTCCAAGCATAGCAGCACCACCTCGGATACTCAACATAGGTAAAACTCGAATTTCAGTACCTACTTTCACATTCAATGCACCCTCATAATTGCGGGAGATTTGACCATTGTATTTTGTCTGAAATGACTGATTAGCAGAGCCTCCTAATTCAGCCGAATACACTTTCATTCCACCATAACCTACGTATTCCAGGTCAGCAGTCAGAAAACCTCTTTTAGAGAAGAAATAAGCGAAGCCTCCTGAAACCCGTAACGGACTTAAGAATTGATAGGTAAATTCATTAGTCGTTAAACGGATCGGATTCACTTTTGTAATTGTAATAGGGTTTCCAGTAGACCCTGTGCTTGGAATTCCGATAACATCCGGATTTAATCGCGCATTAAAGGTCTCGTTCATTTGATCATAATAGGTGGGTGTTCGTAAGGCAAACGAAAGCCTTAGTGAGGAATTTAACTTATAAATACCCCCTAAACTAAGGGCAATTCCTGACCCATTTGTTTGTAATGTCTCATCGAATTGAAATCCAGCTACCTGTTTTGCTCCGATGTATTCTTCTTCCCAATTAGTGGTTGAACTAGCGGTTATTTTGGAAAAATGTAAGGCAGCACCTAAGTAAAATTTATCACGATAAGAAGCGCCGTAGGCAAAATCCCAAGAGGTTAATGCACCAGAATTGGAAGCAAAGCCTTGTTGATAGGTGGGTAATAATGGCTGAAAACGTTCAAATGGAGCTCCACCCGTTCTAAAATTCGGATTGATTAAAAAGGTTTGATAGGCTAAGGCCTCTGCAGAAGATGCTGTTCCTGAGCTAGTATCATATTCTTCATCTAAGCTAGCGCCTGTTGCATCTTTATCATTTGCCTTTTCAATGAAATTATCGAGTAATGAACTACGGTTATTAGTTCCAGAAACTTGAATTGGCTGAATAAAAATGGCTTGTCGAGAATAGCCGAAACCAAACGACCCATGCCAATCACTACCACTGAGTGTATTACTTGAAATCACCATCCCTAGGGTAGGCACTTGCAACTGACTTTCAGATGCTTGATCCGAGGATGACAAATAGGTTGATTTCGTTTGAACACCCGTAAAAGCTAGACTCATATTCACCTCAGAACGGGTATAAAAACCCAACCCAGCTGGATTTCCTGAAATAGCACTTAAATCAGCACCTAAAGCGCTATTTGCGCCACCTAATGCCTGAATTCGAGCAGTTCCAGATGAATAAATAGTGGAAAATTGCTTAGCTAAACCAGGGTAGGTATAGATTTGGGCCACAGCCTCGCTCAACGTAAACACGCTGAAAAGTAAAAAAAGAGCTTTTTTCATGATCGTAAATTAACGAGGACCGCGACTAGAACCACCTCCGCCGCCACCGCCGCCGCTGTACCCTCCGCTAGAGCTAGGACTACTGTAAGAAGGAGTGGAATAAGAGTTAGTTCTTTGGCCTCCGTCAACAGGCGCTGCCTTATATTCGTAATTCGAATTACGGCGAGGAGCTACGTAAGCCGGCTGAGAACTAGAACCTGAAGATTGACTTGCCGGTTGCGTATTCACACGTGGCAAATTATTTCCTTCCGTATTGTAGTAATTATTCCCACCACGAGGTGAATTGGAATAATTGGCACCTGAACCACGGTTCGTTGATCGATCCTCGCGCGGTCCAAAGTTCCTTCTTTCACGTGTATCGTTAGTCATACTTTGTTGACCACCAAAACCTGAATTAAATCCTCCAAGACCATAAAAATTATTAAAACTGTAGAAATTATTAAACCCAAAACGATTAAACCCGAAATTATTGAATCCAAAAGGACTGTAAAATGAACCATAGAATGGATCAAAAAACGGATTAAAAGGATCGTTAAATGGACTGTAGAAAGAGTAAGGATTAAACGGCGAGAATCCAAAACCGACACCTACACCAATCCCGATATTCAATGTCCTGAACGGTCTACCAAAAGTAGAGAAACCCGGATTCCAATAGTTAAATGGGGTATAACGATAGCCATATCCTAAATAAGGGCTATTAAACAATCCATCGCTAAATCCTTGCTGGTAAGCAGATTGATATAAATTAGGATTAACGCGGGTAAAAGATTGTTGCGCTAAACCTTCCTCTTCTTCGATAATTTCGGCTTCTACTTCCGACTCTTCTAAATCTTGAAAATCAAGGTATTTCTTATCTTTAGCGGCTTTAGCGGCCTGAACTTTAGCCACCTGAACGCTGCGATTCGACTCATCGTATAAATCATCAGTCGCGTATGAATTGTTCGTCACATTCACACAGCTTGAAAGGATTCCAAATCCTGCAAGCATTAAATAGGCAAAGGATTGATTTTTCATGGTTTTTAGCGGATGATGTCAATTAAAAGCCTAACAAAACGTATCTTTGTATCGTTCCATTTTTCAAATGTAAAGTAAACGAAAAAACGAACATTACATTACGATTTTAACATATTTTATGAGTAAATCCCTACCAAGTCGCGCAGAAAATTATTCTGAGTGGTATAACGAATTAGTAAAGAGAGCAGATCTAGCTGAAAATTCAGCAGTGAGAGGCTGTATGATCATTAAACCATATGGCTATTCCATTTGGGAGAAAATGCAGCGCGCATTAGATGATATGTTTAAGGAAACAGGCCACACGAACGCCTATTTTCCCCTTTTTATCCCTAAGTCTTTTCTTTCGAAGGAGGCCTCACACGTGGAGGGTTTTGCCAAAGAATGTGCAGTCGTAACGCACTACCGTCTAAAAAATGATCCGAATGGCGGCGGAGTCATCGTCGATCCAGACGCGAAATTAGAAGAAGAATTAATTGTGAGACCGACGTCGGAAACGGTGATTTGGTCCTCTTATAAAAACTGGATTCAATCCTACCGTGATTTGCCTCTATTGATAAATCAGTGGGCAAACGTGGTTCGATGGGAGATGCGTACCCGCTTATTCTTACGAACAGCTGAATTCTTGTGGCAAGAAGGCCACACGGCACATGCCACAAAACAGGAGGCGATCGAAGAGACCGAGCAAATGTTAGAAGTCTATGCGGAATTTGCAGAGACCTTTATGGCAATGCCCGTGTTGAAAGGAATTAAAACGGCGAATGAGCGTTTTGCGGGAGCGGATGAAACCTATTGTATCGAGGCGTTAATGCAAGATGGGAAGGCACTTCAGGCGGGAACATCACACTTTTTAGGTCAAAACTTCGCTAAAGCATTCGATGTGAAATTCGTCAACAAGGAAAACCAATTGGATTACGTTTGGGGAACCTCCTGGGGTGTTTCCACGCGTTTAATGGGTGCTTTGATTATGGCGCACTCGGATGACCAAGGTTTAGTATTGCCTCCAAAATTAGCTCCTATTCAGGTCGTTATCGTACCTATCTACAAAGGAGAAGAGCAATTAGAAAATATCAAAGCGCGTATTAATCCATTAGTGAAAGCGTTAAAGTCTCGTGGGGTTTCCGTGAAGTTTGACTTCGCAGAGAACCAAAGCCCAGGATTTAAATTCGCAGAATACGAATTAAAAGGAGTTCCGGTTCGTTTAGCGATTGGAAACCGCGATATGGAAAATGGCACGATCGAATTAGCGCGTCGTGATACGAGAGAGAAGACGAGTATGCCATTCGAGGGAATTGAAGACGTGATTGTGGATACTTTGGAAGACATCCAACGCAATATCTATCAAAAAGCCTTCGATTTCAGAGCTGCGAATACCTTCGAAGTGAATAGCTGGAATGAGTTTACCTCGAAAATCGAAGAGGGTGGATTCCTTTCTGCGCACTGGGATGGTTCATCTGAAACAGAAGAGAAAATTAAAGAATTAACGAAGGCAACGATTCGTTGTATCCCACTAGATGCAAAAGAAGAAGCTGGAAAATGCATCCTAACAGGAGCACCTTCCAGCCGCCGAGTAATCTTTGCTCGCGCCTACTAGGCCACGATTTTTTTCAACACTTCTAATACCCGATCGATCTCCGCTCGGGTATTATTTTTGCTAAAGGAGAAACGAACGGCAGCACCCGTTGCTGTCGGATTCAAGGCTGTTAATACGTGTGATCCCACTGAGGTACCGCTCGAACAAGCGCTGCCGCCTGAAGCGGAAATCTTCTCTATATCTAGTTGAAATAAAAGCATATCTCCGTCTGCCACTGATGGAAAGCGTACGTTCAATACCGTATATAAGCTATTTTCTACGTCCCCAGAGGCTCCATTGAAGGAAATGCCTGGAAATTGCTTTTGTAAACCTTCGATGAAATAGGCTTTCAAGCCTTTGATGTAGGATGCATGCTCATCCATGGCGGAGTAGGCTAATTCTAAGGCTTTGGCAACACCTACCATTCCATATACATTCTCGGTGCCTCCGCGCTGGTTACGCTCTTGCGCTCCGCCGTGCATTAATGGACTGAACATCGTTCCCGCTTTGGCATACAAGAAACCGATGCCTTTAGGACCGTGGAATTTATGCGCTGCTCCCACCATGAAATGGACTTTCAAGGCTGAGGCGTCGTGCTTGTAGTGACCCATAGTTTGGACTGTATCCGAATGAAATAAGGCACCATATTGCTCGCAAAGGTCTCCCACCGCGTGTAAATCCAATAAATTACCGATCTCATTATTGCCGTGCATTAGACTGACAATCGCCTTCTCTGAAGAAGACAATAATTCTTCCAAATGGCCTAAATCGATCGATCCATCTGGATTTACGCGGACTAATTTCAATTCTGCTAATCCCAATTTCGCCCAAGCCTCCGCCGTATGTAATACCGCATGGTGTTCAACTGGAGAAGTGATAATCACCTTGCATCCACCGTGTAAAACGGCCGATTGCAAGACCGTATTATCTGCTTCCGTTCCGCCTGAAGTAAATAGAATCTCCGAAGGCGACGCATTTAATAAAGTCGCGATCGTCTTTCGGGCCTTTTCTACCGCCACTTTTGCTTGACGCCCGTGGGAGTGAATCGATGACGGATTCGCGGTAAAATGCTCGAAATAAGGTTGCATCTCAGCCCAAACAGCCGGATCCACCGGAGTGGTCGCCGCGTTATCTAGGTATATGGGAGTTTTATCTGACATCTACGCTTTCGCGATCTCTTTGATCACGTCTATAATTTGTTGTGCAAGTGTATCTGCTTCCGCCTCCGTAGAAGCCTCCGCATAAATTCGAATAATCGGTTCCGTGTTCGATTTGCGCAAATGAACCCAACGATCTGGGAAGTCAATTTTCACGCCATCAATCGTGTTCACCTTTTCATTCTTGTATTTTTCAGCGACCGTTGCTAGAATTAAATCAACGTTTAGGTCGGCAGATAATTCAATTTTGTTTTTCGAAATCACATAAGCCGGATAGCTCGCTCGTAATTCCGATGCTTTGATGCCTTTGTTTGCCAAATGCGTCAAGAACAATCCGATTCCCACTAGAGAATCACGTCCGTAATGCGACTCTGGGAAGATCACGCCTCCGTTTCCTTCACCACCGATGATTGCGTTCACCGCTTTCATTTGGGTCACCACATTCACCTCTCCTACCGCAGCCGCAAAATACTCTCCGCCAGCTTTGCGCGTCACATCCGCTAAAGCACGCGTAGAAGAAAGATTGGAAACGGTATTGCCAGGCTTCACAGAAAGCACATAATCAGCCACCGCCACTAAGGTATATTCTTCGCCAAAAGGCGTTCCATCTTCTGAAATAAAGCAAAGGCGATCCACATCCGGATCCACCACGATACCTAAATCGTAGTTACCACCTTTCATTTTCGAGATCATCTCCGTTAAGTTCTCCGGAAGTGGTTCCGGATTGTGGCCAAAACGCCCCGTCGCCTCCCCAAAAATCACGTCCACGTGCTGAACGCCCAAAGCCTTCAACAACATAGGAACTACGATTCCACCTGTTGAATTCACTGCATCCACTAGGACACGGAAGTTCGCTTTCTCTATCACTGATTTATTTACCCAGCTTAAGCCTAACACATGATCCACATGTTGCTGTAAAAAGCTATCGTATTGGGTTAATTGACCTAACTTCATCACATCTGCGAAATCAAAATCTTGATTTTCCGCGATCGTTAATAAGTCTTTTCCATCCTGATCGGAGATGAATTCTCCGCTGTCATTCAATAATTTCAAGGCATTCCATTGCGCTGGATTGTGGCTAGCGGTGATGATAATTCCACCGGCTGCTTTCGTCCAAGGCACGGCTAATTCAACCGTTGGGGTCGTCGAAAGACCGATATCTACTACATCCCAACCCAATCCGATTAAGGTATTCGCCACTAAGGAACTGACCATTTCACCGGAGATTCGCGCATCGCGACCTAACACGATAGAATTTGATGGATATCCTTTTTTCTTTAACCAGGTGCCATAAGCCGCTGCGAAGGTAACCACGTCCAAAGGACTTAAACCTTCACCGGGTTTTCCACCGATGGTACCACGTATGCCAGAGATTGATTTAATTAGTGCCAAAGCAAATAAGAATTAGAATGAATAGTTGATCAAAATTAAAGAAAATATCCCTATTTTTCGATGAAATTTTAGCTAAACCTACCAGACATGAATTCCGAAAGATTGGAGAACCTGTTAGCCAGAATCCAACAGCTGCGCATAGCGGTTATGGGGGATTTTGCTTTGGACTTCTATTTCGATATTCAAACCTCCACTGGCGAATTTTCCATTGAAACCGCTAAAGAAGTTCATCTCGCCTCTAATCCGCGTGCTTATTTAGGCGGTGCGGGCAATGTAGCAAAGAATCTAGCCGTTTTAGGCGTACAAGTTTCAGCCTTTGGGGTGCGAGGAAATGACCTCTTCGGACGAGAGATGGCACATCAAATGCAGTCCCTGGGAATCGATGCCACGAACATAAAGGGAATCGCCATCGACACCCCTACCTATTCGAAACCGATGAGCGGAATAGTGGAGCAAAATCGGATTGATTTTGGGACAAGGTCCATGAATTTTCAGGATCATACAAACGAGTTAATCGAGGCGCTTGAAAAAGAATCCTTTGATTGGGTCATCTTTAACGAACAATTCAGTATTCCCTTATTGCAATCCCATCACATCGAGGAAGTCCAAAAAACAAACGCAATAGCAGACCTGCGTTCATTAGGCAGTTATGCAAAACATATACCTTTAAAAGTTAACGAGGCCGAGTTCACAAAGATTCATTCAAAACCGGCTACTAAAGAACATATTCAGGCCTGGGCCACAAACAGAAAACAACCTGTCTTGGTCACCTTAGGGGAAAAAGGAATGGTTTATGCCAGCGAGCAAGAGTACCATCACCAACCTGCCTTTCCGGTTAAGGGACCCATCGATACAGTGGGTGCTGGCGACATGGTGGTGGCGGGATTTTCGGCGGCGAGAGCGGCAGGGGCCTCGGTGGAAGAGGCATGTGAGTTTGCCTCTTTGGCCGTACATATAACAATTCATCAACTAGGCGTGACCGGCTCAGCGAGTCCGGAAGCCATAAGACAATTACAGGATGGACATTCAATCGCTTAGATCAGAAATCAAGGAATATACGGAAGGGGCGCTGTTGCCCTTCTGGATTCAGCGGACCGTAGATCGGGAAAAAGGAGGATTTATTACCCATTTTAATGAGTTTGGGGAGGATGCGGGTGATGATGAAAAATCATTGATCGCCATGACACGTTCCGTGTTTACGTATGCACAAGCGTATAGGCATGGTTTTGGTGGGGAGGTGATGAAGGAAATGGCGGCCCATGGGGTTCGGTTTTTACTGGACAAAATGTGGGATGCCGAGCACGGTGGTTTCTATTGGATGGTGAACCGGGCTGGAGAAGCGACGAATAAGCAGAAGATTGGTTATGGGCATAGTTTTGCCATTTACTCCTTGAGCGAGTATACCTTGGCCACGGGGGATCCTGTGGGATTAGAATATGCGGAGAAAGTCTTTGATTTACTCCAAAAGTATGCAGTGGATACTAATTATGGAGGATATTGGGAGTTCTTCGCGGAAGATTGGTCGCTGATGGGACCAGGTGCTCCGGGTGGAGATCGCAAGACCTTGGATGTGCACATGCACCTGATGGAGGCATTCACGACACTGTATGAGGCGAGTGGTAAAGAAATACACCGCAGAAAGCTGAAGGAATCGATTGATATTTTGATTCAAAAAATCATGGATCCGGCGACAGGAACGGGGATTCCGCAGTTTTGGGCGGATTGGAGCGTGGCGCCACAGATTAAATTTGATATCGTGTGGGGCTGGGATCGTTTTCAGGATGGAGGCCAAAAAGCCTCAGCCGTCGATAATACCTCCTATGGTCATAACTCGGAATTTGGCTGGTTATTAATGCACGCGCTGAAGGTGGGTAAGATTGATACAGCACCGTATGTGGCGAATATTAAGAAAGCCTTCTACCATTCCATGGAAAATGGCATTGACTGGGAGCATGGCGGTGTGTTTGTAGAAGGATCCCATAGTGGTGGGCCTACGGATTTAGAGAAGGAGTTTTGGCAGCAAGCAGAAATGCTTATCGGCATGTTAGATGCTTATCTTTTAACAAAAGATGAGAAATTCCTGAAGGCTTACGAACAAGTACATCGATTCGTGTTCGATAAGATGATTAACCGCAATACTGGAGAATGGTGGCCGTTGATGACCCGCGAAGGGGAACCGATTTGGCGCCACATGGCTCACAACTGGAAAATTAATTACCATAATGTTCGTTCGATGATTCTCTCCTATGAGAAGCTAGGCGAAATCAACCTATGAAAAAGCTATTAATTCTACTCGTATTTCCGTTTGTCGTATTTGGCCAAAAAAACACCTTTTTTGACCTCCTCAAAAAACATTTTGAGAACCCGAAGCAACAATTCACCCTTCGAAACGACACGCTTTTCGTTCAGCTTTATGAGCCTGCAACAGCCACTCAAGAAGAGTTTCGAGAAACATCTATCGTTCCACTCGGCTCTATCGATCACATAGAGCTCGTAACTGGCAAGGATCAGAAAGGCCATGCTGGGATTAGTCTTCAAATTCATCCGATGCGATTAACGAAAACTTCTCCCAATAAGGAACTAAATACCATCACCGCAGATCGCCTCAGTCAAGTTAACGCGGCTTCGGTGAATCAAAAAATTCAAGGCCAGGCGGCCGGCGTTACCGTCAGCAGTGATAATTCTCCAGGCGGCGGGACCATGGTTAGAATACGCGGAATAGGCTCTATTAATGCGAATGGCCCCCTTTATATTGTGGATGATGTTCCTTTAACAGGAAACATTAATTCCATTAATCCAAACGACATCGAGAGCGTTAACGTCCTGAAGGATCCGTCACAAACCGCTATCTATGGTGTCAGAGGGGCCAATGGGGTTATAGTGATCAAGACTAAAAAGGGACCCAATGTGACCTCAAGCATCGATTTAGGTGAACAAGAAATTCCACTTATTTTGTGGACCTGGGCAGATGCCTACAAACAATTAAAAAAATCTGGTGACCTTAACACCTTGAAATCGATTCTATCTGCTAAATCTTATGCCAAAAATTAGTCGCCGCGAATTACTATTCGCCTCTGGAACCGCTGCCGGAGCAGCTTTATTACCCTTTTCAGCCTCCGCAACTCCTACAGCTAAAGTACAAAAATTCGAATTTTCGTTGAATATGAGTACGATTATGGGCCAAAAGTTAGGGCTCATCAAAGAACTCGAAGTCGCCTCTGCAGCTGGCTATCAGCACTGTGAGATTTGGGTTCCTACCTTAGAAGCCTATCTGAAATCAGGTGGGAAACTATCTGAGGTCAAGAAGCGCATCGATGACCTAGGCATTAAAATCCAAAATGCCATTGGTTTCGCCCAATGGATCGTCGATGACGAGGCGACACGTAAACAAGGTTTAGAACAAATGAAACGCGAAATGGGCATGCTAGCTGAATTAGGCTGCTTCCGGACCGCCGCTCCACCCATGGGCGCCACAAAAGAAGCGGGCCTCAACCTTCGCCGCGCCGCCGAACGCTACCGTGCCATCCTTGACATCGGTGTCAGCACCGGCGTCACACCCCAGCTCGAAATGTGGGGACACTCAAAAAACCTAAACCGCGTGGCTGACGTCCTATTCGTCGCCGCCGAAGCAGGCCAACCCAACGCAAAACTATTATTAGACGTATTCCATCTATATAAAGGCGAATCCTCCATTGACTGCCTCCACCTGGTAGGCGAAAACTCGATCGACGTCTTCCACGTAAATGACTACGTCACCTCCATTAAACCGACCTCTATCACTGACGGAGATCGCATCTACGCGGGCGACGGCGAAGCACCGATCAAAGAAATCATCAAACGCTTAAAACCATCTGAAAAACCAGTTATCCTTTCACTCGAATTATTTAACAAGGAACTTTGGGCTCAGGATCCACTGAAGGTGGCAAAAACGGGGCTGGAGAAGTTGAAGGGGGTGGTGTAAACAAAAGGAGCTCATCTTGCGATGAGCCCCTTCAAATTTCTGTTGACCTACCAGGACTCGAACCTAGAAAACCAGAACCAAAAACTGGTGTGTTACCATTACACCATAGGTCAATTCCATAATGTGATGCAAAAGTAAGGGCTTGCACCCAATTTATCAAACGTTACCGGAAAAATAATTGAATAATTTCCATCGTTTAAAGCTTAAGCGCTCAAAATCAGCGCATCAAATTCGATTATTCCAACTCCATCGAAGAAACGATAGCCTCTGCATGAATCTTGCGAACTAAGCCTTGTAATACCTTGCCAGGGCCACATTCGATAAATTCAGATGCGCCTGCTGCGACCATTGCCTCCACGGACTGTGTCCAACGAACGGCACCCGTTAATTGGGAGATCAAATTCGCTTTGATTTCGGCTGGGTCTTGGGATGGTTTGGCGTTGACGTTTTGGAAAATAGGGCAAATAGGGCGAACTATTTCGGTTGCCTCGATGGCTGCTGCTAACTCTACGCGTGCTGGCTCCATGTAGGGTGAGTGGAAAGCACCGCCTACTGGAAGTGGCAATACACGCTTCGCTCCTGCTTCTTTTAATTGGACTCCTACTGCCTCAATTCCTTCTACTGAACCGGAGATCACGACTTGACCCGGGCAGTTAAAGTTCGCTGCCACTACGGATGGACCGTAAGCTTTGCAGATATCTTCGATTGTTGCGTCAGGAAGGCCTAAAACGGCTGCCATGGTGCTTGGTTCGATTTCGCAGGCCTTTTGCATGGCGAGGGCTCTTTGGTACACTAGTCTTAATCCATCTTGCCAGCTCAAGCCTCCCGCTGAAACTAGCGCAGAGAATTCGCCTAACGAGTGACCTGCGACCATAGAGGGAGCGAAGTCTTTACCTAATTTGGGGATCAAAATTGAATGCAAATAGATTGCAGGCTGCGTCACTTTCGTTTGCTTTAATTCCTCGTCCGTTCCATCAAACATCACAGAAGACAGCGAGAAACCTAAGATGGCATCTGCCTCATCGATGATTTGCTTTGCTAAAGGAAAATTCGTGTACAAATCCTTTGCCATACCCGGAAACTGAGAACCCTGACCTGGGAAAATATATGCTTTCATTTGAATAATTTTTGATTAAATGTTCACAAAGATAGGCCAAAAGCCCTAAATGGCACAATCGTCCACCGATTTACCCCAAAATAATCGATTCTTTGCCACCCAATCGTAGCCTTTGTCTAGTATAAAAGAAGGCAATATAAACACGACACGAATAGGCTGAAAATACCAATGCGAATTAGCTAAAATGCGAGAGATGGCATCCGACTTCACATAAACGTCGTTACCTACCACCCACTTAATACTATCGATATCAGGAAGTGTAAACTCTTTAAAGGAAGTCTCTGGTATAATCTGTAAGTCACCTAACACCATGCGCTTTAAGAGCTTAGAGGCGAAGCGACAAAAGCGGCAATTGCCATCAATTAATACGATTCCGTCCATCTTAGCGAACTAGTTCGACCCACCCTTTCAAGCTTTTGGTTTGTTTATCTGTATCTAGAACATCAAAAATGACGTCTACCGAGTAAAAATAGGTAGAAGCAGCCATTTGATTACCATTAGCACCTGTACCATTCCAGCCAAAACCTTCCAATGGTCCAGCATATTTATACACCCATTGTCCGTTCCGATCAACGATCGTCGCGACTACTTGTGTAACAAAGCGCGGGCATCGCATTGGTCTGAAGGTATCGTTCAAACCATCTCCATTCGGACTAAATATGTTAGGTAAATCGAATGATGCACAATTATCTACACATAGTTTAGCACTGGGACCACTCTCCTTACCTAGGCCACTAATCGCGGTAACATAATAACAACCACGGAAACTACTCTCCATTACATGGGCAAAATTAGTATTAGACCCCGTATACAAGACGGAATAAGCAGAAGTAGGATCTTTCGCATAATAGAGCTTATAACTGACGATATCTGGATCACAAATTCCAGATACGGTAGGAGTCCAAGTCAGTTGGTTCGTAAAACTAGAGAATTCACAATCTGCTTTGGCATCCAAAGCAGCACAATCCACCGCGTTCAAAACAAGTTTAGGAGGACAAGGTGAAATATCTGACAAAGATTTAGCACAGGTGATTTGGGAGGCATTAATTAATTGCATGACTGGCAAACCAGTTCCATAACTTCCCAAGGTCTCCACATAATAGCAATAAGAGGAATCCACCTTCATGGTGTAATTAAATGTCCCATCTCCAGCGAACGTGTCTTGTCCCAAATCCGTGAATTTAAAGGATCCCGATTCACCTACTGGCACATTTGCTATTTGATTAAACTTACCAGATCCGCGGGGGTATTCTCTGTAAACCCGGTGTATCCTATTTTCATTCGACCATGGAACAGAAGCAGACCAACTTAATTTCACGGAATTAATGCCTGAATTGGCCACTAATGCCACATTCGTAGCCCCCGATGGAGGGTCCATTAATACTTGTTTCCCATCTACGGTATAATAAAACAACGTGCGGTATCGGTACGATTTTTCTTCTGTATTTAATCCCGTATCCGTGAAGGTGGTATCATTGACAGCGGTAGAAATACTCGCTGGAATTAATGATCCAATGGATTTATAGTCCAAAATCGCGGTGCCCTCTGCTCGCTGAATCTGATAAAAATAAGGGCTAGGATAAAGCGATGGATTAAATTTAAGAGGCTTTGTCCATTTCACCTCGATCTCTCCAGTTGTTTTATTTGTTTTTTTAACAGACACATTGGTCATAATTGACGAAGCTGTTAAAATCAAATTACAGGAAGAATTAGAGAGCGGGCTGTAAGCTAGATTCCCTTTGGAATCAATAAATGAAACCAATAAGATATAATTATAATTGATGTTTTTAGCGACCGAAAGATCGACAAAAGAGGTCGCTGTAGAAGTCAAGGTACCAATTTCAACAAATCCTGTTGCCGTCATTCCCGTCTCACACGATTTTTGAACTACTTGGAAACAGTCTCCTACCTTCCTGAAAACGCGAATTTTTGCTGAAGGTAAAGCGCAGGTATAGGGATCCCATGTTAACCTGATACCGGTAGCAGGAACAGGAATCGTAGTCCTTAAATTCTTTATGGCAGGAGCCTGCACCTGAATTTTCCACAACTTGCTATCCACTAAATACCCTCCTAAACCTACTGACATAGGTGGCAAATCTTCAACCTTGAATAGAACATCATATGCCTCCTTCCGGATGTGAATACAATCTGTTTGCCAATTAAAAGTCCCCACCGCCTGAATCAAGGTCTGTCTAGGGGTACTCACAAAAGTGGCAAAAGGTGGATCAACCGCATAAACTGTATCAATCGGATATACATTACCTGTACTGGTAATCGTTAAGGGGTCTACCCTACCCGTCTTGGATGCCTGATCGATGGCTGTAACCGTCTGAGAAATCCGAGTCCCCGCCTGAACGCACACGTCTGCAGGAATGGTTATTTTAGGTCCTTTGTTATCTAAATCTTTCACTTCGATCTGCATATCACGCACCGTCTCAGAAATCTTTACTCCATTACGCCACTCCTCAATGATAAAGGCACAATTATATAAGCCTACTTGCTGAGGTGAATTCCATTTTAGATCGCCTGATTTTGAATCGATCAAAAAAGTAGAAGGTACCGTACCGGCCACCTCGTTAGGTTGCCTGAAATTAGGAGCCATCAACCCACGGCTTGCTGGATCACAAGTAGCCTCTGTTCCTGTTCTGGAAACGGATAAACGATAAGCTAAAGAGTCTCCTTCTGCATCTACCGCATTTGCATTATGAATAAAGGGTTGACCTACAATCGCGGTCAAATCGACCGCTGGATTCAATAAGATAGGGGTAGAATTTAATCCTAAACCGGCATTGATGGAGAAAATAGTCTCCACATAAAAGGGCACTTCCACTGAACGTGTTATGTTTAGAACGCCTTCGTTTCGATTAGGAACTGCTACAGATACTTTATAGAATAGGGATGCCGCAGGATAAGTATATTGAACTTTATATACATTTTTTAATGTACCATTACCCAGATTAAGTGGGAATCCGTTTGAACGCTTAGCCACTAAGGTGGTGGAACCATCACCGAAGCAAAATTTAACTTCGTTTTGCTCCTGGTTTGCTCGGTTATTTTCTGTGTAGGTGGTCAGCGTAAATTCGAAAGTTAACGTTCTTTCCGAAATTCGCTTAACGGATATCTCGCCTCCTTTTAAATGAGTTGCGTGAGAAGCAAAGCTCAACATACACAGGAACAGAAAATAGAGACTTGTCTTTTTCAGAAACATAAAACATTTTTGATTAGCTGTAAGTTAAGCAGGCAAATCGTTTTTTTCAAAAAAAACGGATTTTTTACGTTTTAAATTTGATAGAGCGGCGTTTCGATT
>NZ_JBIIBQ010000015.1:0-66727 GCF_044239315.1 Aquirufa sp. | reverse complement strand
TATTTCCTTTTAACAAATACATTTATTTATGGCTTGGTTAGCAAAATCACTTAATTCATCACTTGGGAAAAAGCTCCTGATGGCCATTACAGGCCTGTTTTTAATCAGCTTCCTGTTAGTTCACTGCAGTTTAAACGCCTTAATTTTCTTGAATGACGGAGGCGTGGCCTTTAATGAAGGTGCCGAGTTCATGGGGCAAAACCCAGTTATCCGCACCATGGAGATTGTCTTGTTCGGTGGACTACTATTGCACATTGTGGATGGACTACGTCTTTGGTTTGAAAACAAGTCAAAACGACCTGTAGCTTACGCAAAAGTAGATGGGGCGGCGAATAGCAAGTGGTACTCACGTTCGATGGGTCTTTTAGGAACACTTTTGTTATTATTCTTAATTCTTCACTTGAAGCATTTTTGGTACTTCTCCCGTTTAACAGACGGTTTAGAAGACCATACTTTATATGCAGAGATGCAAGCCGTATTCATGAACCCCGTAGTAGTGGTGGTTTACGTGTTAGGTTGTATTTCATTGGGATACCATTTATTACATGGTTTCCAAAGTGCCTTCCAATCCATTGGTTGGAATCACCCTAAATACTCTCCTACCATTAAAACGATTGGAGCGATCTTCTCCATCGTTATCCCTGCGGCTTTTGCAGCGATGCCGATTGCCTTTTATTTCCATTTGATTCAATAATATTTCAGCGATTCGATTGATATGACAAAATTAGATGCCAAAATTCCAGAAGGCGCATTAGCCGACAAATGGACCAAATTTCGTTCCAGCGTTTCCCTTGTAAACCCTGCGAACAAACGTAGCTTAGAAATCATCGTCGTAGGTTCAGGCCTTGCAGGTGCGTCTGCAGCTGCATCGTTAGCTGAATTAGGATATAAAGTAAAAGTATTCTGTTTCCAAGATTCTCCACGTCGTGCGCACTCGATTGCGGCACAAGGGGGTATCAACGCAGCAAAGAACTACCAAAACGATGGTGACTCCGTTTACCGTCTTTTCTACGATACGATTAAAGGTGGTGACTACCGTGCGCGTGAGGCGAACGTTCACCGTCTAGCTGAAGTATCTGGAAGCATTATCGATCAATGCGTAGCGCAAGGGGTTCCTTTCGCTCGCGAATACGGTGGATTGCTTTCGAACCGTTCATTCGGTGGTACACAAGTACAACGCACCTTCTACGCAGCAGGTCAAACAGGTCAGCAATTATTATTAGGTGCTTATTCTTCTTTGCAACGCCAAGTGGGAATGGGTAACGTAAAAATGTATACGCGTCACGAAATGCTAGATGTCGTAACAATCGACGGCAAAGCACGTGGAATTATCGCTCGTGATTCAGTAACTGGAGCTTTAGAGCGCCACTTCGGACACGCTGTTTTATTATGTACCGGTGGTTACGGAAACGTATTCTACTTGTCTACGAACGCGATGGGTTCGAACGTAACAGCAGCTTGGAAAGCACACAAAAAAGGAGCTTTCTTCGCAAATCCTTGTTACACGCAGATTCACCCTACCTGTATCCCAGTTTCAGGTGATCACCAGTCGAAATTAACGTTAATGTCAGAGTCACTTCGTAATGACGGTCGTATTTGGGTTCCTAAGAAACAAAACGATAACCGCAAAGCGAACGAGATTCCTGAAGACGAAAGAGATTACTACTTAGAGCGTCGCTACCCTGCGTTCGGTAACTTAGTACCACGTGACATCGCGTCTCGTGCAGCGAAAGAGCGTTGTGATGCAGGTTATGGTGTAGGAGCTTCTAAGATGGCAGTTTACCTAGATTACGCAGCGGCGATTGTACGTTACGGTCAAGGAGAAGCCAATAAAAACAACATGCACAATCCATCGGACGAAGAGATTCAAGCGATGGGTAAGGCAGTCGTAAAAGAGAAATACGGTAACTTGTTTGATATGTACAAGCAAATTACGGGTGAGGATCCATACGAGGTGCCGATGCGTATTTATCCAGCGGTTCATTACACAATGGGTGGCCTTTGGGTAGACTATAATTTGATGACTACGGTTCCTGGTTTATATGCTCTTGGAGAGGCAAACTTCTCTGATCACGGTGCGAACCGTTTAGGAGCATCAGCCTTGATGCAAGGTTTAGCGGATGGTTATTTCGTTATCCCTTACACGATCGGTGCTTACTTAGCTGCTGAGATTCGCACTCCATCGATGTCAACGGATAGCCCGGATTTCGAAGCTGCAGAGAAAGCCGTTCGTGATCGTTTAGAGACCTTGATGAACATTAAAGGTTCGAAACCAGTTGATTACTTCCACAAGCGTTTAGGTAAAATTATGTGGGATGAGTGTGGTATGGCTCGTAGCGAAAAAGGCTTGAAAGCTTCTATCAAGGAAATTCAAGAATTACAGAAAGAGTTCTGGTCGGATGTGAAGATTCCTGGCGAGATTGATAACCTGAATCCTGAATTAGAGAAGGCTGGCCGTGTGGCTGACTTCTTAGAATTAGGCGAGTTAATGTGTATTGATGCCTTAGATCGCAACGAGAGTTGTGGTGGTCACTTCCGTACGGAATACCAAACTGAAGACGGGGAAGCCCTTCGTGATGACGAAAAGTATGCTTATGTAGCTGCTTGGGAGTACGAAAAACAATCGAAATTCAAGCTTCACAAAGAAGAATTGAAATACGAAAACATCAAAATTGCTCAAAGATCTTATAAATAATTCGATACAATGGAAGGACATTTAAACCTGACACTCAAAATTTGGAGACAAAAAAATGCAAGCGTAGCTGGTAAATTCGAAACCTACCAGGTAAGCGGCATCTCCACAGATATGTCATTTTTGGAAATGATTGACGTGTTAAACAACCGTTTGATCGAAGAAGGAGATGATCCAGTAGCATTTGACCACGATTGCCGCGAAGGTATTTGTGGTATGTGCTCGATGTACATCAATGGTCGCCCACACGGTCCTAACCGTGGTGTGACGACTTGCCAATTGCACATGCGTTCGTTCCAAGATGGCGAAACGATTACAGTAGAGCCTTGGAGAGCAAGTGCTTTCCCAGTGATCAAAGACTTAGTCGTGAATCGTTCTGCTTTTGACCGTATTATTGCGGCTGGTGGTTTCGTTTCAGTGAATACAGGTAATGCGCAAGATGCAAACTCTTTACCTATCCCTAAAGAAGACGCTGATGATGCTTTTGCAGCTGCGGCTTGCATCGGATGTGGTGCTTGTGTAGCGGCTTGTAAAAATGCTTCAGCCATGTTATTTACCTCTGCTAAAATTTCGCAATTAGCGCTTTTACCTCAAGGTAAAGTCGAAGCAGCTAAGCGTGCGGAAGCGATGGTAGCTCAAATGGATGAAGAAGGTTTCGGTGCTTGTTCTAACACGGGTGCTTGCGAGGCGGAATGTCCGAAAGGCATTTCATTAGAGAACATCGCGCGTATGAACCGCGAATATTTCTCAGCTACCTTTTCTTCGAAATAATACTTAATTTATAGCCCCTGAATGCAATTTCAGGGGCTTTTTACGCCCTTGTTTTTAGAACCGAATCTTTTTAAATCAACCGAACGCAAGGCTCCATCTGGCTGGATTGAAGTCGTGTGCGGCTCCATGTTTTCTGGTAAGACAGAGGAACTGATTCGCCGTCTAAAGCGGGCTAAAATCGCCCAAATGCGGGTCGAAATCTTCAAACCAATAGCGGATACCCGCTACCATGATGAAGATATTGTATCTCACAACCAAAATTCCATTCGCTCCACTCCTGTCCATAATTCAGGTGAGATACTATTACTTGCTGGAGATTGTGACGTGATCGGCTTAGATGAGGTGCAGTTCTTCGATGAGAACATCATAGAAGTGTGTAATACGTTAGCAAATCAAGGCAAGCGTATCATCGTGGCAGGATTAGATATGGACTTTAAGGGAAATCCTTTCGGGCCCATGCCTGGTTTGATGGCCATCGCAGAGTTCGTTACCAAGGTGCATGCTGTTTGCGTGAATTGCGGTGCCGCTGCCCATTATTCCTACCGAAAGGTGGAACAACAACAAACCGTCTTATTAGGCGAAACAGAATCCTACGAGGCACGTTGCCGCTCTTGCTTCCATGGCGAAAACTAAAGACCCCTCTTTCCGAAAACTGATCCAACGTCTCGTGGCTAGAAAGCCGAAAAATTTGGACCAGCAATTTTTCCAAGCACACCAGGAAGTTTTCAAAAAGACGGATTGCTTAACCTGCGGCAATTGCTGTCGCACCACAAGTCCTATGTGGAATGACACGGATATCCAACGCGTTTCTCATTTGTTCAAAATGAAGACATCTGCTTTCCTAGATGCCTATTTAGTGCAAGATTCAGATGGTGATTGGGTGTATCCGGCAGCCCCTTGCCCTTTTTTAGATCTTTCAGATAATACGTGTGGGATCTATGACCACCGCCCCAAAGCCTGCCGCGAATACCCGCACACCGACAGAAAGAACATCATGGGGATTTTGGGATTGACCTCAAAAAACGCGCTAATCTGTCCCGCTGTTACCCAAATTCTTGAAAAAATCGAGCAAATTTACCCTTAAGCCACTTTTGATTTGAAATTCACGTCAAAAATCGACAATTTCGTAATTCAATAAATCAAAATTATGGCAGCAGAAGAATACTTAGGAATTGATGTAGGTGGAACCGGTGTTAAAATGGGAATCGTACACGCAGACACAGGTCAAATCAACAATTTTCAAAGTTATGACACTGCTACTTGGAGAGAATCTCATCACTTTTTAGAGCGCTTAGCGGATGCAATTGCCTTGCAATTGTACCAACATAAGAATGTGAAGAAAATTGGCATTGGTCTCCCGGGAATCTTGACAAAAGACCGCCGCACTTTAATTGAAATCACCGCTATTCCTGAAATTGATGGTTCACCGATGATCGATATGCTCGAGAAGCGTTTCCCAGAGCACGCCTTTTTCATGGAAAACGATGCGAATGCAGCTGCATTAGGTGAATTTTACTTCTCACCAGAAAAAGCCACCATGCCAGAAGACTTCGTTTTCATTACGCTAGGAACAGGTGTAGGTGGTGCCGCTGTCATTGACCGCAAAATCTTCTTAGGTGGAGATGGCAATGCAATGGAACCAGGTCACGTACCTTCTCGTGATGGAAAAGTACTAGAACGCAATGTAGGAAAGAAAGAATTATTGCAAATGGCTACCGCCATGCGTGCGACCTATACAGGTAAAACTTCGTTACCAGCAGACGGCACTATTTCAACCACCGCTTTAGTGGTAGGCGCAGAAGAAGGAGATGAATTAGCCCTAGCCATTTGGAACGAAGTGGGTACCTTATTAGGAGATATGCTCGTTTCGTTAATTCGCATTTTAGACATTAAAAATATCTTCATAGGTGGCGGATTATCAGCCTCTTACGACTTTATTTTACCTAGCATGGAGAAGCAGTTAAATTACTGGTTAACACCGGCTTATTTGGAAAAATTAACCATTAAAAAAGCCTTATTAGGCAACGATGCAGGCCTTTTAGGAGCTGCATCACTTTGTTTTTAAGATAAACAGCCTTGAACAAACCAATTAGAATGGAATTTGTTTGATAAATTCAACTTTAATTCTAATCTTTGCATCGTTTTTGAACCCCAAAATAATATTAAAATGTCAGATATTGCAGAAAAAGTAAAGAGCATCATCGTTGAAAAATTAGGTGTAGAAGCATCAGAAGTTACTACTGAGGCATCTTTCACAAACGATTTGGGAGCTGACTCTCTAGACACAGTCGAGTTAATCATGGAATTCGAAAAAGAATTCTCTGTATCTATTCCAGATGATCAAGCGGAGAACATCCAAACAGTAGGCCAAGCTATTACTTATTTGGAAGAGAACGCAAAGTAATCGAAGCAACCATAAAAATTATGTCAATTGGTAAACAGTAATCAGGTGGATTTTTCCATGGGATTTCTCGAACTAATTGACATTTTTTGTTTAAAGCAGATTCATAAATTATAAGAATATGGAGTTAAAACGGGTAGTTGTCACGGGCTTAGGCGCCCTAACCCCCATCGGGAATACCGTTAATGAATATTGGGATGGACTAAAAAACGGCGTAAGCGGTTGTGGTCCGATCACTAAATTCGATGCGGAAAAATTCAAAACTCGTTTTGCTTGTGAATTAAAGAACTTCAAGGTAGAGGATTTTATTAATGCCAAAGAAGCGCGTAAAATGGATCCATTCACACAATACGCTGTAGTAGCCGCTGATGAAGCGATTGCTGACGCGAATTTTGACATGGAAACCCTGAATAAAAATAAAGTTGGCGTTATCTGGGGATCAGGTATCGGTGGTTTAAAGACATTTGAGGACGAAATGATCTATTTCGCACAAGGCGACGGAACACCGAAAATCAATCCTTTCTTCATCCCTAAAATGATTGCTGATTCGTCTTCAGGCCAAATCTCAATCCGTAACGGCTTTCGTGGTCCTAACTACGTAACCGTTTCGGCTTGTTCGTCAGCGAACAACGCCATCATTGATGCCTTCAACTACATTCGTACCGGACGTATTAATGTGTGTGTGACGGGTGGTTCTGAAGCTCCAGTGACGATCGCTTCGGTAGGAGGATTTACGGCGATGCACGCCATGTCTACACGTAATGACGATCCAGCAACAGCTTCACGTCCATACGATGTGGATCGCGATGGTTTCGTGGTAGGTGAAGGAGCTGGCGCCTTGATTTTAGAAGAATACGAACACGCGAAAGCGCGTGGTGCGAAAATATATGCTGAATTAATCGGTGGCGGTTTCTCTTCTGATGCACACCACATTACGGCTCCTCATCCAGACGGATATGGTGCCTTATTGTCGATGATTGACGCATTAGAAGATGCAAACATCAAGCCAGAAGAAGTAGATTACGTGAATACACACGGTACTTCGACCCCTATTGGTGATCCTCAAGAGATTAAAGCGATCGTTGATTGCTTTGGAGAACATGCCTATAAATTAGCGATCTCATCGACTAAATCGATGACTGGTCACTTATTAGGTGGTGCAGGTGCGGTAGAGGCAGTTGCGTCGGTACTGGCGATTCAACACCAATTTGTCCCTCCTACTATTAATGTTTTTAACCGGGATCCAGAAATCGATCAACGCATCGACTTGACTGAAAATGTGGGTAAGACACGCAAAATTGACGTAGCATTGAGTAACGGATTTGGTTTCGGTGGACACAATGCGACCGTTATTTTTAGAAAAATCTAAGACAGATATGGCCGTAAAATCTCTCCTAAACTGGTTAGATCCGATTCGACTAGACGAGCGAGAGAAATTCTTAAAGAAATCGGTCACACATCTGATAGGGGCTAGTCCAAGTAATTTAACCTTATATCGACTAGCCTTCTTACACGCTTCCGCTTCGAAGGAGAGTGTGGCAGAAAACTACAAAGAGTCAAACGAACGCCTAGAATTCTTAGGCGATTCGGTTTTAGGAATGATTACGGCTACGTATTTGTTCCAAAAATTCCCCTTCAAAGACGAAGGTTTCCTCACGGAGATACGTTCTCGTATGGTCAGTCGAGAATCCCTTAACGTGATCGGCCGTAAATTGGGTTTGGAAGAGGTCATCGAATTCGAAGCACAGCGTAAAACTTCAATGGCGCGAACCTCCATGTACGGAGATGCCTTAGAAGCCTTTATTGGTGCTGTCTATCTGGACAAAGGCTTTGCCTTTACCCAAAACTTTATCATAAAAAAGATTCTTACGCAATACTTTGACCTAGAGGCCGTTGTTCAAAACAACCCGAACTTTAAGTCGATGCTCATCGAATGGGCACAAAAAGAAGGGAAAAAGGTCACTTTTGAATTAGATCAAGAAGGCGAACACCATAACCGCGAATTTACGGCTTTGGTCATGCTAGACGGCGAAAAAATAGCTGAAGGAAAAGGTTATTCAAAAAAGAAAGCAGAACAAACAGCCGCTCGAATGGCTTGTGAACAACTAGAAATTAAATCATAACATGGCTACACCGAATATTTTCTTGCACTACTGGAACGATTCATCAGATTCGATTACATTTCAAGAGGTATTAGCCTGGGAAGTCCCTACCCCTGTCATTGAAACAATTCAAGCAGAACTTTTAGCTCAGCTGAGCTCAGCTCAAGCTCAAGACAACTTCCCTAATTTCCCTTGGTCAAGTCCACGCTTTCAAGAGAAATGGGAAGGTATCGCTCAAACTTTATTGTATCAAGTATCCTTCCCGGAATTCATTTGGGCGTCGTGGATTCAAAGCCTTGAAACTCCTTCTGTAGAGGTTGCTCAACCTAGTTTTGCGGATTTGTTGAATTCGTATGAGTCTCCAGATGCGCCATTAATGGATGAACAAGTTTCGGCTTTTGAAGCTCCTTCTTTCGAAGCAGCGGCTGCTGAAACGCCAGAGAATCATGATTATCCGGCTGCTGAAACGCCAGCGGAACCTTTCGATTTATTAAATACGGAAGTCTATTTCAACGCTCCAGAAAGCTTAGAGGACTCCACTGAGGAAGAATTCAAGCGTTTAAAAGATTTATTGAGCGGTTCATCCGATTCCTTGAAGTCCAAAGTAGAATCACAAATGACCCAGCGCATTGCGGATACTATTCCCTTGCATCAACGCATCAAATTCATCCAGGAATTATTCCAGGGTGATGTAGCACAACTAGAATCCCTTATCCAGTATATTGATGATGAGGCAGAAGCTACTACCTGGGCTACGGAATTAATAAATCGCTACCAAGCGTACCGAGCGGCAGAAAATGAAGCCATCTGGGACGAGCTTCACTCCATCATCGAACGAAAGTTCAACTAACTGATTTTCATTATCAGTTTTAACGGGACTTTATAGGCCACAGGAAGGTAATTTCGGGGAAAACAACTCCCTTGAAAACGCTTCTGCTTTTACTCTGCCCTCTTTTTGCTATTTCACAAATCCCCACCCAAGAAGAGGAAGAGAAGCAGTCTAGCTTTGATTATTACCTAGCTAATCCATTAAATATCAATCTAGTAACTCAGATAGAATTGCAGTCTTCCCTGCTATTTAGTGCAGAACAAATCACTTCATTTCTTGCATTTCGTAAGCAAATCGGATCCTTTCAGTCTATTTTAGAACTACAAACAATTCCCACATGGGATCTAGAGTTCCTACGAAGAATACAAGACTTCGTAGTCTGCAACCCAACGAATCCCAGCTGGTGGAAACCGAGTTCATCTGAGCATCAAATTTTATTTAAAACCGATTGGACGGCAGAAACGAAGAAAGGATTTACCGAACCTGATTTACGAAGCAAGACACGCTATGTGGGTGATCGAACAAACCAAATTTTACGTTATAGAGGACAATTGAATACGAATCTTCGTGTGGGATTTCTAGTACAAAAAGATGCAGGAGAAAAAAACCTCAGTGATTTTAGTAGTGGATTTATTGAATTTAAGTCGAAAGGTATACTCGAAAAAGTCATCTTAGGTGATTTCGTGAATCAATGGGGACAAGGTTTAGTACAAGCAGGTGGATTCTCTTTAGGCAAGAGCTTTGAAAGCATTAAAGCTACCCAAAAGTTCAACCTTGGAGGCCTAGCCTACAGTTCCAGCGTGGAATATGGCTATTATCGCGGAGTCAATACTACCCTAAAAATGACCGAATTTTTAAGAGTCCAAGCCTTCGCTTCGTATCGAAACTTGGACGCCACCACAGGAGCTGATTCGCTAGGCCAAAAATACCTACGTTCCCGTGTCGAGGATGGCTTTCATCGAACGGCCTCTGAAATCAGCCACATTGATGCGATGCAAGAGAAGACAGCTGGAATGACACTCATCTATTCCTCTTTGATACTTCCCCTTATCCTGCAATTCAACACCGTATGGACGCACTGGTCTTTGCAAAAACCCGCCGGTTTAGGATATAAAAAGAAAGAATGGTCAGGAGACGAGCTAAAAAATTATTCCATCCACATTCAATATCCCTACCGAAACATTCGCCTGGTGGGAGAAATAGCCTATTCTGGTGGTCAACAATTTGCCATCCTCCAATCTGGCGCGACCTCCATTTCGAAAAAAATGGATCTCTCCTATTTGATTCGCTTTTACTCTGCCGGGTATTTCAGTCCTAAATCCAATGGCCTTTCTGAAAACTCAGAAAATCTCAATGAAATGGGCTTATTCCTGGGCCACAGCTATCAAATAAATAAGCAATGGAAGCTTAGCTCCTACTTCGATTATTTTCGCTTCCCTGAGCCTAAATTCCGAGTTAATGAGTCTAACACCTTTGGCTGGGAAATTTTATCAAGGGTCATCTGGGAAAAAAGACATGCTGCACGCGGATTCATTCAAGGGAAATGGACTAGAAAAGAAAACCAAGATCTGCTACAAATCAGCCTGGATGGGCATTATTTGAAGGTAAAATCCTGGGATTTTCACCTACGCGCAATGGCTTCTAAACTAGGCAGCGAAATAGGCTATTTAGTTTTACAAGACACGAAATGGGACAAAGGAAAATGGACGATTCAAGGTCGCATAGCGTATCTGAATACCCCTAGCTATGACACCCGTAATTATGCGTATGAACCAGGTGTCCCCTATTCCTTCCTTCTCCCCGCTTATGCAGGAAAAGCACTAAAAACGAACCTGGTCATGGCTTTTCAATGGAAAAGGGAAATCCAACTAGCTGCCAAATGGGCTAGAATTACCTACTATGATAGAACGGAAATTGGATCTGGATTAGACTTAATTCAAGGTTCAAAAAAAACGGATGTTACACTTCAAATCCTCTATAAAATGCCTTAAACAATTGCCTCCCGAACGCGCAAGAGCTTTTCTAAAAGACCTTCCAACTGATCCAATGGTAACATATTCGCACCATCAGATTTAGCCACCGAAGGATTGGGATGTGTTTCGATGAAGATACCATCTGCTCCTACAGCGATAGCTGCTTTAGCAATCGTTTCAATCAAAGCAGGTTGGCCACCTGTTACGCCCGTTGTTTGGTTAGGACGCTGCAAGGAGTGGGTGCAATCCATAATGACCGGAACATTCATCGCCGACATCTCTGGAAGATTGCGGTAATCCACCACTAGATCTCCATAACCAAAGGAATTGCCACGATCGGTTAAATACACTACTGCCTCCGGATTTTCGTGCAACACTTTTTCTACCGCGAAACGCATGGAAGCGCCAGACATAAACTGGCCTTTCTTGATATTAACAGCCTTGCCTGTTTGAGCGGCAGCCGCTAGTAAATCGGTTTGACGGCAAAGGAAAGCAGGTATTTGCAAGACATCGACATAAGCAGCTGCCATGGCCGCTTCCGCACTTTCGTGAATATCAGTTACCGTGGGCAAGGAATAATGTTTTCCCACCGCTTGTAGAATTTCTAAGGCTTTGATATCACCAATACCGGTAAATGAATCGATTTTTGTCCGATTAGCTTTGCGGTACGAACCTTTAAAAATGTAAGGAATTCCCATAGCCTTCGTGAGTCCATCAATCTTTTCAGCGATTTCAAAGGCTAAATCGTTGCTCTCAATCGCACAAGATCCTGCCATCAAAAAGAAGGGGCCTTTGCCTAAATTCGCTAAAGTGGGTAATGTCATGTTATAAAATATTTACCTCGGTCTCTAATGAAACTCCGAATGTATCTTTTACTGATTTCTTAATTTCTTCTGATAGGGCCAAAATCTCCCCGCCAGTCGCCTCTCCATAATTCACTAAAACCAGTGCCTGCTTCGCATGCACACCCGCATCCCCTTTCCGGTAACCTTTCCAACCAGCCTTTTCAATGAACCAACCGGCCGGAAACTTGACGTCCGTACTGCCCTCCACTGGATAATGAGGAATACCAGAATTTTCCGAAATTAAGCGAACAGCCTCAGTAGCAGAAACTGTAGGATTTTTGAAAAAACTACCTGAATTGCCAATGTCTTTGGGATCTGGCAATTTACTTTGGCGGATTTCAATGACTGCATCAGCTACCTCACGGATCGAAGGTTGTGAGATTCCCTTAGCCGCTAAAACCTCTTGAATCGCACCATAAGACGTTTTAACCGAAGGCTTTTTGGATAATTTGAATGTCACAGAGCTGATAAGGTATTGCCCTTTTCCTGCGCGCTTAAAAAAACTTTCGCGGTAGCCAAACGCACAAGCTTTGGCATCAAACACCTCTACTTCCAATGTCTGTAGATTCAGCGCCTCTAAAGACTCAAATGTATCTTTAATTTCTACTCCATATGCACCAATATTCTGCATAGGAGCCGCACCCACCGTACCCGGAATCAAGGATAAATTTTCTAATCCAGACCATCCTTTATCGACAGAATACTGGACTAATTCATCCCAAACCACCCCAGCACCCGATTTCAACCACACAAAATCTACATCCTCTTTCAAGACCGAAATACCAGGAATGGAAATTTTAACAACTAATGCTTCTTGCGGCTTAGTCAACAACACATTACTACCTCCTCCTAAAAACAGGTGAGGTAAATCAGCGTACAAACCAGATTTTCGAAGAGAAACGTATTCTTCCACCGAACTAATCTCTACGAATTGACGAGCTTCCGCCTCAATCCCAAACGTATTATACCCACGTAGAGAAAACATATTAAAATAATTTAGTAGACAAAAACTCCTCTAAAGAGGGCACGCCTGAGTGATGAAAGGACTCTGAATTCCCCTCCCAAATCTTCTTTCCCTCCTTCAAGAAAATAATGGATTCCCCCATGCGCATCACCGAATTCATATCGTGCGATATAACCACTGTGGTCATTTTGTATTCCTGGGTAATTTCTTGAATCAAATAATCGATCTTCACCGCAGTCAAAGGATCTAAACCTGAATTAGGCTCATCACAAAACAAATACTTCGGATTCATCACAATGGCTCTGGCGATCCCTACCCGCTTTTTCATCCCACCTGAAATCTCAGAGGGCATTAAAAGGGCTGCATTCTCCAAACCCACCCGCTGCAAGCAAAGCATCGCTTGGTCGTTTTTTTCCTCTAAGGTTTGGGAAGTAAGGGTATCTAAAGGAAAACGGACATTTTCCAGAACAGATTTGGAATCAAAAAGGGCACCTCCTTGGAATAAGACGCCCATTTCACGGCGAATTTCTTTCACAACATCTTGATGAGCCGTCAAAAAATCACGTCCATCATACAATACTTTTCCCTTCTCAGGTACTAAAATCCCGATCATGCATTTTAGCAGGACAGATTTCCCCGTTCCACTACCCCCGATCACCATATTCGTCTTTCCTTGTTGGAAATTCGCACTAATGTCATCGAGCACCACACGACCGTTAAAAGATTTAGATAAACCCTTGATTTCAATCATATTCAAAATTAGGGATTATTGAATACTTTATGATAAATTTGACCACATTTAAATCTAAAAAAATATGTTTTTCATCTTCCTAGGTATTTTGCTGTTTGTTGGCGCAAACACCATTAGCCCAAATTTAGTATTCTACAAATACGCCAAAACATTGAAAGTCATAGGAGCTATTTTTGCCATCCTTGGCTTAACCAGTTCTGCGGTTGTGCAGGTGGATGCCGGCGAGGTCGGTGTACAAAGTGTCTTTGGAAAAGTACAACCTTCCACCTTAAATAGCGGGTTGAATTTCGTTAATCCAATCGCTAAGGTGGTGGTTTTTGATGCCAAAACGCAAAATTATACCATGTCTGGAGTTCACGATGAAGGTGATAAAGAAGGAGACGATGCGATTCGTGTTTTGACAGCCGACGGCCTTGAGGTCATCGTTGACTTGACCGTATTGTACCGAATCATTCCTTCAGAGGCTCCTCGCGTTTTAAGAGAAATAGGCGCAGATTATAAAGATAAGGTGGTTCGGCCTATCACACGTACCATGATCCGCGACAATGCTGTTTATTATGATGCAGTGGCGCTTTATTCTTTGAAGCGAAACGAGTTCCAGCAACGAATTTACCGAGATATCGAGAATAACTTTAAGAAAAGAGGATTAGTCTTAGAGCAGTTATTGATTCGAAACATCAACCTTCCTACCTCTGTAAAGACCACCATTGAGTCTAAGATTAACGCGGAGCAAGATGCGCAAAAGATGCAGTTCGTTTTACAAAAAGAGAAGCAAGAAGCGGAGAGAAAGCGCGTAGAAGCACAGGGTATTGCAGATTACCAGAAAATTTTATCGACAGGTCTAAGCGACAAACAATTGCAGTATGAGTCGATTATCGCCCAAAAAGAATTAGCTAAATCCCCTAACACGAAAGTGATTATTATGGGAGGCAAAAGCACCCCGATCATCTTAGGGAATCAATAAAAAATAGGCACGTGATTCTAGCGAATCGCGTGCCCCATTTTATCTCTTTTAGTTTCTAAGTATTTCTTATTGTGTGGATTAGCCGGAATTTCGATGGCAATCGAATCTACTATTTCTAAACCATAGCCCATAAGGCCGGCTCTTTTCTTCGGGTTATTAGATATCAAACGAATCTTGTGAATACCTAAATCACGTAAGATTTGAGCACCTACGCCGTAGTCACGCTCATCCATCGCAAAGCCTAATTCTAAATTCGCCTCCACCGTATCACGGCCTTGCTCTTGCAATTTATAGGCTTTCAATTTATTGATTAGACCGATTCCGCGGCCTTCTTGGAACATATATAAAATCACACCTTTCCCCTCTTTCTCCACCATTTCCATCGCTGCGTGCAATTGCTCTCCACAATCACAGCGACATGAACCAAAAATGTCCCCTGTCACACAAGAGCTATGCACCCGAACCATGACCGGTTCGTTTTCTTCCCAACTACCTTTAATTAAAGCTAGATGGGTATCTCCTGTATTGATTTGCTTAAAAGCGACTAATTCGAAAGAACCCCATTCAGTGGGCATATTCACTCCGATTTCTCTTTTGATGAGGGATTCTTTGGCCAAACGGTATTCAATCAAATCCTTGATTGTCACTAGTTTCAAATCATGTTTATCAGCTAGCTTGCGAAGATCTGGCAAGCGAGCCATGCTTCCATCTTCATTCAATACCTCAATCAAAACACCCGATGGTTGAAATCCAGCTAAACGGGCGAAGTCCATCGATGCCTCTGTATGGCCTGTGCGACGTAAAACGCCTTCCGTGCGCGACTTCAAGGGGAAAATATGACCAGGTCTTCCTAAATCAGCCGGTTGAGTCTTAGGGTCAACTAAAGCTTGAATAGTCTTAGAACGATCAGATGCAGAAATACCCGTAGTACAACCATTGCCTAATAAATCCACAGAAACCGTAAACGGCGTCTCATGTGAAGTGGTATTCTGATTCACCATCATCTCTAAGCCTAATGCCTGACAACGCTCATCCGTTAAAGAAACACACATCAATCCGCGTGCCTCCTTGATCATAAAATTGACTAATTCAGGTGTGATCGCTTCTGAGGCGCAAATCATATCGCCCTCATTCTCCCGATCCTCATCGTCAGCAACAATAATTATTTTGCCCTGGCGAATATCTTCCAAGGCATCTTCAATACGATCTAAGCGAATTTTATCTAACATTTTTTAGGCATTTGAATCAGAAACACAAAGTTACACGAAATAATTCCCATTTTGACTACCTTTGTCAATATGTTCATCGAGGCCATAAATCTTTCTAAAACCTACGGAAAACAAGCTGCCGTAGAAAACCTAAACTTTCGTTTAGAGGAAGGTCAAATTGTGGGTTTTCTGGGTCCCAATGGAGCTGGAAAATCGACAACATTGAAAATGCTTTTGGGACTCATTAAACCTTCATCAGGTTCAGTTACCATCGATGGAAAAGACCCACAAGAACAGGAAATTACCCTCAAAAGGCAGATTGGCTATTTAGCTGAAAACAACCCGCTTTATTCAGAAATGTATGTTCGGGAATTTTTGGCCTTCATCGGTACAATTCATCAAATTGCCCAACTTGAATCTCGCATTCAAGAAGTCATCGAATGGGTGGGACTCCAGAAAGAAGCGCACAAGAAAATTCAAGAGCTATCTAAAGGATACCAACAACGTGTAGGCATTGCCATGGCGATTCTACATAATCCTACCGTTTTGATTTTAGATGAGCCTACGAGTGGTCTAGATCCTAATCAGCGGGATGAAATCAGGACCTTGATCAAAAGCCTCCAAAAAGACCGCATTATCTTATTCTCCAGCCACATTCTATCCGAAGTGGAAGCCATATGCGATCGCGTATTATTGATTCATGAGGGCAAACTTGTGAATGATAGTCCTCTAAAGGATATTAAAGATTTAGAGAAATTCTTTAAAGAGAAGACAAGCTAAAGGAATCTGCATCCAGATGGGCAGGGAACTTTGTCCGAAATTCCGATAATGCTTCGTGCGATAATTCGCTTGTTAAGATTTGATCCTTCGATTTTAAATCGAGCAATAAATCACCTTTGAAATTTACTAACAGAGAATCTCCTGCATAAGCTAAATCATTAGCATCCATACCCACCCGATTCACACCTACCACATAGGCTAAATTTTCAATCGCTCTAGCTTGCAACAAGGTTCTCCAGGCATTCGCCCGAGGAGCAGGCCAATTCGCCACATAGATCGCGGCATCGTAGGCCAAGCCGACATTACGTGACCAAACAGGAAAACGCAGATCATAACAAACAAACAAAGCTATTTCCCAACCCTTGTAGGTAACAATCACTTGCTGATCGCCTGATTGATAAAACTTATGCTCGCCCCCCATTCGAAACAAATGACGCTTGTCATACGAAGTGTAGGCACCAGATGGCTCTACAGCATATAAACGATTGTAAAAAGAAGTATTGTGTTTTACTTTTAAAGAACCTACGACTAAGGCTCCTAAACGCTTCGCTTGTACTTGCATCCACTGCAGGGCTGGACCTTTACCAATTTCGGCCCCTGCGGGCGTCATAGAAAAGCCAGTAGCAAACATTTCAGGCAATATGACAACATCAGTCAAACCTGCTAAAACAGCTAATTTCTCCTCCAATTGAGCACAATTAGCCGAAGGATCTTCCCAAACTAAATCGGTTTGAACTAAACTTACCCGTAGATTTGTCATGATTGCCGGTATTTATTTGGCAATATAGGAAT
Organism: Aquirufa sp.; assembly: GCF_044239315.1. Classification (GTDB taxonomy): domain Bacteria; phylum Bacteroidota; class Bacteroidia; order Cytophagales; family Spirosomataceae; genus Aquirufa. The sequence goes on along the minus strand of NZ_JBIIBQ010000015.1, from coordinate 49,655 downwards.
AATAGATTTTCAAACGAGCCTTAAATGCTTGCAAAGGAACAAAACGAGCACTCTCATTATTAATTCCTGAATTACCAACAGCATTTATAGAGAAAGCCGGTGTAATTAGCCAACCTGAGTTTGCTTGTTTACCTACTAATAGAGACTGAATAGCAGTTGTAACATTAAATGTATATGTCTTCGATAATTGATTTATAGAGGCCGTATTGACACTTGTACCACCTTCAGACAACAAGTATTTCAAACCATAACTATTTCTTAGTGTACGATTCGTAGCATTTGTCTCTACTATAGATAATTGTCCAATTGTATTTATTAAATCGATATTATCTGCGGCCGTCAAAACCAATTCAGCTTTGTTTACAGCCACATTTCGATTACCTTTCAGATTCAATAAATAGGGGAATTCTACCTTCGTTGCTACACCAGTTCCAGACTGTACATAAGTTAAACCGCTTGTTAAAGTAGATGAAACAAGATCACCAGGTTTTTGTAATGCCGCTAAAGGTCCGGATTTAATGGACTTTACTTGGTTAAATCGAGCTAATAATTCTGGGGTAAACGCATTAGATAAAGAGAAATAGTAATCTATATTATACATTTTTGCCTCACCCGGATTGTGGAAATATAAAGTCATCCGAGAGAACCCTGGATTAAAATTAATTATTGCTCCAGCGGATGTAGATGATGATTTAAATAACATTCCTGGAAAATAATTTCTAAAAGCCTTACCTCCAGCAGCCACATTTTTATCTGCAAACTTACTCAACAATTCACGTCCAAAGGTGTCAGACATCCTGAATCGAAGCGTATCAAATTGTGCCGAATCGCCATTCATCGCTTTCGTCCGAATAGGGCGAGGATTAAAGGTATGACGGCCTAAAATAGCGGCATCGGTCCGAATGGTTGAATTAGCGAAATAATTGGTTTTTAAACTCAAACTATCAAGTAAACGATACACGCTTAACGTTTGAGATTTAGTCGTATCTCCTTGAAAACCAGCATAAACTAATCTCAAAGTCAACGAATCGAAGACTGATGTTTCTTTCGCAAATAAGGTATCAATATTCGATACCTGAGTCAGAAAGGATGCCTCAGATGTACCTAAAACGGGATGATTATAGCTACCGGCTAACAATACAGACGGAGATCCTGTATAAATCGAATCGATCAAAACTGTCGACGATTTAACTGTAATCGTATCCGAATAATTCAAACCCACTTCCACGCTAAACAAATCGTCGCCAATTTCTTTAGGTGTTTCACAGGATGCAAGGAATAAGGAAAGAATTCCTACCCATTTAATTGCCGGACATTTCCAAGTACGTTTTTTCGAAGAAATCGAGGTCATTATCGGCAATATTTTGAGAAGTTTTATGTTGATATTCATCAATAATCGATTGAATACGGCTGTTATCCGCATTTTCTAAAGAAACTATTTTGTCCGCATACTCTGCACCTATCTTAATAAATGCTTCGTAATTCCCACCAGCTAAACTTCCTAAGTTAGCTTCATCTAAGTCACCAATCTTCACTTTCTCGATCAGATCGTCTGATTCAAACGTGAAATCAAAGGCTGAATTGTGTGGAGAGAAAATAGTTTTCGAATCCTTGTAAATGGGGTGATTCTGGTAATGCGTCGAAATATACAAAGGCACTAAACTTGACATCCAGTCATTACAATGAATGATATCGGGTGCCCAACCTAACTTCACTACCGTCTCCAATGCTCCTTTGCAGAAGAAAATCGCACGCTCGTGATTGTCTGGATAAAATGCGCCCTCCTTATCGTTAAGCACATATTTACGTTGGTAATAATCTTCATTATCGATGAAGTAGACTTGTAATTTCGCAGCTGGAATACTTGCTACTTTAATGGTCAAAGGCTTTTCTTCCTCACCCATTGGAATGGTAATACCTGAAAGACGAACCACTTCGTGCAAACGGTTTTTACGCTCATTGATCGAACCGAATCTAGGCACTAAAATTCTGATTTCCATGCCTCTTTCCTGCATTGCAGTAGGAAGAGCACGTACGAAATCTGCAATTTTTGATGTGTTTTGAAAAGGATCTACCTCACTTGAAACGTAAAGAATACGTAATTTGGCCATTCTAAATTGATTATTATGGGGAAATTACCCCAAAAAACATTACAAAAGTACAAAAAAATAATCGGATTATCACCATCATTATACAAGGAAAGGTCTTTAATTTGCCTTTTGATTTAGAAACCTTATGCTAAAGTCGATAGTAAAATACCTTATTTCTAGTTTACTAGCAGCCGGCTTGTTGTATTGGGCTTTTTCCAAAAGTGAATTGCACTATAATGACATCCTACTCACCTTTCAGCGAGCTGATTACAACTGGGTAGCTGCGTCTGTCATCATCTCCATCATCTCCCACCTTTTACGTGCCTTGCGCTGGGAGCAATTATTGGGAGCGATGTCCTATCATCCAGGAACTGTGCGCACTTTTTCTGCTGTATTAATCGGCTATTTCGCTAATTTTTTAGTACCTCGCTTGGGTGAAGTTTCGCGCTGCGGATCTTTGAAAAAAACAGCCAACATTCCCTTTGAGGAATCTTTTGGGACCGTTATAACAGAGCGCCTTATCGACCTATTAAGCCTAGTCGTACTCGTGGGTATTACCTTCATTTTTGAATGGGAGCCACTTCAGCAAAGCCTCTTCCCTACCTTGAAATTACCCTCTGGAACGCTCATTATCGTAGCTTCCGTACTAGGATTAATTGGATTAGGAGTACTTTGGAAATTTAAAGATCTGCTGAAAAACATAGGGGAAGAATCCAAAATTGGAAAAATGCTACTGGGCTGGATTGCTGGTATCGGCAGTATTCGAAACCTGACTTCCCCCAGAAAATTCATCGGATACAGCATCGGAATTTGGCTGTGTTATTTTCTGAGCACCTATACCCTTTTTTTAGCCTTCCCCATTAGCGAAAACCTAGGCCTTAGCGCCGGATTAACAGTTTTAGTGATGGGAACTTTCGGAATGGCCACCCCTACACAAGGTGGAATTGGCGCTTACCATAGTCTGGTTGCTTCGGCATTTGTCTTCTACGCATTAAGCTACAAAGATGGATTTATGCTGGCCACTTTTTTCCACGGAACTCAAATGATTACTCTTTTGTTATTGGGTGGATTAAGTTTTATTTTAACTTTGTTTTTACCCAAAATCACGTCCCGTGTCGAACAGAACTGAAAATAAAATAGTCACCCTGACGGAGGCCATTGAGATTCGCAAAGCATGGAAATCGGCTGGAGATAAAGTCGTTTTCACCAATGGCTGCTTCGATATTTTGCATTTAGGTCACGTCGACTATCTAGAGAAATCAAGTGAATTTGGCACTCAAATGATCGTTGCAATTAATTCCGATGCTTCGGTACGAACACTGGAAAAAGGAGTCGAGAGGCCCGTTAATTCGGAATATGCTCGAGCACGTCTGATTGCTGCTTTGGGATTTGTCTCCCTGGTCATTATTTTCGGGGAGTCGACTCCCTTGGAACTCATTGAGACGCTGACTCCAGATGTGTTAGTAAAGGGTGACGATTATACGATTGAGACGATTGTAGGGGCCAAAGAAGTATTAGCCACCGGCGGAGAAGTAAAAACCATCGCGTTAGTTCCAGATTATTCAACCACTCAAATCATTCAAAAACTTAAACAATAACCTTATGTATTTCATTGCCATTATTTTTGGAGTCGCAGGTATGCTTATCTCTTGGCGACTAAAGTCGAAGTTTAAAACTTATTCACAGACACCTCTACAAAGCAATTTGTCTGGACAAGAAATCGCCGAGCAAATGCTAGCTGATCATGGAATCCACGATGTTCGCATCATCTCGGTGGGAGGTCAATTAACCGACCATTATAATCCCGCAGACAGAACAGTCAATTTAAGCGAGGATGTATTCCACGGCCGAAACGCCGCTGCCGCAGCCGTCGCTGCCCACGAATGTGGCCACGCGGTCCAACACGCCAGAGCCTATTCCTTCTTGCAATTACGCAGCGCCCTAGTTCCCATGCTGAGCATCGCGAATGGATTCATGCCCATCCTATTAATGATAGGTATGTTCGCCCTGTATTCTACTGGAAACTCTACCCTATTAGCCATTGGTGTAGCGCTTTTTGCGATGGCTACTTTATTTAGCTTCATCACACTACCAGTCGAATTCGATGCCTCGAATAGAGCATTAAATTGGATCAAAGAAAAAGGAATCGTGACACCTACTGAATATGAGATGTCGAAAGATGCGCTTTGGTGGGCTGCAATGACCTATGTCGTGGCCGCTTTGGGTATGCTGGCGCAGTTGCTTTATTATTTGAATTTGTTGGGTGGGAGAAGCAGGGATTAGAGTATAGATTATAGAGTATAGAGTAGAGATTATAGAGTAAAGATGGGGTGATTTTACCTTCGGACTAAACAAAAAAGGGAGCAATTGCTCCCTTTTTTGTTATCCATATCTCTACTCTCTACTCTATACTCTCTTATCTACTAAACATTTAGTTTCGACTTCCTGTAGCTATACCCAAAATAAATCAACACACCAGCTAAGCACCAATACATAAAGCGCTCCCAGTTCGTTGCCCCCATTTGAGTCATCAAATACAAGTTAACTAATAGACCTAAAACCGGGATTAGAGATAATTTCTTCGTTACACTGAAAAAGGCCATCACCGCCCAAATTAGGAAGAACCCAGCCATGATTACGTGATCCGCTTTTGCTTCTCCTGAATACAATCCTTCCAGCCACTCGCCTAGATTTACGCCGGAATTAACGATTAAAACAAGCGCTAAAATCAGTGATAAACCCACGTAATAACCGGAATTGATATAAGGGATTTTGAATTTAGATTTCTTTTGATTCTCTGGGTCAAGATCTAATACTAATACACCTCCGCAGACTAATACGAAAGCAAACAGAGTGCCTATTGAACTTAGGTTAATTACCTCTTCTAGGTTCGCAAATAGGGCCGGAACACCGACTAGGACTCCGGTCATGATGGTGGAGAAGGAAGGTGTGCGGTATTTAGGGTGGATGCGGGAGAAAGCTTTTGGCAATAATCCATCGCGTGACATCGTCATCCAAATACGAGGCTGACCTAATTGATAGACTAATAAAGCGGATGTTAAGGCGATTACGGCGCTGGCAGCTACGATTCCAGCCACCCCTGGCAAGCCTACATGCATGAACATAAAGGCTAATGGGTCCTCAATTCCTGTTAATTGCTGCGATGGTACAATTCCTGTCAAAACCAACGTAACTAGCACATATAAAACTGTGCAAATGATCAAGGCATACATCATGGCTTTGGGAATATCCCGCTGCGGATTCTTGCATTCCTCTGCCGTCGTTGATATGGAGTCAAAACCGATGTAGGCAAAACAAACCGCTGCCACACTCTTTAAAACTCCGGAGATTCCGTTAGGTGCAAATGGTGTCCAGTTCTCTACCTGCACATAAAAAGCACCTACTCCAACCACGATCATGATGACGAGTAACTTTAAGACTACTAAAATATTGTTCGTGTTTTTTGACTCCTTAATTCCAATATACACTAGGTAGGTAATGGCCACCGTAATTAGAAGAGCGGGAATATTAGCTACAAAATGCCAACCAAAAATCGTGGGAGCAGACAGGTAGGCCGTGTAACCTTCTCTTAAATTCACCGATAAAGCTTCGAATTTCTGACCAGATGCTAAGGCTGCGGTCGTCTCGGTGAAGGCTCTTTTGGCAGATAAATAATCCATCGTGATGAACTCAGGAACGTGAACACCTAGGCCCTCCAGTAAATCCACAAAGTATTTTGACCACGAAATGGCCACTGCCACATTCGAAATCGCATATTCTAATAATAAATTCCAACCCAAAATCCAGGCTACAATCTCCCCCAAACTCGTGTAAGCATAGGTGTAGGCACTACCAGAAATAGGCACCGTAGCCGCAAAACGAGCATAACAGAAGGCTGTAAACATACAAGCCATCGCTGTAAATACAAATAACATGGATACCGCTGGACCTCCATTCGCTGAGGCCTGGCCTATCGCAGAGAAAATACTCGCACCGATAATCGCCGCCACTCCCATGAAGGTTAAATCACGCACACCTAGATTACGATCCATCGAATTACCTTCGAGGCTTTCGATTTCTAATTGATCAGAAATAATTTTATCAATGGATTTCTTGCGAAAAAAACTAGACCACATACGGTATTGGATTGTGAATGAAGGGACAAAAATACATCTTTCTGAAAGAAATTCTAATTTGATTGTTTTCGATTACCTTTGTGCCATGTCTGTCGCTGTCGTCATTTTGAATTATAATGGTCGGAAATTCCTAGCTGATTTCTTGCCCATCGTATTGGAAAACACGCCTGATGCAACGATTTATGTGGCAGATAATGGCTCATCAGACGATTCTTTGGCACTTTTAGCCTCCGATTTTCCTACCGTTTCAGTGTTATCATGGGCAGAAAACTTAGGCTATGCCGGAGGATATAATTTTGCATTAGGCCAAATAAAAGCCGACTATTTTGTTTTAATGAATTCGGATATCGCACCGCGTAAGAATTGGTTACAACCTTTAGTGGCTTATTTTGAAGCCCATCCACTCGTCGCCGCAGCACAACCGTTTCTGTTAGACTATCACAAACCTAATTATTTTGAATATGCTGGTGCAGCAGGTGGATTTTGGGATTCCTATGGATACCCTTTCTGTAGAGGACGACTTTTCGATACACTAGAAAAAAATGAAGGCCAATATGCCACCTCTATCGTCAACTGGGCAACAGGTGCTTGTTTGATGGTTCGCGCTGAAGCTTTTCACAAAGTAAGTGGTTTAGACCCTTACCTTTTTGCGCATATGGAAGAAATCGACTTGTGCTGGAGAATGCAAAGAGCCGGATATACCATCGCTGCCGTGGCCGAAAGCGAAGTACTGCACGTGGGTGGCGGAACATTGAACAAAGAGAACCCCTTCAAAACCTACCTGAATTTCCGGAATAACTTAATTCTACTTTATAAAAACCTTGAACCGTCTCAGCGTTTTTCGACCATTTTAGTCCGAATGATCTTAGATGGAATCGCAGGTATTAAGTTCTTAACGGAAGGAAAATTTTCATCCTTCATGGCTATCCTAAAGGCACATTACGGATTCTACGTCTACCTTTTTGCCGTAAAAGAAAAACACAACTTACCCCACGAACTGCAGAAATTATGGCCAAAAAGCTATGAAGGTAGCATCTTAAAAGACTACTTCCTGAAAGGCAAAAAGAAATTTCTTCAGATCAAATTCTAGATATCCCACACACTTGGGTTATTTCTTTGACGTAAATAGCGGCGGATATTCATCCAAAACGCTAAAATCAAATAAATAATCACAGGGGAACCCATCGTGATAAACGAGGTGTAAATAAAGTACAATCGAATGCTACTAGTGGAAATATTTAACTTCTCTCCTAAGCGAGTACAGACGCCAAATGCCTGATTCTCAACAAAAAATTTAAGTTTTTCCATAGGGTGATATTTAAAAGTCCAAATTTAAGCAAATTTAATAGTAAATAATATTAACTTAAAATAGTACTATAAAATATATTTATTATTATATTATATTTTAAATTAATTGGAAATTTATTTAAAAAGTCTTGCATGCAATTGTTTTCTTTCTACATTTGAGAGCTTGAAAGACTTTCGTCTGGATGGCATTAATATTTTTAACATTTTTTTTATGCAAACTGGTAAAGTAAAATTTTTCAACGAGACGAAAGGTTTCGGATTCATCGTTGACGATCAAACAGGTGAAGACATTTTCGTACACGTAACTGGCCTTTCAGGTGTTACTATCCGCGAAAATGATTCAGTATCTTATGAAGTTACTGACGGAAAGCGTGGCGCAAACGCTATCAACGTAAAGAAAATCTAATTTTTCTTTCGTTTTTTTGATTAGAGCAAATCAGTATTTTACAATATATATTTAGGTTTACCTATAAAATTGCAACATTGATCTCTAGTTAAAGAGAAATAAAAAAAGCCTTCTTAACGGAAGGTTTTTTTTATTTCTACAGGCGATAGGTTATCCTTGAATCCAAGCAGTAACCTCGTCCTTTGTCGGCATCGCCGCATCTATTTTCAATTTCTTGCGCATTCCTCCTAAGTCATTAAATACTTTGTTTGGGTTAGCGGCATCTAATGACTCTAGTGTAAGGATGCCCATCTTTTGTAAAGCGGGAATCCACACTTCAGAAATACCTCTTTCTGCAAAAGCAGATTCAGAATCTACTTCCTTCACCACTTCTGGGCGCATTTGAGGGAAGAACAATACTTCTTGAATAGAAGACTGGTTCGTCATCAACATCGTCAAGCGGTCAATACCGATACCTATACCCGAGGTAGGTGGCATGGCATATTCTAGCGAGCGAATAAAATCGTGGTCCATCGCCATTGCTTCATCGTCGCCACGCTCTGCTAAAGCTAATTGATCTTCGAAACGCTCTTTTTGGTCAATTGGATCATTTAATTCAGAGTACGCATTCGCGATTTCTTTTCCATTCACGAATAGCTCGAAACGCTCTACTAAACCTTCTTTCGAACGGTGTTTCTTTGTTAATGGTGACATTTCTACCGGATAATCTGTAATGAACGTCGGTTGGATTAAGTTTGCCTCCACTTTCTCTCCGAATAATTCATCGATTAGCTTTCCTTTACCCATTCCTTTGTCCACTTCCATTCCAAATTCGACACACTTCGCGCGCAATTCATCTTCGCTTAAAGCATCGACATCCACACCTGAATACTGTAAGATAGCACCTGAAATAGTTAAACGAGGGTATGGACCCGCGAATTCGATTTCGTTCTCCCCAACTGCGATTTTGGTTTTTCCATGCAATCTAGACGCCACCGTTTCGAAGATTAACTCCGTCAAGTTCATCATCCAATTGTAGTCCTTATAGGCTACGTAAAATTCTAACGAGGTAAATTCAGGGTTGTGCGTACGGTCCATTCCTTCATTACGGAACATTTTACCAAACTCGTACACCCCATCAAAACCTCCTACAATCAAACGCTTTAGGTATAATTCATTCGCAATACGCAAATAAAGTGGCATATCTAAGGTGTTGTGGTGGGTCTTGAACGGACGAGCCGAAGCACCACCGTGAACCGCTTGCAAAACCGGCGTTTCCACTTCTAACCAACCTCTTTCGTCAAACATAGCGCGCATCGTAGAGATGATCTTCGCACGTTTAATGAAAATGTCTTTCACCGATGGGTTCACGATTAAATCAACATAACGCTGTCTGTAACGCATTTCTGGGTCAGAAAAGGCGTCATAGGTTTGGCCATCTGCTTCTTTAACGACTGGAAGCGGCTTTAAGGCTTTGGACAAAATCGTAAATTCACGAACATGAACGGAGATTTCTCCCATCTGCGTCGTGAACACATATCCTTTCACACCGATGATATCACCGATGTCTAATAACTTTTTAAATACCGTATTGTATAGAGTTTTATCCTCGCCAGGACAAAGATCATCGCGGCGAAAGTATAATTGAATACGGCCATTCGCATCTTGAAGTTCCGCAAATGAGGCATTTCCCATGATACGGAAGCCCATCAAACGACCTGCTAAAACCACGTCTTGGAAGTTTCCAGACTCCGGTTTAAATTCTGCCAAAATTTGATCAGAATAAACATTCACCGGGTATTCCTGTGCAGGATAAGGATCAATTCCCATCGCCAATAATTCTTGGCGCTTTTGTCTCCTCAATAATTCTTGCTCACTTAAAATCATTTGAACGTGTTTTTACGAATGAACCACAAAATTAGCCATTTCCTTCGGGATTTAAAACTCTTAAATCTTGTTAATGAGGTTGTGCGAGGCGAATTTTCATTTAAATTCGCAAGACAATTTTTAATTCAAAATCAATTAAATGGAAATGAATAATCAGCTTAAGTCGTATGCGATCATTGCATTAATGTCGAGTGGAGTCACTTTAGGTGCCTATTCGCTCTTTAATTTAGGTAATAATTCATCCGGATTCTCGGATGCACCTTCCGCCTTTACCACCTCCGTTTCAAATCAAGTCGTTCCAGGAAACCCAGGTGAATTCACCTATGCAGCGGAAAAAACAACTCCTGCTGTGGTTCACATCAAGACGAAGATGGAAACGCGCCAAAGACAACAACAATTCTCTAGCCCTTTTGATGATTTCTTTGGATTTGGCGATCCATTTGGTGGCGGTGGCCGTAGACAACAGCAACAACCGCAAGAGGCATCTGGCTCAGGGGTAATTATCTCGGCTGACGGATATATCGTAACAAATAACCACGTGGTGGCGGAAGCGGCTGAGGTGACGGTCATCTTAAATGACAAGCGCGAATACAAGGCCAAAGTCATTTCTACCGATCCATCCTCTGACCTTGCCGTTATCCAAATCAAGGAAACGAATTTACCTTTCTTAGCTTTTGGAGATTCTGACGCGCTTCGTGTGGGCGAGTGGGTATTAGCCGTGGGTAATCCATTTAATTTAGAGTCTACGGTGACTGCAGGTATCGTTTCTGCCAAAGGTCGTCAAAACATCATCGACCGCGATAGCCCAGACATGAATCCACTTGAATCCTTCATTCAAACGGATGCTGCAGTAAATCCAGGTAACTCCGGTGGAGCTTTGGTGAACTTAAAAGGAGAATTAATCGGTATCAACACCGCCATATATTCTCGTACAGGACAGTTTGCGGGTTACTCCTTCGCAGTTCCAGTGAGCATCGTGAAGAAAGTATCTGGCGATTTAATCAAATACGGTAACGTACAACGTGGTTTCTTAGGCGTTCAAATCTCTGAAGTGAATGCCAAATTAGCAGAAGAAAAAGACCTTAAAACTAGCGCTGGTGTATATGTGGGAGGTTTCTCAGAAAACTCAGCAGCGAAAGATGCGGGTATCAAAATCAACGACGTGATTACTAAAATCGACGGTGTAGAGACTAAATCGACTTCGAAATTAATGGAAATCGTCAGCAGAAAGCGTCCAGGTGAGCCACTTCAAGTAACAGTTAACCGCGATGGCGCTACGAAAGAATTCAAGGTAACCTTAAAGAACAAAGATGGCAACACCGAAATCATAAAAGGAGACAACTCTCCTGAATCAGCGAAATCAGAGTTCTTAGGTGCTAAGTTTGCGAGTTTGACTCCAGCAGAGAAGAAGAAATTTGGCGTAAGTTCAGGCGTAAAGATCGCCGAAGTATTACCAGATGGCCGTCTTGAGATGTATGGCCTAGCGAAAGGTGCGGTTATCACAAAGATTAATGATAAAGTAATTAACACGCCCAAGGAGGCGGTTGAGGCTTTAGAATCTAGAAAAGGACGTATTAAGCTAGAGGGTGTGGATGTGGATGGATCGAGGTTTATTTATGTATTGTAGTCAGTAAACGGTAATCAGTAGTCGGTAGTCAGTAGAGTATAGATTATAGAGTAGAGAGTAGAGAGTAATAAAATGGAGTGATAACCAACCACTAGATACTGATTACCGACTACTGATTACTGACAACCAACCACTAGATACTGATTACCGACTACTGATTACTGACAACCAACCACTAGATACTGATTACCGACTACTGGATACCGATTACCGACTACCGCATAAAAAAGCCAGCGCTTCTTACGAAACGCTGGCTTTTTTTATGCACTGAAGAAGATTACTTCTTATAAGTCACTGTCTTAACTGCTTGGATAGTACGCTCAATGCTTGGAAGAATTTCTTCGATCAAGGTAGGTGCGTAAGGAAGTGGTAAATCGCGTGAGTTCACACGAACCACAGGTGCATCTAGATAATCAAATGCCCAACGCTGTAAGTGATAAGCAATCTCAGATGAAATAGCAGATAATGGATTCGCCTCTTCTACTACTACACAACGATTCGTTTTCTTCACTGATTCCACAACTGCAGGATAATCAATTGGACGAACTGAACGTAAGTCAATTACTTCGCAAGAGATTCCTTGCTTTTCTAATTCTTCTACCGCTGGCATAACCACGCGAGAAAGCATTTTACCGAATGTAACAATCGTTACGGCAGAACCTGGTTTAACCACGTTTGCTTTACCGATTGGGATTAAGTATTCGCCGTCTGGTACTAAACCTTTGTCGCCATACATTACTTCGGATTCCATGAAAATCACTGGATCATTATCACGGATCGATGCCTTTAACAATCCCTTCGCATCCGCTGGGTTCGAAGGAACCACCACTTTTAAGCCTGGTGTGTTTGCAAACCAGTTCTCGAAGTTAGATGAGTGTTGAGATGATAATTGTCCCGCATTTCCAGTAGGTCCACGAAAGACGATAGGGCAAGAATATTGTCCACCAGACATAGACATCATTTTAGCAGCTGAGTTAATCAATTGATCAATCGCAACTAAAGAGAAGTTAAAGGTCATGAATTCAACGATGGGACGTAGACCGTTCGCAGATGCGCCTACGGCAATTCCACCAAAACCTAATTCAGCAATCGGCGTATCAATCACGCGATCTGGACCGAATTCGTCTAACATTCCTTGGGAAACTTTGTAGGCTCCATTATACTCCGCAACTTCTTCACCCATTAAAAAAACAGATGCATCACGTCGCATTTCCTCTGTCATCGCCTCACGTAAGGCTTCTCTAAACTGAATTTCTCTCATAAAAAAATGTAAATCTTGTGGGATTAACAAGCGGGTACAAAATTAGGCAAAAAATAGTCTGTTTTCACAAAATCATGGTAATTTTAGGAATCCATTGAAGAAAAATTCCCATGTCAGTCGAAATCGCACCTATTTCAAATTCTTTACCTGCTTTTTTAAGCCAAAATACCTATTTGCAAATTGCGGTTTTAGTGGACGAACTTACTTCCAAGCATTGCCTTCCGCTGATTCAAGCCTATTTGCCCAAGGGTTTCATTAAGATTCAAATCAAATCTGGGGAAAACAATAAGCACTTAGGGACGTGTGAAAAGGTTTGGGAAGCCATGACAAAAGCAAACATGGATCGCCATGGACTGTTAATTAATTTGGGGGGTGGGGTGATTGGTGATTTGGGCGGATTTTGTGCCTCTACCTACAAACGCGGGATAGACTTTATTCAGATTCCTACGACCTTACTAGCACAAGTAGATGCAAGTGTGGGCGGGAAATTAGGGGTGGACTTTCAGGGTTTAAAGAACCATATTGGGGTTTTCAACTTACCTAAAACGGTTTTAATCGATCCGAACTTCATACATACTTTACCCAGTGCGCAAAAACTTTCGGGTTATGCGGAAATCATCAAACATTGTTTGATTCGCGATGCGCAGAAATGGGAACAAATCAGTCATACTGATTTCTCAGAGGTAGATTTCGCGGGACTGATAGAACATTCAGTGGAGATTAAGAAAGCGGTAGTGGCGGAGGATCCAACCGAAAAAGGCTTGCGTAAAATCTTAAACTGGGGACACACCTTAGGTCATGCGGTGGAAACCTTCTTATTAGATCAAGGCAAACGTAAAATCTTGCACGGCGAAGCTATCGCTGTGGGCATGATCATGGAGTCATTTATTGCCTATCAGCGCGGATTAATCACAGAAGAAGAACTTGGGGATGTTGAGGTCTACTTATTCGAGACCTATGGAATAGTGGCATTGAAGGCTTCGGAGATTCCGGCCATTATTGCCTTGACCCTTCAGGATAAAAAGAACAAAGGTGGAGAGGTGAGATTCTCTTTGTTAACTGGAATTGGGGATTGTGGCTATGATATTCCAGTCAGCAAATCGGAAATGAAAAAGGCGATTGAGTACTATATTGGTTAATTATTCGATTACTTGTGGCACTTTGAAATAAGTCTCGTTTGTGTCGGGACCTAGTGCTAGAGCTTTGGCACGATCTAACGTAACCTTACTCTCATCTTCGCGGAAATTATTCAAAGCGGGAGTCATGTGCACTAGAGGCTCCACATTTGAGGTATCCACTGAATTCAAAGCTTCCATCCACACTAATACCTTGTTGATGGAATGTTGCATCTCTCCTATCTTCAATTCGGGCATCTCTAATCGAGCTAAATGCGCGATTTTCTTCACATCCTCCTGACTAACCTTCATTTTCTTTCGGCTTTAATTTTTTATCCTCGGGCATTTGTTTGTCCAAAAAAGCATTCAATCGATCGCGATCAAGGGTAGACGTAATAGTTCCTAATGAATCAATATTCATCTCGAATCCCGCTAAATCCGGATGCACCGTGGGTAACTCCTTCTTTTTATCCTTCTTTGCCATCTTCTTTTATTATACTGTAGGGAACTTCGATAATGCTAGAGATAAACGCTCGATCACCTCTGATTTACCCCATAATTGCATTGAAATCATCAAATCTGGACCCGCACCATTTCCACTCAAAGCGACACGCAAAATCTGCATCACCTTGCCCATCTTAATTCCATTTGCCTCTAAAACCTCGTGAATCGCGTTTTTGATGCCCTCCGGCTCCCAAGATTCCACCCCAGGCAAAGCCTTTAGGATAAATTGTAAGCCAGCTTCCGCATCTGCGTTCCACTTAGAAGCTAAAACAGCCTCCTCGTAAACAGCTGGACGCATTTGAAATTCTACCACCTTGTGGGCTAATTCTTGTGGAAAAGTAATGCGATCTAAAAACAAGTGAACAAAAGAAAGTGCTTGATCAGCAGGAAGAGAAGGTAAATAATCCTTCGCAAGAGCTACTGGATCTTGTTGCTTAATATATTGCTCATTAAACCACTGCGCTTTTTTTACATCGAATTTCGCGCCGGCTTTATTAATACGCTCTAAAGAGAAAGCTTCTGCAAGGTCCGTTAAGCTAAACATTTCTTGCTCGGTTCCTGGATTCCAGCCTAAGAAGGCTAAAAAGTTCAAGGTTGCTTCCTTAAGGTAGCCTTCTTGCTTAAAACCTTTGGAAACCGCACCCGTAGCTGGATCCGTCCATTCCATGGGGAAGACAGGAAAACCACCTAAATCTGCGTCCCTTTTCGATAACTTGCCATTCCCCTCTGGTTTCAATAAAAGCGGCAAATGAGCGAATTGAGGCGCTTTCCAGCCGAAAGCTTGATATAATAAAATGTGCAATGGAGCCGATGGCAACCATTCTTCACCGCGAATCACGTGGGTAATCTCCATAATGTGATCATCCACGACGTTCGCTAAATGGTAGGTGGGCATTCCGTCTGATTTCATCAAGACTTTGTCATCGATGCTGGATGTGTGTACGTGTACCCAATCGCGAATGCTGTCTTGGAATCGAACCTCTCCTTTCGCTGGAACTTTCAAGCGAATCACGTAAGGCGTTCCGGAAGCGATTAATTGATCCACTTCAGCCTTATTTAAGGCAATCGAGTTTTTTAATTTAACACGGGTCAAGGAATTGTATTGAAAAGCAGACCCCTGACTCTCAAAACTAGCGCGCATCGCGTCTAAATCTTCGGAGGTATCAAAGGCATAATAGGCCTTTCCATCTGCTAATAATTGATCTGCATAGGCCTTGTATAGGTCTTTGCGCTCACTTTGGCGATAAGGTTCATGTGGTCCACCCACGCCTACTCCTTCGTCAGGACTAATGCCTAACCACGCTAAGCTATCTAAAATGTATTGTTCCGCACCCGGCACAAAGCGTGCCTGGTCTGTATCTTCGATCCGTAATAAAAATTTACCCCCCATTTTGCGGGCAAACAAGTAATTATATAAAGCCGTTCTCACCCCTCCAATATGGAGCGCTCCCGTAGGACTGGGTGCAAAACGAACACGTACTGAATTAGACATAGATTTTATTTATAGGCAATACAGGAAATCTCCACGCGCACATCTTTAGGTAGGCGAGCGACCTCCACCGTTTCCCTAGCTGGAGGATTGGAGGTAAAATAACGACCGTAAACTTCATTTATTTGGCCAAAATGATTCATATCTTTCACGAAAATGGAGCATTTCACCACCTGGTCAAAACTGTAACCAGCAGCAGTTAAAATATGTTGCAAATTCAACATCACTTGATTCGTCTCCTCTTCTATCGTTCCACCTGCATCAAAAACCGATAAAGCAATCTGTCCAGACACGTAAAGCGTGTTATTCACCTCAACTGCCTGGGAATAAGGCCCTATCGGAGCGGGTGCATCAGGGGATAAAATTATTTTTTTTGTCATACCTTTGAAAAGAAATGCAAGTTAGAAAATTTGAGCTAATCCTCGAAGATTATACCAAATGTTGAAACGAATTTATTCCAATAAAGGAGTCTTTTTTATGTTACTCTCCTCCCTTTGCTTCGCGGTAATGTCTGCGATCGCAAAAGAGATGAGCCACACCTTCAACTCCATTCAACTCGTATTCTTCCGAAGTGCCGTTGGTCTACCCTTTTTATTGACGAGCCTGTACCGCAGACCCGCCATCCAAACCGGCGGAAAACTCTATTTTATCATTTACAGAGGCCTTCTCGGCGCCTTCACCCTCTATTGCCTTTTTTACACTTTAGAACATCTCGGATTATCCTTAACAAATACTTACGGCCAGGCTTTCCCCCTCTTTATTGCAGTCTTTAGCTTCTTTTTATTGCCAAATGAAGGTCTTTCCGGTAAACAGGTTTTATTCCTACTGATTGGCTTTTTCGGCATTTTACTCATTTTCCAACCGAGTAGTGATGGTTCTCTTTGGCACCACAGCACCGGTATCATCTATGCCATGGGAACTGCTTTAGGCTATTTAGCCATCAAAGAGGCCCAAAAATACTATGACTCTCGCTGGGTCGTCGTTTCCTTTATGGGCGCCGGACTTATCGCTTCTATTATTTCTCTTTTGACCGGGACTTTTGGCGGATTTGAAAATAGCTTCTTAACCGGCGTTTGGGTGCAACCATCGATAGCTGAATGGATATGGGCCCTTGTTATGGGTTTATTATCCTTAGGGGTTCAATACTACACTACCCAGGCACTCTTGAATGAAAAAGCTAGCGTGGTGGGTGTAGTAGGAAATAGCTCTGTCATATTCTCCATCATAATCGAGGTGATATTGGGTCATGGCTTCCCAGATTTCATTACGTTGATGGGAATGGGGCTGATTGTTTGGGCGGGGTATAAGATTAGTCGCTAGCGCAACTAATTAAAGAATAAAGCACAAAGCATAAAGAATAGAGGTGGTATCGCCTACGGCGATGGAATCGTGAAAAGTTTTTCAAGAATGCATCCGCGAAGCGGATTCCATCTTTATGCTTTATTCTTTGCTCTTTGAACTTTCAATTTTATATTAAAAAAGGCCCTATTAAGGGCCTTTTTTAATATAAAATTTAGCGATTAAACCACTGCATTATTCATCACCTCCGTTTGCTTACGGATCGACTCTAAGTGAACTAATTTGAATAGTTCTTCTACGAATTCTGGATATAAAGCTAAACCTTTGGCCTGATTAGCACGATCATTGTGCAATTGCTTCCAACGATCTAATTGCAATACCGCTACGTTGTTATCGCGCTTGTATTCACCTAATTTCTCTACCACTGACATACGCGCAGCAAGAACTTCTAAAATTTCACGATCGATGTTATCGATTTTCTCACGAAGACTCGCTAATTCATCAGAGAAGTCAGCGCCATAGTTCGCATTACGAACTTCAAGGTCACGTAACATTTCACCTAATTTCTCAGGAGTAACTTGCTGTGAAGCATCTGACCAAGCTGCATCTGGATCACGGTGCGTCTCGATGATCATACCATCGTAGTTCAAATCCAAAATACGTTGAGACAATTCCATCAATAAAGCACGCTTGCCAGCCATGTGAGAAGGGTCACCGATTAATGGCATTTGAGGAAACAAACGCTTTAATTCAACTGCCATCGCCCACATAGGTGAGTTACGGTACTTTGTTTCTTGTGCGTTAGAGAAACCACGGTGGATTGCTCCTAATTTCTTGATACCTGATCCTTGAAGACGCTCGAAAGCACCTACCCAAAGAGCTAGGTCTGGATTTACTGGGTTCTTCACTAATACAGGAACGTCTACTCCTTTCAAAGCATCCGCTAAATCTTGTACGTTAAATGGATTAACCGTAGTACGAGCACCGATCCATAAAACATCAACGCCGTATTTCAAGGCTAATTCGATGTGCTCAGGCGTTGCAACTTCAATCGCTAAAGGTAATCCTGTTTCCTTTTTCGCTTCCACTAACCACTTTAATGCTGGTTCTCCCATCCCTTCAAAACTGCCTGGACGTGTACGAGGTTTCCAAACACCCGCTCTCATAATGTGAGCATAACCCTCCGCTTTGATACGGCGAGCGGTTTCTAATACTTGCTCTTCTGTCTCAGCTGAACATGGACCCGCAATAATTAAGGGTTTTCCGTTCGTCTGAATCCAGTCCTGCATCGGTACAATGTCTAAATTGGCATTCATAATATTCTGAAGGTTAACAAGGACCTACGTCCTCTATTTATTTGTTTATTTTTTTCTTAAGCAATCGGTAATATTTCAATTATATTTGCATCAATTTTTAGCACAAATGACAAAAAAATCATCAACAATAACCTCAATTAATTTATCATTTGAGGATACAAAAATAGCCTTTGCTTCGAAAGACGATTTTCAGTTGAAGAAGTCCTATTGGATTTTTGCTGCAATGAACCAAAATTGGTTGGTAAATTTAGGCACTTTTTTCATTAAACTATTTCTTTTCCTGCATTTTCCGGTCAAAAAAGTCATAAAAAGCACGATTTTCGCCCAATTTTGTGGTGGAGAAACCATAGATGGCTGTGAATCAACGATTCAAGAACTAGAAAAAGCGAAAATTGGCACTATTCTTGACTATTCTGTGGAAGGAGAGGAAAGTGAGAAATCATTCCAAAAAACCAAGGATGAGATTCTTAAAACTATCCGTAAATCTGCTGAAAATCCAGCCATTCCTTTTGCCGTTTTTAAGTTAACGGGGATTTTTCAATCTGAGCTTTTGGAAAAAGCCCAAACCGAGTCAGAATTAACCGAGGAAGAGCAGGAATTATTCGATCACAGCAAAGATTTATTAACTGAAATCTGTGATTTAGCCTACCAGCTAAAGGTTCGCTTATTTATCGATGCAGAGGAAAGCTGGATACAGACGACCATCGACCGATTAACCTACGAAATGATGTCTAAATACAACCAAAAGACAGCTATCATTTACAATACTTTTCAGATGTACCGCCATGACATGCTGGCAAATTTAGAAGAGGCCATCGCCATGGCTGAGGCAAACAAGTATCACTTAGGAGTGAAGTTAGTGCGCGGTGCCTATTTAGAAAAAGAACGCCAAAAGGCACACGAAGACGAATATTCAGAGCCTCTACACGTTTGTAAAGAAGATACGGATCGCGATTACGATTTAGGCGTTAAGTTATGCCTTCAGCATGTGGATATGGTGCATTTTTGCATGGGTACTCATAATGAAGCAAGCTGTTTGCTACTTTGCAATGCCATGAATGAATTACAAATTCCAGCTAATCACCCGAATATCTACTTCGCACAATTACTTGGCATGTCAGACAACATCTCCTATAATTTAGCCGCATCTGGCTATAATGTAGCGAAATATGTACCATATGGACCAGTTGATGCCGTAATGCCTTACCTGTTTAGACGCGCAGAGGAAAATAGTTCTATTGCTGGACAAACATCTCGCGAATTTGCCCTGTTACAAAAAGAAGTAAATCGCCGAAACAACGCATGAAAAATTACCGCTATTTTCTATTAAGTTTATTGATTATTGCCCTAGACCAGGGAATCAAAATAGCTGTTCATACTTGGATGGAGCCAGGTTATTTTGGACAAATTCCCCTTATTGGAGACTTCTTCAAACTACATTATACCTTAAATCCGGGTATGGCATTTGGGATTCAAATTGGATCTATTTGGGGAAAGTTAATCTTAACAAGCTTTCGTATTTTAGCCATGTTCGGCATTGGTTATTATTTGTACAATTTGACGGTTAAAAATAGCCCAACAGGACTTTTGGTTTCAGTAGCATTGATCTTGGGGGGGGCCATTGGGAATTTAATTGACTCGGTATTTTATGGGGTATTGTTCAAAAATGCCCCGGAGGGAGCGCCGATGGAATGGTTTCACGGTCAGGTAATTGATATGTTCTTTGCGGATTTTTATGAGGGGCCACTTCCTTCATGGATTCCACTTTGGGGCGGGTCTTATTACTCCACACCCATCTTTAATTTCGCAGATGCGGCCATCTTTTGTGGGGTTATGGCTATCTTGTTTTTTCAAAACAAGTTCATAATTCAGGACCAATAAAATGGACAGGAGCTATTATTTATTCTTTTAATTAGCTCTACTTGCGGAAATCATCGGAACGATTAGCGGTTTTGGCTCATCAATATTGTTTGTACCCTTAGCTTCTATTTTCATCAATTTTAAGCTGGTATTAGGTATCACAGCCGTCTTCCACGTATTCAGTAATCTATCTAAGATTTTTCTTTTCCAAAAAGGTATCAATAGAAATATTGCCATTAAACTGGGTGTCCCAGCTGTCATTTTCGTAATACTAGGCGCTTACCTTACTTCGGTAATCCCATTGAAAGAAATTGAATTAAGTATGAATTTGATCATATTGGGGTTAACAATTCTATAAATCTCGGGGGTGGGAAAAAGGATTGAACAAACTAATTTCAACCTCTACACTGGTGGTGTGATTTCAGGTTTTATGGCTGGCTTAATTGGGACAGGTTGAGCCATTAGAGGCATTACACTGGCGGCTTTTGGCTTGGAGAAAGATATATTCATTGCCACCTCTGCACTAATTGATCTGGGAGTTGATACGAGTCGTGCTGTTGTCTATATTTTGCAAGGTTATTTTCAACAAGAACATATCGTATTTATCCCATTTCTCATCATTATTGCCATTTCAGGCTCCTATCTAGGCAAAAAGGTCCTTGTTTATCTTCCTGAAAAATACTTTCACTATGTGGTCTTAGGAGTCATCGGAACGATTTCTATATTACAAACCATTCAATACTTCAGGGCATAAAAAAACCTGACCGTTTCCGATCAGGTTTCTTTCTATTCTTTTATTAGAATTACTTCTTAGGAGCTGCTGGCTTAGCCGCTGGAGCTGCTGCTGGAGCCGCTGCTGCTGGAGCTGGTGCACCTGCTGGACGTGGAGTAATTCCCATTTTCTTCAATACTAAGTCTGAGATATCAGCCTCCGCAGGGAAGTGTAAAATCACAGGATTAGCACCTGTTCCTGGCTCGTAGTTGTTAAACACGAATGTATATGCATTCTCGTTAGCTACTGCATGCATGTTTTCTTCAATCTTCTTTACGATAGGTTGCAACAATTGAGCTTGCTTCTTTTGGATAGAAGTTTGTGCATTTTGCTGGAACTCTTGAATCGAAGTTTGCAAGTTTTGTAATTCCTTCTCTTTGTCTTGCTTGATGATATCAGATGTGTTAGCTGGTAACTTCTCATACACCGCTGCCTTATCTTGGAAGTCCTTGATTTTTGCTTGAATCAATGTTTGGTATTGCTTCTCTGTGTTTTTCAAATCTTCCTCTACTTGCTTAGCCTCTGGCATTTGGCTGTAGATTTTTTCTTGGTAGATGAATCCGATTTTTACTTGAGCCGTAGCAGGCAACGCAGCTAATCCGAAAAGTAGGCCTGCGGCCAAAATAAACTTATTTTTCATGTGTATTAATAATTTGTTTGTGTTCTCTTTATAATTTAGGGTAAAATTAATTCTTTTTAGGACTTTTCTGCTCTTGCGCCTCCTCTTTCTTTGTTTTTTCTGCCAAATTAGGATCTAACTCCACTCCTAATTCTTCTAAAACGTAATCTGAGTAGTCGTGAATAGGATTTGTATACAATAATACCAACCCATCATTTGCCTTGTCAAAAATAAAATCTAAGCGCTTCGTTCTAACTACTTTTTCAATTGCTTTAGAGATTTGATCTAAAATAGACTTATAAGCGGTTTGCTTTAATTTAAATAAATCCCCCTCAGGACCAAAAACTTGATTTTCAAAAGCCTTCAATTCTTTACTTTTTAACTGAATAGCGGCTAATCGTTGCTGCTTTAAATCTTCGGTTAATAAGAGCTCTTCTAACTTAAATTCTTTTTCTAACTTCTCTAGCTCTTGCTTTTTCTTTTCTACATCGTTTAACCATGTCTTCGTATTCTGATCAATTTGCTGTTGAACTTTAGCGTACTCAGGCATTTTAGAGGTGATGAATTCTGTGTCGACATATCCAAATTTCTGAGCATTTGAAGAGCTCAGAAACAGTAGAATTACAATACCTGTCAACCAAAACCGCATCATGCTTATCTAATTTGTTGTCCAATCGAGAAGGTAAAGGCTTGACGGCCAAAATCAGAATCTCCTGGACGTGGCTTATCAAAGGCCATACCATAATCTATACCGATCATACCAAAAGCAGGCATAAATATACGCGCTCCTAGACCTGCAGATTTGTACAAATTAAATGGGCTATATTCATTTAACGTTGTAAAATTGTTACCCCCCTCAGCAAAAGCTAAGGCGAAAATAGTTGCAGATGGATTCAATGAAACGGGGAAACGAACCTCCATCACGAACTTATTATATGCCACACCGCCGTTACCATAAGAGCCAGAAGGCCCAATTACCCGGTCTTTATATCCTCTTAATCCGACAATATCACGATTGAAGGAGAACCCTTGCACCATTCCCGAACCACCTAAATCAAAACGCTCAAATCGAGTAATCTCTTTGCCACCATACGATCCTAGGAAACCTAAGTGCGCACGCGTATGCAAGATTAATTTACCCACTAAAGGACTAAACCAACTCGCATCAAACATCCATTTGTGGTATTCAATCAACAAGTTGTCTTTATTCATACCTAATAACCCAAATGGAGGTGTTAGTGTCCCTGATAAAGAGAAACTAGATCCTGAACGCGGAAAAGTAGGATTATCAATACTGTTTCGAGAGAAGTTCGTCATGAATGTGACTGATGTCGAAATACCTTGCGGGTAAGCCCAGGTCATGTAACGGTCCACATCAAAACGAGAAAAAGCAATCGAATGACTTAATGAAAAATAATCATCAGGCCACTTTAAACGTTTTCCTAAACTTAAAGATAAACTGGTTACGTTAAAGTGAGCATCTGTCAATGAGTCCGGAACAGAGAAACTGTTTATTCCACCAAAGCCACCGCCAAAGCCTCCTAAACCACCGCCACCAAATCCACCAAAACCACCACCACCAAAACCACCACCGCCAAAACCACCGCCACCAAAACCACGATTAAAACCTGGTTGGCGGAATAAATATGGATATGAAATACTGCTATTTATAGCAATTGAAAAGGAATTAGGCCTTTTCCCTCCTAACCAAGGTTCTGTAAATGTAAGACTGTAGTTTTGAAAAGAAGCCCCATTGGCTTGAAAACGGATAGCTACCTTTTGGCCATCGCCAGCAGGAAGTGGGCGATAAGACTTAAGATTTAAAATATTTTTTGCCGAGAAATTATTAAAAACGACACCCAGCGTACCTACGAATCCAATGAATCCACCCCAACCTCCGGAAAGCTCAATTTGATCTGAAGGTTTCTCCTCCACATTGTACTCGATATCTACCGTACCATCAGGGCGGGGAACCGGATTAGGACTAATCTTTTCTGGATTAAAATACCCAATCGTGGAAAGTTCACGCACAGTACGAATGATAGCCGATTTATTGAATTTTTGACCTGGCAAGGTACGAATCTCACGCATGACTACGTGATCAGATGTTTTTGTATTTCCGTTCAAGGATACTTTATTAATAGTGGCCTGCTTACCTTCTGAAATACGTATAGTTAAGTCAATTGAATCACCCTCGATAGACGTCTCTATCGGCTCTGCATGATAGTATAGATACCCATTATCCATGTAGACAGAACTTAAGTCCTCACCTGGGTTTCCATTCATTTTTTTATCCAATTCCTCCGTGTTGTATACATCTCCTTTTTTCACGCCTAATACGTCACTTAAAAGAGAATCAGGGTAAATGAAATTTCCCTCAAAACGGATAGTACGGTAAAAATATTTCCGACCTTGAACTATACTCAACACTAAATTAATTGATTCATCATTAAAACGAACGACTGAATCTGATTGCAATTGAAAATCTCGGTACCCTAGCTTGTTCATGGCTGCAAGTAACTTCTCTTTATCTTCATCCCACTTCTTTGGAACGAATTTGGAAGGTTTAAATACACGCCCAAAACGAATTTGCTTGGTGTTTTTAATCTTTCTTAAGATTAGAGAACGGTACTCAGGATCAATCCCGTTCAATATAATTTTATTCACTTTAACTTTCTCCCCCTTAGTGACATCTACTTGTAAAATAGCATTATTTCCCCGCACAGAATCTACTTTAATAACCGACTTTGTCTTGACATTCAAACGGCCTTTTTCTTGGTAATATTTACGTACCGTCAATTCTAAATTCTTTCGAAGAGTCTCCGTGATAATCTTACCCTTGTAGGTCTTCATCTTATCGTTCAAAGCTTCTTTCTCTCCTTTTCGAATCCCCGTATAATCAATCGAATACAAACGAGGTCGCTCTTTTAATTCGATATTTAACCAGACTTTACCCTCTTCTACTTTCGTCGCAAATATTTGCACATCATCTAAAATACCTTGATTCATTATTTTACGAATCGCAGCTCCAATGGCCTCACCAGGGATCTTGATTTTATCCCCTACCTGAAGACCTGAAATATTAATCATGGAAGTTCCATCGTAGTACTTCGAACCAGTTACCTGAATATCAGCGATGGAATACTCCTTAGGATCAGCATAGGAAAAACTTGTTTCTGGAAGAGCTGATGCTAATGATCTCGTCCTGCCTAGTATCTGAGCAGACACAGAATATGAACCTAATATAAACAGTAAAACACCTAACAAGGCGCTACGTTTATTTGATAATTGAATGGCAAATAATTTTTTCATAAATGAGCCTCAGCCCCTAATTTAACTGTTCACTAATCTTCCCAAACCTTCTTTCACGCATTTGAAAATCGATAATCGCTTCATGCAGATGTTCTTTTCTAAAATCAGGCCAAAATAAATCTTCAAAAATATATAACTCTGCATAGGCTAATTGCCACAGCATAAAATTACTAATTCGGTGGTCTCCACCTGTTCTAATCATCAAATCTGGATCGGGCATATCAGCCGTAGACAGATGAGCTTGGATCGTATCTGCATTAATGGAATCTGCAGCTAATTCTCCCGTTTTTACTTTTGCTGAAATCTGCTGAGTGGCCTGTACTAAATCCCATTTACCAGAATAAGACAAGGCTAACACTAAGGTTAAACCCTTATTTTCAGCCGTTTCAGCCATCGCTTTCTCTAGTTCAGCTCTAGAAGAGGCTGGCAATTTACTTAAATCACCAATGGCCTGTAAGCGAATATCCTTCTTCTTCATCCCAGGCAATTCATCCTTAATTGCACTAACCAAGAGACTCATTAAAGCGGTCACCTCGGCCTTAGGTCGATTCCAATTCTCGGTAGAAAAAGCATACAAAGTCAAAAATCGCACCCCCAATTCGCCACAACCTTCAATCGTCTCCCGAACTGCTTTCAAGGCTGATCTATGTCCAAAAACACGATCCATAACACCTTGTTGCTTAGCCCAACGACCATTACCATCCATGATAACGGCGATGTGAACGGGAACATTCGTAAGATCAATCGACTCTTTCAATTCTTTATAAAAATATTTACCAGTAGGTAACAAGGTGGCAAATGTACTTATTTAGACGGCTTTATCCAATTAAAAAATGTTAATCCGTAGGACAAAAAATGGACTGTATCGTATAGGTTACGCTAATCGACGTAAATAAATACTGATCGCCATCAAATAACTTGTAATTAGAGACATTCGTATCTCTTGGACTATCTAGAGCAGAAGAAAAAGTCTTTCTTGAACCTGCCTCAAATTGCAAACCAACCTTAGGATTAACTTGATATTTTATTCCAAGGCCATAAGGAAAGGCTAGAACCGGAAATACGGAAGAATTAAAATCTGCTCCATTATTCACACCCGATACTTTAGCCAGTACGCCTGATAGACCCACATAAACATAGGGAGTCCAATTAACGATTTTTCGATTAGACTGATAATCCAAAAAATTATAATCAACTAAGCCATCCAATTGAAAAATGGAGGTTGAAAAATTAGTCGCCGCTAAACCACCCACAGTGGGGGAAATCCTATTTTCTATATTCCCACTTAAACCAGAATAGGCCATTTGAACTCGAAAATCTACATATGATTTTCGTTGATACATCACTTGTAAATTAATGCTGGGCTTAATGTTTGCTAATTCTTTTGTGTTAGGAACTAAATTCCAATTAGCATAATTTCCATGGTATAAAGCTCCACCCAGACCTGCACCATAGGTCCATTGTTGTGCCTTCAGAGAGATACAAAATAGGAGAACTAGTAGTAAACTATTGGAAATTCTTTTCATTAATCTGCAAAGGTAAGCATCTAGATTCAATTTATGATGATTAATCGTTTGGTAATTCGTTCTCCTATAGACGAAGCTAAACTGAGTAGGTAGGTTCCTGCTGGGAAGGTGCTCGTATCCAAAATTTGGGTGTAGGTTCCCAATACAACTTCACCTGAAAATAGGGATCCTACTTTTTCTCCCACCATATTGTAGAGTGCTAAATCTATGGTCATCTTCTCAAAGACAGCATATTGAATTCTGACAAGACCCGTAGCAGGATTTGGTGCAGGATCCATTAGTCGAAATCTTGAACCTGCTTCTTGTAAAAGTGGTGAGCTCAAGAATATCGGTAAACGCTCAAAAGATTTTTTAAATATCTCCGTTGTGCTAGTAGCGCTCAAACCTAAATGATCTCTTAATACGGTAGAATAAATCTGACGATAATCAAACATAGATTTGATGTCTCCGCTTGAATCCACGTTTGTTAAACTAGGATTCTCTCCTATTATTCCTCCTCGAACGGTTTCCCCTATCACAAATAGAGGAGCGGCGGTACCGTGATCCGTTCCAGCAGTGCCGTTTTGATTTACTCGACGACCGAATTCAGAAAAAGTCATTAACGTAACTTTATCTGATATATTTTGAGCTTTTAGGTCTTTTTGAAAGGCAGCTACCGCCTCTGATATTTGTTTCCAAAGGTTAGCGTGCTGATTTAATTGATTCGCATGGGTATCAAATCCTCCGATGGTACATAAATAGACTGGAGTTTCTAATCCCCCCGAGATGAGTCTGGCAACAATACCTAGCTGTTTTGACAAGTTCGTATTGGGATAAGTCACCCTATTAGCTCCTTTCAAAGCTCTATCCCGAATCACTTTCGAGTACTGAATAGAAGTGCTTGAAATTTGTTTTAAAAAGGCTAATTCATCCCCTGCTAGTGTAGCCGGTGGTATTTCATCGTCAGCTAGGGTACCGGAAACTAGCTGATAGAAGAGATTAGGATCCTCAAAAACCGTACCAAATCGACCTAAATCTGATTGAAATAAAAGTGATTCAACCGAGCCTAATTGAATGGCCATGGGCTGGGTTGGCATCGTAATAGGATAATTAGGGTACCTGTCTGCCAAATAACGCGCAGCCCATCCTTCCTCCCAGACCACATTTGCATCCGATCCGGTGTTCCAAATATCAGTAGAACGGAAATGGGAACGATTAGGGTTCGCATAACCTACATTTTGGATGATCGAAACGTTCCCTTGATCGTATAAGGATTTGATGGGAGCCATGGATGGATGCAAATACATCCCGTTTTTTAAGGCGATCGCATTTTCCTTTTTGATGGCGATATCTGGTCTTTTGGCAAAATAAATATCATTTTCTGCCGGAATCACCGTATTCAAACCGTCATTTCCTCCCACTAATTGAATGATAACTAGGGCATTACCTGTGGGAACTGAAGTAGCTATACCAGCAGGCAATTGCGCATAGGCCTGAGCGGGCATCCCTGAAATTCCTAATCCGACACCTCCCGAAAGAAGCGCCATCTGACGTAAAAATTCTGAACGTGTTAAATCCTTTTTCATCCTTAGCAAAGTTGAAATTCAGGTAAACGCATCACTGCTCTAAAGAACTGCAGCAGATTTGCACTTACACCGGGTGAATAAGTGGAATAATTAGTTACAATGGTTCCCGCTAATAAAGTCTCTAGCAAAAAAGCCTTCTTCTTCGCTGTAATCGGAAAAGCTAAAAACAGTTTGCACACATCCTCTACGAATTCTACCGCTTTCTCTGAATTTGTGAACGTTTGTGCATAGGGTACTGGCACTAATTTACCCGTGACATTCACCCCATTATAGCGTTTACCCGTCAGTAGCGAATCCGTAAATCCTCCCCTATAAGAATAAGTGGTTGATGAAATCCAATCCCGTTGCCCAGGCCATCCTGCCACATCAGGTGGCTGAAAAAGCTGCATCTGTAACACTCGGGATAATTCGTACATGTTGATATAGTCTGGAGTGGGTAGTTCCAATAATTTCGAACTACCTATCATCAATTCAATCGGGTTTTTAATTTTACTTCCTATATAACTGGCTTTAAAAAACTCTTCCGAGTTGAACAAAAACCTCAATAAAGGCTTCATTTCATACTTATTGGACCTGAAAACATCCGCCATCTGAGTGACAAATGCTTCATTCGGTTTGTAGTAGACAAATTCTTTGTAGAGTTTTCGGCAGATGAATTCTGCTGTCGATTTCTGCTCAAAGATGTGATCAACCAAAGTATTTACATCAAATTTCGCCGTTTTGCCCAAAATCGTTACGGAGGCCTCTGTATACCAGCGAGTGGACACAAAATTTGCTGTCAATCCATTCACCTGCCATCCAGAAAGCACCTTAGCCGATTGTTTTACGTCTAATTCTGAATAATTACCAATGCCCATTGTAAATAACTCGAGTAGCTCACGAGCAAAATTTTCATTCGGCGTGGCTCCCCGGGAATTATTCCCGTCTAAATAGATCAGCATCGCAGGATCAATCGCAACCTCTTTGACTAACTGCTTGAAATTACCAAAGGCATATTTTCTAAACAAGGCATTCTGAGCGTACATGTGTTGGGGATATTGCACTTTATCCCGCTCGTTCGCAAAATGATTATGGTAGAACAGCACCATTTTCTCTCGCATATTCAAGCCCTCTTTGTGCATCAGATTAAACCACCAATAGTTGAATTCGCGGTACCAGGTGCCTGTTTGACCGGAGGTATTCTGAGCAGCGGCAGGGACCGTGGTCACCCAGGTATTAGGAGCAGCTGGTGCAGGTGTATCTTTTAGAAGGGCTAAATCAATTAAATCTGAAAAAGTACCATAGCCTTGGGCAACAGATAAGTCATTCTTAGAATACCCGAAGAGTGTCCTAGCTAACAAATGACCGACATGAGTGGAATTCCAAACTGGCATCTTATTTTAAGAATTTAATTCGCAAAGTCGTGTCAGGCTTTGAGAAACGTTGAACATGAACATCTAGTGAATTGGCTACTTTTGTTACTCTTTGAGGGACAGCTAGTTGATCGAAGAAAACAGGATCCGCATCGACTAGATCGACAATCTGCTTTTTACCCTTCTTCCCTTTTATGACTAAGTAATAATGAATATCACTCTTGTATTTCGCATCCGTATATTTCTTTCGAATAGATCCATCCCAGGCCATTTCGGTTATTTCATCTGCGTCATTGTAGACTTTTTGAGACCAAAGATTAGGTAGGAAAATTTGTGCTGCGAAGGCCATTCCGGTCATAGCGATCAGAATAGAGCCGAAGTTTTTGCCAAAAAAATCTTCCTTATTTGCTGATGCGCCACCACCCATACCTCCAAAAAGAGGCATTTTTAGTTTCTTGCGAGGAACTCTGCGCGGTGGAACTGGAACGTTAGACATTTTGTTAAGGAGATTAATTTACAAATCAACTAATTTTGAGGGAATTCTTACCTTTTTTTGTATTAATTTATCGTTTATAGTTAGGATAAAAATTCAAATTGGTAAATTGCCTGTTCATTTTTACAAACGCCTAGAAAGCACAGATTATTATAATGATTTCATTCATCAGTAAATCGGTAACGAAAATATTTGGCACGAAATCAGAGCGCGACATTAAAGCGTTGATGCCTATCGTCGAGAGCATAAAAAACGAATATTCAAAGCTTAATTCATTATCAGATGACGAATTGCGCGCTAAAACGGCGGAATTCAAATTAAGAATTGGAGATTTTGTAGCAGATATAGATAATCAAATTACTTCCCTACATACCTCTGCGGAAGAAACAGAGGATGTGGATGCGAAGGATCGTTTTTTCCAACAAATTGATGCCTTACAACTCGAGCGCAATAGCCGTTTAGAAGTCGTATTGATGGAGATTTTACCCGAAGCTTTCGCGGTGGTAAAAGAAACAGCGCGTCGTTTCACAGAGAACAAACAACTAGTCGTTTTAGCGACAGTAGACGATAAATTCATTGCGTCCAAGAAGAAGAATGTAGTGATTGAGGGGGACAAAGCGATTTGGAAAAATCAATGGTTAGCCGCTGGAAATGAGATTACCTGGGACATGGTGCACTATGATGTGCAGCTGATCGGAGGTATCGTATTACACCAAGGAAAGATTTCTGAGATGGGTACGGGTGAAGGAAAAACACTCGTTTCTACCCTTCCTTCCTATTTAAATGCCTTAGCGGGACGCGGGGTTCACTTAGTTACGGTGAATGATTACCTAGCGAAACGTGACTCCGAGTGGAACGCACCTTTGTTCGAATTCCACGGATTGAAAGTGGATTGCATCGATAAGCACGAGCCGAATACAGAAGAGCGTCGTGCGGCTTATTGGGCTGATATTACTTACGGAACGAACAATGAGTTTGGCTTTGATTATTTGCGCGATAACATGGCGCGTAGTTTAGAGGATCAAGTCCAAAGACCACACCATTTCGCGATGGTCGATGAGGTCGATTCGGTTTTAATTGATGACGCGAGAACGCCATTAATTATCTCTGGAC
Organism: Aquirufa sp.; assembly: GCF_044239315.1. Lineage (GTDB taxonomy): Bacteria > Bacteroidota > Bacteroidia > Cytophagales > Spirosomataceae > Aquirufa. The sequence continues at coordinate 18,626 of NZ_JBIIBQ010000015.1, read as the reverse complement.
CAATTCCAAAAGGTGATGAGCAAGAGTTCGAAACCTTCCAACCCCGAATTCACAAATTAGTAGAAGCACAGAAGCAGATCGTTCAAAACTTCTTAGTCGAAGCAAAGAAATTAATCGCTGCTGGCGATAAGAAAGAGGGTGGTTTAGCCCTATACCGTGCCTATAAAGGTTTACCGAAGTCGAAGCCATTGATCAAGTTTTTGTCCGAAAACGGGATGAAGCAATTGATGAATGAGACGGAAAGCACCTTCTTAGCTGACAATCAAAAGATGATGCCGGAGGCAGTAGCGCCTCTTTTGTTCACCATCGAGGAGAAGAACAACCAGGTGGAGATGACCGAGAAAGGTTTGGAATTCATGAGTGGAGACACCGAAAATCCGAACTTCTTCGTGTTACCCGATCTATCGATCGACTTAAACCGCATCGAGAAAACAGCCGATTTATCGGATGCGGATCGTCTTGCCGCGAAAGAGCAATTGATCCAAGATTACAACGAGAAAGCTTCCCGCATTCATACTGTTAGCCAGTTATTAAAGGCCTATACCCTATTCGAGAAGGACACCGAGTACATTATCGTAGAGGGCAAGGTGAAGATCGTAGATGAGCAAACGGGTCGTGTGATGGAAGGCCGTCGTTATTCAGATGGCTTACACCAGGCGATTGAAGCGAAAGAAGGCGTTAATGTAGAGGATGCGTCCCAAACCTATGCCACAGTTACCCTCCAAAACTTCTTTAGAATGTACCACAAATTAGGGGGTATGACGGGAACTGCGGAGACAGAAGCAGGTGAGTTTTGGACCATCTATAAATTAGATGTCGTTTCAATCCCTACGAATCGCGTCATTCAGCGCAAGGACCACGAAGATAAAGTGTACCGTACGGTTCGGGAGAAGTACAATGCCGTAGCAGAGGAAATTCAAGAATTAGTAGCTAGTGGTCGCCCAGTCTTGGTAGGTACGACTTCGGTAGAGAACTCGGAATTATTAAGCCGTTTGCTGACCATTCGTAAGATTCCACACAATGTTTTGAATGCCAAACAACACGCACGCGAGGCCGAAATCGTCGCAGAAGCGGGTCAATCAGGCAAGGTAACGATCGCTACGAACATGGCCGGTCGTGGAACCGATATTAAATTAAGCCCAGAGTCAAAGGCGGCGGGTGGTCTAGCGATCATCGGTACCGAACGCCACGAATCACGTCGCGTCGATCGCCAGTTACGTGGTCGTGCCGGTCGTCAAGGGGATGTAGGTTCTTCTCAGTTCTTCGTTTCACTAGAGGACAACTTGATGCGTCTATTCGGATCAGACCGTATCGCGAAAGTGATGGACCGTCTGGGAATGGAAGAAGGCGAAGTGATCCAACACTCGATGATTACCTCCTCGATTGAGAGAGCACAGAAGAAGGTGGAGGAGAACAACTTTGGCATTCGTAAGCGTCTTTTAGAATACGATGACGTGATGAACTACCAACGTAACGCTATCTACAAACGTCGCCAAAACGCCCTTTTAGGCGAGCGTCTTTCATTGGATATCATCAACATTTTGTTCGACGTATGCCGCGACATCACGACAGGTTACACGAACTATGATGATTTCGAATTAAAAACGATTGAATTATTAGGCATGGAGCCTCCGTTCGATGCGTCTGCATTCAATAAATTGAATAATGACCAAAGAACGGAACAATTATTCATTGCAGCAGAGCAACATTACAAGTCGAAAAACGAGGTCATCGCCTCTCAAGTCATTCAAGTGGCTCAAGAAGCCAAGCAACATGGCTATTCAGGCATCCAAGTGCCTATTAGCAATGGTCAAATGACGACCGGAATCATCGTAGATGCGGACAAAACAATCTCAACACAAGGAAAAGAAGTCGTAAAAGAGATGGAGAAATTCATCACCCTTTCGCTAATCGACCAAGAGTGGAAAGAGCATTTACGCGAGATGGACGACTTGAAACAATCGGTTCAAAATGCCGTATTCGAACAAAAAGATCCTTTATTGATCTACAAATTCGAATCTGTGAACTTGTTCCAACGTTTCGTATCCCGCGTAAATATGGACACCATCAGCTTTGTAGTCAAAGCAGAAATTCCAGCGGTTCAACAAACAAATCAATCCGCAGTAAAAGCTCCAAAAGAGAAAGCGCCGAAATTGCAAATGAGCAAAGACGATGCCATCTCCTCTTTATTAGGTGGCCTAGCCGGTTCTCAAGAGGAATATCACGACCCTTCTACCCCATCGGTAGAACGCGCGGCACCTCGCCAAGCGATCAAAATCGCTGACCGTAACCAACGCGTGACTGTTCAATACATTGACGGAAGCATCAAAGAAGATGTGAAGTACAAGACCGTGGAGCAGGATGTGGAGAGTGGGAGAGCGGTGGTTATAGCATAAATTTAATATTAAGGCGGATGCCTTAATATTAAATTTAGCTAGTCGATAGTCGCTAGTCGCTAGTCGACAGTTTTTATTAGAGTAGAGATAAGAGAGTATAGATAAGAAGGCGCCGATGGCGCCTTCTTTGATGTAATTCAGAAAGAGAATAGTTTTGATTTGACCGGCATAAAGTATGGCGTAGACCACTTTGGCCGGTCAAATCAAAACTATATCATCAGCATTTGCAACCTCCACTCCCATACTCGCCCCTTCCAACTCCGCCTTCGAGCATCTTGCCCTCGCAATCGCGAAGGGAGTTTTAGTGGTATCTAGTAATTCAATCACTTCGCCTTTCATGAAATCACCGAGAATTTCGGTGATGCCGACGGATAATAGACTCTTTCGGGAATTAATGGCTTTGACGGCGCCTTTGTCTAGGACGACTTTGCCAGTGATGAGGCTGCCGGCGGCGAGCCATTTTTGGCGGGCGGTGAGGCTGGCTTTGCCTGCTTCGAAGACGGTGCCTATTTTTTCGTGTAATGCGTCTACAATTCCGCCTTCGTTATCTAATCCGAAAATGACTACCTTGATGCCTAAGCGCATGGCGAGGCGGGTGAAGGTGAGTTTTGAGATCATACCGCCTAGTCCGGTGGACGAGGTGTCGGAGGAAACGACGGATAAAGTGGAGGCGTCGATTTTAGGTACGTGGCGGATGATTTCGCCGTTTGCGTCTAAGAGACCGCCTACGGAGGTAGATATTAAAAGTTTTTCTGCGCCAAAGCCGGTCGCGATCAAAGTTGCGAGTTCGTCGTTGTCGGAGAATTTTAGTTCGGTGTTTGAGACTACGTCATTTTCGTTTGCAATGGGAATGACGTTGCTTTTCCAAAGCTCTGTATATGTTTCCTTGAGTTGAAGGAAAGATTCGCGGTTCGAGAAATGGTGGCGTTCGCAAAGCGATTGAGCGATGGAGATGCCGTATTTCGAGAAGTAATGGTTGTATTTTGCGATCAAGATGGGGTTTCCAATCGCTGCGGCGGCTTTTCGTTCTGAAAGGGTGCCTTTGTAATTTTTCATGAAGGCCTTTCCAGCGGCGACAGCTCCAGAGGAAACTAGGACGATGTCGTAGTCTTTTGCGAGGCTGGATACCTGGGCGGCTATCTTTTCCAAAGTCTGTTCGTTCACCTCCCCGTTCTTGTGGGTGATGGAAGACGAACCGAATTTGATGACAAGAATGGGCCTATACATGCCGCAATTTACGTTAAATTGCGGGTTTTTGAAAGTCGCAGGTGGATTTTAGGGCTTTGGCGAGTCTTTTTATGTAGGCTGTACGCGGAATGTTGATGGCTCCGTAACGCAAGACGTTGTCGTTCATGAATTGCGAGTCGAGGAGTTGGTATTTTTGTTCGCGCAAGATTTGGATCAAATAATGAAAGGCCACTTTCGAGGAATTAGAGACTAAGGAGAACATGGATTCACCGAAAAAGGCAGCTCCCAATGACACTCCATATAATCCTCCCACTAACTTGTCTTCTTGCCATGCTTCTACGGAATGTGCTAATCCCATCCGGTGTAATTCGGAATAGGCAGCGATCATTTCCTCTGAAATCCAAGTTTCGTCTTCTGTGGCTCGAGGCAAGGCACAATTGCGCATGACTTGCTCGAAACTGGTGTCTAGGCGAATTTCGAAGCGGTTTTGGTTGATAATCGGCCTAAGCGATTTGGCAGGCTTATAAGATTGAATCGGAATAATTGCGCGCGGATCTGGACTATACCAAAAGATTTCTCCAGACTCTTCCGCCATCGGAAACATACCCGATGCATAGGCGTAAACTAGGGTTTCGGCGGTAACGGGAGTGGAGGCTTCCATGAAATAATTACGTGTTTATTGGGATTTAAACGAAGATTTACCGAAATTCGACCCTTAAATGTCAACAACAGTTGACTTTGCTTTTGACAAAACTAAGGAATGACCTTTATTAATTCAAATTATTACCTCGCATCTATGCTCCGACGAAGGAGACGATTCATCTTTCGGGTCTGATACCCTACAGGTGTGTGTGTGTAATTTGTCTCATTCTTTAATTTTCGTCCCTTCATGAATAAATATACCGTTCAAGTGGCTAGCGAACAACATTTCGACCTAGCCCAATCCATCTGCAACGAGATGGCTGAATCAGCCAAAGCACGCGGAACCGGAATTGCTAAACGTACCCCAGAATACCTAAAAGAGAAGATGTCCGAAGGAAAGGCCATCATCGCTACAGACGACGCAGACGGCTCTTTTGTGGGTTTTTGCTATGTGGAAACCTGGCAACACGGGAAGTTTGTCGCAAACTCGGGATTGATTGTGAAACCTAGTTACCGAAAATACGGAGTTGCCAAAGCCGTAAAAGAACGCGCCTTTCAATTATCTCGTGAACGTTTCCCAGACGCAAAAATCATCGGTATCACGACCTCATTAGCGGTCATGAAAATTAACTCTGATTTAGGCTATGAACCTACGACCTTCGCGGAATTGCCAGTAGATGATAATTTCTGGAAAGGCTGTGAATCCTGTGTGAATTTTGATATCCTGACCAGAACGGAACGTAATATCTGTTTGTGCACGGGAATGATTTACGATCCTGAGAATCCGGACAAAAAATCGCCAGAAGAGAAAGACGAAAAATGGCTATTCGTAAAGAATATTGGCGATTTTACGCGTTTAAAGAAGTTTAAAGAGAAATTATTACTGCCTTTCAAGAAGAAGGTTAAATAAATAAAGTATGAGCAAGCCTAAAGTAATTCTAGCGTTTAGTGGTGGTTTAGACACCTCCTTTTGTGTGAAATATTTAACGGAAGAGCGCGGCATGGAAGTGCATTCGGCCCTTGTGGACACGGGTGGATTCTCTCCGGCGGAGTTAAAAACCATCGAGGAGAAAGCCTATACGTTAGGGGTGACTTCGCACGTGACTTTGGACGTGGTGGAGGAATACTACCAAGATTGCTTGAAGTATTTAGTGTACGGAAACGTCTTAAAAAATAACACCTATCCCCTATCTGTGTCTGCTGAGCGCGTTTTTCAAGCTACGGCAGTCGCTAAGTATGCGGCCAAATTAGGTGCGAAAGCCATCGCGCACGGAAGTACAGGCGCAGGTAACGACCAAGTTCGTTTCGACGTGGTGTTCAGAATCCTAGCACCTGAGTGCGAGGTGATTACACCGATCCGCGACTTACAATTATCTAGAGAAGCCGAAATCGAATTCTTAAAGTCTAAAGGTGTGGTTCAAGAATGGCACAAGTCGACTTATTCGATCAATAAAGGGCTTTGGGGCACTTCAGTAGGCGGAAAAGAGACCTTGACATCAGATGGTTATTTGCCAGAAGAGGCTTGGCCTACCCAATTAACGAAGACAACTCCAGAGAAAATTAGCTTGCAATTCGAAGCAGGACAGCTGGTAGGATTAGACGGAAAGAAATTCCCGTCAACAGTGGCGGCGATCCGCGAATTAACGGAAAGAGCGGGTGCTTTTGCAATCGGTCGTGACATCCACGTGGGTGATACGATTATCGGGATTAAAGGTCGCGTAGGCTTTGAGGCTCCTGCGCCTTTGATCATTATTAAAGCACACCATTTATTAGAGAAACACGTGCTGACGAAGCACCAATTGTATTGGAAACAAAACATCGGTGATATGTACGGCACCTTATTGCATGAAGGCCAATTCTTAGAGCCTGTGATGCGTAATTTCGAAACATTCTTAGCGGATACGCAAGGAAATGTGACGGGAACGGTTCACGTGACGCTATCTCCTTACCAGTTTATGGTGACGGGAATGGAATCGAAATACGATTTGATGTCGTCGGTTTTTGGCGCTTATGGCGAAATGAATAAAGCATGGACAGGAGACGATGTGAGAGGATTCTCGAAGATTGCATCTAACCAAACCATGATCCACCGGAAAGTTAACGAACAATAACATGGCAAAGATCGGAATCGTAGGGGCCGCAGGCTACACGGGTGGTGAATTACTGAGAATTTTGGTGAATCACCCGGACGTGCATTTGACCTGCATATTATCGAATTCACAGGCTGGAAAGTTGATTTCAGACGTGCATACCGATTTATTAGGCTCCACGCATTTACGATTTGTTAAAGACCTAACACCCGTTGACGTCCTTTTCCTTTGCTCAGGCCACGGCGAATCCAAAAAATTCTTAGCCGCAAACGACATTCCTTGGCACACGAAAATCATCGATTTAAGCACAGATTTCCGTGATGAATCCGAAGGCTTCGTCTATGGTTTAGCGGAGTTCCAAAAAGAAAAAATCCAATCCGCGACCAAAATCGCGAACCCTGGCTGTTTCGCCACTTCGATCGAATTAGCCCTTTTGCCCCTCGCAAACGCAGGTTTAATCACCGAAGACGTACACGTTTCAGCCATCACTGGTTCGACAGGCGCCGGACAATCGCTTTCTCCTACGAGCCATTTCTCGTGGAGAAATAACAATGTGAGTGTGTACAAGACGTTTACGCACCAGCATTTGGCAGAGATTAAACAGACGTTAGGTACAAATAAGGCCATCCATTTTATCCCTTACCGCGGCAATTTCTCGCGCGGGATTATGGCAAATGTGTACACGCCTTACAGCGGGACGCAGGAACAAGCCGAAAAACTATACGAAGATTTCTACGCAAATTCGCCCTTTGTTTTCCTCAGCCCAGAGGCCGTGGACGTGAAGCAAGTAGTGAATACAAACAAGTGTTTTCTTCATTTACAGGTTCATGAGGGCCAAATCCTCATCAGCTCTGTAATAGACAACTTGATTAAAGGTGCCTCCGGCCAAGCAGTTCAGAATATGAATTTGATGCTGGGGTGGAGCGAGGATGCAGGATTGAAGTTAAAAGCCATTGGGTTCTAGAGTATAGATTAGAGAGTAGAGAGTATAGATAAAACTATCTCCTATCTCTAATCTCTACTCTATTATCTCTCATCTAAATGTTTATGCAACTATTCAACGTTTACCCCCTCTACGACATTGAGCTTGTGAAAGCCAAGGGTAGTACGGTTTGGGACAAAAATGGGCAGGAATACCTGGATTTATATGGTGGTCACGCAGTGATTTCCATCGGACACTCGCATCCTACCTATGTGAAGCGAATGACGGAGCAGCTAGATAACATTGGCTTCTATTCGAATTCAATCATTATATCGGGTCAGCAAGAGTTGGCTGAGAAGCTAGGTAAAGTGTCTGGATACGAAGATTATACCTTGTTTTTAACGAATTCGGGGGCGGAATCGAATGAGAACGCCTTGAAATTAGCGTCTTTTCATACTGGTCGTAAGAAGGTGGTTGCGTTTTCGAAGGCTTTCCATGGTCGTACGGCTGGGGCGGTGGCAGTAACGGATAATCCGAGCATTGTAGCACCTATTAATGATACATCGCATGTGAGTTTCTTGCCATTTAATGGCCTAGAGGGATTGGAAGCGGGAATTACGGAAGAAACAGCGGCGGTGATCGTGGAAGGAATTCAGGGTGTGGGTGGAATTCAGGTGGCGAGTGATGCATTCTTGCAGGCGCTTAGAAAGCGTTGTGATGAGACGGGTGCACAGTTGATTTTAGATTCGGTTCAGTGCGGTTATGGCCGTTCGGGTCAGTTCTTTTCGCATCAATTTGCGGGGATTCATCCGGATATGATGACGACTGCGAAAGGAATGGGCAATGGCTTCCCTGTTGGTGGGGTTTTGATTGCGCCGCATATAAAGGCGAGTTATGGCTTGCTGGGGACGACTTTTGGGGGAAATCACTTAGCGTGCACGGCGGCGAATGTGGTGCTCGATGTGATAGTAGAAGAAAAGTTGATTGAGAACGCGTCGAAAATAGGTGACTATATTCAGAAAGAACTGAAAGGTATTAACGGCATCACGGATGTGAGGGGTCGTGGGTTGATGATCGGGATTGAGGTGGAACAGCCTGTGGGGACTGTGAGAGATGCTTTATTGTTTAAAGAACACATCTTCTGCGGTTATTCCGGGAAGCATACCTTGCGTCTTTTACCTAGCTTAGCGATCGATCAGAAAATTGCGGATCAATTTTTACAAAGTTTAAAAACGGTTTTAGCAAATTAACCCTTGCTTTTGAACTAGAAATGTGATTATTTTGCGTTTCTTTGTTCAAAACACAAGAGCAAAAAATAGAGTAAAAACAATCATTTATCCTTTATAATGGCATTAATTACAAAAATTAGAGAGAAGTCAGGAGTAGCGGCGGCAGCGATTGCTATCAGTTTAGTTTTATTCCTAGTGGGAAGCGATATTTTCCAAGGTCAATCCTCTTTGTTCGGATCTAGCTCACAAGAAGTGGGTGAAATCGCTGGAGAAAGCATCCTGATTCAAGATTTCCAAAAGAAAGTAGAAGAGCAGACTCAAAATTACACGGCTCAAACAGGCAAAGGTCCATCTGAGCAAGAGGCAAGCATGATTCGTGACCAGGTTTGGAACCAATTAATCTTAGACATCGCATACAAGAAAGAATTCGATGCGTTAGGAATCAAGGTTTCGGATGAAGAATTAATCGACATGGTGCAAGGAAACAATATCCACCCTTCTGTTCGTCAGCAATTCACTAACCCACAAACAGGTCAATTCGACAAGATGTTCGTCGTTCAGTTCTTAAAGAATTTGAAGACATTGCCAGTGGAGCAACAACAATCTTGGGATCGTTTTGAGAAATCAATCGCTCAAGATCGTATCCGTACGAAGTATGAGAACTTAATGCGTATGTCTAACTACGTGACTCAAGCGGATGCTGCGAAGGAATACCAAGCTCAAACAGCAAAGTTTAATGCGAAATTCTTATTTGTTCCTTTCTTCTCCGTTTCGGATTCAACCATTAAAGTACAAGATTCTCAATTAGAAGAATACCTAGCGAAGCACAAGGATGAGTTCAAAGGAACGAACACACGTTCGATTCAATATGTGACTTTCCCGGTGATACCTACGAAGCAAGATACAGTGGAGTTCTATAACTCGATTAAGAAATTAGCGAAGGATTTAGCGGTAGCGACGAATGACTCAGCGTTTGCTGTATTGAATTCTGATATCCGTACTCCTTATTTAGTTTCTTATGCAGAAATTCCAGAAGGCGTGAAAGAGCAGTTAGGTACTTTCCAAGTGGGTGGTATCTACGGACCTTTTAAAAACGGCATGACTTACTCCATCTACAAATACGGTGGTGTGAAGAAAGATACATTGTTTACGATGCGTGCTAGCCACATCTTAATCGCACCAGCGGACAAGTCGGATTCAGCGAAGGCGCAGGCGAAAACACGTGCGGAAGGAATTTTGGCACAAATTAAGGGAGGCGCGAGCTTCGAGACTTTAGCCCAAATGAATGGAATGGACGGCACCGCTCAACAAGGTGGTGACTTAGGTTACTTCAAAAACAACGGTGGAATGGCTAAGTCATTCGAGAAAGCGTTATTCGGCTTCAATGGTACAGGTTTAATGCCTGGTATCGTAGAAACAGAATTCGGTTTCCACGTAGTGAAAGTAACTGACGCGAAGACAAACACGAGCTATAAGTTAGCGGCGATCAATAAGACCATCGCTCCTTCTCAAGCGACGATGGATAAAGTATTTACGACGGCGGATGCGTTTGCGAATGCAAATGGCAACTTAGCTTCGTTCGAAGTGGCTTTGAAAAAGGACAAAAACTTAATCATGATGCGCGCGGATCGTTTAACAGAAAATGCGTCTGCGGTGAATAACTTAGCAAATGCGCGTGAGATCGTACGTTGGGCATTTGATGACAATACATCAGTAGGTGATGGTTCTAAGCGTGTATTTGAGCAAGATTCACAATACATCGTTGCTTACGTAACAGGAAAGTCTGAAAAAGATAATGTGAAAGTAGAGGACTTCCGCCAGGAGTTAACAGCCTTAGTGCGCAATCAATTGAAAGGTGAAGTCGTAATTAAGAAATTAGCTAACAAGAAAGGTTCATTAGAGCAAATCGCGCAGGCATACGGTGCGGGTGCATTAGTTGAAAACGTTCAAGACATTACTCTAGCTACTGGTATGTTAAATACAGCGGGTCCAGATGCAATTGCATTAGGTCGCATTGCTGGTTTGAAAAACGGTAAGCGTTCGAAAGTTTTCGTAGGAGACAATGGGGTGTTTATCGCTGAGAAATTAAGCGGTGCTCCGGCTCCAGCATTAGCGGATTATTCTAATTTCAAGAATCAAATCCAAATGATGAACACACAACGTTCTTCATTCTACATCAACGAAGCGATTAAAGAAAATGCGAACATTGTAGACAAGCGCTACAAGTTCTATTAATATTGAAACATTTCGATTAGAAAAGCATTCTGCAAGGGATGCTTTTCTTGTTTAACAGAAGGATGAAACATTTGAAACGTTTTAGCGCTTTTTACCTTATTGGAATCGGTATTTTACTGATTGCGTTAAGTCCATTTGTGCGCGGACGTTTTGACCTCAGTGAGGATGGTAAGTTTACCCTAAGCGAATCGAGTGAGGCCATCCTGGAAAGTATTGATGCTCCCCTTTTAGTGCAAGTCTATTTAGGTGGGGATGATTTACCCGGGGGATTTGAACGGCTGAAAAAAGAAACGCTGGATCTACTTTCAGACATGCAGTCGAGTGCCGGAGCGCAAATCGAGGTCGAGGTGATCGATGTGTATGACGCATATCCTACTGAAGAGTCTCGGGCTGACTTAACTCGCCAGCTGGATTCTTTAGGCATTCCCCCTACGAATCTGGTACATAAGGACAATGGCAAGCAGGTGCAGCAATTGGTTTTCCCGGGTTTAGTGATTTCGAAGGGTGCCTTGAAGACCGGTGTTCTATTGTTAAAGGGAAATAAATTAGCGAGTCCGGAGGAAGCCATAAACCAGTCCATCGAGGGCTTAGAATTCGAAATCATTCAGGGCATTCAACAATTGATGCCGCAGGAGCGCAAGAAGATCGGTTTCTTTGTCGAATATTCCACAACCCCAGCGATTGCCCAGATCGATCTGATTAATAGCTTAAAACGCAAATATGACCTGTATCCGGTAGACTTAGCTGCCTCTAAAACCTTAGATGGCCTGGACGGGATCTGTGTGTTACAGCCTAGCCGCGAATTCAGCGAGGAGGATGCCTATAAAATAGATCAGTTTATTGTCAAAGGAGGTAAGGCCATCTTCCTGATGGACGGCGTGAAAGTGGACACGGTGGAAAAGCAGGGACTATTCATTAGCCCTAAACGCCATGGCCTAGAGAACCTCCTATTTCATTACGGCCTGAGGTTAAATAACAACCTGGTAAAGGATGCCCAAAACTCCGGCATGATCCCTTTGAATGTGGGAAATCTAGGTGATAAACCGAACATTCAACTGATGCCTTGGCCATCTTACCCACTGTTAAAAGGTAATCCTGATTTCATTATAACTAAGAACCTGGATGCGATTTTCGGCAAGTTTAGCTCTTCGATTGATACAATCGCTGGAGTGGCACTGCATAAAACGCCTTTATTAAGTACCAGCAAATACTCCCAGGTATCGAAGGCGCCGTCTTTGATTTCGGTGAATTCGGCTGGGAAGGATTTTGACCCGGAATCCTATACGGCAGGTGTTCAAACCGTGGGCTATCTCGTGGAAGGCATGTTTAGATCCGCGTTTCCGTATGCGAACCAGGACACAAACTTTGTGGCGCAGGGCAAGACGTCCAGTGCGATCATCCTAGTGGGCGATGGAGACATCGCGTTGAATGAGGTGAATTATGCGGCAAAACAGGCCTTGCCCTTAGGTTTTGACCCCTTCATGAAGAATACGTTCTCGAATAAAGATTTCCTTTTGAATGCCTTCACCTATTTATTAGATGACAATTCGCCGCTGTTAGCTCGATCGAAATCGATTCAATTGCGTCCTTTAGATAAGGCCAAAATCCAAGCAGACGGCACCTTCTACCAGGTCATCAACATTGCGGTGCCGCTTCTTTTTGCCACACTTTTGTCTTTAGCCGTGGTCTTTTATAGAAAGCGCAAATACAATCGCTAAAAGCTTTGGTAGAAAGCCTAAATTATTTTAACTTCAAGGTTTGAACGGCATCCTGTCGAAAACCCTTTTACACGTATCATAAAGCTAATATATAATGAAGTTTCTAGTCGCCTCTAATGTCTTATTAAAGCAATTATCAGCCATCAATGGCGTCGTTGCGAGCAACCCGATCATCCCCATCTTAGAGAACATCTTAGTGGAATTAGAGGGCAATACCTTGATTTTAACGGCATCAGACTTACAAACGGTGATGACGACGCGTTTAGAAGTAGAAGGATTCGAGAATGGATCGATCGCTCTTCCAGCGCGTTTATTGTTAGAAACCCTACGCAGCTTACCAGAACAGCCGGTGACGATCTCAGCAGATCAAGCGACTTTCGGGGCAGAAATCTCTACCCAAAACGGTCGTTTCAAGCTTTCAGGCGAAAATCCAATCGACTTCCCACGTATCCCAGAAGTAGCGAAGAATCAATCAATTTCTCTTACTTCCATGGTATTAGGTGAAGCGATCGCGAATACCTTATTAGCGGTTTCAAACGACGATATGCGTCCAGCGATGACCGGTGTTTTAATCCAGATGATGGGCGATCACACGAATTTCGTAGCGACAGACGGTCACCGTCTCGTGCGTTACCGTCGTAAAGATATCCGTCCGGATGCACAGAGTAGTTTAATTTTGCCAAAGAAGGCTTTGGCCCTATTAAAATCCACTCTTCCCGCAGATGACACGAAAGTAACGGTTGAATTCAGCGCCTCAAACGCTTTCTTCAGCTTCCAAAGCTTCTCCTTAATCTGCCGCATCATCGACGAGCGTTTCCCAGAATACGAGAACGCGATCCCGAAAGAAAACAACGAGATCTTAACGATCAACCGTCTTGAGTTCTTGAGCTCGGTAAAACGTATCTCGATCTACTCAAACAAGACAACTCACCAAATCCGCTTAAAGCTATCCGCTAACAAGCTAACGCTTTCAGCAGAGGACTTGGATTACTCGAACGAGGCGAACGAAGTGCTGGCTTGCGACTACGCAGGAAAAGACATGGAGATCGGTTTCAACGCGAAATTAGTTTCTGAATTACTAAGCAACTTATCAGCGAAATTCGTGGACATTAAATTAAGCGAGCCTAACAAGGCTGGTTTGATTATTCCGTCGGATCAAGATGAGAATGAGGATGTGCTTTTACTGGTGATGCCAGTAATGTTGAACTCTTACAACTAAGTAATCAGTATCCAGTAATCGGTAGTCGGTAAATGATAAATGGTAAGTGGTAAATGATTTTTGATTTAAGCCTTTTCCCATTCACCATTTACCACTCACCATTAAAAAAATATGCTATGAAAAACTTATTATTTGCCCTTCTGTTCCTCTCTTTTGCTAGCCTAGCCCAAGACGAGCCATCAGGCGTACGTTTCTTCGAAGGAAGCTTCAAACAAGCAATGGCTAAAGCCAAGAAAGAGAACAAAGGCATCATGTTCGATGCGTATACGACCTGGTGTGGCCCGTGTAAAGTATTAAAGACAAATGTATTCCCTAATAAAGAATTAGGCGCTTACATTAACGAAAACTACGTGTCTATCGGTGTAGATATGGAAGCAGGCGAAGGCCCAGCTTTAGCAAACATGTATCCATTAGAAGGATATCCTACCATCTTCTTTTTAGATGCAGCAGGCAAAGTGAAGAAGAAGGTCTTAGGACTTCCTCAGGGTGGCGCAAAAGAGCTGCTATCGATTGCGAAAAGCATTAAATAGTTTGCTTCGGCATTGATTTACGTTAAGTTTACGTTCTAATTCGTATTATGAACACGCTTACAGCATACAAAAATGAAATCAATGCCCTTTGTACGAACCACAGGGTAAAGAGTTTGTATGCCTTTGGTTCCGTTCTAACGCCTCAATTTAGCCATCAAAGTGACATTGATTTGATTGTCGATTTCGACGACATAGATGTCAACCATTACGCTGATAATTATTTCGATTTCAAGTTCTCACTTCAAGAGATATTTAACCGTCCAGTAGATTTATTGGAAGCGCAAGCCATCAAGAATCCTTATTTTAAACAAGTTGTTAATCAAACTAAGCAACTTGTTTATGGATATTAAATAATCCCTTCTCTCTCCGCCTGGTTCTTTAGGTCTCTGATCTCGACTTTTTCAATTGACTTCTTCCGTAACTTAATGTTAACAAATTCAACGAATAAGGAAAATACGATAGAAGAATACAAATAACCTTTAGGAATTTGGCCTATAGAATTACCTAAAATCTGTAACTCAGAGTCGTGGCTTGCCTCGGCGATCAGCATGAAACCAATCATGATGAGGAAGGATAGACCCAAAACCTGTAAAGACGGGTGATTGTTCACAAAGCGACCTACAGGGCCAGAGAATCCCATCATGATGACGGCTGAAGCGACTACGGCGATGATCATAATCGTCATGTCATTTGTGAGGCCTATCGCAGTTAAGATGGAGTCTACAGAAAAGACAAGGTTGATCAGGGCGATCTGGGTGACGACCTTGCCTACTGAATTAGCCGCTTTCTTTGCGGGGGAGATCACTTGCTCCTCTCCTTCTAGTTTCAAGAAGATCTCATTCGTCGCTTTGTAAATCAAAAATAGGCCTCCTGCTAATAGGATGATTGCCTGACCCGAAGGTGCAGCCTGGAACCATTTAGACTGGATGTGCATGAAGGGTTGCTGCAGGGATATCAGGATGGAGATACCGAACAACAGGATAATCCGGAATACCATAGCCAGCAATAGACCTATGTTGCGCGCCTTGCCTTGCTCCTCTTTAGGCAAGCGAGAGGCCGTAATCGATATAAAGATGATATTATCAATCCCTAATACGATTTCCAAAAACGTCAATGTCAATAAACTGACAATACTATCCACTGAAAGCAATGATTCCATAAAAATATTTTTCAGCTGTAAAGATGGTGTCTTTCAGGCAGATAATCAACGAAAAGTGCCTCAGGGTCAAAAAATATCATCTTTTTTCAAACCCTGACTTGCATATTTTAAATTAAAATAAGATATTTGCAAACCAATTCAAGAAAATGGTCCTATAGCTCAGCTGGTTCAGAGCACCTGCCTTACAAGCAGGGGGTCCTAGGTTCGAATCCTAGTGGGACCACGATTAACTAAAATAAAAGCCTGTAACTCAATAAGTTATAGGCTTTTGTGTTTTCTAGGTACAGGTATAGGTACAGGTTTTGTTTCTGTGTGTCTTTCGTTGTGTACTCACTCCCCCAATATATATGTCTTTTTAGAGCCTAATCTAAATTGCTTACAGTAATAAATATATAGCATTAACTGTTAGTTTAGGTGGACACATTGTTCAAGCAAATTTATCACTCGGTTTTCAGAGATCTTCGTTTAGTAATTTAGCAAGAACTTTCTATCTTCGGGAGGTAAGCAATATCTCTTTTTTGAAAAATTTTCTCCGAAAATTCACATTTCAATTTTTTAAAATATAAATAATATTTATATTCGGATGTAAAAAAATCTAAAAAAAATCATGAGAATAATAAAAACTGACACTCCACAAAATGACCACAATACTCATTTAATGAATTCTTGGCAAATTAAATTAGGGTATTCATTGTTTCTTATTTTTAGTTTTATTTTCATTAGTGGTTGTAATAATTTAGAATCAATTGAAGAAACAGAAGCATATGCAGCTAATACATATTGGAGCGGAAAAATTCAAAATATTTCAATTAGTAATAAGAATGATTATATATATGCATTTAAACTCTTTGGTGATAAAACGGCCTGTATGTTTGTCGAAACTCCCATAACAGGGATTGTTAGGGCGGATGGTAATTGGAGTGTGTCTTCGGTTGGAAAAATTACTGTTCACTTTAATTCCGTTGGCGAATATCCACAAAGAAACTACACAATTGATCTAATTAAGGATAAAGAAAACTTTACCTACAATGATATAAAATACGAAAAGATGGAAAAGCCTGCACAAGAATATTTGTTAAAAACTTGTCCTGATATGAGTAGATAGAATCTATATCAAAATAAATATTTTTATTTGGCTAGAATAGTAATTTTCGAGTTATAAAATATTATTTTAAAGTTCTTACAGCTCGAGCACCATAATAATATCCTTTTGAAATATCGTATTGTTTAGGATCGTCGGAAAACATCTTCCAAGCATATTCTAAATCGGTGGGATTATTTGTCTTGGTGGAACTCCAATAATAATAAGCGTAAAATTTACCAATTTTGTCTTGATTTGTATACAATTTCTCTAATTCTATTTTAGTAGGCAACCGCCACCCACTACCTAAGGAATTACATGCTTTATTTGCCTCTTTCCATTCCATTAGGAAAGGGAAATCATATTGCGCTATTTCTAAATTATCTATTTTTACTGGTATTCCGATGATATTTTTGTGATCAGAATTACTCTCAGGTTCTTTTAATGAACTTCCGCAACTTACTAGAATTGCAAATAAAAAGAATGCAAAAAGATTTTTCATATTTTTTTTTACAAATCTAAAAAATATTTAATCGAAAAAAAATTTTCCTTGTACCCCCTCCATTAAGGTACTCCACACTGCAACCCCTCGGGGGTCTTGGGCAGGCGGGTGTCTCTCCCTGGGTCAATTCTGACCTATCATTTTTCACATTCTTAATTATTAACGTTATGGTAATTGTATCAGATTACATGGAGAAGGTCAACTCATCTAATGGCCAAACATTTGTTCTTCTTGAACTTTCAGGAGGATTAGAACTTGTTCAATCTCAAAACACGGGGAAGTTCTATGCTACCAGTCGAAAGTGCAGGATTCCTTCTACTTTCTCAGCTGATGTAGCTAAACTGATGATTGGTCAGCAGATTGAAGGGGACATTGTCCGGATTGAATCAGATCCTTATGAGTACACCAACAAAACTACGGGAGAAGTGATCACACTAGCTCACAGCTATGCCTACCGACCAAAAGGAAGTATGGAGCTACTGGGTGAAACTCAGCTTGAGGTGGTTGAGGAGAAGATTAATCAAAACAGTTATAAACTAGCTATCTAATCAAGTTAGTTATTTCTTCGCATTAAGGGGTGTAGCAAGTTGCTATGCCCCTTTTTTCATTTATACCTAAACTATATATGTTATGGAATTTCAAATCGCCCAAAGAAAACGGGCTAAAATTAAGATGGCTATTCAAGGTCATAGTGGTAGTGGTAAGACATATTCTGCCCTACTTGTTGCTCACGGATTATGTCAATCTTGGGAAAAGGTGGCTGTTATAGATACAGAGAATGAATCTTCTCATTTATACGCTCATCTAGGAGGATACAAGGTGTTAGGTATCTGTTCACCATTTGAACCAGAGAAGTACATAGAAGCCATTGATTTTTGTGTGGCCTCAGGGATTGAAGTGGTTGTTTTAGATTCAATAACTCACGAGTGGGAATGCCTGCTTGATTACCACGGTTCTCTATCAGGTAATTCATTTACCAACTGGAACAAGGTTACACCACGGCATAATGCTTTTGTACAGAAGATCTTGCAAGCACCTGTTCACATCATTGCTACGGTGAGAACCAAACAAGACTATGTCCTTACAGAGAAAAACGGTAAAACCATTCCTGAAAAGGTAGGACTTAAATCTGTTCAACGTGATGGGTTAGATTACGAGTTTACGCTCGTGTTTGATTTAGATAATAAGAACCTGGCACATGCTAGCAAAGATCGTACAGGACTGTTCTTTGGAAAGCCTGAACATAAGCTTTCCGCTACAACAGGAAACATCATCTCCAAATGGTGTATGGAGGAATTAGAGCCTCAAATTGATTACGTGAAAGATCGTATCAACAACGCTTCCACCATCATCGAATTACTGGGATTGTATAACCAATTTACCCAGTTTAATGACTTGCTTTTGCCATATTATGAGAAGCGAAAGCAAGAGCTAAGACAAGCTAAAAATCGTGCTTTAGAAGGCAACTTAAACCCCATTCCAAATGAACAACCAACTAACAGTTAATCCACCCATGAAGGAGGAAGAATACGCTTCTTATATCAAGATAGAGGAGCACCTTATCGAATCTAGTAGCTCAGCATTTATAGGAGCTAATACCATCGAAGTAAACCTTCAAGAGATTCAAAGTCAGCATATCATTCCTGTGTTTAGTAAAGACAATGAACCGCTGATTAGTCATGGGGATTTCATTCAGACCACATACGACGTGATTA
>NZ_JBIIBQ010000014.1:0-70572 GCF_044239315.1 Aquirufa sp. | reverse complement strand
AAGGGGGAAGATATTCTCTCTCCTAGCATACGTGTTTCTCATCCCATCAAAGGAAGAACACCAGAAGCACGCTACAAACCAGCTAATCAGCTAGAGGATGACGAAAAGACCATCTATTACGAGAGGGCCATGTTTGTTTTCGAAATACCCAGCATCCAACGAACCATTGATGGGCAGACACTTAGTTTAACCATAGGAGGAGTTAAATGCTACAGGGATGATAAGCTGAATAATAAGAAAGGATTTGCAGAGCATTTCAAGATATTCATTGGTTTCTCTGTCAAGGTGTGCAGTAACCTTTGTGTTTGGTCAGACGGTGCGCAGGTGAAGCTCGTGGTTAGAAGCCAAGGAGAGCTAATGGATGCCATTATGTCAATGATTAGCCATTACAATCCTGAACAACACCTGAGCGCGATGCAGCGATTAACAGAACATCACCTCACTGAAGCTCAATTTGCCCAGGTGTTAGGTCGTGCACGCTTGTATAATTACCTACCCAATGAGATTAAGAAGCAGATACCACCTCTCTTGTTTACAGATACACAACTTGGTTCGGTTGCAAAAGATTACTTCCATGACCAAAGCTTCTGTCGTAATGATGCAGGGGATATTAACTTATGGAGGATGTACAATTTGTTTACGGGTGCCAACAAATCAAGTTACGTCGATAGTTTCCTAGAACGAAGCGTGAATGCCTTTGATTTCACTCATCAGGTTCAATTAGGACTTGTAGGTGGTAGCACAAACTGGTACCTGAATTAGCATGGCAAAGAAACAGCAAGTCGAGTTTCTGCATCCAAATGTCCTACTGGTTATTACAACCAAAGGGGTTATCCTTGAACTCTACACACCCATAAGAGCAGAAGTGATTCGTCAAGTGGGTAATCTTCCCAAAGGAACCAAAGTGTACATTGATGCAATACTGAAAAGCGAAGAACACAAGATTCTTTTCTGCATATCAGGAAAATGGTATCCTTACAACTTCTTTAGGGTGGGTACTTAAACAAAAAACCTCCCGGGAATATCTCGGGAGGTTTAGTTTGATCAGAATCAAAATTGTTTTCATTCAACCCTTAATCTAAAAACTAATTAAACTCATTATATCATCTATAAAGTATGTATTTCTAATGTAAAGAGTAGACCAACGGCTAAATCTACCATCCTCTTAAATCTCTCTCGAGGGCACCAGCGTAAATCGATTCTTTAACTTTAAAAAAGGCTTCTCAAAAAAGTTATAAGACAAGGTGGCAAATAAAACAGTAATCATAAATGCCAAAACAAAGCCAACCTCATTTTTCCAATTCAATAATCCCATTTTCTCGCTTACCAAAGCCAGATCATCTTTAAATATCTGATACGTAATCCAGTAAATTGTAATGTGCATGATATACATTCCGTATGATATGCGGCCTAGGTACATGAACGGATTTGGAAGGTATTTCGATGCTATTCCCAATAGAGAAAAAAACATCAGCATCACTCCTGCAAGAATGAATATCCATCCCGATACAGATTGTGAGATGGTTGCCAAATGAGGTGCGTCGGCATTGATTTCACATACAATTGAGGCGATTAACCAGCAAACCACTCCTACAACAAACAACATAATTCGAGTTGTAACATCCCATTGTGGTTGCTTGCCCCCTAAGTATACAGAACACAAAATACCAGCGGCAAAAAATTGAAATTGAACAAAACTATTTGTCCATTGACCACTAAATCCCGACGTAGGATTCAGCGCATAATAAATGATGGTTAGGTACGAAATAACTAGGACTACAAAAGAGAATATCTTCAAGCCTCTTTTGCCACCATAATAAACAATCAAGGGAAGAATGATGTAGAGTTGTTCCTCAACCGACACGCTCCACAATGGATTTATGCAATAAGACTGCCATTTGTTAAATGTTATGTTCCAATTACCAGAAAAAAATGTGAATGCGATTTGCGTACCTGAAGGTATGGGCGTGCTAAAAATAGGTGTCGTCCAAGTTAGCACAACCATTAGGTAGAAAAACGTAAAATAAAGAGGCCAAATACGCAGGATACGCCTAATGTAAAACGATTTAACGTCAACATGCCCAAAGCCTTCCTGCTCTCTAATTAATAACTCGGTAATCAAAAATGCACTGAGAAAAAAGAAGAGTGGCACGCCATAATTACCAATAAGACTTAGGTGAAATGCCCAGTAATATTCTTTCCCATTAATGGGAGCTAGGTCCATTCGATGAACAAAAAAGACAAATAGAAAAGCAAATAACCGAAGAACATCCAGCTCAGGTTTATAATAGCGTTGTACTGGTATTTTTAAATTGTCCATAGCTACGTATGATTAAGTTTTCTTGGTTTACATTAGTTCATTAAAGCGCCTGTTAACTTAATTGCCCACGCATACTGACAAGGACTTGTCCCTGGAGTTAATGCTGGAGGAGCGATGGTTAAAATACCTCCTTTGAAACTTGATTTGATCTTTACATTTGAGCCCAATAAACTCACAGAAACGGGCTTTTTAATCCCAGCGACCTGCAATGGCCCCGATGGAAATTCAGTTGTAATTAAATATAAATCGTTGCCTTTTTGGGTGAAATATTGTTTTGTTTCTGGCGTAACTTTAGGGCCATTCGCCCACTTGCGTGTGCCATAAATACCCTCCCCATTTACCTTCAACCAAGATCCAATGTCAGTCAATCGCTGCTGCATGATCACTGGAATCCGCCCATCTGCAGTTGGCCCAATGTTTAACAATAAGTTACCACCACGGGCCACCTTATTAATCAACATGTGTACCAGCTGCTCTGAGCTTGAATAGTCTTCCAAATTCTCGTTTCGGTTATAGCCAAATGATCCCGCGATTCCGCGACACTCTTCCCAGGGTTTACCAAAATCCAATCCATTGGCATCGCCATCGTGTACTAAATCGTATTCCGTTGTGTAAAATCCACCGTGTTTGCTACGCGTTTCTTTACCCCAACGGTCATTGACTACGACTGAGTTTTTCACAGGCGAATCGTTGTAGAGCCAGGATAAAAATTCGGTACTGCGTAATTTATCCGACGTATAATCCCACTCGCCATCTGTCCAAACCAAATCAGGGTGGTAGGTATTCACCAAATCCTTCATCTGTGGAAACATATGTTGGTCGATGTACTCATTCAGCGTTTCTTTCTTGTACAAGGGATTATACCATTCCAATAAGGAATAATAATAGCCCATTTTGATATTTTTATTCTTAACAGACTTGGTCAAATCTCCTAATAAATCACGGTGCGGACCAACATCCATCGCGTTCCAATTCCATGATTGTTTCGATGGCCAAAGCGAAAATCCTTCGTGGTGTTTCGAAGTCAAGACGACATACTTTGCCCCAGCATTTTCGAATAATTGCGCCCATTCATCTGGCTGAAACATTTCGGCCTTGAAGTTTTTTACAAAATCTTGATACTTAGCATCCGCTCCGAATTGTTTTGTTTGATAATCAGTGAAAAACTTTTGTACGCGATTAGGTTCTTGCCAACGTTTCCAATACCATTCAGCATATCGATCATAAACACCTACTTTATCTCTAGCAGTTGGACTGTATGCAGGAACAGAATACAATCCCCAGTGAATAAATATGCCAAATTTGGCATCTTCGAACCAAGCTGGGACAGGTCTACTGTCAATAGATTCCCAGTTAATTTGATAGGTTTTTTGGCCAAAACCCAAATGAAATGTCAACAAGATGACGATGATTAAAATTACTCTTTTCATGATAAATTAAATTTAATAGGTGTTATATAATTCAGTAGTTTAAGTTTAATTCTTAAGCGCATCAAATAACACCTCCACAGGATGTAATGCTCGTCTCGCCGTCCCATCTTTTATTTGATGACGACAACTTGTCCCCGAGGCAACAATGATTTCACTTTCTAATAAATTTCTAATCTTGGGAAATAATACAAGCTCTCCAACCTTCATGGAAACATCATAATGTTCATTCTCATAACCAAATGAACCTGCCATTCCGCAACATCCTGAATTAATCAATCTAACTTCATATCCAACAGGAAGCGACAATGCCTTTTTAGTAGGCGTCATAGAAGCAATAGATTTTTGATGGCAATGTCCATGCAAATAAATGAGTTGATTTGTACGAGTGAATTGGTCTTGCTTGATATTTTTTGAATCTATCTCGCGACAAAACCATTCCTCGAACATTAGACAATTAGCCCCCAATTGCCTAGCCGTTTCTTTTAATTCATCTGGCACTAAATCAATATATTCATCTCGGAAGGAAAGAATGGCTGATGGTTCAATTCCAATTAAAGGTGTTTGATCAGAAATATGATCTTTGTATAAACTAACATTCCGAATGGCAATTTCCTTTGCCTTTCTAATCAACCCTTTCGATAAATAGGAACGGCCACTTATTGAGCTTTCGAGAATTTCCACAAAATATCCCAATCTTTGAAGCAATAACAATGTCGTTTTACCAATTTCAACATCGTTGTAGTTTGTAAACTCATCGCAATAGACAAATACCTTTTTTTCAGTTACAGATTGTTTGAATTCATATTTATACCACTGGTACAAGGAATACTTCGATAAAGTGGGCATACTTCGCTCAGGATGAAAACCAATCACCCGATTCAAATTCTTTCGTAGCAATGGAGTATCCACTAGAAAATTATACGCCCAAGGGGCCAAAGAAGCTAACTTCATTTGATTAGCAAAACCCCCGATCAACTTGGTTCGAACAGGAGTACCGTGGTTATCGTAAAATCCTTGCATGAACTCACCTTTCATTTTAGCAACATCTACGCTAGAAGGACATTCTGATTTACACGCCTTACACGATAAACACAGATCTAAAATCTCTTTAACTTCCTTCTCAGAAACCGTAGAATCTATTTGTTCGCTGCTGTAAAATTGCCGTAAAATATTGGCTCTAGCACGGGTGGTATCCTGCTCACTTCGGGTAGCCATAAAGCTTGGGCACATGGTACCTCCAGTAATTTCAGTTTTTCTACAATCCCCTGAACCACTACATTTTTCAGTTAATCGTAAAATCCCACCTTGATTTCTAAAATCATATACTGTTTGAATATCTCTTGGTTTTTCATCAATGGAATATCGAAGAAATGTGTCCATCGGTGGCGTATCGACAATCTTACCTCGATTAAATATTCCGTTTGGATCAAATATAGTTTTAACTTGTTTGAACAAACTATATAACTCCTGACCCATCATTAGAGGGATAAACTCACCACGCAACCTTCCATCTCCATGCTCTCCTGAAAGTGATCCACCAAAAGATTTAACCAAATGAGCTGTATCGTTGAGTATACTTCTAAACTTCTTGACACCTTCTGCAGACTTTAAATTCAGTATAGGTTCTACATGTAATTCGCCTGCTCCTGCATGTGCATACATGGAATATTTCACTTGGTGCTTAGCCAAGATTTCTTCCAATTGAGCGATATAGCTAGGTAGATCTTTTGGATCCACGGCACAATCCTCAATGAGATTTACAGGCCTCTCTTCCCCTGGTAAGTTTCTAAGTAATCCCAAACCTCCCTTTCGAACTTCCCAGGCTTTTTTAGAATCTTCTCCTAATAAAATGGGAAATGCATAGCCCAGATTTATTTCCTTTAGATGACTAATTAATTGGTCACAATGATTCAAAACTTCTATTTCAGTATCCCCAAAAAACTCCACCATTAGAATGGCCTTGGGTTCTCCTTCAATAAAGAATCGATTTTTAGACTGCTCAACATTTGACTTGGTAAATTCAAGAATGAAATCATCCACTAATTCTGATGCGGCACATTGATGTTCAAGACCTACTAAATTAGCTTCCAAGGCTTCATTCAATGTATGTGTATGAATAGCGACCATACCCACATGGGCAGGTGGCAAGTCAATTAGTTTAAGTTTAATTTCTGTAATCAGACATAAGGAGCCTTCGGAACCAGCAATTAACTTGTTTAAATTAAAAGTTGAGCTAAAGTTGAATTCAACCATGCGGGCGACTTCATCTAAGGCAAATCCTGTATTTCTTCGTTTGATCGTGGACTTTGGGAATCCAGCATCAATCAACATGCGATTCTCTGGATCAGAAACTAATACATCTAGTGCCCGATAAATATCCCCCTCTCTTGATTGTAGATTTAGCTTATCTTGATACGCTGATTTTGATAAATTTTTGAATGTTACCTGACTGCCATCTGAGAGTAATACTTGTGTTTCTAAGAGATTTTCACGTGTATCTCCCCAAATGATAGAGTGCAAACCACAGGAGTTATTCCCCACCATTCCACCGATCATCGCTCGATTTGCGGTAGATGTTTCGGGTCCAAACATCAATCCAAATGGCTTTAAATACGCATTTAAGTCATCTCGAATCACACTAGGTTGAACCCTAACCCACTTTTCAGATATATTTACTTCAATGATTTGATTAAAGTACTTCGAAATGTCTACTACAATGCCATTCCCTACAACTTGTCCAGCTAATGATGTACCAGCAGCTCTGGGAATAAGAGAAAGCTTATTTTCGGTTGCAAATTGGATAAGCTTTTTTAAGTCTTCAATTTCTTTAGGTATCGCTACTGCTAAAGGCTGCTCCTGATATTCCGACGCATCAGTTGCATAAATTCGCCTTATTGCAGAATCGTAAGGTGAAGATTGATAATATAACTCTCCTTGTAAATTTTGCTCGAGTTGTTTAAATTCTTTAATCATATACTATTAAGAGCACATTTGTTGCCCCCCAATATTCTCATCTATTAAAATAACTTTGAGAATTTTTTGGTCGAATGTCAGTCAAAGTCCCTTTGTAATGACGCAATTCTTTAGGCTCAAAAGGGTGTTTTCTAATTTCTTCTATGTTTATATCGATACCTAAACCAGGCTTATCAGAAATAAACATTTCTCCATTCGCAAATTTTACGTCTTCAGTACTAATATCATTTCGCCATGGGACATCGCTACTCATGGTTTCTAACAAGTAGAAGTTGGGGACACAAGCGGCTAATTGAAGTGTCGCAGCATTGGCAACAGGACCGCTTGGATTGTGAGGACAAATAGGTATATGATAAGCTTCTGCCATCGCAGCAATTTTTTTCAATTCCATTATTCCCCCAGCATGACTGACATCAGGCTGAATAAAATCTGCAGCTTTTAATTCAAATAAACTTCTAAATTCCCAACGATTATACAAACGCTCCCCTGCAGAAATTGGCACATTTACCCTTCTTTTTACTTCTGCTAATCCTTCCAAATTCTGAGGAGGAATCGGTTCTTCAAACCATAAAATATCAAAGTCACTTAAAGCATGTCCAACTCTAACTGCAGTCGGAATATCAAATCTTCCATGACCTTCAATTATAATATCAGCATTCTCTTTTACAGCTTCATACACAGCACCTACACATTCGATAGCCTCATTAAGTTGCTTTCGTTCAATCTGAAGATATGAACTACCAAATGGATCCCACTTTAGTGCTTTAAAACCTTGTCCAACCGCCTCCTTAGCTTTTTCAGCAAATTCAGCAGGAGTTTTTGCTGGAGCAAACCATCCGTTTGCATAACATGGAACACTTTCTCTCACTTTACCTCCCAATAGCTGATATACCGGAACGCCTAAATCTTTCCCCTTTATATCCCAAAGGGCCATTTCAACGGCAGATAATGCTGACATCAAAACTGCTCCTCCTCGCCAATAGGCATCACGGTACACACTGTGCCAAATTTCCTCAATTCGATGTGGATCTTTCCCAACAAGCGTTCTTTCTAATTCTTTACATGCTTGAGCAACGGTATGCTCTTTATATTCTAATGTTGCTTCGCCTATGCCATACAAACCATCTATATTGGTCAGCACCTTTACAAAAACCCAATTAGTGCGATATGCATGGCAGATGTATGTTTCTATTCCTGTTATTTTCATAATTCTGTTTCTTTTCCAAGCGATAATTCACTTGCCTTGATATTTAATTTATTACATCCATCAATGAAAATTTGAGGATCCTCCGTATTTTCTGCAAACATACCATAGTGCATCGGTATGGCTAATTTTGGATTGATTTTGGCCGTTAATTCAATTGCTTCATACACGTTCATGTTCCCCAGACGACCATTGATTACGATAAACACAATGTCTATCTTTCGATTAGTTAACGATAGTATATCATCCAAAAGAGATTCTGTTAAAATCGTATCTCCACTGTAATAAATCATTTTTTCTCCAAACTCAATCAAACAACCTACAGAAAATGGATCACTATGATAAGCTGCAGTAGCCGTTATCCTAAAATTCCCCACATCTTTAGACTCCCCCTTGTTTATTTGTTTCATTACAGAGAGGTTGAATCCCATTTCACTAGCCTTTTTCATTACACTTTCAGGACCGAATATAGAAATGGCAGGATAAAAAGTATGAATTTCAGGCAAAGTAATCGGATCAAAATGATCAAGGTGATTATGTGTAATAAATATGGCCGAAGGCTTTAATTTCTCTATAGAAATTGGTGGCTGCATCAAACGTTTAAATCCTTCTTTTTCTTCAACAATGTCACTAAAAAAAGGGTCTATTAATAAGCGCTGGCCATTAAATTCAAACAAATAACCACTTTGTCCAAGCCATGTTGATTTTAAAATGTTATTATCAATCATCATATAAATTATTTATCTACATCAAGAGGAAATAATTGAGCACTACACCCTCCATCTACAATTAGACGCTCACCACAAATGTTTTTTGCAGCATCTGACGCCAAAAAAGCAACTGCCTCAGCGATGTCATCACCTGAAGCTTCTGCACTCATTGGAATATTTGCTTTTCGACGATTATACACTTCAGTTGGTAATGAATCCCACCGGTTTGAATAAATATATCCAGGCGCCACCATATTGACTCGAATGCCTTTAGGTGCAAGGTCTATTGCCATCGATCGTGAAAGTGCATCGATGCCACCTTTACTCGTTACATATGCTGTTCGATTATGAATTGATTGCGTTGAAACATTTGAACCAACATTGATGATTACCCCTTTAGAAACTTGATTTAACATCATTTTCACTGCTTGCTGCGCCACCTGAAATGTACCTAAAAGATTAACTTTTAAAACTTCCAGAAAAAAATCAATCGAAATTTCTTCAAATTTACCACCTACACCTAGGTGTGCGGCATTATTTACAAGTACATCAATTCTTCCAAATTTGCTTTTGATCTGAACAAACATGTCAATGACTTCATTGCAATTTGAAATATCCGCCGATATCCACAAACTTGCGTTTAATCCTAATTCATTTAGTCGTTTTTTGCCATTTTCTATCTCTGCACTTGAAATCCCGTTTACAATTACAAAGGCTCCTTCCCTTATAAAATGAGCTACAATAAATAACCCGGTATTTTGAGTAGCTCCTGTTACCAGTACTACTTTTTCCTTAAATCTCATTTTATTAATTATACGGTTTACTAAAAAATCAAAATTCGAGGACTTTGTTTTTATCTTTTATAAACTGATACTTTGCTGTAATTATTAGTAAAATACCGCAAAAAATCCAGACACAAGACAATAATGAAATTCCCATAGATAAACCTAATATTGGCTTTAAGTATCCTAAAATGATAGGGGAAAGAGAACCAACAGAAAATCCAATCATTAGCATGATTCCAGAAACTGAGGATTGAAATTTCTCCGGAATTATTTCATACAATACCGTATAAGTATTCCCGTCAAAAAATGCTCTGCCAAATCCAAATCCTGCAAAACCTAAATAAACAAGAATCAAACTATTGGCATTCCCCATTAACACAATAAATGGCACTGCAATTAGTAAACCTATCCCCATCATCAACATACGGATTGAAGGGTTTTTCTTAGCCCAATTATCCGATAGTTTACCCGCCAAAATCACACCCAAAAAAGCAAACAAATGTGTGTAAAACATAGATTGAAAACCTGCTTGTGTGATACTCATATTAAACTTCTCATATAAATAAGTGGGAGTCCAAGTAAGATACCCAACTAACACAAAAATTAAACCGCTAAATGAAATGGTTAAGACTATGGCAGAAGGAGTATTTAGAAGAACTCTTAAAGCATCCGTATACTTTACTCGGGAGTTTTGCTTCAGCTCATCGTGTACATCATTATCTTTTAATCTATAAAAAAGTACTAGGCTATGTACAACGCCTACAGCACCAAAAATATAGAAAGCATTACGCCACCCATAATGTTCCCCGACGTATCCAGCAATCAAGCCACTCAATATAATGCCTAAATAGTAGGAAGTTTGATGTATTGACATGGCTAATGAACGGGTATTTTTGTGATAGCTTGCCAATAAAGTATAATTTGCTGGTCCAAAAAAAGCCTCGCCGCCACCTGTTGCCACACTTCTCAACATAATCAACGAAAACACAGTTGATCCTAAGCCTGTAAACATGGTTGCCGTACTCCAAAAAAGAACACTTAGGGTGATCACCCACTTACGACTATATATATCTCCAATGTACCCAGCAACAGGCACAAATAAAGCATATACAAGGTTAAAAATCGTTGCAATGGTTCCTATCTGGACATCTGTAAGTTTTAACTCAGCCTTAACTAATGGCATTACAACATTAAAAACCTGCCTGTCTGCTTGATTCAAAAAATAAGCTAACCACAGAAGTGCTAATACCTCCCATTTATAATTGTCATTTTTTTGCATTGCTTAACGCATGTTAATGCCACCGTTGACATCAATAGTAGTACCTGTAATATAATTACCGCCTTCGCCTGCTAAATAGGCAACTGCCAAACCAATACTGCGAGGTTTTCCAAGACCTAAAGGTATGGTAGCACTTAGTTTCTCAACGCCCTCTGGGCCATGCGTTTTAAATAACAACTCCGTTTCAATAATCCCCGGGGCAACTGCATTAACTGTGATTCCCAAAGGTGCTCCAGTCCTAGAAAGTGTTTTTGTCATTCCCAGCATACCACTTTTAGTAGCAGCATAATGTACATGCCCAAACAATGCACCACGCTCACCTACAACAGAGCTAATGTTAATTATTCTTCCCGAATTTTGTTTTGCCATCAAGCTCATTGCTTCCTTTGAACACAAAAAACAACTTGTAAGATTAGTATCAATGATGTATTGCCAATCTTCTAAAGATGCTTCAAAAATATCTTTAGCTTGTGAAGTACCAGCATTGTTTACCAAAATATCCAATCTCCCAAACTCCTTGTTTATGGTAGAAAACAAATCCTTAACCTCACTCTCAATACTTACATCAGCTTCAATAAGCATAGTTTTTCGCCCCATTGATTGAATTTGACTTGCTAATGCCTCGCCATCGTAATTCATGTTTTTATCATTAATTATGATATCAGCACCTTTTTCTGCCAATACTAATGCAATTCCTTTTCCTACACCTCGAGCAGCTCCAGTCACCAAAGCTATTTTCCCCGCTAATTCTAAAGTCATTTTAATAATATTTTATTGTAAGTATTACTTCATTTTTTTAAACACGATGGTTACTAATCCGTGTTTTTTTATATTGACTTCTACTACATTATTATTAGTAGCCACGTCAACTAAACCAACTTTACCAAATTCTACAAAATCATATCCTTGTGGAATGTTCAATATAGTTCTTGCAGATGCTAGGTGGCTTTGAGTTAATACAATTGCCATTTTATTGCCATTTTGAAAACGTCGAGCTTCGATATCACCATTTGTATGATTTATTCCCTCAGTATCGAGATATGTTCCCATTAAAAGGAGATCCTTGAATTTATCTTTAAGTTGATTAATCTGCGTTAAGTAATCTTGATAGTGGGGGGTTTCGTCGATTAGGGCACGGCAACGATAAATTTCTACGTCATTTCTCAGGCCTTTCAATACAGTGTGATTTACACGACGTTCAATATCAGTATCGTCCCTAATATCTCGATCTGATAAAATAATCTCTGGAAATGTATATCTAAACCAATCCACAAAATTAGTTGTGCGTGGTTTTTCACCATTTAACTCCCAATCAGGATTTAATACTTCTGTTGCTCCATATCGAGCATGAACATAATCAACTTGATTAGCTGTATAATCAGTAAGTATTTCTATGCCTAAAGCTAGATTTTTGTCCTTTGTATCTATATAATTATGAATCTCATTAAGTATTGAAGCCTTATCATGAATAGTTCTAAGGTTTGGAATTGGAAACTCTTTGCTTAAGTCCCATGAAGATTGATCACCTCCACCCAATTGATCATAAAATACACTATTAGCCCCTAATCGAATGGTCTGATCAGCCATATCAAATAATTTCTTCTTCCAGGTAAGTTTTCTTAGATCAGCAACAGCGAAAGTCCTAGAGTCATAGCTTCCAGTGAAGGTACCAGGTCCTCTGAATTTATAATTATCACTTACTTCAGAACCCGTGTTATCACGAATTGCTACTAATTTTCCGGCTCCATTTTTATAATAATCTGATGCTTTATCAATTAAGCGACCATTGTAGTACCATAACACTTTGCCGCCATTTTGCTGAAAACCTGCTATCTGTTTTTTCAAGGCTAATTCACCCCCTTGTTCAACATCTGCTGTATAGTTAGGATTATCATTATCCATGCCACCCTTCCACCATCCAAATATGAAGGCGGTATTTATTCCAACTCCATCACCAACACGCTTAATCTTTGTTGAGATATCAGAATATGGGAAAAACGTTTCTCCGTATTGATGTTTTAATATAATTCGTTGCCAGCCTTTCATTTCTTTCACCCAAGACGGCTCTTCTCTATGTTTCCACCAGGTATTAGTCCAATTGCGATAAAGTTTAGATGTCTGATGCCATGTGCCGGAATAAGGTGCTATAACATTAGCCTCACATGTCCAAGTCTTTCCAAAAAGACAATTAGGATATTTATAAAAACCCGCCTCTAATTCATCAAAAACAAATTTTTTGCTCGGATAAAGTCTTAATCCGTGCCCAGTATCTTCAAATGTGTTATCATGGCTACCAAAATAAACGCCTTCCGTTTTCCCAATAAATGCAAAGCAATTAGATGCTAACCCTTGAGGATATTTTTGGTCCATCTGCAAAAAATACTGTGAAGGAGGATAATATGGAGGGAAGCCTGAATTAGCGGCCTTTATTTGTTTCTTGGGGTCTTTATAAATTTGACCGCCCCAAAAAGTTGTTAAAAGCTGATGATCTGAAGGCAACTGAACATTTGCAACGAGCGGATATTGTAATTCGCGTACGATAGAATGAGGTTGATTATTTTTCAACTCAGATGCAAATCGAATTTGATTTTCCTCTAGGCTAACCTTTAATATAAGGCCAATTTTGACTCTTTCATTTTTGATAACTAAAGAATTATATTGGATGACAATTTGATTCCCATTCTGATATACTAAAGGTGAATTATCTTTAGCAAACACCTCATTATCTTTTCGTTTTTTACTGTCAAAATACAATCTCCACAAAGGTTTACCAGAGGCGTAGTTTCTTCCAGTTTGTACATTAATGAGTTTTACTAATTTTCCACTTTCATCAATAGAGACCTCTATTTTTTCATTTTTAAGTTGAAAACTTTGCTGCGCAGCAATAGAATGAATAAAAAATAAAAACAAAAAAATCGTATTACATCGAATTATGATCCTAATTATTCTCATGGTGATAATTTGAAAAATGAATATTTTATTGGGTACTAAGGTTGAGTACCCAATAAAATATAAAATTAATAGCCAGGGTTTTGATCCTTTTGAGATAGTGATGGATTTGTATCAATCTCTTGTTGAGGAATTGGCCACAAGTAATGTGATTCTTTAATAACTATATTTTTACTAGCTAAGATAGCTGAAGCCGCTTTTTTTGTACGCTTCAAGTCTAACCATCTCTTTCCCTCCATGAATTGCTCATATCCTCTTTCTTGAATAACCGCATCTCTAAAAGAATCAAGGTCCCAACCTGTTGAAGGATAATCTAAAGATGACTGAACTTTTGAAGGTAGACCGTAAGCTCTACGTTTGATCATGTTTAATCTCTCAATTGCTAAAGCAGTAGGTGTTTTATTTGCCATTGCGGCAGCCTCCGCATAAATCAATAATACTTCAGAATATCTTAAATAAGGATAATCGTTCGCAAAATTTGCATTAGTAGGAGCACCAGGATCACGATACTTTGAATATAATATTGGAGTAGATGCTGGTAATGTTTCTAGTTTACCAGTAACTCTATCAACATATGTTGAAAATATATCAAATTGTTTTCTAAAATCTTTGTTGTCCCAATTTCTAATAAATGGATTTGTTGGTATAGAATATAATACAAAAGCACCATATGGAGCATAAACAGTTCTATCCCAAAGGAGGAAAAATGGCCATCCGTTACCATTTTGATTATTATATTTCAAATGAAATATTTCCTCAGTGTTATTGGATGCTCCGGCACCAAATATTTTATCAAAATCATCTGCTTTAGATACCTCAACCAAAGCATATTTCCCTGATGATATAACTTGTTCGGATTTATCTCTAGCTAATTCCCACTTTTCTTGGGTCAAATATACATCAGCTAACATAGCCGTAGCAGCTAATTTATTGGGTCTACCTGCTTGAGGCGCAGCATCTGGTAATGCTGTTTCTCCAGCTTTCAAATCTTCAATGATTGCGTTATAAACAGACGCAACGGAAGCCCTTGGAGCGGCAATTTGCTTTTCTGAAGTTGTAGGTTCTAATCTTAATGGAACTGCCCCCCAATTTCGAACTAATTGATAATAACAAAACGCTCTCATGAATCTTGCTTCTGCAACTAAGGCATTTTGCTCCGTTGTATTCATCTGAATATTCGGTATTTGTTGAATAGCAATATTAGCATAGTTAATACTGGCATAAAATTGTATCCAAATTCCTGAAGTACGACCAATATTAGTGGCATCCAATCCTTGATAATTACCAACAGGTATATACGACCCTCTTCCCGTCGAATAGTCAGACATCACATCTTGTTGAGCATTATAAAATTGACCCATACATGCAGTTGTTCTGATGGGTTGATAAATTGCATTAACCGCAGCCAAAGCATCCGATTTTGTTTTGTAAAACAATTCAGAAGTTAGTCGATCACGAGGAATTTCTTCTAATACATCATTACAAGATGAAAGAAAAAAGATAGCAGTAAAAAACAATGAATAATATTTTAAAGATTTCATTTTCTATTCCTTTAAATTGTTAAAACATTAAAAACCAAGTCTCACACCAGCCGTAAACATCCTAGAAACAGGAAAGCCAAAAGTGTCAAATCCTTGAGATGTAGAATTACCCCCTCCTTGTGTGTTTACCTCAGGGTCATACCAAGAATAATTAGTAATTGTAAACAAATTTTGACCGGCTAAATAAATTTGAGCTGAGCCTAAACTTTTAATTCCAATTTTACTTGTAGGAAGGTTATAAGCTAGCTGCACATTGCGAAGCCTGATAAACGATCCGTCTTCGACATATCTGTCTGATAACCTGTATGTTGTAGTTTTACTAATTCGAGGATATCTGGCATTAGGATTTGGATTTTCTTTTGTCCAATAATTTCCTAATACGTCTCTTATCTGATTAATTCCAAAAGCAAAACCATCAGCTACATCCTTTTTGTTAAAATTTAATATCTGATTTCCTTGAACTCCACTTATAAAAGCTGTCAACTCAAAGTTTTTAAATGACATACGAGAATTAAATCCAAAGATATAATCAGGATTAGGATCACCAATAATTACTCTGTCTCGATCATTGATTGTGTTGTTTCCGTCTTGATCAACATATCTGATATTTCCATTACCGTCCAAACCATTTTCAACAAAACCAAAAAATGCATTCATTGGTTGGCCTACCCTGTTCAAACTCGCAGAAACTAAAAACGGGTTTGTACTTGGAGCGCTGAGAATATCAGTGCCTTTGTTTAACTCTAAAACTTCACTTCTATTAAATGATATATTTCCATCAACATCCCATTTGAAATTACCATCTAAAATTTTAGCCCCTGCTGCCAACTCAATACCTTTGTTTTGAATTTTACCAGCATTTAATGTTACTGTTGTATATCCTGTTGATGTTGGTAAATTCACATTAGCCAATAAATCAGAAGTTATCTTGTCATATAAATCTATGCTAAATTGAAAACGGTTATTTAAAAAGCTTGCATCTACTCCAACATTATATTGAGTAGTTGTTTCCCACTTTAAAGCAGAATTAGGCTGAATCGGGCTTGGAGCAAAACCTATGAATAATTTTCTATCAAACACTGTTTGAGTACTATTAAGCGTTTGGAGTGATTGATATGGATTAACTGCTGTACTTCCAGTAATTCCCCAGCCAGCCCTAAATTTTAAATCTGAAATAACTTTGCTGTTTTTCAAAAAGTCCTCTTCACTTACTCTCCAGGCAATGGCTCCAGAAGGGAAATAACCCCAGCGATTTTCACGTCCAAATCTAGATGAGCCATCCGTTCTTGCACTAAAAGTCACTAAATATTTATCATTATATGAATAATTTAATCTGCCTAAATAAGACAAGATTGAAAACTCAGTTAAAAATGAAGTAGGTATTCCTGGTCCACTACCAGACTGTAAATTATAATTTGATAAAACGTTGTTTAAAAAACCTGTTGAACTAGCAGTAACTCCACTATTCATCGTATTTTGATAAGTTAAACCAGTTAATGCCGTTAATTTATGTGATTCACCAAATATCTTATTATAAGTCAAAAAATTCTCATTAACGACACTTGTTAATTCGGAATTACTTGTTGAGGCTACCCCTGTTGCAGATAACTTTAAAATGGTTGGGGAATAAAAATCTGATCTATTTGTTATGTTTTCTATGCCAGCTGTACTTGTAAATACCAAATCTGGTAAGATTTTAGCAGTTAACCCTAAATTTGCCAAAACGCCATTATTTGTCCCTAACTGCTTTCTTTCCAAGCCCATTGCCAATGGATTTTCTGCAACGTCTGGACTAAATGCATAGGAGCTAATTGAGTTATATTCGCCGTTTGCATTTAAAGGTGAGAGGGTCGGTGGCGCAATTAATGCTCCTGACAGTACCCCTTGTCCGCGTACGGTATTGTCGCTATTTAAGGAATTGCGTTGGGTTCTGTTTAAGACGCTACTGAATGAAACAGAAAATATATTATTAATACGATGCTGTAAATTAGTTCTAACTTGACCTCTCCAAAAATTAGAACCCACTAAAATACCTTCTTGATTAAAGTAATTTCCAGAAAGCGAATATTGTGTTTTTTCATTTCCTCCAGAAATAGTGATTACATGATTTTGTACAATTGCTTTACGAAGAACTTCATTTTGCCAATTAGTACCTTCGCCAAATGAATTAATTTGTTCAGTGGTAAAAAAAGCTTTATCTCCATCATTTGCTGCTCTCAAATTTGCTAACTGGGCAAATTCCTTTGCATTTAACATATCAATTGTTTTGGCTGCTTCTTGAACTCCATAATAACTATCAAATTCAACTTTACTTTGTCCATTTTTTCCTTTTTTTGTTGTAATAAGTACTACACCGTTTGCTCCACGAGAACCATAAATAGCAGTCGCAGATGCATCTTTTAATACTTCGATTGATTCAACATCATTAGGTGATAATGATGAAGGCGAACCTGCTAATGGGAAACCATCTAATACATATAAAGGCTCGTTATTTCCCAAAATTGAATTGCCCCCTCTAATTCTAACGCTGATGTTTGAACCAGGCTCTCCAGAATTTTGAACGACTTGAACTCCGGCTGCCCTTCCAGACAAACTTTGAACTGGATTAATCGCCACTTGAGTAACAAGATCTCTACTCTTAATCGATGCAACTGATCCTGTTAAATCACTTTTCTTTTGAGAGCCGTAGCCAATTACAACCACTTCGTCTAGAGCTTTGTCATCTTCGGTCAAACTAATATTTAGTTGACTTCGGTTTCCAACAATAACTTCTTGCGTAGAGTAACCAACAAAAGAAAAGACCAAAATTGATTTAGCGTTTGCTACATTGATAGAGAACTCTCCATTAGCATTCGTTGCTGTACCTCTGGATGTTCCCTTCTCAGTTATACTAACACCCATCAATGGTAGTTTGCTTTGAGCGGATACAACCTTACCCGTTACTTGCAAATCTGCTACATATTCAATTTTATTTTTTGAATATGCATAAATCGTATTGCCTCCAACAAAACAAAACAATATTAGAAGCAAAAAACATTTGTACATTGTTTTCATAGTAATTAAAATATTGTGAAATGGTTTAACTTTTATTTTTCCAAACATAGAAGCAATTTTTACAATAAAAAATATTTTTTTTTATGCAATCGAAACCGCAATCGGTTGCATAAAATATTTTTTATATCTTGAAGAATAATTGAGAGAAAACGGGTGTAATTTTTAATTTAACATACACAGAATGAAGAAAAATAATACTACGATTTACGACATTGCAGAGGCGCTAAAAATATCAGCATCAACTGTGTCAAGGGCCCTTAGAAATCATTCAGACATTAGCGAAGCCGTAACTGAAAAAGTTATCAAAATGGCTAAAAAGATGAACTATAAAGCAAACATTACAGCACAAAATCTCAAAGAACGAAAAACAAAGGTTATAGGGGTGATAATTCCTGAAATTTTACATCACTTCAATATGTCCGTATTAAATGGAATAGAGGAAGTGGCCTTTAGAAAAGGTTTTCATCTTTTGATTGCTAAGACAAATGAAAGTTATCAAAGAGAAATTATGCATACTGATTCCTTAGTTGGCCAAGTAGATGGATTGCTTGTTTGCTTGTCACAAGAAACCAAAAAATTTGATCATTTTAAGGCATTTAAACAGCATGAAATTCCCTTAGTATTTTTTGAAAGAGTTGCGGAAAAAGTTGCGGGTCACAAAGTAATTATGAATGATGAAGCAACCGCATTTGCTCAAACTGAACATCTTATCAAATCTGGATATAAACGCATCGCAATAATTACTGGTGGTGATCATTTAGGTGTGTGCAGAAATCGAATTCTAGGATATTTGCAAGCACTTGATAAATACAATATCGACAAAGATGATGATTTGATCATAACATCCGGCATGAGTTATCAAGAAGGAAGAATAGGATTTCAAAAAGTAATGAGTTTAAAAGAAAAACCTGATGCCATTTTTGCAACAAGCGATCAAATAACCATGGCCATCTACTCAGAGGCAAAAAGAATGGGCCTTAATTTAGGAAGCAATTTTGGTTTAGCGGCATTCAGTTGCGACCCTTTGCTTGCTTTACTTGAACCATCCGTTACAGGTTTGGGACAAAAAGGATTTGAAATGGGTACTATGGCTGCACAAATGTGCATAAAGGAGATTGAGGATAATAATAAGTTTAAACCCAGAACAGAGACATTATCAAATGAATTGATTATAAGAAAATCAAGCCAAAGAATTGAATTAGGGAAAAACAATAAAGTTGACCCAAATCAATATTTAGGCCAAAAGGCTGTTGATGACAGCTTAATCTATATATATTAATTTCATCTCCTTATTAACATAATCTCAATTAATTAAGAAGATATCTCTTTCGATAATGAAGAGGAGTCATCTGTTTTATTAGCCTAAAAGCACGATTGAAATTTGAGATATTAATAAAACCTGACTCATAAGCAATTTGATGTACAGATAATTTGTCATCTATTAACATTTTACAGGACATCCCAATGCGCACCTCCGTCAAGTATTGCACATAGGTTTTCTTCATTCTCGCTTTAAAGTATTTGCAAAAATTGGAGACCGACATATTCGACATCGACGCAACATCCTCAAGTACAATCTTCGCTGCAAAATTGCTTATCGTGAAATCAATCACCTGATTTAAGCGATCCGTATGTTGCTTATCAGCCTTCACCGAAAACAAACTTTTAGACATGGGATTAAGCTCCGTCGAAGAGCCCAAAAGATCCAGCATCTTCACGAGCATCATCAACCGATCCAACGGACTACTAGCATTAAACAGTAAATCCAAGTATTCTAACGATTGAACTTTTGTGGCACCCTCAATTTTAAGGCCATAAGCAGACCTAGCTAACAGATTTTGTATGTTCCTAAATTCAACTTTGCGCAATAATTCATCCCCAATGAACGCTGGTAAAAACTGAATAACTTGCGCAACCGCAAGCTCTGATTCCTCATTCTGATTTTTCCAAACATGTGGCAAATTAGACCCCACCAGAATAAGATCTCCCTCCTGGAAAAACTCAATGTTATCTCCCACAAAACGTGTTCCTCTACCTTTAACAATATGCGTTAATTCTAACTCCGGGTGAAAATGCCACTTGTTGTAGAATTGGGAAAATTGATCAATTCTTGCTACAAAAGCTTCCTCCGAGTTTGATTCAACCTTTTTGAATATTGGTTTCATATTGAATGATTTTTACCAAATGTAAATTAATATCAATAATATATCATCATAAATTGCTAAGATTTGGCAAATTTCACTTTCTCATTACGTCTAATTTTGGTGTGTTATTTCATATTTACCTACCATCAAACTATGACTGCGGCACAAGAGTCTTTTTACATTCAGCAATTCAAATTGGGGGATACTAGTTCTTTCCAAATCTTATATCAACACTATCATAAGCGGATGATCGGTTATGGCAGATCCTTATTCCCGAATCAGGAGGATGATGTCAAAGACGCTTATCAAGATATCTTTATCGCGTTATGGAAGTCCAAAGAGCGACTTACAGTGGAAAACACATTGGACTATTACCTGAAGAGAAGTATCAAGAATCATATGATCCATGCCATAAAGAAAAAAATAAAATTTGATACTCTTTCTTATGAACATGAAGCAGAATGTTTGGAATTTATTGATCCATCAAACGCATTGTCATCAATTATCGAATCCGAAGTTGATTTTCATAGGAAGACGATCTATGAACACCAACTTAGCTTATTAACCAAGAGAGAACGATTCCTGTTTACTGAGCGATTTGTTCATGAAAAATCAGTTGAAGAAATTATGCAGGAGCACCAGCTTGCTCGTCAAACAGTATACAACATGATTTATAGGTGCATTAATAAGCTTAAGTCAACAAATAGCTTAGTACTTAACTGGGCATGAAATATTTAGCTAATGAATTAAAGGCA
Source organism: Aquirufa sp. (assembly GCF_044239315.1). Taxonomy (GTDB): domain Bacteria; phylum Bacteroidota; class Bacteroidia; order Cytophagales; family Spirosomataceae; genus Aquirufa. Next base: position 49,428 of record NZ_JBIIBQ010000014.1, on the reverse strand, counting down.
AACAATAATGGGGCCGAAGCCCCATATTGTCAATAATCATCAAAATATCTAACGCCGTCAACATAATAGTTCCGGTACTGCTTATTTAGTTCTTTAGCTAGCTGAACATATTTACACTTGAATTTTTGCCTTTGAATTAACATGTCTTCTGATAGTAAAATTTTCAGTTTGGTTATACTGTAGAGTTTTGTATCCCGATTATGATCAAATCGCTGATCATTTTCCTCTTGAATTACCTTTTCAAACAAGTCAAGATATTTAGCCAGCCAATTTTCTCTGCAATCATATTGTTTGATTTTTTCATCAAATAAATCAAGTGCAGCATGGCATTCAGCTTCCCTAGCAACAAAATCTTCCGCAATCGTTAATTGTTGAAATAACGTTGCGTAAATCGCGTTAAAGTGATATTTGTATAAATAATCAATCTGATTATCCTGATTTTCGTCGGCATAAAACAAACTATGCGTTATTTTCCTTAGTTGATCCTTTGATGATATCGGATCTTGGATATGCTTCATTGTTGACAAAACCATATCTTCTACATTCTTTTTTATTTCGAAGTATTTTATATTGGGTTCAAAGATGAAATTTAAATCACGCGCATTTAATGTGCGGTTGATTGCTTTTTCATCTATCATTAATTGCTCGAAGTATTGTGAGCCTAAAATTTTCGATAAAATTTTAAAATTGGTCATTACGGTAAATATTTATTGCTAATTGTGTTAGCGTTAATAAAATAGTAAATAATAATGGATTGTTCAATCACCCATGGTCTAATTGAGAGATCGTTAATCCGATTCGGCGACATACACGACACAGCGTCACAGTCATTTTTTGATTTTTTTGTATCTATTCTTCGATATCTCAATTAGGTATCCCATGTTTATCAATTCCCTTATATATCGCTGTATCATTCTGATTTGAACGTTCATTTCTAAAATGATATCTTGAATCTGATATGTTGTAAAAACTATATCTGGAAGCTTATAATAGAATTCCATAGCTCTTTTGGGTTGTTTTGTAACTTCGCCAGGAAGCACTTTAAACAATTCCAAAGCTTGGTAAAACGAATATTCACTTAAATCCAACGCGATATTGAAATCAGCCGTATTGCATTCTACTTCTATTTCAGAGCTTCTTGATTCGTAATGTCTTACAGCTGTTAAAATACTCGCAATTCTGGCCATCATATTCATGTGCCTTCTTGATATGCTAACTGCGTTTTCACCTCCTTCTTCGAGACAAATGGATTGCAAATAATCACCTTGATCATTTATCCTTTTCCATTGAGATTCAGAAAATATGATATTTAGTGATTTGTGAGAAGCATGATGTTGCCACATTAAATAGAAATTTGAGCTTAATCCTTTAAACTGCAGACTCAAGGGTAGTGTACCGACCGATGGCTTAACATCTTTCCACACGATAGGACTACTGCCGCTTACGATCATAAAACGCGAAAACAACCCATCGCTATTACTTGAAAATAATTTAGGTATTTGTGATGGTGTACCGCTAACTATAATAGCAAGCTTCGGTTTTGCCACCATTAAATGTTCATTGTTCGTTTTTCGCATTTGAGAGATAGATTCGTGATGAAATACCTTTCGAAGCATCATCGAATTGTCTATTCCATGTGTTGAACCTAGCATATTGGCTAAGGCATCTGTTTCAGTTTCAAATATTAAGCCAACTTGAGATTCCCCATTTTCAGCTAACTGTTGCATTAACTTAGATGAAGTTGTGTTTCCTGGGATTAGGTACAAAGGAAGATTGGGCTTAACTGGCTGCTCTTTTCTATCTCCTTTCTTTAAATTTGATTTGTAAAAATCATAATCCGATTTATACTTTCTAGCCTCTCGAAGTGATTGCTCATTGATTTCCAAATCAATTGAACTAATGAGCTCTAACATGTGATTTAGCTTACCTTTTCCACTAGCCGGTGGATATGATATTAACAACATCAATTGTGGGTAATTAACTGAACCGTCGTAATTTATTTCAACATTAGGCATAAGAGAGCCTGCTAGTGTTATTACAGCATATGTAGCAATTTTACGTTCCTCATATGTATCCAACAAATTAATACATTGCCTTAGCGTGGAAGGCAAGTCTTGAGTTATTTGATCCAAATTAAGGGATGTCGCTATGTCGCTATGTCGCGACTCAATATTTGTTTGTAGGTTTGAACCAAAAGGGGCCTTGCCCCCTTGATTCGAAATTATTGTATTTGACATAATTGATTAGTTTATTGAATTTGAGTTTAACATTCCCACAACATCTGTGTGGAAATAATAGAACTTTGAACCAACTGCGGAGAATTTGATTATTCCATAATCTCTCCATCGTTGTACCGTGCGCGTTGAAACCTTAAGTAGGTTTGCCAATTCATTTGTGTTGTAAATCTTTTCACAACACGAATTCGTAAGGACGTACTCGTCCCTAGCGATTTTTTCGCTATGTTTTTGCATAATAAGTTGCTATGTAGTTTAAAAAAAGTCCCAGATGAGGAACGTAAATTGAAGCTTTCGACAGCTGCGTCAGGTTTACTTACAGTCGACGCAGAATTCCTGCATTTTCAACCTCTGTCGCTAAAATTCTGATACAAATAAATAATGTATTTAATTGCCAATCAAGCAATTATTGGGTAATACACGAAATATTCTGCATAATATAGCATTAACCTTTAGCAGGTATTTTGTTAGCTAAGGGTAATAAAAGAAAATCTGGTGATTTTAGTGAAAAATGATAAAAAACAGTGTATCAAAATTCGTTTATTCACCGTCCATCTTGTCCATCTCTGACCACATCTGGGCGTCTACAATTTTAGAATAGCCTAGGGTAGTAGTTAGATTGGAATGTACCATGATTTTCGAAACCATTTGAATGCCTATCCCCTTTTTTACAGCAAGTGTTCCAAAGGTATGTCTACTCGAATGGAAACTTATTGGTTTTTCAATACCCGCTAGGTCTACAACCGTTTTTAGATTCTTGTTGGCATAAGCTGTCGCGGATGATATTTTAGTGAGCAATAAATCCGCAGACGCATTGAAAACAGATTCATCTAATAGGCCAAATATATACCCACTATTCTTTCCATGAGAAATATAACGCTCAAGTATTTCGACAGCTTTCTTAGGTAATTTAATTGTGTGGTTATTCTTAGTTTTGTGTACAAAGAAACTTATCACTTTGGTTGTTTGATCATATCGTTCAATTCGTAATTGAAGCAAATCTGAAATTCTAATACCGCCAGCATAACATGCAAATACAAACATGTCCTTGTGTGCTTCCATTTTAGAGCCAGCGGTTAGCTTTACTTGATCAATTGCATCTACCTCGGTTTGGGTGAGAAACGACTTTTCCACCTTCTCAGTTTTTAACTTATGTTTATTGAATGGATTATTTTGTATAGGAATAATTTCCAACTGGCAAGCTTTATTGAATAGCATTCGAAAAACCTTCAGATTCGCATGTATGGTATTTGTTGTATTGCCTAAACCCCTTAAGTAATTCTCATATTCTTTGAGGTATTCTAATGTAAAGATTGAAAACGGTACGTCGCTTTGCTTGTTGTAATCATTAAACTTTTTTAGCACCGATTCTACTTTCTTATGAGTACCAAACTTCTTATCGATTTTTTGTTGATCCACGTACTCTTTAAAAAATTTGCTAAAACTCAGTTTTTGATCTTTTGCTTTCTTGTTTGAAAGTGCTTTGACTTCTCTACCCAATCCACCTTTTCCGTCAAGCTGGATTCTTAAGTCTTCCAGTTCACTAATTTTTTTAGCAATCAAATGGTTCATCCTTACCGAGTTTGGATGCTTCGATCGAACCTTAGCATTCTTCTCATCCCACTCGTCAAGACGAACATCAATACCCGTTGATTTAAACGTATTTTTTTCTCCTTCAATTATCCTTAAATATATCGGAATTAATCCACTTGCTTTAATCTTATTTTTCTTGAGTACTGCTCGAATTGTTGCCATGAAATTAGAAAAGGTACAGGTATAGGTACAGGTTTTATGTCGAATAACTACTTTACAAGTCTTTTGGTTGCACAACAAATATATCTATATTTATCAATATAGAGTATTTAAAAAGAAATTCTAAGAAAACAAGTGAAATAATAATAGTACTAGTGGGACCACAGAAACCACCTCAAACGAGGTGGTTTTTTTTATTTTACGGCAGAGGTGTAACAATAGTGTAACAATCGAATTTAGTTTACTACTTGGTTAAGTAATCAAAGAGTGAATCCTCCACTGGATGATTCAATTTGAAAATTACTTTCACAACAGACACACTTTTGCCATGATCATCTAAAATTGTAGTTATCTCAAAAGATTCATCTATAGGCTTAACATCACCCATGTAATAAAAATCACTCCCTTCGCCGTTACTTTTCTTTATAAATAAGGATAATCTGAGGCTATTATTATGATTTTTAATCGCTGAAACATCCTTACTATCCATGTTTCTCCTAGGCTTTGAAAACCATTGAAAATGACTATTGTTGATGAATTTGTCCTCAAATTTTGTCGAAGCAGCGATATTCTCTTCCTTGTGATAATTTACAAAAATCGGACATGTATTGTATTTAATGCTATAGCCATACATAGTAGATTCTTCATTTTTATCCCAATTCAAAATTCGACAAATGTCTTTCCGTGAATACTTATGGTGTAATAAAAATCCATCCAAATATTTACTGAGCTCAAAAGTCTTGTCAAACCTCGAAATTCCATAATATACGCTATCCAATAAATAACGGTGAAAAGTGGTATTTTTTAATTGCTGATTAAAGAATCCGGAACTTGAGATCAAGTCTCCATTTTGTTCTACGAGATCTTTTGAACCTAATTCCTTAATCGAATTACGTTTATTTATGAAATAGAAATTCAAATTTGAAATGACAGAAACCATCGTTTCTATGGTAGGTACAAAGCCATATTTACCATAAATAAGCTTTACAAATTCCGAAATTTTAACCTCACCTTTTGTTAAAAGAATATAAAGTAATTCCGATTCCTCTACACGTTTGGCATTATTAACTTCGGTAGAATAAAGCTTCAAAATAGACAACTGATCAGCGGTTAACTTTCCGGCTAAATCGGGTTCAATAGAAGAAACAAATTGAAAATAGGAACCAGCATATTCAACATACAAAAAAGGATCCCTCGAACCATGTTGCAAGAAATCCATCATCATAGGATTATAACCAATTTTATATTTCAACAAATCGTAATCCTTAATTAAGTCCTTTTTCAGAGAAAAGTTCGATTGGTCGATTGCTGCATATATTTTCTCCTTCGATATTTTGTCAAAATTGATGGTAGAAGTACCTGGAATCTGATTACTACCTCCTGCAATTAGCTTACGAAGATTATCCTTATTGTAAGAGGTATCCCCAAAGAGTGCAATTGGTATCAAAAAATTATTCGTATAATTCCCAATAAAATCTATTACAGTTAAATACTCCTTTCCCTCAGCTTTTCTTAAACCTCTACCTAATTGCTGCACAAAAATGATAGCCGACTGTGTAGGACGAAGCATTATCACCTGGTTAACACGAGGTATATCAATTCCTTCATTGAAGATATCTCTTGTAAATATGTAGTCTATTTTATCAGATGAATCATCTGACTCCAACCTATCAATTGCCTCATTTCTTTGGTCTTCTGAACTGTCTCCTGACAAGGCAATGGATCTAAATCCTCGCTTAGTAAATTGAATAGATAATTCATTAGCTTCTTCAACTTTGGAACAAAAAACTAAACCTCTAATATTACCATCATCGCAACTGTAAAATTGAGATTGCTTGATTATTCGATTAACACGTTCATTAGATGTCAATAAATTAAAATCTGATTTCTCTTCAACTTCCTGTCCATTAATGGTCAAATCTGTTACTCCAAAATAATGGAATGGAGATAGAATTTCAATCTCTAAGGCTTTCTGCAAACGAATTTCATAGGCTATATTATGATCGTAAAGCGAGAAAACATCGAATCCGTCAGTTCTTTCTGGTGTAGCCGTCATTCCAAGCAAGAACCTTGGATTGAAATAGTTGACAATTTTTTGATATGAATCAGCACCTGCACGGTGCGATTCGTCAACAATGACATAATCAAAATGATCTCTCGGAAATACATTTAAATGTTCATCTCTCGAAATAGTTTGAATCGTAGAAAAGATAAAGTCTTTTTCTACTTCCTTTCTTGAACCAGAATAGAACCCCATTTCTTTTTGAATTCCAAAAACACGAATAAAGGTTTCCATGGCAGCTTGCGCAATATTGGCCCGATGCACTACGAAAAGCAATCGTTTGGGATTAAATTCTTTAGCGTCAAATGCAGACAAATAGGTCTTACCTGTTCCAGTCGCAGAGATTAATAAAGCTTTATTTTTACCTTCTTCTCTTAGCTTTTTGAGATTAGCTAAAGCCTCTACTTGCATCAAGTTGGGGGTAATAATCTTAGTCCCGCCAGGGTTAATTTCAATCTGTTTAAACAAATACTCTGATTGAAATCTCTTTCCATTTTCGTATTCTAATTGATATTGATTAATGTATTCAAGATCAACGATAGAGGAATTTTTGAAATCAGTTGAAAATTCAAGCAATGCTTTTTGAATTATATAGCTTTCATTTTTCGCAGACACCTTTAGATTTAGCTCTTTATTAGTACTTAAAGCACTAGCTGTTAGGTTACTAGATCCAACAATTAGATTGTAATATCCTCCCTTTTTAAATAAGTAGCCTTTCGAATGAAAGTTTTCATTTGTATTTATTCGGAGTTCAATGTTTTCGAATTTCAATAATCTTTTTAGAGCTTCGGGCTGAGTGAAATTAAGGTATTGAGAAACGAGAATTTTTCCCTTAATCTGATGATTTTGTAATTCCTTGAATGTATTTACCAAGGTCTGCAAACCTCCGTTAGTCAAAAATGCGACTGAAAACCAAAACTCTTCACACGTATTTAATTCGGCAATTATATTAGAAAGAACTTTAACCCCTTCTGACTTTTCATTCGTTAATAAGCGAGGAATAAATTCACCTGATGAATCGATAGATTTCTCTATAAATCCCGATTTGATATTATCATAAAATTCATCATTCAACTCAGCCATTTGATTCTGAAATAAGTTTTTCAACAAATGGAATATCTGCTGCTGCCCAGTCAAGATTTGACAATTCAGTATTAGCTAATTGTTTAAAGTTCAAATGTTCATTCAACTGAATTTCTTCGAAATTATTCGTAATGCATTTGAAAGCATGCATCGTTATTTTGAAATCGGGATATTGATGTTCAACAGTTTGGAAAAAATCTAGTCGGCTAATTTCTAGATTGAGTTCTTCTTTTATCTCACGAACTAACGCCTTTTCAGGGGACTCACCCTCCTCTATTTTACCTCCCGGAAATTCATATTTGTGGGATACGTAATCGAATTTACTGGGACCTCTTTGAAAGCAAAGAATTTCATCATTAACTAGAATGATAGCAGCTGATACGAAATAATGCTTCATGAGATAATTTGAAATAAAATCAATTTACAGATAAAATTTAGAAATGCCAGAGTTAAAGGCGGAGTAAGAGGTGTATTATTGATGTTGAATGTTGGGTATATAATCCTAGATTTGATCGGCCTTACTTCGTGAATTTTGTTTGATGGACTTAGAGGTTTCCTCCATTTTTTCTTTAAGCTGTCTAATAAAAAAACTTAGACCGACCTCTTCATCCTTTGTTAATGGAGTAGGGTCAACATACAATTCCAAGTCATTTAAAATTTCTTTCTTTTTCATAATTTGTATTTATTTAAAAGATTCAAAGCAGCGTCAGTATCAAGGATTAAAAGATAACCATCATTTTGATGATAATTAAAAGATAGGGGATTTCAATATCAAATATGTTATTAACCATTTCTGGAATATCATAACAAGCTAAAACTCAATTTAACAACTAACCGTGAAAAAGTGTGAAAAAAGACAACTTTTCACGCATAGTTAAAGAGCCTAATCGCCCTTTCTCAACTTCCTCCGGTTCTTATTCCGGTTATAATAACTCTTGGAATTAATTCGATTCTTAAATGCTCGTTTAGAAGTGCTCACGCCTTTTCTGGCGTGGGCTTTTCTTAATCTACCAGTCTGAGTTACGCTCGATCGCGTAAAGGAAGACCTCCTCGTTTTCTTCGAATAATCAATGGGTTGCAGATCGCAGGCTAAAAGGAGAAGAGCGATAAATAAGTAAAGTAAATTTTTCATATACTAGGTGTAATTCTGACTAAAACGAGTTCCAGCACTTCGAAATAAATATGGTTCATTCATTTACACATCCAGCACAATCCGTAAATTCTCTTTTAACTTCTCTCGTTGTTCTTTAGTCAACTCGCCCAGTTTGCTGATGAGTCTTTTGTTATCGATGGAACGGATTTGGTCCACTAAAACATCACTCAATTTATCCAGCTGATGCATCTTCAAATGCACTCGCAAGATGTCAGCATCTGGGATTACATTAGTCGAAATGGGACAAATAATAGTGGAGAGATGCGTGTCATTTAATAGGTCCGTCTGTATGACCACCACAGGGCGAGTCTTCCCCGGTTCTGTGCCACGGCTTGGATTTAGGTCAGCTAACCAAATGTCGTATTGATTAATTTTCATCGATCAGCTTTTCGAACTCATGAAGAATGTCCAGGGAATCTAGGCTAGTTAAAGCTGATTCTTTGGCTAGTTGTGTCTTAAGCAATCGTTTCTTATTCACTCGATTGTAAATACTAACCGCTTCATTGATATACCGATTTCTCGCCACCTTCAGCGCACTTGTGATTTCTTCAGCCTCGTCGAAGATTTCATCGTCCAGTTTTAAGGATAATATTTTCATGGGGCTAAGGTATATATTAAAAGTATATACTGCAAGGTAAAAGCATTCAAATAAGATAATTTAATCTAGCCGTCAAGAACGAAAAGCAACCGACCTAATTTGGCAAGATTATCAACCATAAAAATTAAATTCCTAGTTTCAATTCAAAAAATCCTACAATTAAATTTTTAACTGAATTTTTATAACTTTAGAAATATTACTTTTTTACGAAAACCTATTTAACATCATATAATGAAGAATAATCGCAGAAAATTCATCCAACAGGTTGCCTTAGGTGCCGCTGGTATTAGCTTAGGCAATATCCACAATGCCTTCAGTGCAAAAAGTTATTCCCGGATTCTAGGGGCAAATGACCGGTTAAATGTAGCCCTAATGGGTTGTGGTCGTCGGGTAGGCGCCTATTATGATGCTTTGAAAGATAAAAAGAATAATGTGGATGTGGCTTACATCTGCGATGTGATGAAAAAGCAACGCGAAAAGGTAGGCCGTGATTTACAAGGAAAGGTGAGCGGAAAAGCGACTTTGGTGAATGATATTCATGAGGTTTGGAATGATAAAAGTGTAGATGCGATCTTCAATGCGACCCCAGACCACTGGCATGCACCTGGAACCTGGATGGCAATGCAAGCTGGAAAGCACGTTTATATTGAAAAACCATGTAGTCAGAATCCGAGAGAGGGTGAGCTACTTGTCGCATTTCAAAAAAAATACGGTAAAGTAGTCCAAATGGGGAACCAGCAGCGCTCCTCTAAAGAATCACAAGAAATCATTTCGGAGATACACAAGGGTAGCATTGGGGAAGTATACAAAGCGCTTGCCTTCTATTCGAACCAACGTGGAGAAGTTCCACATCAAAAAAAGGCCCCTATTCCAGAAGGATTGGATTGGGAATTATGGCAAGGTCCTGCGCCCCATCAGGAATACACGTCTGAAACCTGGGACTATAACTGGCACTGGTATGGTTGGAATTGGGGAACTGCAGAGACCGGCAATAATGCGACCCATGAATTAGACGTAGCTCGTTGGGCGCTACAAGTAAAATATCCAGAGAAGGTAGAAGTAGAAGCAGCAAAACGTCATTTCAAAAATGACGGCTGGGAAATGTACGACACCATGGAGGCGACTTTCCGTTTCCCTGAAAACAAAATCATCCAATGGGATGGCAAAAGCCGTTCAGGTTATAAAACCTACGGAAGCGATCGTGGAACCATTATTTATGGAAGCGAAGGTTCTGTTTTTGTGAATAGAGAGGGCTACACGCTTTTTGATCGCAACGGCAAAAAAATCAAAGACAACAAATCGAGCGGCAGCGAAGCTGGCAATACCTTAGGTGGCGGTGGTGATATGACCGATACACATGTGGCGAATTTCTTCAATGTCATTCGCGGAACGGAGACTAAATTAAACTCCCCTATCGAAGAAGGCGCTATCAGCCAAATGATGTGTCACTATGCGAACATCTCGTACCGGATCGGGAAATCATTCTCAGTTAATCCGACGGATGGCCATATTTTAGATAAGGAGGGAATGAAGCTTTGGGGCCGTGAATACGAGAAGGGTTGGGAGCCTAAATTATAAAATACTCGCTCTTAATAAGTCAATACGAAAAACCACCTCGTCTAAGGTGGTTTTTTTATAAGCTGGCACGGCATTATTTAATTACTACTTTTAAACAAAATCTATCAATAAGCTGTTTTATTTGATATATTCACGAAAAATAATGGAGTCCTAGAGATATGAAAACTAACCTGCACGTCTATTTTCGAGCATTTTTGGGATTATTATTCCTCCTGCTTGCTCAAATGCAATCAGAAGCCCATTCCTCTAGCTACTCCATTCCGGATTCCAGTTCGTTCAATCAATTCAAAGGATCTATTCTAGATAGTAAAACAAAGAATGAACTCATCTATGCGACGATCACTGTTGCAGGAACAAGCATCTCTACCATCAGCAATAGTGAGGGGAAATTCTCCATTAAAATTCCTACTGAAAAGCAGAATGCAAGTCTCATTGTTTCCTTTTTAGGCTACAGAAACAAGACTGTTTCCATCAAAGAATTAAAGCCAGACAAAAACGTAGTGTATTTAGAATCGAGCAATACGATGCTCAATGAAGTGGTTGTAAACACCTCAGATGCGAATTCGCTATTTTTAGGGGTACTAAACAATCGCTTAAAAAATTATAGAGATGACCCACTCCAAATGACAGGGTTTTATCGAGAAACCATTCGCAAACGACGTACCTACGTTTCCCTTTCTGAATCTATACTTAATATTCAAAAGCAGCCCTTCATGAATGGTTTGCCAGACCAAATCAGTCTTTTCAAGGGTCGAAAAAACACGGATTACACTAAACTAGACACGGTAAATTTTAAATTACAGGGAGGCCCTTTTTCCGTCTTATATATCGATTTAATCAAATATCCCAGCTTCATTTTCTCAAATGATGCCTTAGAAATATACGATTTCAGTTTAGAGGAAAGCACCCAAATAAATGACAAACAAGTGTTGGTTTTAGCCTTCAAACAAAAATCAAGCTACGAAAACCCGCTCTACTACGGTAAATTATTCATCGATGCGAAAAGTCTTGCAGTCGTAAGCGCTACTTTCTCCCTCAATGTGGAGGATAAAATCAAGGCAGGGCTTCTATTTACGCGCAAAAAACCGAATAGTCTTGACATTTATCCAACAGAGGTCAGCTACCAAATTAATTACCGACAAGAAAATGACAAATGGATTTTCGCCTATTCGCGTGGGGATTTGACCTTTAAATTGAATTGGGCCAAACGCATATTCAACACCGTCTACACCACCTCCATCGAAATGGCTATGACCGATTGGAAAAAACAGGACCTCAAAGAGGTCCCAAAAACACAGGAATTGACCACTAACGTTATCATGTCTGATAAAGTGGCGAATTTAGCTGACCCTGATTTTTGGGGTATATACAACATCATCGAACCCGAAAAATCGATTGAGCAGGCTATCAGAAAAATTCAAAAGAAGGCCTTGAACGAGGGGGCAGTAGATTAATTTACTCCTTCCATTCGATAGGAATAACCACCTCATTTTTTCTACTCCAAAACTGATAAGGGGCATTATATCCTAGAAAAGTATATTCGCCCACTACTTTAATGCCTTTGTCTTGCAATGACTTCAACAACACATCCCGCTTTTCTCTTATCGTCTCATCATCTGCATAGCCACCGAAACTAATGGCAGCCACATATTGTGGGCTTGATTTCACGATATGAACACCCGCATCTTTAGGCTTAGGTAAATCTGATTCTTGGTATTTCTCAGGCATCACAAAACTCATCGTGGATCCTTGTGAACCCATTTCCATTCGTACAGGCGAAGTCATGGCAATACTTTGGCCTCGATCATTTCCTCCAAAAATATAGCCTGCTAACTTTCTAAATCCACTGCTCGCGACCGACTTATAATCAGTTCCCTTACTGTAAATCTTAGCAAAAGTAGCTGCTGGATAAAAGCGAATTTCAAATTGGGATTCCGTGTGTACGAGCCTGTATTTTTGGCTCTCCGTAGTAAGACTACTGCTCACTAATTTATAAGATTGCACCAGTAAGAAAAGAAGGGCGATGCCCCCAACGATGTAAAATGCTTTCATGATAGAATAAGTTTAGCACGTATTTCACCTTAACTAACAAGTCTGGGTAATAGTTCAGAAACTCAGCAACTTAATTTCATTTTTACCCGTATTTCGCTTACTTTAATGGGTGATAAAATCAAATACCTCTAGATGAAACTATTCCTAACTGTCGCGCTTTTTAGCCTAGCATTTCTATCAGATGCAAAACCAAAAAAAGAAAAATGGATTCAACTTTTCAACGGTAAAAATCTGAAAAATTGGACCGTTAAAATCCACCACCACGAGGTGGGCGATAATTACGGAAACACCTTTCGAGCTGAGGACGGCATCATCAAAGTGCGCTACGACCAATACGATCAGTTTAATGAACGCTACGGGCACTTATATTTTAACAAACCTTTCTCTAATTATATCCTTCGGTTGCAATATCGCTTTACAGGGCTTTGGCGAAAAGATGCGCCTATTTATACCGAGAGAAATTCAGGCGTGATGTTTCATTCCCAAGACCCACATACCATGCCGAAAGAGCAAGACTGGCCTATTTCAGTCGAAATGCAATTCTTAGGTGTTTTAGCAGATGGCAAACCAAGACCCACCGGAAATATGTGTTCACCTGGCACCGACGTGGTGTTTAATGGCAAAATCGATCCCCGCCATTGCATCAATTCAAGCTCGGAAACCTATGAAAATGAACGGTGGATTACGGCAGAATTAATCGTTCGCGGAGACTCCCTTGTTACCCATAAGATCAACGGAAAAACAGTGTTAGAATATACCCAACCGCAAATAGGCGGCGGCGTAGCTAATCGCTACAACCCCGCACTTAAAATCGATGGCAAATTACTGAAAAGTGGATTTATTGCCCTCCAAAGCGAAGGCCAAGAGATTGACTTCCGAAACATCGAACTTCTGGATTTATCGAAAGAATAGACTGATGTTTAAAAATAGCCTAGGCTTACTACTTCTTTTTTTTATTACCGATGTAAACGCTCAGTATAAAAAATACTCCTATGAAACCCAGCGAATGGGCTCCCCTTTTCGCATCACCATCTCCTGCGAGGATTCGACTGGAATTTCTAAAGCCGTAAAACAGGCATTCGCTTTAGCAACTTCACTAGAAAGTGAACTGAGTGATTATCAAACACAATCTGAACTCAGCCAAGTTAATCTTCTCGCAGGAACAGGCTCCTTCTACCCTATCCACGAAGCTCTAAGGGCTATATTAAAAGAGTCTTTAAGCGCACAAAAACTAAGCAATGGCGCCTTAAACATATTTGTAGGCAGGCAAGTAGCCTACTGGAGACAAGCCCGCAAACTTCATCAAATGCCGGATGTGATCGCTTTAGCAGAAATTGCCAAAAAGATTCAAGGGCAATGTTTAGCGTTTTCTAGTGATTCTACCCAGATTCGATTAACTGATTCGGCCTGCCAGCTCGACCTAGGCTCCATAGGCAAGGGTTTTGTCGCGCAGCGGGTTTTAGAGGATTTAAAGCTGATGGGCTTTCCTTATACCCTAGTCGATGCAGGTGGAAAACTAGCGATGACCAGTCAAGGGCCTACAGATTTACCTTGGCAAGTGGCTGTGGAGATGCCTGTTTCTGATGCACATTTATCTGAGGTTTTGGCATTAAAAAATGTATCCGTAGCGACGAGTGGAAAAACCTATCAATCAATTCGTTTAGGAGACGTCACTTATTCGCATGTAATTGATCCTAGAACAGGAATGGCCTTAACTCATTCGCGCTCAGCGACGGCCATTGCAAAAGAGGGGGCTTTAGCGGATTGGCTTGCCACCGCCGCAACGATCATGACCGTGCAAGAAATTGAAGAATTATTAGTAAAATTGAAGGATGTTCTCTTGCTCGTATTTGAAAACGAAGCGGGTAAACCTAAAATCCTATTTAACCATAAACTAATGCCACATGAGGCGTCTCGTCTTCAGTAGTCTTCTGTTTTCATACTCGCTTCTAGCGCAGGATTTAAAGTCTTACCAGCAAGTAATTCCTCAAACACGTGTTTCCTTCGACATGGTGGCCATTCCATCCGGAAGTTTTGTTTTTGGCCAAACAAAAAAAACACAGGTCTCCGCTTTTTGGATGGGTAAAACGGAGGTGACGTATGATGAATACCAATTGTTCTTCGAAGAATCACGCGATCCTGAACCGAGGCCTCCTAAAGAGGGCCCTGATGCTGTGACCAGGCCTAGTCCGCCCTACATCGATTTTACGCTAGGCATGGGGAAAGTGGGTGGATTCCCTGCAAATTCCATGCAACAATACGGGGCGATTATGTATTGCAAATGGTTGTATGCCAAAACCGGTGTTTTCTATCGCCTTCCCACAGAAATCGAATGGGAATATGCTTGCAAAGCCGGTGCTGAAATCCCTTCTAAGGATTTAGCCGATTATGCCTGGTTTCAAGGCAATTCAAACGAAAAATACCACCAAGTAGGTCAAAAAAAACCGAACGCTTGGGGCTTACATGATATGCTGGGTAATGTATCAGAATGGGTTTTAGATCACTTTGAGTCTGATCCCACCGCTCGAAAGGATAGCCCGGTGTTCATCGATAAATATGCGGACGCCGTTGTACGCGGCGGAAATTACCAAGATCCGGCAAATCTAGTTAGGTCTACGGCTCGGATGGCAGCGGACCCCATCTGGAATCGACGAGATCCACAAGTTCCTAAAAGCATCTGGTGGAATGCCGATGCTCCTTTTGTGGGATTTCGAATTATGCGACCGGCTAAACAGCCATCAGCAACAGAAATTAACTCCTTCTTTGAAAAATATTTAAACTAAACCTCATTTCTACTATGAAAAATACCAGACGAGATTTTGTGAAACAAACGGGCATAACAGCGAGTGGAATAATTTTAGCTCCCTGGGCTGCTAATGCATTTGCAGGCCAAAGTTTAGTGAACGACACCATCAAAGTCGCCTTGATCGGCTGTGGTGGGCGCGGAACGGGTGCCATTTCGCAAGCTTTGAGCACAAAAGAAAACATCGAATTAGTGGCCATGGCCGATGTATTCCGCGATCGATTAGATGATTGCTATGCTAATTTGATGAAGTCAAGAGATAAAGACGCCTCCGCTAAAGCAGTGCCTATCAGCAAAAAGGTAAATGTGCCGGAGGAAAGAAAATTCTCAGGATTTGACGCCTATAAAAAGGCCATGGAATTAGCCGATGTGGTGATTCTAACAACTCCTCCAGGGTTCCGCCCCATGCACTTCGAAGAGGCGGTTGCACAAGGCAAGCAGATTTTCATGGAGAAACCCGTTGCAACTGACCCAGCCGGAATACAACGCGTGTTAAACGCAGCAAAAATCGCGAAGCAAAAGAAGTTAAACGTCGTGGTGGGATTGCAACGTCATTACCAAAATTCCTACAGAGCGCTCATGAAGCGCATTCAAGATGGGCAGATCGGCGATGTGGTTTCAGCTTCCTGCTGGTGGAATAATGATGGGGTTTGGGTAAAACCACGAAAAGAGGGCCAAACCGAAATGGATTATCAATTGCGAAATTGGTATTACTTTAACTGGATCTGCGGAGATCACATCACAGAACAACACATTCACAACATTGATGTCATTAACTGGGTAAAAAATGGCTACCCAGTTCGCGCAAGGGGAACCGGTGGACGTGAAGTTCGAAAAGGAAAGGATTATGGTGAAATTTTTGACCACCATATCGTTGAATTCGAGTATGCGGACGGAACAATCTTAAACAGTCAGTGTCGCCACATTCCGGGTACCTGGGCGAAAGTGGATGAGCTCGTGATAGGGACAAAAGGGAAAGTGCATTTTGACGAGGCAAAGATTTTTGATTCCAAAGGAAATGTGCAATACGCTTTTGACAAAAAGACAAAGGAAAATAATCCCTATCAAACAGAACATGACGAATTATGGGCAACAGTAGCCGCAGGGGAATACAAATATGCGGATGCAGAAAATGGTGCTTATTCAACCATGACATCTATTCTAGGCCGAATGGCCACCTATTCAGGTCAAGTAATTGAATGGGATAAGGCAATCAACTCGGGCATCAATATCGCCCCATCTAGATTTGCTTGGGATGCCGACATGCCATCAAAACCAGATGCGAATGGCTTATATGCCGCAGCGATTCCAGGAAAAACGACTTATTTTAATTAAAGTAATCAACGAGGCCTCTAGCTATAGAGGCCTCGTTTTATCTAACTTTATTTTACCGTTAAAATAATTAAGGCTGATAAAAAGTAGATCAAATAAGAAGCCTGAACTCCTAATCCGGCATAATAATTTCGGAGCAATTTTTTACTTTTAATTTGTTTTGCTTTTTGCCTATAACCTAGTGCATATTGCTCATTTTCCATCAATTTCAAATCCGGATATCCTAAATTTTCATCAAGGGGCATCCTACCTTCAGCGAAAATTAAGGGAGCCGCTCCGAACAAAATTCCATAACCTGGTATAATTGTAGTAGCTAAAACAGCGGTTCCAGCTGTCTTATATCCTTTGTAATGGATTAATGCATCATTTTGACCCTGCTTAAACAAATCGTTATTTTTTGATTTTAAGTCAGTAGCGGGCATTTCAATTACCTGAACTGGTTTATTTTCTGTGGACTTTGATGACAAGGAATCTTGTGCACTCATACGGAATGACATACTCATCAATAGTGCAACTAGGAATAAATTTTTCATATATAGGTTGTTTAAATGTCAATACTAGTTAACCAAACTCTTCATCACCCATTTTCTAAAATCCGTTCGAAATTCTAGTGGATAAGTAGAAGGAGTCTGACACATCATAATCGCAACCACTTCATTTTTTAAATCAATAAAAAATACCGGCCCTGTGGCTCCTCCCCAGGAAATCGTCCCCGCCGGAACTGGATCATTCCCTACTTCTCTGCGCTTAATCATAAAGCCAAACGTCCACCCATGATTCTTCAAATCATCTTTTGGCTTAGTATACCCATCTAAAGTCAGAGGCAATTGATCCGTTTTCATCAAAGCAATGGTAGACGGTTTCGCGATGCGAACTCCGTTATATACTCCATCTTGCATCACCATTTGGCAAAATTTAAAATAATCAATGGCCGTAGCATTCAATCCTCCGCTACCCGAATAAAAGGTCTTAGGGCTGCTTATGCGTGTACTTTTTTCTGAACCTGGATCAAGTAAAGACAATTTACCTTTTCCGTCAGGCTGATAATAGGACGTATATCTAGGCACATCTTTTGGCTCTAAAAAGAAGTGCGTATCCTTCATTTCTAATGGATCCAAGATGCGTTTCTGCACAAAATCCTGGAAAGGCATGCCACTGATTACCTCGACTAATCGACCTGCGACGATCAAGCCAGGACCATAAATCCAACCTTCACCCGGCTCATGAGTTAACGGTAATTTGGCTAATTTCTTTACAAAATGATCAATATCGCTTTTGTAGGAGTCTTTATTTATGGCATTATAGGCTTCTGGCATATTGCCGCCATACGAACTAGGCTGGCCCGTAGTGTGCGTTAATGCATGACTAATTAACATGGGTTTAGTCGCCTCCCGCGTCTTATAAATCCACATGCCGTCGATGCTATCCTTCGAAATCAATATTTGTTGAGACGCAAACTCAGGCAAATACTTACTCAACGGGTCAGTAGGCAGACATTTGCCCTCCTCCATTAATAATAATAAGGCTAACGTGGCAATGGGCTTGGTCATGGAAGCTAAACGGAAAATAGCATCCTTTTTCATCGGGATATGCGTTTCTAGTTGCGACTCACCTTTTGCCTCGAAATGCACAATTTTACCCTTCCGGGCAATGAGGGTGACAGCACCAGCAATTTCCTTATTTTGAATGCTCTTTTCGACTTCCCCTTGATAAGCGTCAAAAACTTTTTGATCGAAGCCCAATGCCTTGACTTCAGCGGGTGTTGCGACTTTAATGTTTTGAGCTAATGCTACCTGGAGACAAAAAAGTACCGTAAGAATAGAGTAGACAACTTTCATTTTAATTTAGATATCCTTTATATACCAATGTTAGTAAATATTTTTTGACTTATAAAAAATAAGGCAAAAAAAGGGCCACCTAAATTTAGGGGGCCCTTTAGCAAAAAAAAACATTTATAGAAAGTATTACTTAGGCAATACAACTGAGTCAATTACGTGAATAACTCCATTACCCGCTTTCAAATCAGCAGCAACAACAGTAGCCTTAGCTCCTTTTTCGTCTGTTAATACCACTTTCCCATTCTCAATTGAAGCTACTAACGTTCCACCGCTAACGGTTTTTACACTTAGGGAACCCTTTGCTGCAGTGATTGCTTTGATAACAGTTGCTGCATCTAAATTACCTGCCACTACGTGGTAAGTTAAAATCTTAGCTAAAGTTGCTTTGTTCTCTGGCTTCAAAAGTGTTTCCACTGTTCCAGCGGGTAACTTAGCAAAAGCAGCATTTGTAGGAGCAAAAACCGTGAATGGTCCTGCACTTTGTAATACAGACACTAAATCAGCCGCTTTTACTGCTGCTACTAATGTCGTGTGGTCTTTAGAGCTAATAGCAATATCCACAACCGTTGTTTGAGCTGATACCGAGAAGGCAGAGATAAACAAGGTGATAATTCCGGCAATAAATTTCTTTTTCATTCTTCTATTATTTAAGTTCAAAGTCTAAACAATAGAAGCAATGTAATGTTTTGAAAATAAATAAGTTAGACCTTAATTCACTAGTCAAATAAGTCTAACGCCAGCCTAAATGTATTGCAATGTGCCTCCACAATATCTTTAATATCCGGAGAGTATCCGCCTCCCAGCGCAATAGTGACAGGTATTTGATGTTTATGTACTAAATCAAGCACGAATTTATCCCGCTGTTTACAGTCTTCAATACTTAACTTAAATTTTCCCAATTTATCTGTGGCCAGTACATCCACCCCTGCTAAATAGAAGACAAAATCTGGCTGTACTCGCTCAATTAAATCGGGTAAAATGGAGTATAACATGTCCAGGTATTCCGCACCATTGGCTCCATCGTCTAAACCAATATCTAAGTCTGATTTCTCTTTTCTAAAGGGATAATTATTTTTACCATGCACACTAAACGTAAAGACTTGATCGACATTTTCCATCAGTTTAGCCGTGCCATTCCCCTGATGCACATCGAGATCAATGATTAGTATTTTTTTTGCCAAATCCCGATGCAACAAATAATTAGCCGCTACGGCCATATCATTCAACAAACAAAATCCCTCTCCTCTATCCGCAAAAGCATGGTGTGTACCACCCGCAACATTCATTGCACAGCCATGTTCTAACGCAAAAAGGGCACAATCGATCGTCCCTTGGGTGATAATCAGTTCTCGATTCGTTAACTGCTCTGACTGCGGAAAACCAATGACGCGTTGTTCCGATGCAGATAATTTCTGCTCCAAAAGACGCTGAAAATACCCCTCTGCATGAGTAAGTAGGATATCAGTGGCGGCACATTTCTTTGGCACAAAAAGATGATTCTCCGTAATACTTCCCTCATACATCAACTGCTCCGGAATCAACTCATATTTCAACATGGGAAAACGATGTCCTTCCGGCAAAGGATGTGCATAGATGGCACTATGGGCTATTTTTAACATTTTTACTTGGCTGCAGGAAGGGCACTTAAGACTAATTTCAGAAAACCATCCATCGACTTATCATCAATCCACCTCACCACGGCCACTAAATCGTTCTCTTGATCCACATAAATTGCATTCGTCCCATTCCCGATGTGCGCATAAGCACTCGCAGGAGCCGATGGATACATTTTGCGATCCGTATTTAAAAAGTAGTTCATGAATCCATAACCCATGTTCGCTGTCGTGGGGGTAGTCGCTTTACGAATCCAATCCTCGGATAAAATTTGCTTCCCATTCCAGTTCCCTTTTCGCAAAGTCAATAATCCAAACCTACCCATATCCATAGCATTCATAAATAGCCCTCCCCCAAAATGCCCGCCACCACTCACGGACTGCACCATTTTCCCATCCACCACAATCCAGGCATTTTGATAACCCGTCCAAGCCCAGGTATTCGAAGCCCCAATAGGGTTCAACACATTTTCCCGTAATACTTCTGGCAATGGTTTTCTAAACACCAAAGTCGCCGCTAATGCCAGCGCATTCACCCGCGTATCATTGTACTTATACACCGTTCCTGGCTCGAATCTCTTCCGAGTAGTCCATTCCGCCGGCTTATCCGACGGTCGATCCGCCCAATCCGGCTTCCCCCAAAGCACCCCTTCCCAATCACTTGTCTGCCTCAACAAATGATCCCAAGAAATCTTGCGGTTATGTTCCGTTTCAAACGGATAGAAAAAAGACTTTTTCACAATTGGATTTTCATTTGTATTCGTCGCCTGCATCGCCATTTCTACCGGCGGCAAATAGCTGTAGACTTTGTCATCTAGCGAACTAATCAACCCTCGATCATAGGCTAAACCAACCACCGAGGAAACCATACTTTTCGTGACACTATTGGTCATCTCCACCGCAGTTGTATTTCCCCACGCAGCGATAATATACCCCTTGTAAATGATCATTCCCGAGGAAGGCCCCCGCTCTGCCATAGGTCCCACCGGATCCGAAAAAGGTTCTTTCCCAAATTGCATCGCCTGTGAAAGCCACAAATTTCTAGGCTGCGTAGTTTCATGCTCCACCGCGAAAGCAATAGCCTGCTTTATTTTATTGGTATCTATCGAGAAAAATGCGGGCGACCTATGTTCCCAATTTTTAACAGAGGGATAATAGCTGTTTTTTTGTGCTGTGGCACTGACTGCAGATAGCAAACATAGTATGGTCAATAGTTTTCTCATTACAAGAGGGGGAATTATCAGTTTGAGTAATAAAGCGATTAAGCTGCTAATTTGTTCAAAATATTACAGTATTTATGCATCGACTTATGTAACAAAAAAATTAAATTGTATAAAACTTTAAAATTTCAATCATTATGGGACTTTTTTCTGCCATCTTAGGCAACGCAGGTACAGTAAGTAAAGAGGATTTAGTCAAAGATTTTGGCAAACTACTTATCGAAGGTGAAGAAATCGAATTAGGTTTCAAGCTTATCAGAGATACTTTCATTTTTACCTCTAAGCGACTTATCTTAGTCGACAAACAAGGTATAACAGGTTCTAAAACAGAATATAAATCCATAAGCTATAAAAGCATCTCTCGCTTCAGCATTGAAACAGCTGGAACTTTCGACCTGGATGCGGAATTGAAAATTTGGATCTCAGGAGAAGCACTCCCTAGCGTTACGAAGCAATTCAACAAATCAGTGAATGTGTATGATGTGCAGAACGTGCTTGCGTTCCATGTGTTGAAATAGGTAGAGGGGCTTTTTTTTAGTTAGAACGAACTGCCGAGCTTTCCTAGGTAGTTGGCTTAATTTGTATTTGTCCACCTATCGCTCTGAGCACTTTCATAATTGTCTCAAATTGAGGTTTTGATCCATCCGATAAAGCTTTATACAAACTAGGACGACTCATTCCTGTTTCATTAGCGATTTTTGCCATTCCTATTGATCTAGCAATATTTCCTAAGGCAACAATTAGAGCCGAATCGTTACCTTCCGCTAACACTGTATTTAAATATTCCGAAATCATTTCAGGACTATCTAAATAATCTGCTACATCAAATTTTGAAGTTTCCATAATTCTCAATTGTTTAGACGATTTAAAATATCCTTTGCTTTTTGGACATCCTTTTGTTGCGTTGATTTGTCTCCACCTATGAGGAGCAAAACTAATTTACCACCGAATTCCTTGAAATATATTCTATAACCTTTAGCAAAGTCAATTTTACATTCCCTGATCCCATCACCCACAGATTGACAATCACCAAAGTGGCCATCATTTTCAATTTTCTGAAGTCTAATTAATATAATTGCTTTCGCTCATAGATCCTTAAGCTTTCTAAGCCATTTATCAAATTCCTTTGTTTTTTCAATTAGGTACATTTGACAATTGTCTTCATTTGGATACAAATGTAAGCAATCTTTTTCATCAATGAAACCAGCAAATTGATAATTAAAGAAGGATTTAATTTATCCTTTACTTCTGCATATTATACAGCAGGGTTTGGATTTTATATTCCTCTCCTACTTTGACCAAAATAAAGGCATCGACACCTTTATGGGTAAACTTCCCGTTCAGGTAAAATTCATAGGGTACCCAAGCTGTCGCGATTTCATGATCGATGAGAATAGGCCGCCAAGAAAGAACGCGCTCGTCCATATCTCCCGGCTTTCTAGTCAGGACATTTTTAACAAAACTAGCAATAGGCACTTCCCGTATAACATTCCCCTCAGGTCTTACCTGGCTGATATGCAATAGCGCTTTTTCAGTAAAACAAGACTTCAGCGCCACAGAATCCACCGATTTCATGGCCGAGAAGGTCTTTAATATGACGGCTTTGATTTGATCTTCGTCCTTGGTTGGGTTTTGGCCAAATAAAAACAAAGGAAATAATAACATTAATACACTTTTCATGATTGATAAAGTTTGTCTAAATAGTCTGCTAATTTCCTGTCCTTGTCCGTAATCTTGTTACCGGCATCATGGGTCGTCAGCTTCACCTCTACCCGATTATAGGTATTCGACCAAGTGGGATGATGATCCGTTTCGCTAATGAATGGAGCTGCTTTATGCATGAATTGCATGGCTTCTTCGAAGCTAGCAAAGGTAAACGTCTTGATTAAGACTTGATTTTCTTCTTTCCAAGTGGACATTTTACTCTGGGTTAAGGAACACAATTTTATCGTCTTGTAACACGACTAGTTTAGAGTTCTTTGCTTTTTTATAGGCCATTAAATCGGCTTTGACTAGTTTCATGCCTTCTTCTAATTTCTCAGAAGTGGTCCTGTTTTTTTTCAATTGAGTGGGTTTAGCTGTCGCCATTTTTTCAGATTTTTAATACGAGTGAAAGAAGCTTTATTATTCTCAGCAATCAACTCGATGACAGGCTCTGAACTATCATAAACGAACCACTCATCTACTAAAGGCAAATATATACGAAACAAATTAGTAATACCTGATTTGTAGCGCCTTTCTATTACATCGGGTGGGATGTTGTGCCCCCCTTCGAGGACACGCGTGGCTACGCGGACTTTGGCAAGATCAATAGTCCTAAGCCAGAAAAATAGAAGGGTAACGGTGAATCCCCGTTCTTTGGCCCTCTTAATCAACAAATGATACGATTTAGCTGCTAAGGTTGTTTCAAAAGAAAACGATTCCTCTCTTTCCATCAAAGCATCAATTTTATTCAACATGATTCGACCCGCCTCGAAAGCAACTGACTCCGGATGAAAGGGAGCTAACTCTTTTGCAATTTCATCCGCATTCACAAATTCACGGCAATCGAGAACATAGGGGAGAATTGTATGAGAGGCCGTCGTTTTGCCGGCTCCATTACAACCCGCGATGATATACAAGTTCTTCCCCATACCGGTGAAGGTAGCGGGATAAAAATTGCTTAATCGAAATAAAACTGATAATTTCAATAAATTCCTTCAACCTATGAAATACCTATTCTTCCTTCTCCTCTCTACAGCTACTTTCGCCCAAGACATACACTTCAAATCCATCTTAGTTGACACTCACAATGATTGCTTGACAGCATGCATTGAGAAAAAAGTGGCGTTGGATACCGATTTAACTGGAATTAATCATTCAGATTTGGCACGTTTCAAAAAGGGCGGAGTAGATTACCAGTTATTTTCAGTTTGGTGCGATGGAGAAAAAGCAAAGCCTTATGAGTGGGCGATGCGGGAGATGGATAGTTTGTATGCGGTGGCAGCTAGAAATCCAGATAAAATCGTGATCGCGAAGTCTTGGAAGGATGTTCAAAAAGCGTTGAAAGAGCAAAAATTAGTAGCACAATTCGGGGTTGAGGGCGGTCATATGATCGAAGGAGATTTACAAAAATTGGAGACCTTTTATAACCGTGGAGTGCGGTATATGACGCTTACTTGGAACAATTCTCCAGGCTGGGCAAGCTCTCATGCAGATGAGAAGAATCCCAATTATAAGGGACCTAAAGGATTGACGGATTTTGGGAAGCAAGTAGTTCAGCGAATGAATCAGCTGGGAATGATCGTGGATATTTCACACGTGGGTGAGGCGACTTTTTGGGACGTAATCAAAACGACGACTAAACCAATCATCGCTTCTCACAGCAACGCCTACAGCATTTGCCCCGTTTCTAGAAACTTAAAGGACGAGCAAATTTTAGCCATAGGTAAAAATGGAGGAGTGATTCACTTGAACTTTTTCTCTGGATTTGTGGATGTAGATTTCTTCCAAAAAGACGCCGCTTTTCGTAAGAACCATGCCGCAGAAATTGATTCATTAATTAAGTCAGGAATGCAAACAGAGTATGCCTTCACCGTCATTTCAGATAAATACCCTCGTGAGAGCGATGCTATTAAACCGGACTTAGAACAGCTAATGAAGCATTTTGATCACATTGTGAAACTAGTCGGTGTGGATCACGTGGGCTTAGGCTCAGATTTTGATGGAATTAATTCTGCGCCTAAACAGTTAAAAACAGTTTTGGATTATCCTCAATTTACGCAAGCATTAATTGCGCGAGGTTATTCAGATAAAGATATTAGCAAGGTTTTAGGAGGTAATTTCTTGCGCGTATACAAGGCAAATAAGTGATTTCAGCTTTGGACAAAAAATGACCTAAAGCTTCAAGGCTTTTCCTTTGGTAATTAAATAAAAGGAAAAAATAGAGAAAGCGAACCCGACTAAAACCAATAGATAATTAACAGGTCTTTCAGAAGTGAGAGACATTCTCAGTAAAATCGTCGTGATGATAAAACTGGCATTCCGAAAAACCGTAAAGAAGGAGAAATGATATAGGAATGATACAAGTAGCAGAAATACATCCACAAATATCATCACATTAAAAAATTCACTGTAAAAAACAGTGTTAGGATTGGGGTAGTTTTGGTTCGTCTGAAACGCCTGAAAAGTGTCAATAATCCAACTAGAAAAACTAAAGAAACTTAGACAAAGTAATATCCCAATCATTAGTAAGGATACGATTTTTTTTATCCCGATTAACCGCTTAATGTCATCTATAATCTCGGCTCTCTTAGAACTAGCATTTATTTTATAATAGACGATTGTACACAGCAACATAATTAATGAAGCTACTAAATCGTAAAAAAGGCTTAGTAAATGTGTATCGGAGAGAGAAAAGGATTTTAAAAAATCGATATCGGCAATATCATGAAAAAAACTCCTAAGTGTAATTAGCGTAATAACTTCGAATTGTTTTCCAATAAATTCGGAAATAGACTTAGGCAAAATAATTACTAATTGTAACACTTCGTAGAATAAAATAAAACTAAAAGGCGTGTAAATGGCCTTTAAGTAACTATGCTGAAAGTGTTTAAAGTAATCGACGTTATTTCCTAAAAATATGCAGAATAAGTGAATTAAAAACGCTAAAATAGCTAAACGCAGAATGAAAACCTCTGTTCGCCTGACATGAATAGGACTAACAAGTTGATCAAATAAATTACTAGCTCTTTGTAACATTATATCCATAATGAACCTAAAGGGGAGTGTCTGACTTCTTCTTCGTACGCTTCACTGGTTTTTCTACATCTAACTCTTCCATTTGCTCCGCCACAATTACTTTTAGTGTATCATCGAAATAGACTCCATCCGACTCCATATCAGCAATATTTCTGTGCATAGCTTGATAAATTACTTTTTTCTCCTCTGAGCTTAAGGATTTATTGGCAGCTAAATTCCCGACGAAATTCACCAAACCAGCTCTAGGACCGGTCTCTTTCTGAAAAGTATATTCGTTGTTTTCCATCACGGAAAACTCTCGATAAACAGCAATCATAAAGACAATAAATAAAGTAGCAATAATGCTACTCAATAAGATGATATCTAAATCCATTATTTCTTTAATTTAGAGTTGATGAAATTCAATAAACCAAGAATAGTAGGTGGCCAAAGTCCAATAAAAATAGCCTTCTCCTTATCTCCAACGACTAAGTAATTATATTCACTCACCGCAATAACAACAATAACAATTACTACAATCAGTATTTCTGACGCTTTGAAATTTTTAAACATGATTTTGGATTTTTATTTTAATGAGTGTAAATACAAGAAATTAAAGTCTGTTCACAACTTTAAAGGAAGAAAAAAATATAATATAATGAAAATCAGACAATTAAAGACTTAGAATCACTTTACTTATGTCTAAACCAGCAATCGGTACGATTGTTTTCGTAGGCCTTAAATTCCGTATTCACAGGAAATCCATGACGCAGATTCTCGTTAAATCGAGTTCTCGCTAGGTAATTAAAAGCGCCCATGTCACCCGTATAGGCAGTTTTATTACTGTGATTAAATGTTTCGTGCAGGTCGCATAATTGCTGCAAAAAATCCATAAAAAGCGGATAATGCCCGCCAAAAACTCCACAATTCAATAAGGTTTCCGAAGCAAAACGCTCCTCATACTCCGCATAATCGGGAATCTGCGAACGTAGATGTTCCCCATGTAAAATCATCCAGTCGTTGCGCAACAGCTTAGGTTCATCACCGCAGAAAAGGAAGGACGGATATTCGATATAAAGGGGATGTGCGAAAGGATTTTGGGCCAAAGTCACATCCGACACATCCGTCACAAATACACCTTCAATGGGCTCTGTGCATTTTGCTAGATAATCCCGGTAAACTAAATACCGAAATACATTGGGATTATAGATTGGATTATAATCAATGCGGACGAACGAAATGTACTCATTCGCGTAACGCGCACAGGTTTCTTCTGAAAAGTTATTGTGAAAGATTACCCCTTTCAGCTTCGCTCTTGCAACAGATTCCGCCCATGCCTGCACTAATTCATAGGAATCATCTGGCAAAGTCGTGCTTCGATTTACATCATAAATACCGGTGATGTGACAAGCTAGTACGAGCTCCATTAATTTTCGTTTAAAGCTAATTGCTTCTTCAGAACGGCGCAGGTACTTTTCGGATTATTTCTGTAATAGATATAGGATCTCTTAAAGACCTTTTTTGTCTTAAAAAGGGTTTCAGCTCTTTCAAAAAAGGCCGAATCAGCAGAGAAACCGCCTTTGAAATCGATACTCTTGAATACTTTTTGGTGTCCAAACAAAGTCCCAAAAAGAATCGCATCATCCAGATGTATCGGCTTGCTCAAATCATTTTTATCAGGAACATAATAATCTTCGACTGAATCAACGACCGTTTCTGCCGTAGAACAAATCAAATCCACATGTTCCATTTCCTGCAAACAAGAACTTAAATGATGAGTTTTGTATTCATCATCGCTATCTAAAATAGTGATGAATTCACCCGCACTGATCAACACACCCCGGTTAATGGATTCTGCTTGACCACGATTACTGTGGCGAATGTAGACGATTTTATCCTCGTATTTTTCGACGTAAGCTAATAACTCTTTGCGGTCATTCCCCTTACTGCCATCATCAATAATGATGAGCTCAAAATCTTGAAAATCTTGCTGTAGAACAGAATCAATGGCCCTTTTTGTCAAAGAAAATTCCGTATTATAGACCGCCATTAACACGGAAATTTTTACATTTTTAGGCATGATATGCTACTAAATACTCACCAATATAGGCTTCACGGATGCAAATCTAGTCAATTAATGATTAGAAATCGTGTATATCCTACCTGATTAGTCGAATGTAAAAGCCTGAAATATTTTTACTATCTACTAAATAGACTTCTTCGTGCTCATCAATTAACATTACAGTATTATCAGCTCCCCACCATCCACTGTAAAAAGACTCCTTTAAAAAAGAAGTGCCATTACTATCTGCGAATAAATATCCACCTGGAAGAGCACCAAAACCAGTCTCATTTGTTCCTTTATCAATTGGAAAATATCGCTCTAACGAGTAGATTCTTTCACAATCATAAACCCACGCTTGTTTCTCACTTCGCATATATTCAGCGTCGTTTTCTCCATCAAAATATTCGGGTATCTTAAGCTTTTGTGTCCTTGATATTCCTTCAATTTTAGCAAATTTCACCAATTGAAAATAATCCTTGATTGAAGGCAAATGCCAACCTGCTGGAGCAATCCCCACTTTATCTAAAACTACATAATAATTATAAAGCTTTCCATACTTAGCATCCATTTTGGAATCAAAATTATAATTTGCCCAAGCAGGAATTTTGAATTTATTGGCACTATCCCATTCTGCCATATTAGTAGCATGGAAAATTTCACGTCCATCTTTAAATTTAGATGATCGAATATTTTCTGCTGCCCATTCAACTCCATTAATGGTTACTGTTTTATACTTATTGCCTTCCATATCAGCAAATACCCCCTCCTTCGTAAATAATTTATCACCCGAGGAACTTAAAGAATGAAATGGAATCGATACAACATAAAAAATATTTACAACCAGAACACTTAATAATAAATAGGAGAAAATCTTAACTATATATTCCATAATACAGACGAATTCTAAATTGATATTGAAATGTTTACTTTAACAACAGGTTTAATTTATCCCAAACTTGGCGAGTACCTTTGAAGGTGAAATTCATTTTATAGGTAGGGACAAATTTAAGTCCTCCATCAGTAAGAGATAGTTGCAGTTGAGACTTCACAAATACCACTAAATAACGCTCTGACAAAACATCTACTGATTTAATATTTCCTAATGGTATAGATACTTCTTGGTTATTATCCTGCCAAGTCAAAGTCTTAGCATTAAGTATAATTTTATCGTTTCTATTATTAATTAAAATAACCAAAATGACTAAAGAAGGGATTACGAAGTACATCAGTATAAACAGCAAAGTGAACAGATGGCTTGAGGCTAGCAATTCATTATGATCAACGTTTTTATACAATGCATAACCTGAAAATTGCGTTATAAATAGGGCTAAATACCATGGAAACTCTGAAGGATTGTAGATAAAATTCTCATTATCAACTACCTCCTTAATCTTTAATTGATTTACTATGGTAAAGGACAATAGACTTGTCAAACCAGCCAAAATTAATTTCACATAGCCCACTTCATTTGCCGCTAAAATAAATACGACGACATAACAACAAAGTATTATAAGTGTAAAAATTGAAAATTTAGATTTTCCCATAAAGTTAATTGCTTAATTCACTGACAATTATAACAATATTAAATAAAATAAAATGGTACTTCTTGAATATTTTTATTGGCAAAAAATTAAAAAACCGTTTAATAAATTTCATTTTCTTAAATAAATATTATAACTAATATTTGATTCAACGTAGATACAAATGGTTTTTTTAAAAAAAGCTAATTGAAAATAAAATACTAGTTAATTAGAATCAAATTAAAGCCTGGATAAATAAGAAATTTAGTTTGGTATAATTGGGGCTCCGGTGACTAGGCTACCGATAAATGGTGGGATTTTTTTCGATATTTCAATAGTAAAACATAATATTAACACTCAATGAGCACAATTCAAGATCAGTTAGTCAGTGGTATCAGCTCAAAATATTCTGATGCAATCGTAAAAAAGGTGAACAAGGACAATTACCTTGACATCCATATTCCAGCATTAAATCCAGCTAAGGGAACTCATTTATTCTTTAATACCTCAAAAAACACGATCAAAGTAGGATTTTACTGTAGAGACGAAGAGTTTTTGGCCCCTATATTAGCTGCAAATCCCGTACTAGAAGCCTATTCTCAAGGCATCAGATTAGCTGGAAATACGCCATTTGAAACAGTTGAAGAAGCCCTAAGCGGCGCATCTACGCTAATAAATGCTTTCACTAATGAAAGTTCTCAAACCAGTCCAGTTCAAGAAGAAGTAAGTAATGAAGATGAGGAAGAAATCGTACCTATTGACGAAGCATTACTAGAGAATTTATTAGCTGCTCTCGAAGGAAATACTGAAAATGTTGAAATGATTTTTGATCGACCAGAACTCATTTCGGCCGCCGAAAATGGTGATATGGACACCGTAAATCGAATCATTCAAGAAGGGGGTGATTTAGATATTTTAGATTCTGGCCAAGATAAATATACCGCCATACACTTCGCAGCTTGGGATGGACAAAATGAGGTATTGAAAGCCTTAATTGATGCAGGTGCAAATCCAGATATACTAGGCACAGATTCGCGTACTCCCATTCATTTAGCCGCAGCAAATGGTAGAACCGAGGCAGTGAAATTATTAATAGAGGCAGGTGTGGATATCAATAGACGTGTACTTCAACCAAATGAATACCACTCTGAAGAGGGCGGAACACCTTTAAGAGAAGCTGTTTTAAATCAAGTTTGGCCTGTAATTGAATTACTGATTCAACACAAGGCTGATCTAACCTGTTTGATGGAACCTTGTGCTAATGGAAGTTATTTCTTCGATGCAATTCGAACATTAGCTGTTGAAGGAAAACTAGCAGGGTTTAATGAGGCAAAATTGAGTGTGATAGAGAACGTTTTATATGGAGATTCAACAGAGG
The DNA here is from genome assembly GCF_044239315.1 of Aquirufa sp. Classification (GTDB taxonomy): domain Bacteria; phylum Bacteroidota; class Bacteroidia; order Cytophagales; family Spirosomataceae; genus Aquirufa. Next base: position 18,428 of record NZ_JBIIBQ010000014.1, on the reverse strand, counting down.
AAGAAACTGAAGTCGAATCAGAAGAGGAAGTAGTTGAAGAGGAGGAGACTGAAGAGTTTATTGAAACAACCGAAGAAGCGGAGGAGGCAGATTTTCCACTAATCAATCATACAAATAGTACTCCAGAGGCAAAAGAATACCTACGTAAATGGCAAGAGAAATCGATTCAGTATGCGTTTTCCTTAGGTATTACAGCAAATATACCTTCTTGGGTAAGCACGTTAATCGATGATATTAATTTCCCAAAATTCAAGCAAAAACAACTCTCACAAATTAAAAATGCAATCACATCAGAGAAGGTAATCCCCATTCTTTCCTATGCCCCGGTTGAACTTCAAAATGAGATGAAGAACGCCTGGTGGGTAATACCTTTTGTTATTTGGAAGGAAGATGTAGTCTCTTGGGTGGCCGTAAATAAAAATGGTTTCTACGGAGCACACGAAGGAGACGATAATGTCAATATGTTGTTTTCATGGGATAGCCTTTCTGAGATTACATTTGAAACGCTAGAGGATGGTGCAGTAAGGGTAGAAAGAATGAATCTTCACATAGATAACGGGGGGTATTTAAGCTTTGATGAATTTGTTGCCAAAGGAAATGGATCCTATATATCAATTGTCGAAGCAATTTATGAAGTCAGAAAAGAGACTATTGATGCCAGTAAGGGACAATCTGTATGGAAAGAGGGAACAGGTGGCGAAGGCTTCCAAACTTTCGACAATGCAAATCAATTACTAGAGGATTCTAAATGGACTACCGATATCAGCAGACCTGATCCATCGATGTTTTAAAGAAAAAGGCTCACAAAATTGAGCCTTTTTTTTATATTAAATAAGTACATTGCAGTTAAATTAAATCCCAGTTAATATGCTTAAGAAAATTACCCTTACGCTGAGTTGCCTTCTTATTTTACCATTTTTCACACACACAATTTTCGCAAAAGAGGAGAAAGTAAAAGTGCGATTTGGAATCTATATAAAGAAGTTAGTCCCAGATTATAAAGAGGGCAAATTTAATACTGAGTTTTATTGGTGGATGATTTTCGATAACGATTCTACTAAAACGGGAATTTCTAACGATGTGATTACCAATATGGAATATGTTAATGCTGTCGATTTCCCGATTGAGGGATTTAAACAAGAAATTCAAGAAACTCGTGAAATCGAAAAGAATAAATTCTACTATACTGGTTTTCACCAAGGCGCATTCTACTTCAATCCCGATTTTAGAATGTATCCACTTGATGTTCAAACACTAAAAATCAGCATTGAGAACTCTCTTTTGCCAGGCAATCAATTTGAAATATCGGCAGACACCTCCTCTTATATTAACTCTAAACAAAGCAGACATCTGTGGGGATTTTCGAACGATTTAATTACAAACAAAAATGAAAGTTACTTCTTCTCTAAATCTGACATTGAAATAGGGAAAGGAGTCTACAATTCGAATTTTGGCGACCCTGAATTTGACCCAATATCAGTTTATAGTAGAATCGATACAACAATTAAATTAAACCGATCTTTTGTACCCTACATTAGCAAATTGCTGATCCCCTTGATGATCATCCTTTTACTAGTCTATTTTGTATTTTACTTGCCTGCTGAAAAAATTGATATCGCAGCTGGCTTAACTGTAACATCCCTATTAAGTGCTATTGCGTTTCAATTAGCAGTATCAGGAGAACTACCTGAAATAGGATATATCATTTACATCGACAAAATCTTTTATACTTGCTATTTTTTAATTGCTTTGACAATGGCTCAATCATTAGTCACCTTCTATTTAGATGATTCAGGCATTGAAAGTCAAAAACTCAAAGCAAAAAAAATTGATTTAGTATTCAGATTTTTATTCCCGTTATTGTTCTTTACAGCTACTATTTTATTCGCAATTTAATGAAGACAAGATTACCAGGAATAGACTTACTTAGGACAGTTGCCATTTTCATTATGATTGTTGCTAATGCTAGTCCCTATTTAGTTAAAGGGTCTATATCATATGAGTTTCGTCTTTTTTGTTCTTTGGCTGCACCTATTTTCATATTCTTATCAGGATTCGTTTTAAGTATAACCATAAAGCCAGGTGAAAAGAATTGGGCCAAATGGCGAAATGCAGGTTATTTAATAGCGACGGGAGCATTTATTGATACAGTTATTTGGGGAATTAAACCATTCAATACTTTCGACATATTGTACCTAATCGGATTTTCTTTGCTAATTAATTTGGCAATTATAAATAGCTCCCTCGCATTTAAGGGAATAATCTGGCTAGCAGTTATACTCATTCACTTTGCCCTACATACCGCCATCAATTACCGTTTTACAAACAGCGATATTTTGGTGGGCAATTCTCTTCATGCAGAGCACCTATTTGAGTACAAAAGATTATTCTTTGACGGCTGGTTCCCCCTTTTTCCTTGGCTCTCCTTCAGCATGTTAGGTAGTATAGTAGGTGAAATTTATAAAAAGAAATGGATAAACAATTATGCCATTTTCCTTAGTATTTTAGCTTGTGCACTAAGTTTCATTTATCTAGTTTATAACCCTATTTTGCAAGACATCCGAAATGGATACGTCGAATTATTTTATCCGGTAGAACTGCCTTATTTTCTATTTACTACCACATTAACTTTAGCCGTCAGTTTAGCAGCCATTCAATTATTACACCTTCCTAGCTTCTTTTTACACATAGCCAAGTTAGGCGAGCATAGCCTCTTTGTATACGTCTTACACACTGTGATTATATCATTTGTCTTACAACCGTTAGCTAATGTAGACTTTAGCATTAAACCCGTTTACTCTTACTCCATTTTTATCCTACTAGTTTATGTATTAGTAAAGGGATTGCAGTTCGTATTAAAAAAGAATTACCTCGAATTTATACCAAATCCAATTAGACAAATACTAGGTCTTAGGTAACGAATATCATATAAACCAAATTTTAAAACAATGAATTTACTTCAACACTATTTCTTTGAATTATTGAACACCATTCTACTATATAAAATAGAATTTGGGGCATTTTTAATCATTAGCTATATTTTCGGAAAAGTTTATTCTTCTAAAACCACTTGCAAAATAATTTGCGGCTGGGGTGACTTCGTTTTGCTTCTAACCTCTTCCCTATTAATTACTTACGTTGCTTTTCAATTAGTTTATAACAATCAATACGATCAAATCAGTGACTACCTTTTGATTGGATCCATCGTTATTTTCCTGATTAGCATCTGCTTATCAGCTTCTAAAAACAAGGATATAATGCATGTAATCATTTCTATTTTAACCAAAATTGCACTCCTTTTACTCATCCCTGTACTTACCGCTTTGATCCTACTGGCAATGGGTTCAGGAAAAAAAGACGGTCGCTACAGAGATGGGACACAAAATAACACGAGAACAGCCGCAGTAGCTGGCGCAGGTATCTTGATGGTTGTATTAATAGGTAGCTTGGTAAAGACTGAAGAATAATGTTTAAACTTTATCAGAAAAATATGATTCTTCCAGAAAATTAAGCGTGCTGATTTATGTTTAGTTTAATAAATAGGCCGCTGCGGCTAGTGCACTCCTACGACCAGGACATTCTAATTTTGCAATTCTTCGATAGTTAGAATATTGAATCAAATATTCCCCATCCCATTTTGCTATTCTCTTATAGTCTGAAATTCTAACAATATATTGTCCTTCAAACCTCAAAAGTCGCTTATATCCCGAATAAGTCACCAAGTAATCATTCTCGAATTTATAAATTCGACGATTAGACGAATAATCAATTACATAATCCCCATCAACCTTTAAGATTCGTCTATTAGATGAATATTCTGAAACATAGCATTGTCCAAAGGTGGTTAGTGAATTGAGAATTAATAATGAAAGAAGTACAAAACGTTTTAGAATCATTTTTTTATTTAACAACGGGTAGCCTATTTATATTATTTTTCAAACTCATCTAATATTGAAATCATCTCAGGAGAATACCAGCTTTTATACTCCATCATAAATTCTTTAAGAACAATACTGATTTCTAATTGCCCCACGATAAAGTTTTTCCATCTCTGCCAGATATGTTTAGGAATATTTTCACGTTGCAATGTCACATTGTCACAATAGTTGGCAATCATTTCACAACAGATCAATACTTGAACCTTGTGTTCAGAATTATCTTCAAGCTTTTTATTGTTGTAGAAATAGTCATATAGAAATGTATTATCATGTATAAGTATTAATATTTCATAGGACAGTCCACACAGACTTGTATAAGTTTCCCCTCGAGTTGCCAAAGCTTGTTGTGTTATCTGTCGAATAACGAAATAAAAACCTATTATATTTACTATAATAGATGCAATTGATAACATTGTTTCTAAACTCATAATCAAAATTTGTTTTTTAAAAGTACTAATTCACTTACAACACAATCTGAATCCCCGTCGAAACACTATAATAATAATTTGATATGGGAACCACTCGATTCATATCTAACATATGATCGTAATGAATCTGGAAATTAAGGTTTTTAGACATATTAAAATTTAAATTGCAATCCCAAAACCAACGAGGTTTTGCGAAATCAGCATTCAAAGGAAATTGTAGAAAAGTAATAGCTGAGAAGTCTACATTCTTTGCAATTTGAACACCTGATTTCAGGTACGTATTAAGACGAAAGAGATCCTTTTCGATAACACCTGCACCGACAGGTACAAGACTCTCTTTGACCCCATTCCAATTCCATTTTTCTACCTCTCTAAACACTCCTGTAGCAGTGATTAAATCGAAACCACTTTTCTCAATCCAACGCTCTCTAAGATTAATACCTTGTAATAAACGATTTTCCATCCCCCAAGCACCATTCCATTGGTATTGCAAAAATAATTCTGGGCTAAATTTACGAGTGTCATTATCTCGATAACGCAGTTGAATTAAGCCTTCGTTTTGAATTAAATCACCTCCATTACTAGTTAGGTCATTTTTAATAGAACTTATGAAAGCGTACTGATTACCGAATATTCGATCATACTCAAAGTTCGAACTAAACTCAGTTACATTGTTTTTTTGCTTATCTGAATTATAACTAAATGTGCCTGAAAGAATGTAATTCTTGTTTAAGGAATCACTCGAAAATTCTCGGTCAATTACTAAAACTTGTGCAACCGTTACAAAAGGAAAAAAAAGGAATAAAAACAGTATTTTTCTCATAATAAAAGAAATTTCAAACGATCATTTAGACTATCTATTAAATTAATGTTACCATATTATTAATAAAAGAAAAAGAAGCATTAATTTTATAAATCAAATAAGAATTATGAAAAAACAACTTTATATCAAGTGGAAGATTCTACTACAAGTAATTCCCATTATCGCAGTTATATTACTAATTAAAACTATATTCCACCATTATGGGCTAGAGATGATGGAATTAAATGCCTTGTTCACGAGTTTAGTTGGAGCTACCATATTCTTAATTGGATTTTTAATTTCTGGGGTCTTATCAGACTACAAAGAGAGTGAGAAAATACCTGGAGAAATTACCACTTCATTAAAAAATATTTTAGATGATAGTTTGACATTAAAACATCATTATTCAGAAGATACTTTCAAACAATTTATAGCGTTTCAAAAAAAATTAGCAAACAATATTAAGTCTTGGCTCTATAAAGAAATCGAAACTTCTGAACTATTAACTCAATTCGATGTACTTAATTCCATCATTATTCAATTAGATAAAGAAGGAGTGCAAGCAAACTTCTTAATTAGAATAAAAAATGAAATTAGTACCGTTAGAAAGAACTTATTACGCATTGAAGCAATCAGAGAAACCAACTTTATCAGTTCAGCTTATGCAATCGTAGAATCAATGGCCTTTGTCATTTCTGCAGGACTTATTTTCATTAAAATCGAACCGTTCTTTGCAGCCTTATTTTTCACCGTTTTAGTTACCTTTTTAATCATTTATATGATCATCCTAATTAAGGATTTAGATGATCCTTTTGATTACCAAGCAAATGGAGAAAGTGGCACTGAAATATCATTAGATATTTTCAACAAACACTTAGAATATATAAATGCTAATTATTAGCAATCACTATTATTCGATCGTACTCTCTTAATTGAAAGCTAGACTTTTTCGATGGAGAAAGAATAGAATCTATTTTATGATTACGAGCACTTGTTTTCAATTGCAATCCTACCACAATTTCATTTCTAGTTAGGCCTATATTCACTAGTTCGGCAAAAGTAATAGACCTATCTTTTGACACGTAAGACAGAGCCGGTCTTAAAAATAATTCTGACCCCGACTCATCAAGTAAGTCTGTATATACAGCTTTCAAGTACTTGTTCTCAGATAATTGAATTAAATACTTAGCTACTAATTCATCGCTAGCAACAAATTCGTCATCTCGCGTTCCTTCAATTAACTCTCCATTTTTAGGATCTAAAATTTCACAACAAATATTAATATCCCGCTTTTGAGAATCCCTTAAGAACTTAATATGTGTAAATGTCAACAAAGTATAGGCATCCGCTTGTTGCAAATTTAATTTATCCCGATATCCTAAAAGTAAAATACTATCGGTAGTGACCCAATTTATGGCATTAAATGCATCACGTTTCAGACTATTTTGAATTTGTACATTTATCTTCAAATTAGTTAAACTGTCTATAAGCGATTGATCTGGGCCATCTGACAATTCTGAATTGTAAATTAATTCAATTTGACTTCCCGCAGGTAACTGCATTTGTAATTCTGTTAACAAAATATCACCCCAATTATGCCAACCTATTATGGTTATGTGTTTAGCAACATACGAATAGGTTAAATCTAAATTATCTTTGGTTTCCCAATTATTTAAAGTAGACTTTCCTAAAGAACCACCAATCGTAGAATCATCTTCGGATATTAATATCAATCGATCACTAGATTGAATTACATAATCCAAATCAGGTAATAATTTTACTGCAGTAGTTTGTGCATTACCATCTAATGATAAATAATCATGTACAACCCCAATTAAACTTGAATTTTCGAATTCAAATACTACCTCACTAAAAGGCCGACCTACGACAAATTGATTGAAAAGATTTAATTGATTTTCTTGAGGCCAAAAATAGATCTCTTTCCCTTCAAAAGTTAATAATTCAGAATACACTTTACTTAAACCCGGCTCTTTTAATGATTGAGCTAAAAGACGCATAATGAAATTACGAGGTTGAATGACAGTTAGCTTTGACAACAATTTTAAAGCCTCAGCGTTCTCAGCTGAGTTAACTTCAGCAATCACGGGACAATTAACCAATTCGTTTTTCTGTAAGGCTAGGGCTCTTTTCAAAACCATTGAATCACTAAATTCATCATCTGTAGCTAACAAGACAATCGATCTTGCTTCATTAGGACTTATGATTTCAAGATCTTTAGAATCACTAGGGTCACCTGTTCTGCAAATCACTTTAGTAGTAGAATTTTCGGGTATTTCACGAAGTAAATACTCCTCCATAAAGACTTTATCGCGAATAGATAAAACTACTACACTGGCATCTCTAAGACTTTTATTAGCTTCAGAAAGTTCTTTAATAGCTGTAAATAATTTATTTGACCAACCTAAGAAAACGGAGTGATTCTTTTCTAAAACTTTGGATCTACCTCTTCGCAATTCAATTATTCTAGACTCAATAATACTTGTCAAAATACCAATTAAAACACTAATCAATAAAAGTCCTAAAGCAGCGACAAAAACATAAAGTATTGTTAAGAAAAGACTTGAATGAACTTTTAATGCAGGAGACAAAGTAATATTTATCACTTCTTCATAATTAGCCCAAAAGCTACCTGAATCAGAATCGAACAATGTAATTAACCCAGATATAAAGGCTAAAATCAATAAAGAGCCTATTGTTAATAGTATCAATAATCCTCTTGGATTTTGACTAATCAATAGATCAAAACGGTATTTGAATTTCTGTAACATAACAAAATTAGAATAATCTAGGCGTCTGTGGATATGGAATAAATGCTTCAAAAATCATCTCCATTCCTCCAGCCACAAATTGTGTAATAACCAAGATAATAGTACCTGAAATTAAGGCGACCGCTACGTTTTTATTTTTGATCTCATCAAACTCATTTAAACCCTGAGTCAACCAGTTAAATAAGACGAACGAAATAGCAACAATGATACCTGCCACAATCGTGCTTACCAGAAAAAATCCAGTGATAGTATAACTCGCACGACCTAATACCTCTTCAATTTGAAGACCCATATTCATTAAACGATTCGTAAAATCAACGGCAGGTTGTAACGCAGAACTGACCATTTTACCTACTGAAAAAAGCACAAAAGCCATCAATACGCCAAAAGCTAAATTGTCATACCTAACTTCCATTTTGTCTAAAAAGAGTTTCTTCATTAGCCAAAAAACAAAGAAACTCAGTAAAATGCCGTAGACTAAGCCTAAAACGACCTCCAATAATCCTAAATAAAGTGCGATGCTATTCATTGTTATAAATTTAATTTGTGATGGCAATATGCCACTTATCCATATCAGAAATTTCAGGTGATAACTCACCAGGTTTAAATCCGGGAGCTGTAGTCTCCCATACTAAATAATTATGTTGGTAATTTCCTACAGATTTGCCCTTTAAAGGTAAGTCTATTCCTAAGATACAATGTCCATATTCTTCGCTAATCAACATAGCCACGGGAAACTTAAATCTACTCAAAATTTCAAAACATAAGAGTGATCTGGTATCGCAATCCCCCTTAAGATTATGTAAAAATTCATACCCTCCCTGCACTCCGTACTTAATATCTGGCAAGCATTCCTTCCCATCCTTATGGTACTGAATTAAAAAGGAACTACCACTCTCTTTTATCGCTTGTTGACAGGATTGATCATGAACTAAGACATATGGTATCGTTTGAATAGATGTTACTACAGCCTCCGCTAATTGTTGCCTATTCCATTTATTCGCAGTGTTTAAGCTGTCAAATAGTTTCGCATAAACTTCAACTATTTTAGCATCTTTGTCCACTAGACTTTGATAAACTGCAGAAAAATCATTGGATTCATAGTCGTTTCTAAACTTAGCAGCTTTGTCAAATTCAGGATAAAATGTAAAGTACTTGCCGGATAATTGCTGCACATTATAATCTTTCCAATTCCTAAAGTGTAATAATGAATCCCCTGTTTTTAGAATTTTATTATTCTTAATGAAGTCTTCTTTTTGACTATCGTCAGCTACAGAAGTATTGTTCCCTCCTAAAATGAACCAGAGTGCCATAAGTCCCAATAGACCTAAAATCAATCCTCCAATCAGATTAAACACCTTTTTAAGTAGCCCAAACCCAGAAGTGAAATAATTAAGTAAGAACCAAATAAAGGCAACAATACCTAAGAACTTAAGTAATCCATAATTCTTCGCTCCTAAGGCAAAAAGTATCAAGAGTACTAATATGAACAAAATAAATTTACTGAATGGACTCCAGGATTGATCTTTTACTGTACTCTTAGGTTTATAGATATCAACAGGAGAACCACCATCATCCCCTTGATTAGGCGTTAGATTTGAATAACCAACAGATAGCTTTTTAAAGGACCAAACTAGATAAACAATACCCGCAATAAAAATGAGGGGGAAAAATGAAGTGTTATAGAACAGAAACAGAAGCAAGGCAATTACAAAAAGTGAGCCTAAGAAATTCTTCTTCTCCGTTGCAAAAAACGACTGCAATCTTTTATTTACAGGTCTAAATCTAACCTCATTAACTACTGGTTTGATAACCTCTTCTCTGACAATAGGTCTACCACCAAATTGATTATTTAGAATAACTTGAGTCCTTGAAACTTTCAGATTAGGAGGATCAGGGACGGTAATTTTAATTCGTCGCTTAAAAAAAACAGTTCCATTAATAACGTGGTTGTCTACATCATTCAAATGGATTTTTTGGAAAAAAACAATATCATTTAATAACATCCAATCCAAATCCTCAGAGAAAGCTACTTCATCATGGCTAGCCCCTTTAAATCGAATTTTAACATCAGAAATAATAGATGAGTATTCTATATATGGATCTTTACGTTCTAATTGGGGATCAAATTGATCCAAGATCACAGCATTAGAAATTTCAATATGGGACAAAGAAATATCATTTACTTGTCTGGAACCTGTAGACAAATAAGTTTCATCAAAAGTCGATAACGCTTTTAAATCTCCCTTAACCCAAACATCTTTTATTTTAATTGCCATTAATGTTGTTCAATAAATATCCGTTTTTTAAACCCTTGAACATTGTAAAACTTATACATTTGCGTGGCTCCATCATCCATGTTGACTAAGTAAACTTCGGCAGTACAAATCCCATATTTACCATTACTTAAGGCCTCGAAATCAATAATATTTTTTCCAAAACGCATATTCTTAAGCACAACTTCTTGTTTTGAATTAAAAATTTCTAGAGAATGAGCTAGTTCACGACCATTTAAACTCAGGCGAATCTTATCATTATCTTGTCTATTTGAATCAAAAAACACCAATTTATAATTGCCAGGAGGAACCACAAAGGTGGTGTCTGATAACTTATTCTTTTTCATTTTAGCCGCTTCTGACGGTAATATTTTCGCTAATTGACTACTTTGATCTAGTTTTTCTTGTCCGGTAGGGATATCTAATTTGGCATCATTTTTAATAGCATCACTATTTGATTTTTCCCAAACAGTAGACGAATAATTCATACAGCCTTTAAGCAAAAATAACATCAAGAATAAAAGACCTAAAATTCTTAGCAATGGCCAAAGGCATCCTGCTTTTTGAAGTGCCGGGGCATCTTGTCTAGTATAGCCGCCTGGAACTAGCGGAACAGCCCATGAAAAGTTAAACCAACTCATTATAAGACCCAAACAACCAATTCCTGGTTGTACGGGTGCTGTAGGTGTTACAGGAACTATTGGTGTAGCTTGAACCGTAATTGGAGTGACAACAGGCTTTTTTACTGCAGCCACAGGCTTAGGATCGCCTACTTTAAAATAAAGTTCTCCCTCAATTTCACCAAAAGTATATCCCTCCTTAAGTAAAGAATAATTAATAACTGGATCCTTGATAAAACACTCAGGACGATAAACGGGTGTTCTCAGAAAATCAACATTGGAAAAATAGGGCTTACTAAAATTTACCGCAATTTGATCTTCTAATGTAGAGTGAAAATAACTACCTTTTTTAACTTCAGCAATGGTAGAATCCCAAAGTTCATTAGGGATAACATTCGCATTTGTAATGTTAATATCCTTGTAAAGGATAATGTCGAAAACGCGGATTGATTTTGCATTCGTCTTATTGGAAATACTTGATACAACCTCATTTTCAAGATGCTCAGGGCCTTTAAAAAGTGCCTTTACATGGCCAAAGGCAAAAAATGAATCATCTACCTTTTTACCGTAATTTTCAGGAGTTATATGTATACTCATGTCAATTCATTAGTTAAAAAAGTATCCAACTGATTTTTTAAAGCCACCTTCTCTGATTTTAACCTAACCGTAGGCATAAATGGTTCAGCACTATCTACTTTATAATCCGAATAATTATATTCATCCATCAATTTCTTGATTTCATTACTCGCATTCACATATTCTTTCTTAATAAAATCTACCGTATTAATTTCAAGCTTTATATCTAAATCAGATTCAGACAAAACCATTTTATATCGTAAGTAAAAAGGGTATATGAACAGAAAAATGAGCCCACAAATTAAAAGAATAGCAATTATCATGAGTTTTTTCAAGAAATGCTGTATTCTGTAAATCCCGTATTTATTATATTGAATTGTCAGTCGAAGTTTATCCAAACCTGCATTATATTCGTCATCTAACGCTTTAATTTTAGCAGGTAAGTTGATTAATTCTTGGTGGTGCAATAAATCCCAATCAAGTAATTTTTTATTTAAAATAGTTAAATCGACTTGTAAAAAACTCTTGTGAAACGCATCCTGTGCTTGCTCTACTTCCAAGGTCACATCTTGTTGTTTTTTCACGATGGCACTTCGATCAGATTGAAGTTTGCTTAATTGATTAGACAAGGACTTAATTTGATTTCCATACAATGCCGGATATGACTTCTCATAGTTGCGAACAATTTCTTGGCCATGCATTTCTTCCAAATCAGGATAGAATAACATGCTTAATCCTAAAGTCAATCCACAAAAAACAGTGAAAGCAAAAACGACAATATAGATGAAACGAAGAATAAGGCTTGGGATCAATTGAGACTTTTCAGGAACTGATTCATATGAAACATCCTCCACTTCTAGTTTAGTAGTTCCTAAAACTAATTGAGCATTTGCTAAGACCTTTTTTTCTTTTTTCAAATAACTCGATTTTCTAAATCCAGAAAGCAAAATCAGCGTAATTGAGATATAGACAAAGGTAAATAATGCCCCTGTGATGATACCTGCAATCCAACTAAACGAAATAAAATAGAATAAAATAACTGACCCCAGCGCAAATACAGCAAACTGGATTTTAAGCCATAATAGAATTTTCTCTACTACAGCTAAATCACTAACACTTGGCAGGATTTTCCCGCCAAATGTTAATGAATCAACCACCAAATATCTAAGTAACTTCAATTTGATTATAGAAATTTCGCTGGATTATCTTTAATCTCAGAGTTGACTTGATTTGTCCAACTTTCATTGGCTCCTTTGGCAACATCAGCCATCGCATCCACTTGTAAGTATTTGTATTCAACCACAGCTTTATCTCCTTCAACATGAGGAGGAAGCTCGATGATACCCGACTTTGCTAAGATTAGCTTCTTCTTATTCTCTTCCAAATAATCATATGGGCCTTTGATCATCATTAATTTGAAGAAGATCGGACCTGTTTCAATCATCAATAAAAGAGCCATAATTACCCAAGGAACTAAGCCTCCAATCTCGTGAGAAATATGAATACGCTCTAATAAACCATCTAATTGATTTTTACGCTTCACATTTTCTTTCTTCAACTCCTCGCGCTCAGATTCTATATTTTGCATTTTTTCACGGTATATATCCGCATTTTTCTGTAAACGAGCTATTTCTGGAGCTGCTGCTTCTTCCGCCTTAATACGCTCAGCCTCTAATTTATCCAAATTGGCTTTTTTACTACGATATGCTGGCCCCATTCCTACTGAACCATTTGCTGTTTTACCAGCTGCCTCATCATCCAAAGCTTTCATTTGATCCTTCAATTCAAGACGTCTTGTTTCAAAATAGGTCTTATTTTTCTCAATCTCTTTCTCCACTTTGTCCAGTTGAACTTTCCATGAAGCTGTCTTTTTATTAATAATAGTATCCGATTCTGCATTCAGTTTCTCTAAGTAAGCATTTTGCTTACTTTGTAATTCTGCATCAATCTCAGACTGCATAATTCTAATCTCCAATGGAGCAGACATCGTCACACCGATGATTACTGCCATTATTATACGAGGAATTGCGTTCACTAATTCTTTGAGTGAAATACTATCTTTACCATCCCCTTTACCAGTAGAGGAAATGATAAAACGGTCAAGGTTAAATATCATCAATCCCCAAACGATACCACCCACAATCGAGCCTATAACCGTACCAACAAATAAGGTACTATCGATAGCATCCCCTTTAGGTGAGAATATTGTGTAAAAGGCATAACCTGCAGAAAAGGCAGCTAAAATACCTGTGGCTAACACAATTCCTCCAAGACCGGCGTATTTTGAGTGATCGGAAGGAGGACAGTGCTTATCTAATAATTCGACATCTGCACCTGCACAATTCCAAAGAAATCTAAGAAATCGACGACTTGCTGTAGTTTCTTGCATTGTACTTGAATCTGTTTTTTGTTCAGTTACCATATCTATTGAAATTATTGGGGATTAAGTTGTGACAAATCAAATGGGTTAGTTTTTTTTAATTCGCAACTAGTTAAATCAAGTTTACTTGGTTTTCTTTCTACATCTAGACCTTTAAATACAAGCTTGCTTATAGCTACATTTACTAAGCCTGTAGGTTTAAGTGGTAATTTATCTTGAAATTGAATAGCAAATTCAGGCCTAGGAATTTCATTTTCTAAAAGTCTTACCTGTTTTATGCGAAACGGAGAAAATTGAATGTTCCAAACCCAATTTTCCATTAACTTCTCCTGCGGAACAAGTAGCTCATAATGAGATGATTGTTCATTAAATACCGAGAATCGAACGGATATAAATGGGAAAGCAAAAAGGAGAAATTTATACTTGTTTGAAACAAAAACTACTTTCATCATATAAAAGGTATTTGCTAAAAATAGCGACAATATTTTTATTCTTCATAATCGAGAATAAAAAACTTATTTAACGGTAAAAAGACAATAATATATTGGTAAATTATTATTTTTTAGGGATAAATTTTTCTGGATTTACTATTTTCGAAAAAAATCTACCATCTTACATATGACTACTTTCAAAAAAATAAGTGATTCCGAAACGACAATTACGGAGTTAATGATACCCTCCTATTCAAACTTTAGCGGTAAAATTCATGGAGGAATACTACTCTCATTGATGGATAAAGTCGCTTATGTGTGTGCAGCTAAACACAGTGGAGAATATTGCGTAACAGTGGCCGTAGAAGGAGTTGAGTTTCACAATCCAGTCGAGGTAGGAGATCTCGTTTCCATCAAATCATCCGTCAATTATGTAGGGAATACAACAATGATTATTGGGATGCGGGTGGAGACGCTCAAGCCAAAATCTGGAATCATTACCCATACCAATTCTTGCTATTTCACTATGGCCGCAAAAAATGAGAAGGGAGAACTCACCCAGGTTCCTGGCCTAATCATCGAAGATGAAACCCAAATGCGTCGATTTTGCGAAGGAAAACTATTAAGACGCTTTTCTTCTGAAAAGAGAAATATGCTTAAGTCTGATTTAAACAACTTGAGCCAAGCAGAAGTGAGACAACTTTGCGAAGGCGAAAAATGCGAATTATACCATTAAATAAATACTTGATTAATTAATCGCGTTTAATTCTGACAAAAACTAACTTTAGAACTATAACCTCCTAAATTTTATTATCTATGATTTACATTGTTCTAGCGATTATTGCTTTTATCATTTTGATAATCGCCATAATGGACCTTTCACAAAAAAAACACACCTTAAAAAGAAATTTCCCTGTTTTAGGTAGATTACGGTACTTTGCTGAAACATTAGGTCCTCCAATCAGACAATATTTTATTTCAAATAATAGAGAGGAGTTACCTTTTAATAGATCTCAACGTTCCTGGATTTATGCTTCTTCTAAAGGAGAGAATAATTACGAAGGATTTGGTACAGATAAAGATATTTATGCCGCAAATTATATTTTCATAAATCCTAAAATGTTTCCCTATAAGGTGGACAAAGAACACATTAATCATAGTTCTAAGGACCCTTATTTTATCCCTTGTGCTAAAGTGATGGGGATTTCTCACAAAAGAGCAAAACCATTTAGACCAGCATCTATCGTCAATATTTCGGCGATGAGTTACGGTTCCTTATCTGCACAAGCGCAATCTTCCCTAAACCAAGGGGCCGCTATGGTAGGAGCTTATCACAACACAGGTGAGGGTGGACTTTCTCCTTACCACCAACAAGGTGCCGATGTTATTTTCCATATAGGAACGGGATATTTTGGATGTGGTATTACAGGAGAAGATGGTTTGAGATACTTTAGTTTTGAGAAATTAGAAGAATTAGTTTTAAACAAATATGCTAAAGTAAAGGCGATTGAGGTTAAACTATCTCAAGGTGCAAAACCAGGAAAAGGTGGTGTTCTTCCAGCTAAAAAGAATACCCCAGAGATTGCTGCCATTCGAGGTGTAGAGCCGTACACAGATGTACTTTCACCATCTTATCACACCGCATTTAGTAATGTCAGAGAGCTCGTTGATTTCATAGAAGAAATTGCCGCTAGAACGGGATTGCCGGTAGGGATAAAATCTGCTGTAGGTGATCTAGAGCAATGGAAAGAACTTGCTGAGATTATGAAAAAAGAAAATAAAGGTCCTGATTTTATTACCATTGATGGAGGAGAAGGTGGTACAGGGGCGGCACCTCCATCTTTTGCAGACCACGTTGCTCTTCCTTGGATCTATGGATTCAGTGAAGTTTACCAAGTATTCAAAGAGAAAGGCATCACAAATGACATCGTATTTATAGGTTCTGGTAAATTGGGATTCCCTAGTGAAATCATGAAGGCAATGGCGCTAGGTGCTGATTTAATTAATGTGGCGAGGGAGGCGATGATTTCTATAGGGTGTATACAAGCGCAAGAATGCCATACGGATAAATGCCCTACTGGAATAGCCACACAAAACAAGTGGCTAAGCGGCGGTATAGACCCTACCTTAAAATCGGTTCGATTCTCTAAGTACATTAAAACTCTTAGAAAAGAAACGTTAGAAATGGCTCACGCATGTGGCTACGAACATCCTTGTCAAATTAAAATGAAAGACATTGATATCAGTTGTGGGGATAACAATCGCACAATCACACTTGAGCAAGCTTTTAAATATGAAAAAAATGAAGTTCAGTTTGGTTCAATGCAAGAATTAGCAGACTGTTCTTATTTAGGAGGAAGGTAAAAATTGAAAAATACACAAATAAAAATTTTCTTGCCTGTCATCATCGTAATCTTAGGCATTCTATGTTTTAAGAATGGGGTGGTTGTATCTGATAAACCTGAATTAACACATGAGTCAGTTGGAATTCTTTTTTTCCATATAATCTCTTTGTTTTCGTTTGGTGCAAAAGATTATGGGGCCCCGATTTCAGGCCCCATTTTTTATCAGATAATTCTATATATAATTTATTTTGCAGCACCATTAATCTCTATCTCGGCACTGACAGAAATTGTTTATTTAATCTCTAAGCCAATTATCCCTACCTACATTTTCAATAAGGACTACCATATTATTTTAGGATATGGTAGAACTGGGAAGTCAGCTGAAAATGCCATTAAGGAAAGCTTGGGTTCAGATGCAAAAATTCTTATTATTGACCATAACTTGAAGAGTTCCTCCTTAGGAATTAGACTTTTATTGGGATGGAAAAAGATCTTTATGCAGGCAGATTTAGCTGAGCATTTTGAGTTAGATTTCATCAATCTAACAAAATGTAAAAGTATTTTTATTATCACAGACAACGAATGGCTAAACCTAAAACTGTATCAGTTAATAAAAAATGATGTGCATTTTCAAAATGAAACGAAAGTGTATACACGTATTAATAATTTAGATATAATTGAATTTTTAGAGTCTGACAATTCTGAAATTTCAGTAGTAAATCACCATTTTTTCAATATCCACAGTGCAGCTGCTCAGCTCTTTTTTGAAAAGAAGGAAATTGACAAGGCCATTTCATCAGAGCATCATTTATTTGAAGATTGGTTAAAAGAAAAAATTGATACTTTTGTCATTTTAGGCTTTGGAAATTTTGGGAAAGCCTTCTTGCACCAATTAACTGAGTGCCTAGAATTCCAATTCTGCAAAACGTTAATTATTGTGGATAATAATGCCGAAAACCTTTGGCAAGGTTACTTACATGATTATGGTTTTCAAACAAATACACAAATCATTTGTTGTAATTCAAACCTCAGCAATGCGGCTAATTATGACCACATTTTCAATGAAGCAAACCCACACAACGCATGTGCCATATTTTGCTCTAATGATGAAACATTAAATTTGAAAGCTGCGACTAGTTTTCACAAAATGCACAAAAAAGACAAAGATTTTAAATACATCATACGTACAACCGTTTCAAAAACCTTCTCAGCAGAATTAACGAAAAAATGCCTAGGAGACAAATACATCAAAATCCCAACGTATGATTGGACTAAATTCTATTTTAAAGAAAAGCTTGTCTAATCCTTAATTAACATAAGTATGATCACAAACACATCCCTACCTAAAATCATTAAAGCCTACCAAAGTTGGCTGAAAGAAAATGACAATAATACCTTTTATCATCCGGAGGTGGTGGAAGCCCTAGTGAAAAATGGCAAGACGATAAATGATTTTGAAAAACTAGTCAATACTACCCCTAAAATCACAAATTACCGCGCCTTTTTCAATAGTTGGCTAAAAGGTGAGATCGACGATTTAAACCTAAAGGTTTTAAATAGGAGGTTTGAGTTAGGACAAGAAATTGACTTTATAAAGGCGGTACTTCTCAATACGAAAGAAACTAAATCTGTTTTAAAATCAGGTGAAAGAATTGAACTTACCGCCTATGGAGATAGTAAATTACAAAATAGAGAAGTAGTTGCTTTTACCTTTAAATTCACGGACAATCTGCTTACCTCATATGATGATAATACAGATAAGGCGGAAAACTATTTTAAAAGTAAAGATAATCCAGTACAACTTACTCTTGAGGGAAAAGAACTTTTTGAATACTTAAATTCT
>NZ_JBIIBQ010000027.1:0-35993 GCF_044239315.1 Aquirufa sp. | reverse complement strand
AACTAATTCAATTATTGAGCGATGCTCGACTATTAAAAGAATTAAAAAAATCGTATTCAGGTTCTAGTTTAATTACTCATTTAAAGCAGAATGACTTACTCTATTTAGTGCCTGGGGATGAATTATTTCATACGGTAAGAAAAGATAAAAGAGGCAAAAGTTTCATCAAATTCGTTAACGATAACCAATATAGCGATACGTGCCCTGCTTCTATTTACAAATTAGCTATAGAAGAGTTTCATACTGAAATAAACGGAGTCCTTACAACTGTAGAAAAGGTCATTCAAAGCACTAAATATCATGCAACTGATCGGGCTACCTTACTTTTTAAAGAGAATCAATTAGATTTTACTAAAGACGTTTCTAAGGTAAATATGACTACATTCTCCGTACCAGGTGAATATGTTACAAAATTCTATGCCATTGATGAATATTTAGGCGCATTTGAAAGATATTATGATGGTACAAAATTCACTCAACAGGATTTAGCTGGATTTAAAGTTAGTACGGAAGAAATTTCAAACTATTTAAATGAGCAAACGCGTATTTCGACTAAAATTGAAGAACTAAAAAGTTTAAATGAATCAAGGGCGCTTGAACTAGGTGCTTCCACTAACACAACCTATTCGTATCAAACGAATGCGACTAGCGGAAGCTCTTGGTATGATAAGAAATGGTTAGTTTACCTATTACTTGTTTTGTTTTTCCCAGTAGGACTTATAGGGGTAGCAAAAAACAAATCTATGTCCATCTTTACTAAACTAATCATATTCGGCATTTTCGGATTTTTGCTATATGCAGCTTATAAAGGAAATGAATCTAATGCCCTTAATTCTTCTGTTGAATCTAAAGCTGCATTCACCATTGATTCTACTACAATGGCTCCTAGTGTATTTATAACCAATAAATCAAAGGAGGCTATCTCTATAGCTTATGGATACAAATACAAGAAAGGATGGAGATCCATTGGATGGTTTCCTGTAAAATCCGACAGTACCTTTCAAATTGAAATACCTAGTGATATGATCAATGACTCATTCTACTGGTATGCTGAATCGGAGAAAGGGGTAAAATGGATAGGGACAGATAAAAAATTCTGTATTGATGGACAAAATGCCTTTGATATAAAGAAGAAAAAAACTGGCAAATGCAGTGATAATGCGGTATTCACAAGACTCCAAATTGCAGGAAAATATACCCAATTAGAAGTAAAATAAATTCTTTCTATAAAAAAGGCGCTCAGTTAACACTAGGCGCCTTTTTTATGAAAAAAAATAAATTATTTAGCCATCTTTGAATTAATATCAGCAACGGCTCCCAACACATCTTTAGTTGTAAAATTCATTTTAGCAGTCTCAATTAAGATAAAAGTATTATTTGTCAAGTTTAATTTAATGCCAGCTTCAATTGATACACTCGCAATATCTTCGACTTTAATCTCACCTACGTTATCATTATCCTTAAAGGAAATGTGTGAACTACTAATAGAAATAGAATCATTCCGATCTCTGATCAAAGTATAGGTTGCAATAAGAACAGGAAGGATTGAATTTAAAATGATATAAGCCCAAACGATACTTGTTTGATCTTCTGCAACTTTTAATTCCCCCATCAAATTATATAAGTAATAACCAATGGCAGCACCAATAAGTATACTTATTAACTTAGGCCATTCCTTTGGATTATAAGTAATAACCCCATCTGATTCAGATCTAGAGCCTACACTGTTTAATACAAAAGAGGAAATAGTGGTAATTAGGAAAATACTAATCATTGGCCAAAAACCAAGGATATCCACGATGAACCAAATTAATAGAAAATTGATGGCTAGAATTGCGTAATAGATAATCTTTTTCATAGTAAAATAAATAAATGGTTAAATTAAATTTTCAACAGTTTTAGGATCTGGACCAAATTCATTTTCACCCTTGTTTCCTTCTGTAATGGCAAGAATAAAATTATATATAGGGATAAGAACAAACCAACCACTTTTTCCCACATCGTGCATGCGCCTGACAGCCACGGCTATACTAGGAATCAATACCACTAAATAATACAGAAGAGATAATTCTGACGAACCTACAAAGCCAATGACAAAATAAATCAAGCAATTAAACAAAAAGAACATCCAATACTCTTTCCTTCTTGCTCTACCTTGGAATGTGGCATATTTCTTAAATGCCACTAAATAATAGTCCATAATTAATAGATTTAGATATTTTTTCTCTGTTACTTTTCAGAATAAGCCCCGCTTTATAGAAAGTGACCGGCCCCTAAATGAATATATTTCGTACAATTTATTGAAATTTATTATAATATTTCATCATAAAATTGTACTATTTATTTAACGGAATGATTCATTTTGTTCCCTTTTGCGTTTTAGGAACAAATATGCTGTTCAATTTTCTCATATTAATCGTATGTTTAAATAAAAAAACGATGAACAAACTCCTACTCATTGCCCTATCCATTTTCACTCTGTCCTCCTGCACGAAAAACACAGATACTGTGTCTAACTACTTCTCCTCTACTGACAGTATTGAAGCTGGCGGTGTAAAAATGATTCCCATTCAGACGCCTGCAGGAACGTTTAAGGTGTGGACGAAGCGCTTTGGGACTAATCCTAAAATCAAAATTCTTTTATTGCATGGCGGTCCTGCGATGACACACGAGTACATGGAATGTTTTGAGACTTACTTCCAAAGAGAGGGCTTCGAATTCTACGAATACGATCAGCTAGGCTCCTATTACAGTGATCAACCGACGGATTCTACCTTATGGAAAACAGAACGATTTGTGGAAGAGGTGGAGCAAGTTCGCAAGGCGATAGGTGCAGATTCAACTAATTTTTACGTTGTCGGAAATTCATGGGGAGGTATTTTAGGAATGGAATATGCACTGAAATACCAAAAGAATATCAAAGGATTAGTGGTCTCTAATATGGTGGCGAGTGCTCCAGATTATGGTAAATATGCGGAGGAGGTATTAGCGAAACAAATGGATCCTAAGGTATTAGCGGAAGTAAGAGCCATCGAGGCAAAAAAGGATTTCAATAATCCGCGCTACATGGAACTATTAATCCCTAATTTCTACCAAAAACATATTTGCCGTTTAAAAGAGTGGCCAGATGCATTGAATCGCACCTTTAAGCACGGGAATAGTGCAGTTTATGTTCGAATGCAAGGACCAAGTGAATTTGGGATTAGCGGACTTTTAGAAAAATGGGATATCAAAAATCGCCTAAAAGAAATCTATGTTCCTACGCTAATGGTCGGTGCGAAATATGACACGATGGATCCAAAGGCGATGGAAGAACAAAGTAAAATGGTTCAAAACGGATCCTATCTCTATTGCCCTAACGGCAGCCACCTGGCGATGTGGGATGATCAAAAAACCTACATGAATGGGGTTATTTCGTTCATTAAGAAGGTAAATGGAGAATAAAACAAAACTATATCTATGAAACTAATTACCATATTACTAGGTCTTTCCTATTGCTTATCAGCACAAAAGCCCCATCTAAAAGAGGCCGTAAAATTCCCCTTGGGTTCTTCCGTCAATCCTCGTTTACTGAACGAGAATGAAGCCTACCGAAACATAGCTACAACCGAATGGACGAGCCTAACAGCAGAAAATCACATGAAAATGATGCTAATTCATCCGGCAGCAGACCGTTTTGATTTCTCTAAAGGTGATGAGATTGTGAATTTCGCCACAGCTTCAGGCAAAAGAATGCATGGGCATACCCTGGTTTGGCATAATCAAGTACCGCAATGGATGAAGGACTTTCAAGGGGATCAAAAAGCCTGGGAGTCGTTACTTAAATCGCATATTCAAACGGTAGTGAGTCATTATAAGGGCAAAATCGCAGGATGGGATGTGGTGAATGAGTCATTCTTGGATGACGGTAGTCTTCGTCCCTCTTTATGGGCAGATCATATTCCAGATTATATCGCCAAAAGTTTCCAATGGGCCCACGAGTCAGATCCTGGCGCCATCCTCTTTTACAATGATTATGGTCAAGATGGTAAACCAAAGAAGATGCAGGCCATCCTCGACCTAGTCGCGGATTTAAAGCGTCGTGGAATTCCTATCCATGGTTTAGGATTACAAATGCACATCAATGTAGATTCCAAGCGAAATGAACTGCAAGAGGTGCTAGATAAATCCATCAAAACGGGCTTGAAAATCCACCTTTCTGAACTCGATATTGCGGTAAATCCGAAGAACAATCCGGACTTTATCTATGAGGAAAAAGTGGCCTCAGCGCAAGCAGAACAATTTAACTTCGTCTTCAAGTCCTATATGAAGATTCCTGCTGCACAGCAATATGGCATTACTTTTTGGAATATTTCGGATAAAGATTCCTGGTTACGCGGTTATTTCAAACGGCCGAAGGAATATCCGCTTTTATTCGATGATAAGTATGCTAAAAAACCAGCTTACACAACTCTTATAAACTCTTTACATACGCTAAACTAAGCGGGACTTGTGCTCTTGAATTCGAATTTTCGTCTTCTAAATAATAGTACTTGATGGGAGATTTTCGCGCTTGTTTTAAGATGGCTTGAACGTTTATTTGGCCTGAACCTAGCGGCACATCGTTTTCAGAAGAGGTCTTCACATCCAGCCCAACGGGAACACCCCTTTTTAAGTCTTTAACGTGCATGAGCTTGAATCGGGAAGGGTATTTCTTTAAGTAGGCCAGCGGATCCTGCCCAAATTGATGCACCCACAGAATATCTAATTCAAAGGAAACATAGTCTGGATTCGTATTTTGGATTAAATAATCATATAAAGTGGACTTCTCGTAGGGCGTAAAATCATATCCGTGGTTGTGGTAACAAAATTCGAGACCATTTTCTTTCAACAATTTACCCACTCGATTAAAATCTTTCACGGCTGCCTCTGCTTGCTGAACAGTAAATTCTCCCTTATGTGGAATCATTCCCACCCGTACAAACTCTGCACCGAGCGTCTTCGCTTCTTCAATCACCTTATCCGTTTTATTCGTCAAAGCATCATAATAAACGCCATAACTGGTGCAGACCATCCCTCTCGCATCTAATAAAGCCCGCATCTCCACCGCCGTTTTCCCGAAAAGATTAGAAAACTCGATATTCCGAATACCCATCTCCTTAATATAATCTAAGGTCCCCGCCACATCTTTGCTAAAGTCATTGCGAAAAGTAAACGAAACCACCCCTGGTGTATCTTTTAAGACTTTGCTGAAGGGTTTTTGGGCAATAATTACATTCGATAGTAGTACAAACGCGAATAGCAATAACTTTTTCATATTCAATGGTTTAGAATTTAAGAGACAATTTACCTAATTTGAACAAAAAAAAGACGTAATGAAAAATAAAACTCGCTGGATCCTTCAAGCCACCTCAGGACTTATACTTACTGGAAGTGGACTTTCGCTAGCTATCGACGCTGGCGTCACAAAAATGCAAGGTGGAGACTGGTTCTTTTATGGAACTGGAGCTCTCGTTGTTTTCAATGCGGGGCTTTGTCTGGTGATCGATGCCGCACGATTTAAATAAGTCAAACAAAATAACTAGATTGTGGTTTACCTAGTACAATTTTTTATTTTAAAAATTATATTTAATGTCTGCAGTGGTTTTTGATTTAGCGATTATAGGTGCAGGCGCGTCCGGATTGCAGCTTTTGTATGAAATGATACAAGCTGATTCCTCTAGAGAAAAGAAAATTTTACTCCTAGATTCGGGAGATCGTTCACAAAAAAGTTGGTGTTTTTGGGAAGATGAAAAAAGAGCATGCTTTCCATTTCTAGTCGAAAAGTCGTGGAAAACGATGACCTACCGAACTAGCCACGGGGAGACATTACATACAACCATCCATCCACTAGAATACAATTATATTTCTTCCGATCGATTTTTCACCTACTTTTTCGAGGAATTCATTCCAGCTAATCCGAATATTACTTTAGTTACAAATTGGGCACAGGAGATTAAAGAAGGTGCCGAAGTGCAAACCATCTCTTGCCGCGATGGCTCTACTTTTTTCTCAAAACGTGTCGCCGATTCTAGACCCATAAAATCCGAGGATCCGGCGCTCATCTACCAGCATTTTAGTGGTAAATTCATAGAGTTCGATGAACCTATTTTAGATGACTCGGCTATGACTTTGATGGATTTTAGTTTGCCTGTTTCAACTGAAGAAATGTCGGTTTTCCACTACATTTTACCTTTTAGCAGAACCAAGGCTTTAATTGAAACCACTGTTTTTACAAAACTAGATTACGATAAACAAGCCTATGAGCGTATTTGGAAGCAATACGTTGATAAACACTTTAGGAGTAAAAAATTTAAAATTATATCGGATGAAATGGGCACTATACCCATGGGAGTTCATGCTCAGAAGAAAGAAGGGTCTATTTTTACTATCGGTGCCGCTGGCGGTAACATGAAGGCATCTACAGGCTATGCCTTCACTCGGATGCAAGAGGATGCAAAATTAAGAGCACAAAACCGCTTAAAAGTAACACCTAGCAGATTTCGTTTTTATGATAAGATGCTATTGAAAATTATGAACAATGACATGGCTAAGATTCCACAGGTCATGGATCGATTATTTAGCCGAGTTCCTACCCACCGTATTCTTCGTTTTTTAGATGACAAAAGCTCCTTGAGAGAAGATATACTCTTGCTTTCAAAACTAGATGTTCCACTTTTCATTACTCATTTATTGAAATGAAAAACTACTTTGGAGCCATCTTTACCCTACTTTATGTTCTTTCCTACAAGCTGATTGGACCTTGGTCTAACGAGATTGACCTCTATATATGTGGTTTTTTATTACTAATCATTGGCATTCCTCATGGAGCAGGCGATCACTTAATTGCCCAAAAAATCGCTAAAAGAGAAAATCTCACCTTTCATTTAAAGCCTTTTATCGTTTACTATTTGGGAATCATGGTGGCCTATGCAGCCCTTTGGTTCATTACACCGATGGTGGGATTCATAATTTTCATTGCTATAAGTGTATTTCATTTCGGAGATATGGAGGATATTCAACCGGTCGATTCTACAAATACCTGGATAAATGTAGTCAAAACGATTTGCTTAGGCTCTGGAATTTTATCCTTAATTCTCTTTAGTCATTGGTCGGAAGTTTCAAAAATTACAACCGCGATGCAGGTAAATTTACCCAAGAATATACCGCCATTTTCGCTTCTTTTTAGTCTATTGTTATTGAGTTTTGGGTTCCAAAAGAAAAATTTTCATCCCTTTTTGAATACTTTTTTTGCTTTAGTAATAGGGTTTTTTCTGCCGCTTATTCCGGCATTTATTTGCTATTTTTCTTGCTGCCATGCCATCACTAGTTTCGAAGGCATGAGAAGTCACTTAGAAATGAAAACCTTAGAATTATATAAAAAACTTATTCCGTTTTCATTAGGAGCACTTTTGCTGGGAATTATTTATATAAATTTGATTTCCAAACACTTAGAAATCTATCCCGTTTTTATTTTTCTTTCCCTACTAACGCTGCCACATTTTTTACTTATGCATAAATTAATAAAACGCCCCAATTGAACATTTTGTACATTTTTTATTTTTTTTTAAATTTTTTTTACAATCTTTGAAACAATTGCCGACATCATCAGTTTAAACAGTATCATTTATTTTAAAACATTAACCTTTAACATTTATGGAAACATTAAACATTCTATTGGACGGTAGCCTAGCTGCTGGAGATTACATCGGCTTTACCTTCTTTACAGGGTACATGTCAATGCTTGCTGCTTCAATCTTTTTCATCGTAGAAAGAGGGACAGTAAACGACAAGTGGAAAACATCTTTATTGATTTCTGCTTTAATTACATTTATTGCGGCTGTGCATTATTTCTACATGCGCGGTGTATGGTTAGAGACACATGAGTCTCCAACTCAATTCCGTTACATTGACTGGACATTAACTGTTCCTTTGATGTGTATCGAGTACTTCTTGATCTTGAAGCCAGCTGGCGCTAAGACAGGAATGTTATCTCGTTTAATCTTCGGTTCTGTTGTTATGTTAGTAGCAGGATATATCGGAGAGGCAGTAGTACCAGAGCAAAACGTAATGTGGGGAATCATTTCTACATTAGGATGGGCGCTTATCATCTATGAAATCTACATGGGTGAGGCTTCTAAGTTAGCTGCTGCTTCTACTAATGCTGAGGTTCAATCAGGTTTCAAAGTTATGCGTTGGTTCACATTAGTAGGTTGGGCAATCTATCCAATCGGCTACATGATGTTACCAGGTAACTTGTTATCAGGTTTCGCTGGAAACATTGACTTAGCTTACAACATTGCTGATGCAGTAAACAAAATCGGTTTCGGTTTAGTAGTTTACTCTATCGCAAAAGGAGCTACGGCTGCAGAAGCGAAATAATATTTATTTCTCAAAAGGAAGGGGATGGTCATCGATCATCCCCTTTTTTTATGGCCAAAATATAAGTTACCAATCCTTTCGAAATGAACGCATCCAAGTTCCTGAATCTTTAATAATGACTAGTGTCTTTGATTCAAAATACGGGATAGTATTTTAGGATTTTTTACGTTTATTTGTTGATAATTAATTAATTAAACCTATCATCCATGAAAAAAATACTCTTCTTTCTCTCGCTGCTTGCTTTTAGTGCAGTAGCAAAACCCACGGGCACCTATAAAATTGTTGTAGAAGGCTTCGACTGGGGTGCAGGTGTAAACAAAGTTATATTAGCCTTGAATGACACTACTTCTAAAGTAAATGCCGCTGATTACACCGTATTCGCTAGCCGAAAATCAAGCACTGGACTCATTGCAGATCAAGATAATAAACGTGAAATCGTTACAGCCTATGTTTCGGATGAAAGCGGTGCACGTGTGAAAACTGGCAAAAACGTTACTCTCGTTTTATCGGTAGGACCTCAATTGCCTATCAGCTCCCCTTTTCAATACCAAAGAAGTAAAGGGAATGTTTGGGTAGATTATTCCTTAACTATCGTACATCCTAAAACGGGATATGTTTGGGATACGTCTACGGGCAAAATTATGCCCTTGATTGATCAATTTGACTTAAGTGGTAAATATACCTACAATGAAAAATTAACGATGTCATACGCGACCTTTACTCCCAAAGTAAAGAAAGATAAAGCTCCTTTACTTATCTGGTTACATGGCGGTGGCGAAGGAGGAACGGATCCTACAGTTCCTCTTTTGGGAAACAAAGCAGCGAACTATGCGGGCGAAAGTATCCAATCTATTTTCGAAGGCGTTTATGTCCTATCTCCGCAATGCCCAGGTGCTTGGATGCACAATACACAGGGGGTAGGAACGCAAGGGAAAGACAATGACATCTATAACGAAGGTTTGATGGCCTTAATTAAGGACTATATCAAAGCAAATCCAGGCATCGACCCTAGCCGCATTTATGTGGGAGGCTGCTCGAATGGTGGCTATATGGCCTTGAAATTGATCTTTTTATATCCAGATTATTTCGCGGCAGGTTACATCAGTGCTTTGGCCTATAAATCAGAATACATTCCAGAAAGCGATATTCAAAGGATTAAAAATGTGCCTATTTGGTTTGTTCACTCTAAAGATGACAGAACAACCATCCCTGACCTTACGGTTGTACCTGTATTTGACCGTCTTCGTAAAGCTGGTGCAAAAAATGTACATTTTACCTATTACGATCGAGTGAACGATATCACGAATTTATACGGAGGTAAAGGATTCGAATACAATGGCCACTGGTCTTGGGTTTACTTACATGAAAACCTACCTAGAACTGACTTAGATGGATCAGCCGTACGTGTTAATGGCAAGCCGGTTACCATTATGGAATGGTTAGCAGCGCAGAAAAAAGGAAAATAAAAGTTAAGTTATGAAATTCACAAAACATCTTCTTCTACTCTTCAGCCTTTTATTCATAGCTGAAATCAGTGCACAAGCGCCCAAAATAGTTGCGGGCATCAATGTCGATCGCGTTAAACGATTAGAAAAATTCGTTCAAAGCGAAATGGACAAAGGAAACATTCCAGGTGCTGTGACGATGATTATTCACAATGGGCAGGTGGTACATCAAGGGGCTTTGGGCTACAAAAACGTAGCCACAAAAACACCCATGACGACGGATGATCTATTCTATATCCAGTCTATGACGAAGCCCATTATATCAACGGCCTTCATGATGTTGTATGAAGAAGGGTATTTCAAGTTAAGTGATCCGGTTTCAAAATACTTACCTGAATTCAAAAATTTACGCGTAGTTAGAAGCGTAACTGATGGTCCAGATGCTCCTACTGATACGTTAAAATCACAAATCACCATGACCCAATTACTAAGTCACAGTGGAGGATTAATGCATGGTTTAGAACAAAATCCTGTCCAAATCAGGTTCCGAAATGGTTATTTTAAACCCGGCATTAAAACGATTCAAGAGCGTGTCGCTAATATGACTAAATTCCCTCTTTTAGCACAACCAGGTACGGAATGGAATTACAGTGCGGGTCCAGATGTGTTATGTGTTTTGATCGAAAAATTCTCAGGAATGAGTGTGAATGAATTTTTAAAGTCCAGATTATTCGAGCCTTTAGAGATGAAACATACGGGTTATAATGTACCTAAAGAAGAGCAATCTAAGATCGTGGCATTGCATACGAGAGGCAAGAATGGCACCATTTCAGTGGCTGCGAATCAGCCGCCATTTGAGAATGTGACGGTATGGAGTGGGGTAAATGGTCTATTCTCTACGGCTGCGGATTATGCGACTTTTTGCCAAATGATGCTAGCCGGCGGAACCTACAAAGGCAAGCAATACTTAAGCCGCAAGACAGTGGAATTAATGACCTCAAATCATACCGGAGATTTATTCAAAACACAAGGAACACAATGGGGACTTGGATTCGCGGTGGTAACAGATGGTCCTGCGACCAAAACTCCTGCTTCTAAAGGCTTGTTTTATTGGGGAGGAGCGAATAATACTCACTTCTTTATCGACCCTCAGGAGAAATTGATTGCGTTATTTATGACTCAGGAAAGCAATTTCACCTGGGAATACCATAACAGTTTACGCCAAATGGTCTACCAGACATTGGCAGATTAATGCAAAAATCCGGGTCTAAGTGATCCGGCTTTTTGTATTACTTTTTATTACGGAGCTGGAAAACCTGATTTGGCTAAATCTTTAAACAGTTTTTCGACCTTATTTACACCCGAGGCATCATTTATGTCGAAATAACGGTAATGTTCCAAATCCGTTTTATGGATGGCATTCTCTTGAATGGCCCCTTGGGATTTATATACTGAGATAACCCAATCTGCTACAATTTTATAACTCAACTTATCGTTTTCTTTAAATCGAAAGGCGCGGTTCAAGGTAAATGAAGGTGCTCCAGGTTTGATTTTAGTTTCTGGGAAGCCCGCTAATTCGGTAAAGTCAAGCGGTTTTGAATTCAAGCTAAGGGGGCTTCCGGCGATGATAATGGGTTTCTTTGCCCCTTTGAAACGCTGCACCGCTCTTAGACCCATTAATACCGCTGTTTTATGATGGCCGTGTTGACCCGCATGAGGCAACATGGTGATCACAAAATCATAGTTTTGGTCTTTTAACAAATTATCCATTCGGCTTTCCACATGCGGTATATTCCAGTTTTTGCCCGAAATATAAGGGGTTGGGTCCGTCGTATACCAGTCATCTGGCTGTTCCATGAAATAGATATTCCGCATCCCCATGATCTTGGCGGCATCCAGAATCTCTTGTTTACGAATCAAGGGTAAATGATTTCGAGCTGTGACCGAATCGGTCAGATTTAAACCATAATACATCGCACCCAATTGAGAATCAGCAAATCCGCCACCTCCATCTGTCATCACCGCCATATCCACGGTCCCTTTTAACTCATGGGTGATTTTAAATACGGTGACAGAGAAACCCGTTTCGTCATCCGGGTGAGCGGTCACGACTAATACCTTAGGGCCTTGTGCGGAAACTTGAAAAAATGCGATGCATAAAAAGCTGTAAATGAAGGCTTTAATTAATTGATTTTTCATAGTTAGAAGGTTTATATTCTGACAATAATAGAAAAAATTATGCATTCAGCAAATTGTCTTATTTTTGTGCATGAGTAGTACGCACTGGATCAAAGACGCTGACATCGAATGGGAAATCCTTGACGAGAATTGCAAACGCAAAATCATGGCCTTTAATGAAGGCTTGATGATTGTGAAAGTGCACTTTAAAAAAGGAGGTATTGGAGCCATTCACCAACACATTCATACCCAAGGTTCCTATGTAGAAAGTGGGGTTTTCGAAGTAATCATCGGAAATGAAAAAAAGATCCTGAAACAAGGGGATGTTTTCTTTATTCCTCCATCGATTGACCACGGTGTTGTGGCGCTTGAGGAAGGCGTTTTAGTTGACTCGTTCAATCCCATGCGCGCAGATTTTATCCAATGAAAATAATCGTCATAGGTGGTGGAGCCGCTGGATTTTTTGCTGCTATTTCTGCCAAAGAACACAATTCAGATGCCGAGGTAACCATCCTAGAAAAAACATCCAAGTTTTTAGGTAAGGTGAAAATCTCGGGTGGTGGCCGTTGCAATGTCACCAATGCCACCTTTAATTCCCGTGTGTTGTCCGAAAACTATCCCCGTGGGGAGAAGTTTCTTCGGAAGGCCTTCGAGGTCTTTAATGCCTCCTCTATGGTTGAATGGCTCGAGACTAGAGGTGTTGCCTTGAAAACCTATCCCGATAATTGCATATTCCCGCTTTCGAATGATTCCCAAACCATCATCGACTGCTTTATGTCCGAAGCTCGGCGTTTGCACATCAATCTGCATGGCAGCCAATCAGTAGACGAAATAAAGCCCACAGCGAAAGGTTTTCGCATCCATTGCCGGGATACGGAATACGACGCAGATCGTGTGATTGTGACAACTGGTGGACAACCTAAAATGTCCGGATTGCAGTGGCTAGAAGACGTAGGACATACCATTATTCCTCCCGTTCCCTCCTTATTCACCTTTAATATGCCTGCTGAGCCTATTCGCGACCTAATGGGTATCGTGGTAGAAAAAGCACGGGTTAGAATAGAAGGCCAAAAACTCATCAGTCAAGGTCCCCTCCTCGTCACCCATTGGGGTATGAGCGGCCCAGCTATTTTGCAATTATCTGCCTGGGGAGCTCGGATTTTAGCTGAAAAAGAATACCGATGTGCGATTCTCGTTAATTGGCTAGATGATACAAAAGAAGAGGGTTTACGGACGCAAATCGCACAAGTCATCAAAGACCACGGTGCTAAAATGATGGCGAATTTGAACCCATTCCCCATGCCAAATCGTCTGTGGGTCTATCTGCTAGAGAAAAACGAAATCAAGACAAGCCTTCGTTGGAATGAATTAGGAGGAAAGGCGTTGAACAAATTAATCAACACGTTGATCAATGACCGCTATGTGGTGCAGGGGAAAACGACTTTTAAAGAGGAGTTTGTAACTGCTGGCGGAGTAGACTTACAAGACATTAGCGTCCAAACAATGGAGAGCAAAAAATGCCCAGGACTTTTCTTCGCAGGCGAGGTCATGGACATCGATGGTATCACCGGTGGATTTAATTTCCAATCCGCGTGGACGACTGGGTTTATTGCTGGGAAGAGCGCTGGACTACTTTAAAATATCCTTAATAATTTTCAGGTGGTGATCTGTATGCAACTCTAAAAATGGGATAACATCTTTCTTTTTCGTATCCCCAAAATAAGGATGGGAAAAATAATGACCCGCTCCTACTGACTCAAATTCAGTTATTTTAGCTCGACAACTAGCAATGTGATTCAGAAGTGATTCTGAAGTAAATGTATCTGGTACTACAAATTTAGGCGCTCTCGATTTACCTCTAGGAATTTTTCCACGCCAAAAAATCAAGTACTTAAATGGGCGAAAACTCCATTTATATTTCGAAGGATCTGATCTCTTCACCCCTTCAATGACAGATGAGATTACTAATAAACTGTGCTCAATTTGCCAGCCAACAGTAGAAGAAGAGACAGTTTCATTTCTGGCCTCTAGCTGGGGAATATAGGACGCTAACTCGTCTACTAGATTAAGTAACTTTTGCATACGGCAAGGTATTAATTTTTTCGGTTTTATAATAGCCTGAGGTACCGAGGGAGGTTAAGATACCTACTTTGGCCAAATCTAAAAAGCCATCCTCCTCCTGAATTTCTGCTGAAACATAGGCTTCTTGCAAAGATCCAATCACGAGAAAGGTGCCATTTAATTCAATAGGAATCACTTGTTCGAATTTCAAAACATACTGCACCGGGGATTCCGCCACAAATGGCGCATTACATCCTTCACGAAATTGCTCAGTCAGTCCCGTCATTTCAAACTCCGAAACGCCATCTGGGTATTTCGCGCTCGTCTGATGCGCTTGCCGGTAGATCGATTCGGTCACTAAATTGACCGTATAAATCCACGTTTCCTGGATATTTTGAATCGTATGTGGTGCAGCAGACAAAGGACGGTTAATAAACCCGATTAAGGCAGGATCAGCCCCTAAATGAACGATATTGCTAAATACAGCGAGGTTTGAAACGCCTTTATCATTCACTGTTCCGATGAGAGACAAACTCTTAAAACCACTGAGCGAATTGATAAAATTAGCGCGAGTGAAACGATCCCAGGTTTGGAGTTCAGAAAGTGAAAAATGTTTGCTCATAATGGTAGAAGTGACTTAAATCACTTTTTGTGGCTTAAAGATAGGCTACATTTGACTAAACAAATAACAACACCATGAAAACGCAAGAGATTTTTGTAGAAAACATCAAATGTGCAGGATGTATGACCAGCATCCAGCATGCACTTTTAAAAATAAAGGGTATTGTAAAAGTAGAAATTGATAAAGAAGCAGAAAAGATCCGCCTAATGGGTCATAACTATGAGTTAAGCGAGGTTCTTGCTTCTTTAAATAGCATGGGCTATCCGCAAAAAGGTGAAAATACGTTATTCAAACAAGCCAAATCCTATGTCAGTTGTGCGATAGGCAAAATGAGTTAAAATAAAAGAGGCCCTTCTAACGAAGGGCCTCTTTACATTTAAAACTATGCTTTATCTCGCAATCAAACTATACAATTCCGCATCTTGCTGCGGCTTCACTTCACAGGTATTATTAAAGTGCATCGTAGCAGTTCCAGCCACGTCGAAGGTAGGCCAAGCCGGAAGACCTTTATGACCTGGATTTCCAGTTTTAGCAAAGTTAAGCCAAGACGAGCTCATCCGATCCGCTAATACATAGGCTTCTTTCCCGCCTCCGGTCATCTCCTCGCAACGCGCGATGTTATTAAAGCAGAAAGGTAATTCCATGCAATGGAAAGCTTTGTATTTGCCATCCATTACAGGCGATTGCCAAGTCATTAAGTACATGTAAACGGGAGCCGCTTTCAAGGCAGATTTCTCCTTCGCCTGAACGACTGCACCCGGACGGAACATCACGTCCACATCCATTAAATCAGATGGTTTCGTATCATTCGGATAGGCCTTCTTCACGGCCGCTTTAAATGCCTCCGCTTTATCTCCATACGTTCTCTTTATGTAAGCATCTACTTGTTCCACTGTTGCATCAGACATTCCCGTCATGATGGATGGCATGAATTCGTTCTTTACCGTTCCGATTAGCAAAGGAATATCTTTCGATAATTCGAATGCCTCCTTAGAGAACAATTGGTAAGGCAATAAGTCGCCATCTACAGACGGACCCCAGCTTAGGCCAAAACCAACCACTGGTTTTCCTGCCGCTTTCATTTGGGCTGCTATGTTTGCTAAGGCTTTCTTTCCAGCTGATGCTAACACAGGATACGGGATTGTTTGTAAGCTATCTACTTTCGAGGCTGGGATGTTCAAAGCTTTCAAGACTTCGGCTGTGATGCTTTGAGTCGTTGCTTTGTCTAACATGTTTGAGCGGAAAGAACCACTCTGGTTGATCGCTTTGCTAAATAAACCTTTCGCTGAAGGCATCGCCATCAAGGTATTTACTTTCGCACCACCACCCGATTGCCCGAAGATGGTTACGTTTTTCGCATCACCCCCGAAAGAGCCGATATTTTCTTTCACCCATTCCAAAGCCGCACGCATATCTAACACACTGTTGTTTGCTGAATACTTATACTTCTCGCCATAAGCTGAAAGGTCTAAGTATCCTGTAATGTTCAAACGGTGGGAAATGGAAACGACTACGACGTCCCCTTTTTTGGCCAAATTCTCTCCATCATACGACGGCAATTCGATCGCTGAACCAGCCGTAAAGCCTCCACCGTGAATCCAGAACATCACCGGACGTTTCTTTCCATCATTGATACCTGGCGTCCACACATTAATGCGCATACAATCCTCGTTCGTAAAACCCCAGTTGTGGTTGAATACGAATTCTGATTCGTCTTGAATCTGAGTTGTTTCATCAATTAAAGGCGAAACAGGGCCATAAGACATAGAGGAACGAACGCCTGCCCAAGGCTTAGGTTTGTGAGGAGCCTCAAAACGAGCCGCTTCCGCATAGGGAATTCCCTTGTAGGTATAAATTCCACTATGAACGTAGCCACGTACTTTACCTGCGTCCGTAGCCACGATAGCTACGTCTTTACCCGTTGTAATTTGTGCTTTCAAGCCCACCGAGGCTAAAATCAATGCACAAGCTATGGTCAATTTTTTCATCCTGATTAGTTTTTGTATTGTTTATCTAAAAATTCATAGCGTGCTTCATCTGTTGCCTTAACTGCCTTTGATTCTACATCGATCACCATCACTCCAGGTTCTTTATCTAAAGGAGCTGCTGTTGGCCAGTTTGCCAAAGTCCCTCCATTCGGATTTCCCGTCTTAATGAAGTTCGCGAAATAAGTGAACATCGTTTTAGAGACCGTATAATCATCCGCCGTAAACGCATAATCCTTAATCAAGTGCAGATTACCCATGCAATACTCGATCTCACAAGCGTGAGGTGCGCCTACCGCTGGACGTGGCTTAGGTGCATTAGGATCTGCCTTAACAGTTCCCCCAGCTAAACCTGATGCGACATTCTTGTCTACTAAAGGAGCCCGGTGACGAGCATATAAATAACGATAGACAGGTTGCGAAGAGTTCTTGCGATGTAAATCAAACCATTTCCAAGTGCTGTAAGCAATAAAACGATCTGAAGATAAAGCAGTAGCCGAACGCTCGATCACATCCTCTGTTCCTGATGGATATAATTTCAAAGCAGTTTCGTGATCTGTAGGATACACCTCTTTTACTTTTGAAACATAATTATCATGCGTATACGGCTTTCCTTGCATAAACATGCCACCTGAAACTTCTGCAGAGTTCCAACCTAAAAGAAGCGGAACCATCGATTGCTGCTTGGCATTGAATAATTCAGGTAATGTTTTTGGCAAAAAATACCCGTCCACTACCGTAGAAAAACTCATGGTACGTGTCTCTTGAGCAATCTCAAACAATTCGCGAGATGACATGGCACGTAAATCTTTCAAAGACTTCGCTCCTGCTTTTTCGGCAAAAGCAACCCCTGCTTTCTCTGCTTGCGCTAATGGTACAGGGGACATGGTCGGATTAATTCCCGCACCACTTTCTCCGATTGCGCCGGCGATTAGGCCCTTTGATAGCGGAGAAGCCATTTGAACAGATACAGAGGCAGAACCTGCTGATTCTCCAGCAATCGTCACTTTAGATGGATCACCTCCAAAAGCGGCGATGTTCTTTTGTACCCATTTCAAGGCCAAATTTTGGTCTAAATAACCATAGTTTCCAGACGCCTTATACGATGCCTCCGCCGATAATTCAGGATGCGAGTAGAATCCGAAAAGGCCTAGTCGGTAGTTAACCGTCACGACTACAATTCCTTGCTTCGACATTGCCTCTCCATCATAACGGGGCTCAGATGCATCCCCCGCGAATAATCCGCCTCCGTAGAAGTAAACTAAGACCGGTAAGTTTTTTGTATTACGCTTGGCTGGAGACCACACATTTAGATATAAACAATCCTCGCTCAGACCCGCCGATCGAGATCCCATATCACCAAAAACAATCGCCTGAATAGGACGTGGTCCAAATGCTTTCGTTTTCTTCACTCCCGACCAAGGTTCAGCTGGAACGGGTGCCTTCCAACGCAACTCACCTACCGGTGGTTTAGCAAAAGGCACGCCAAAATAAGTCTGAATTCCTGTCTGGGTATTGTAATCCCCTTCGATAATTCCTGATTCAATTTTAGCCTGAACAGGCATTTTAAAATCGGTTTGTGCAAACGCATTGGACGCAATTAGTCCAAGCAGGCAAGTAAGTTGCCAGATTCTTTTCATGATTAAATAGGTTTATTGTCTATAATTGATACAATGATAAGATTTTCTATTTGACATTCCTAGTTGAGGAACCTTAAAATAGACGAAGCCACCTTCCCAGGTACCTCCTCCATCGGAACGTGGCCTATATTCTTATAGATTTCAGCCTTGCTTCCTTTAATGTCTTTCAAGAAATTATCCACGTTGTTTACCCCGATTAGATTGTCCTTATCACCCCATAAAATCAAGGTAGGGGTCTTGATGGACTTAATTTGATTGGGATCCCCTTTAAATGACCCCTTAAATATCTGTAAAACAGCCTCTCTATTACCTTCGCGAATCGCCACATCATGGAAACGCTCCACCTGTGCATCCGTCACTCGAGATTGATCATAATAAACGGTCTCTAAGCTCTTGCGCACTAAAGCCTTAGGGGTTACATACAATAACAGATTATTGATCACTGGAGTAGAGGCTAACTTAAAACCAAGTGATCCACTCTCCCCTTTCTTCGGATATCCTGCGGCATCAACTAAGACCATCTTTGCTAAGCGAGATGGATTGTGAAGCGCATAGTTCCAAGAAATCGCGCCACCCAGGGAATTTCCCACTAAAATGAAGCGCTTGATTTGTAAACGAGTCGTAAACGAGTCAATGAACTTCGAATAATACGGGAAATTGTACGCATTTTCAGGCGAAGGTCCTGTTAAAGCGAAACCAGGTAAATCCAAACTAATCACACGCTTGTGTGGTTTCAAATCAATCACTACACTATCCCAGGTATTCAAGGAGGAGGACATTCCATGTAATAAGATCAAAGGCACCGAATCCGTAGCCACTCCCTCATCCCGGTAATGCACCTTCATTCCTAAGATATCCATAAACTTAGAATCCTTGTTCGCATACAACGGGATCAATTCCTCCACTGGGCGATCGCTCTCAGCGAAGAATAAAATGACAGCAAATAAGGCAAAAAAAATACCCCCAATAATCTTAGCGATTGTTTTCATATAATTGATTAAATACCATTTTGAATGTACTGTGTGTTTGGCCTCTGAAGGTTACTTCTGGACCATACACGTAAAGATTTCCCTTCCCTACTTTCGCTTGGAAAGCAGCGACACCATCTTGCAAATAGACCTGACCAAAAGCCCAGCCACTTCTCAACGTCTTATCTGAAGCAAACCAGGCTAATGGTGTCAATACACCATGAGAAATCGCCTCTGGGGCTAGTTTAAATACGGGGCTAGCCGCAAAAATGACATCTGCTGTAGGCGCCATTCCCCAGTTTGCTGGTGAATTTTGATCTACAGCCACTTGCATTACACTACCCGGAATGTAGAATTTCTCACCCGGCAAATTACGCTCTTTTCCTGCTACCATTTCCACTAGCGCATTCTTAACAGGTAAATTTAAATGATACGCTAGGTTAGAACTCGATCCTATGGTAATCACATCACCCCCTTCTTCCAAGAAAGCGCGTAAGGCTGGAACCGATTTTGCCACCGTAATTTTACCCATTGTTTCGTGGAATTCAGCTGGAATATCTGCCTCCACAGGTTCTTTCTCATCCCACTCGCTTGCTGGCTCTGGTCTTAAGCCGGGAATAGCTCCTTTGACAAAAATCAATACATCGAATTTCGAACGCAAGCCACCTTTATCAATCTCTTTGGCATAGACTAATTTGAAATCAAAATGATGCTGCTCTAAAATCCAACGTAACCAACCTGAAGGCATCGACCCACCATAGGTATCCCAAAGACCCACTCTTTTAGTTCCTACTTTAGCTGATACGCTAGCAGGCAAAGCGCTTAATACTTGTGTTTTCACGGAAGCTTTCGCCAGAATTTCCGCCGCAGCTGTACTATGTTTCACATAAAAAGCCGAAGCATTTTTCGACACTTCGATACCCGCTTTTAATAAATCATTCAATAAAGTAAAAGAGGCATTATCCGATGTCGAGAAAGAATAATAGGCACCTGTTACGAAGGCTGGTTTTGCCTGTTGAATTTCGCCATAAGGAACTGTTTCGAAGGGTCCATTTACGTCTTCCAAAATTCGGTCAAACTGAACCCCCATCGTATAAGCAGGAGTCCAACCCGCTGCATCGTAAGGACGTACCGGAGGCCCACCTGGATATTGGAAGTCATTCGGGTGATCTTGTGGCTCGAACATATCGAGTACATGTGCCCGAAAGGCTTGATTTGTTTTCACAACATAAGAGCCAGCTGGATAGGCTTTTCCGTTTACTTCAAAGGCTTTAGTCGCCTTTTCAATGCGAATACCGCTCTTGATCAAGATGTTAATAAACGCAATACTCGTAGTAGTTTGATCTGCTGACAAGATATAAGCACGCGCATCACGCGTCTTTGGATTTTTATACACAAGCGCATACAAACTATCCGTTTTCATCTTATAATTACCACCAGAAACTTCCGCTAATTTCTCCACTTTATTAGGAGACATCGTCCAATAATCCTGTGAACCTAAATCAATGGATTTCTTACCCATCTTGTAGATGTTCAGTAACACCTCTTCGCGGTAGCGGGTCGCATAATTTAAGACGGCATAGTTCAAAGAAAGTGAGTAATCAATCGAGTTCTTGAAGAACCATTTGCGCGGTGTAATCGGGAATGGGGTGGCTGAATTAGGAATCAAACGGCTTGGAACTAAAGGAATGGTGGATGGTGTCGGATCCCCGATGATCTCCGTTAATAAACCGATGATATTGTGGTAATAGGCTGTTGTGCGTAATCCACCGTTCCACCAAGTGGAATAAACGGAGCCTGATTTCATCGTGTAGCCTGGTTTTCCTTCCGCGTTCAAACGGGAACTCATCGCAGCACCTAACGCATCGATCCCAGTGATTAATAGTGGATCATAAACATAGTTGAATGGATCACGGTACGGAGGACCAGCGACTACCGTTCCTGCTGGGCCAGTTTGGTGGTGATTGTAGAGGATTTGGGGCATCCACTCGATGTATTGTTGGCGAGACATATTCGTCGTCTCACTCATGTTCATCATGTAGAAATCGCGGTTATTATCGTGTCCGATGTATTTCTCATATAGACGCGGTAGATTATAGGTGGAGCGTTTCAAGGTATCTGCTTTGCGCATATACCAATTCGAAACGAGTTCCTGGCCATCTGGGTTCGCGTGGACAAAAAGGATGATGGTGTTTTGAAGAATACGTTTTGTTTCTTCGTCATTCCGGGTGGTAAATTGATAGATCGACTCGATCCATTGGTGAATTCCCACCGTTTCAGTAGCGTGTAAACCGCCGTCGATCCAGACGATGGCTTTCCCTTCTTTGGCCAAAGCCTTCGCCTCCACCTCACTCAAGCCTTCCGCCCGGGCTAAACGCTGCGAAATAGCCTTGTATTTCGCTAAATTCTTAATATTCGCGGGATCCGAAACGATCACCATGTATTGATTTCTTCCTTCTTCCGTCTTCCCAATCGACTGTAATTTCACGCGATTAGAGGACGCAGCCACCTTTTTTAGGTAGCCTTCCGTCTGCGTAAACGTAGCTAAATGGTAGTTATCGCCTATGTTAAAGCCAAAATGCGATTTAGGACTAGGAACCTGCGCGCTGACAGTCAACGACGCAAATAAGAATAGGAGTAAGATTTTTTTCATATGTTAATTCAGGTAAGCTTTAAAGATAGAAATATAGAAATTAATATTTAGCTTAGTGGCTGTAAATTTATCCAACTATGATTAAAAAGTTATCCTTTATTGGCCTTTTTGCAATGGCCGCTTTAAGCACGATGTCATTAACGAAGGCTCCTGCTGTAATCGAAGAACCCGCAGAGGTTAATTATACCAAATATTGTGCGTCTTGCCACGGTGAAAAAGTGGAAGCGTTCGTGGACCGCAAATGGAAGCACGGTGATAAAAAATCAGACATTCTAGCCAGCATTTCGAATGGTTATCCAGATGCAGGAATGCCTACCTGGAAAGAGGTCTTAACCCCTAAAGAAATCGAAAAATTAGCGGATCTAATTGTCGAAAACTTAGCCGGTGTGGAACAATACAAGTTCGCGAATAAACCGACTTCGAACATCTTCAAGTCGGACGGAATGACGATCGTTTTAGATACGATCGCCACAGGTTTCGAAAGCCCTTGGGGTTTTGCTCAATTACCTTCGAATGACTATTTGATCACCGATCGCTCAGGCGTTTTGTATCATGTAGACCAAAATCGTAACAAAACAGCTATCACAGGAATACCTTCCGTTTTTGCTCAAGGTCAAGGTGGTTTATTAGATGTGGCGTTGCATCCACAATACGAGAAGAATGGTTGGGTCTATTTGTCTTATTCAAAATTCAAGATGGAGGATGGGGCCAAAGTCAATACAACGGCTATCGTTCGTGGAAAGATCAAAGATAATAAGTGGGTAGAAGCACAGGAGATTTTCGAGGCAAAACCCTACACGAAAACCTCCTACCATTATGGATCTCGCATTACGTTTGACAAAAAAGGTTATCTTTT
The DNA here is from genome assembly GCF_044239315.1 of Aquirufa sp. GTDB lineage: Bacteria > Bacteroidota > Bacteroidia > Cytophagales > Spirosomataceae > Aquirufa. Next base: position 13,185 of record NZ_JBIIBQ010000027.1, on the reverse strand, counting down.
CTTCTCCGTGGGAGAACGCGGAATGGAAAAGGTGTTTCCACAAAATTTGGATAATGACAATGGTAAAATCCACCGTTTGAATGATGACGGAACGGTTCCTGCCGATAATCCATTTAAGAATTCTGATCACCCAAGTATTTATTCTTACGGCCAACGTAACCCTCAAGGTTTAACCACGAATCCGTGGACTGGGGATATCTGGGAGACCGAGCACGGTCCTCGTGGCGGTGATGAAATTAACCTTATTCAGCCTGGAAAGAACTACGGCTGGCCCGTAATCACCTATGGTATTAATTATGATGGAAAACCAATTTCCGCTATCTCTAAAAAAGAAGGCATGGAGCAACCTGTTTCCTATTTCATTCCTTCTATCGCCCCATCAGGTTTGACTTTTGTAACTGGCGATAAATACCCAGCTTGGAAAGGCAATTTGATGATTGGATCGCTTCGTTTCAATTATTTGAACCGGGTGGAAATGAAGAATAACAAGGTGGTGAAGCAAGAGAAGGTCTTGTTAAACGTGGGCCGTATGCGTAACGTACAGCAAGGCCGCGATGGCTATTTGTATATCGGGGTGGAGAGTCCGGGGATGGTGTTTAGATTAAGGCCAAATTAGATTCATATTACGATTAATAAAAAAGACTTACGGAAATTGTGCTATGCAATAATTTCTTGTAAGTCTTTTTCATTAATCTTCAATAATTGAATCTATTTGGATTTAATCTATTCTCTTTTATCTACTCTTAAATAGTGAGAAGTATGAAACGAAGTGCATAAAAATATTGCGCAGCACATTTTTAGCATTCGTTTTATACTTCAACTTTGTGCTTTAAACGTAAAATTAACCATTGGTCAATAATCACTTCTTGAGGCCAAGTTTTTTCAAGAACTTTGCCCGATGAAATTAATTGCCTTATTACTTGTTTGTTCTGTTACGGCTTTTGGCCAAAATTCACTACACCTACTTCTACAAGATTCCAATAAAGAAGCGCTACCATTTGCAACGGTTCTACTAAAGAAAACCGCCGATTCGAGCTTGGTAAAAGGCATGAATACGAATGAAAATGGCGAATTAAAGGTGACTAAATTACCTCTGGGTAAATTTACTTTGACCATTCAATCCACGGGATTTAAACCTGCAAAAATCATTCTAGATGAGATATCAGCCGATACTGAAATAGAATTAGGCATCATCACACTTTCACCCTTGAGCACAGAATTAGCCGAAGTGAAAGTAACAGCCACGAAACCATTCATCGAAAAAAAGCTGGACAAGACAATCGTGAATGTGGAGAACTCCGCGATGGCTGCGGGAAATACCACCATGGAATTATTAGAGCGCTCTCCGGGTGTGATTGTGGACAAGGATGGCAACATTTCTTTGCGCGGAAAATCGGGCGCTTCCATCATGATTGATGGAAAAATATCGTATTTAACAGGAGCTGATTTAGCTAATTATTTGAAGAATTTACCAGCTGACCAAATCTCTCAATTAGAGATTATGGCTAATCCCTCCTCTCGTTATGATGCCGCTGGAACGGGTGGAATTATCAATATTAAGTTGAAAAAGAATTCGAACATTGGTTTGAATGGTTCGGCGAATGCTACGGTAGCACAAGGGGTTTATTCGCGTCAAAGCACGGGAGTAAATTTGAACTACCGAAAAAATGGTTGGAACTGGTTTGGAAATGGATCCGTCGTAAACAGAATAACCTTAGATCGCAATTATTTAACTCGGCAATTTAGAGCACAAAATGAGGTTTGGGAGAATGGCTATGCGTTTAAAAATGAGAACCAAACTACCCAGTTAAAAGGGGGTGTCGATTGGTACTATTCGAAGAAAACTACGGTGGGGATTTTAGCCTCCGGAAATTTCAATCAATTTACATTGAATAATGGGCTTAATCAGACCATACAATATACGAGTGCCGGAAAGGCCTTGTCACGCTTAAACACCTACAACAATGTAGGAAATCCGAGTCATAATTATTCGGCTAATTTCAACTTCAAACATAACTATGATAGTACGGGGCGTGAATTAACGATTGATCTCGACTATGCGCGCTTTGTGGATAACAATGGTTCTAATCTACGCTCTCAATTTCTAGCTGGAAATTTCACAGCCTTGCGTCCAGATTCTTTGTTATTGAATAATTCCAAATCATTTGTCGATCAATATTCTTTCAAACTTGATTATGTCCTTCCCTCTTTCTTGAAATCTAAATGGGGTGCGGGATTGAAATCATCTTATGTAAAGACCGATAACGATTTACGCTTTCAAGGAAAAAATGAGGGTGATCGTGCCTTTACTTTTTTGACGGGCCAAAGCAATCAATTCATCTATACGGAACAAATCCATGCCGCCTATTTGAACACGGAACGGGCGATAGGAAAATTTAGTTACCAAATCGGCTTGCGCGGAGAGTGGACTTTAGCTGATGGTTTGTCTCAAGCCTACACGGCGAATTCGAAAGACTCGACATTTCGCCGGGATTATGCCCAGCTTTTCCCAAGTGCGTTTTTTCAATATGATATGTCCAAAAACCATAGCCTCAGCTTAAACTTCTCGCGCCGAATCGACCGCCCTAGCTATGGAGATTTGAATCCCTTTGTGTTCTTTCTAGACAACTTCACCTTTAGAGTAGGTAATCCATTACTAACTCCACAGCTTACAAACTCAGTAGAATTCAGCCACACATTTATGGGGGCATTCAGTACTATTTTGGGCTATAGCCATACCACTAATGTGATAACAGAAATCCTAAAACAAGACACAGAGGCCAGAAAATCCTTTCAAACGACAGCTAACATGGCCGAGCGGACAAATTATAGTCTTGGATTCTCCTTACCGATTCCAATCGCCAAATGGTGGAGCAGCAATACTGACATCTACTTTAATCGCGCTGAACTTGTCGGAAAAGTTGAAAATGTGAACCTGAGTCCAGTTAATAACCAATTCTATTTCAATTCCAATCACATCTTTACCCTTCCTAAAGAGTTCCGTTTCGAAATCGGTGGTAACTATTTCTCTGGAGGTTTAGAGAGTGCCTTTATTTTTGGAGCTGGTGGGTCGCTCAATCTCGGAATCCAAAAAACAGTGATGAAAAAACGTGGAGTGATTCGTTTGAACGCCCAAGATATTTTATATACCTCTAACCCAGATGTATTTATCAAATACGGTGATCTGGATATCGCTGTACGTCCGCGTCAAGATTCGCGCGTGGTGCGCTTGAATTTCAGCTATCGTTTTGGGAATATGTCCATCAAAGGGGCGAGAGAAAGAGCGACAGGGTTAGATGCGGAGAAGTCGAGGGTGAAGAGTAAATAACTCGTCTTTTTAAATGTAAATCTAAAATTGTGCTGCGCAATAATTTTGTGATTTACATTTAAAAAAACTCTCTAAGAATACTTCGAACATCTCTACTCTACTTTATTCTTTGTGCTTTGTGCTTTGAACGAAGAGGAAATAGAATTGGATGATTAAAAATCATCCAATTCTATTTCCTCTTCGTTAACCCTTCTTCTCTCTCTAGCCTCCTTCATCTTTTTGCTCTCAAATTTGTAGGTGAAGCCCAGGAAAAAAATGCGGGTTTCCTTTTTGCGCTCAATGTCACTGATTAGACCGAAGGGGCGCGAATCGTAAATCGTTTTTTGGGTATCAAAAATATCATTTACCCTCGCATTGATAGAGAGTTTACCAAAATCCTTTTTGACCCCTACATCCACCGTATAAAAAGGTTGAATAATTCCAAAAGGATTAATCATTTCAGATTGGTAAATACCAGAGATTTGGCCAGACCAGCCTTTATTCCATTTGAATTGTTGATTCAAACGCGAATTCCAACTCCATCGGTTTAAAGATACGTCCGTGTTGTTAATGGACCCTTCTAAATCGGTTTGGAAAACCGAAGAAGTTAAAGTCATCTTGTAATTTTTTGTGATGGACCAAGTGCTGATATTTTCGAAACCCCACGCTCGGGATTTGGAAATATTCTCATAGCGTGTTAAGGTAGTATCCCCTCCTAAAAATGTGCGTACTCTTCCCACTAAACCAGTGATTTCACGGTAAAATAGCGTATTCGAAATGGATAGGGATTTGAAATCCTTGTTGTGAGCTAATTCTACTAAAAGTGTCCTCTCTGGCCTCAAATTAGGATTTCCTGAATTCAAATTCAAAGGATCCGCGAATGAAATAAAGGGATTCAAGGACTTGTAACTGGGTCTAGTAATGCGAGTAGATAGTCCAAAAGAGACTGATTGCGTTGTTGAAAAGGGGTGCAAGACCGTTAAGGAAGGAAATAGGTTCACATAATTTTGATGTACTTCACCTGCTATTTCAGTAGCCTCCAATCTTAAGCCGGCATCTACGGACCAATTAGCGCTTTTATAGGCTTGAGACAGGTAAGCAGCTTGTACGTGCTCTTGGTAATTAAATCCATTCGATCTGGCTATGTCACGATTGTATACTCCTTCTTTTAGCTTTTCATACCTGAAGTCATTAGAGAAAAAACGAGAATTGAAGCGAAAACCATATTCTAGTTTCAGTCGTGACGAAATCACTTTTATCCAATCGCCCTGAACTAAGAGGGTAGAGTTTTGGCTGGAGGCTGCAGACCGCTCAAAACGTTCCGCAATATTTGGATTAGGCGTATTGAAGTCCTCGAAGAAATAATACTGGTAAAATTGATTCGCGTCCGAGCCCTGATTTCTAATCCACAAAAAATCAATTTTACCATTGGCGCTGGGATTATAAAATAGATTCAAGTCAAAGCCATAATCACTTCCTCTTTTTTCTGCCTCTCGTGCATACAAACGATCAGCTGTGTACACGAATTCACTTTTATTGTAGCGAATTTCAGAGTTATGGTCCCTGGAAAGCCGACCCATAAAAGACATCCCGATGGAACGATCTTTACTCAACGAATAAACGGAATTTAATCGGAGAGATTGATTGTAATCTCGGTTGATTTCATCTGTGTTTTGGGTTACTTGAGAATAGCCAAACCTGCTTGGGTTTTCACGGTATAGAAACTGGTAATTATCTCTGGTGTTTTGGCGTAAATTAAGATCAATTAAATGGGTCCACTTCTTCACTCCTTTAGCGTAGGTGGCGGAAAGTGCATATTTATCGTTTGTTCCCACATTCGAATTAATCCGAAGTGACTCTGATTTAGTCCCTTTTTTCAGCACAATATTTAAAATTCCACCACTTCCTTCGGCTGAATATTTTGCGCCTGGATTCGATAGAATTTCGATCCGATCTATCTGATCTGCTGGATATAAACTCAACGCATTAGCCCGCGAAGAACTGACAATTCCTGCCGGCAATCCATCAAAAAATAGGGTGAGATTTTGGTTACCTCGATAGGTCACGTGTCCATCGCTCGTGACATAAATAGAGGGTATATTGCTTAAAATATCGAAAAGATTTCCTCCTAAATTCGTCAAGTTCGCTCCCACTTGATATACCTTCTTTGACGGATCACTTGTCATCTCTGAACGAATACCTTGGACTTTTACTTCCTTCAATGTACGCGTAGAATCGACCTGCGACGCAAGCGAAAAGGGAACTAAAAAAAAGAGGATTTTATGCATCTACATCGAGTGGAGCCGACTCATTCTCTTTGGAAAAATAATAGACCCTTAATTGCGCAATTCCGCGCTGATAATCTACTTTCACGATCTGAACTTTGTGAATGGGATAACCCGTGCGCTCCGACAAATCCTTCAATAATTCTGCCCGCTCAGCAGGTTTAATTAATCCCAGATTTTCGTAGTTCAAAGTTTGGAAATTCTCATGGGTTAGCGACAAAGTTCTGCCTAATAAAAAGGTCATGGCCACCAATACCGAATTAGCTACTAATAGCATCTCCACATTAACCAATGAGGCTAAAGAGTTAATTATGCCCAGCGTCACCACTAGGAAAAAATAACCCATTTCACCGATCGGAACCGTGACCGTCCGGTAACGAAACATAGAGAACAAGGCAAACAATCCAAAGGCAAAACCAAACTTCAAATCCGCCTCTGCCAATAGATAACAAAGCACGAAAAGAATCGTATTAAATAAGAAAAAGGTAAAAACGAAGTCGTTATTCCGGTATTTTGGGTAATAAATGAAACGCACCACGATGAAGGTAAAAATCAAATTCAGGGCGTAACGAATCAAAAAAGTTTCTAGCATTTGTTCTTATTTATCTTCAAATATAACCAAATAGATTTAAACCACATTTTATCTATTTAAGCCTACTCCTGATAACAATCAAGAATTTAACTCGTTATATTGTTTAAATTTCGAAAATAAACCGGAGTACCCATGGAAAACAAAATCAAACGAAACGAATTTTTAAAATCACTTGGCTTTAAAGGAGCCTCACTTTTAGCTGTTTACTGTGGAGCCGCTAGTTTAAGCTCTTGTGAAAACGAGGACGTTACACCAACCAGCAGCATAGATTTCACCTTAGATCTTACGAATGCTGTGTACAGTAAATTAAATACTACCGGAAATTACGTAATCGCAAATGGAATCGTCATAGCACGAGTTTCTACCACTGACTTTGCTGCAGTTACGCAAGTTTGTTCTCATGAAGGAAGACCAAATGTGATATACAATGGCAGCGGTTTTTATTGCACGGTTCACGGAGCGACATTTTCCACATCTGGAGCTGGAACTAATGCGAATGGAAGTAGAGGTATTCAAGCCTATAAAACAGCCTTAACAGGGACCAGCCTTAGAATCTACTCCTAATGAAAAAAATCTTATTTCTACTTTTTGCGTGCACCCCACTTTTTGCCCAGGATGATTTATTAGCCATGCTCGAAAAAGAGGATGCGAAGAAAACAACCTTTACGCAGGCGACTTTTAAGGGAACGCGATTAATTAATGGCCAAACTGTCGAGACTCTCGCTAAGCAGCATTTGAATTTCTGGATTTCACACCGTTTTGGCTCTGTGAATTCGGGTTTTATTGATAATTTTTTTGGTCTAGATGAGGCCAAAATTCGGTTAGGCGTCGAGTATTCCTTAACGGATCAACTCCTACTAGGTATGGGTCGTTCCACTATTGAAAAAACGTACGATTTCTACGCTAAATACAAGGTAATCGCACAATCAAATAAGATGCCAGTAACCGCTACTTTGTACGGAGGCATGACCACGAACACAATGCCTACGGGCTACACGACTTCGAGTGGAAACGTGATGCGCTACGAGAATAACTTGCAACGTCAATCGTATTTTAGCCAACTTCTTGTCGCTCGCAAATTTTCGGATAAATTATCCTTGCAACTCATGCCCACCGTTTTACATAATAATAAGTCAGAATCGATTTATCTAGAGAATACGATGCTCTCGATGGGCTTCGGTGGACGTTATAAACTCACCAATCGCTTCAGTATCTCAGCTGAGTATTATAAGAATATCGTCGATAAAGAGGATTATGAAGAAAGTGCTGGTACAGTCTACCCCTACCAAGATTCATTTTCTCTAGGTGTCGATATCGAAACGGGAGGTCACGTTTTTCAGTTACACTTGACGAATTCGAGAGGCATGACAGAGAAACATTTTATAGGCCAAACAACAGGCACCTGGGGTGCCGGCGACATCTTTTACGGTTTCAATGTGGCCAGAACCTTTAGTTTAGAACCTAAGAAAAAATGAAAAAAATCTTCCTTTTAGCCCTCCTTTTTATTGGATTCCAATCCAAAGCCCAATTATTCTCGACCACAACCGGCGAAGTTTCTTTCTTTTCCAAAACTCCAATGGAAGATATTGATGCTGTGAACAAATCGGTAAACAGTATTATCAATACGGCCACTAACGATGTAGCCGTTCAAATGCGCATCACCAATTTTGTATTTCCCAATAAGTTAATGCAGGAGCACTTTAACGAGAATTATTTAGAAAGCGAAAAATTTCCATCTGCCACATTTAAAGGAAAAATCAAAGAATCCGTGGACCTAACAGTAGCCGGCACCTACCCGATCTCTGCCTCTGGATCAGCGACCATTCATGGGGTAACTCGCCCTATTGAACTAAAGGGAACTATTGTTTCAACCGGTACTAGTCTAGCGCTCACATGCGTGTTTGATGTGAAACTAGTCGACTATAACGTACGCATTCCTAAAATTGTTTTTGCAAAAATCGCTGAGGTAATCAAGGTTTCAAGCAAAATCAATTATTCCAAAAAATGAGGAACTTCGGGGTTCTAGCGGTACTATTTCTCGTTTTCTCGTGTTTAAATGACAAAAATACCCCTCTAGCCCCTGCGACCGTGGTTGTGCCGACTGTGCCTTCGGTACCATCCACTCCCACCGTTAATTGCAGTCCAGACACCGTTTACTTTCAACAATCCGTACTTCCACTCATCACCTCAAATTGTGCCATGAGCGGTTGTCATAATGCCATTTCCAAAAAAGAGGGCGTTATATTAACTGATTATACGAACATCATGCGCGAGGTGAAAGTATCCTCCCCAGCCTCAAGCGACCTTTATAAATGCCTTTTCGCGAACAGTGAAGATCTAATGCCGCCTGCTCCTGCGGCTGAATTTACTATCGCTCAAAAATCCCTTGTCCTCAAATGGATTCAACAAGGAGCAAAAAATAATTCTTGCTCTTATTCAGCCACTTGTGACACAGTCAATGTAACCTATAGTGCATCCGTCATGCCCGTACTAAAAACCTATTGCGTGAGTTGCCACAGTGCAGTAAGTCCATCCGCCAGCATTGATTTATCCACTTATGCCAAAGTAAAAGTCTATGCAACAAGTGGTCAACTTATGGGATCAATTACTCATACCGCCGGCTACAAACCCATGCCATCCAGCACATCGAAACTAGGCACCTGCGAAATCAATCAAATCAAAGTATGGGTCACAAAAGGGATGCTTAATAATTAAATAGATAGCTAACTATTTAAATTATCGTTTTACACTTTTCATCTCCTGATTTTTATCATTTTTCCCGACCCTTATAGCTCATTCTGAGCCGTTGTATAAATTTGTTATAACCTTTAAATAAGTTTTTTTTGATTAATTCATTTAATAAAAATACATTTACTCTAATATTACAATTATTAAATTGGCCGAAATGCCCTCTGTTCTTTTTTAAGATGAAAAAATTAGCCCTACTGTTTGCCCTCGTTTTGAGTTCAATTGTATCTCAAGCTGCATTCAAGACTACCCGTGAATTAGTTTCTTCTAATCGATTGGAGGCGAATAAGGTGGTGGCTGTTAATGATTCCATCACGTTTTACGTAGGCAGAGCAAATTCAGCTGTATTTCCAGCTGGATCAAGTTCAGGCCAAACAATTTCACCAGCACTACCTTTAGGTTTAAGTCTAGATCCAACAACTGGGGCGTTGTCTGGAACTCCGTCGACCACACAGGGCTATGTAGATTATACGATTTCGGGAGGGACACCGGCGTCAAGAGCATTTAAATTAAGAATTATTGATGATAGAAGAGCTGCCTTTTCATATGCGTCACCCTTTGTAATTAATGAAAAATCACTCATTACACCCATTATTCCCACCATTACAGAAGGTACAGGTATTACCTTTTCCATAAGTCCAAGTCTACCGACTGGTTTGAATTTTAACACGGCTACGGGGGCAATAACAGGCACGCCAGCTGCCCCGAGTTTAGGAAATTACCAAATTATAGGTTCTAATATATATGGTCAAACTCCTGTAACTATTAGCATCACTTGTAATCCTGTTGCACCGGTTTTTAGCTATAATCCTAGCAATTTACAGTTTAGAAAATTTGAAAATATTTCACCGAGACCAGCTCCAATAAACACGGGAGGAACGCCCACATCATATGCCATTACTTCAGGTGGCGCACTTCCAGATGGGGTTTCATTAAATACGTCTAATGGAGAATTCTTTGGTTTCCCTTTTGGAAATACGATTACTAGCAACTACACTATTTCTGCAACAAATACAGCAGGAACAAGTACAAGTACGGTTAGTATTGCTATTTTAAATGAGGCTGCTCCCAGTACCCCATTTACTTATTCTTCTTCTAATATAAGTTTAATCCAAGGGGTCGATGCTGTTATTGCTAGACCCACAATTACTGGTTCTAATATTACGTACACCTCCTCCACACTTCCTAATGGTCTATTTATCATTAGTTCAACAGGAGAAATTAGGGGTACTCCTTCCACTGTTCAAGGTTTTACACCTGTAACAGTCACTGCATCTAATGCAGGCGGAAGCATTTCTACTACCATTAGCATTGAAGTAAAGGCTCCACTACCTACCATTACGTATGCACCTACCACTTCACAATCTTTTGTTATAAATCAGGCGATTAATAACTGGATTCCAACTATTACAGGAACACCAGTTAATATCACCATTACACCTACGCTACCTTTGGGATTAGCCATTGGCTTAAATTCAGGTATTATTAACGGAACGCCAACAGCTTTGGCCCCTTCCGCCAATTATATTGTCACTGCCACCAATAGTACCGGCTCTGTTTCTACAACCATTACATTAGCGGTTACTGCAGTTCCACCTACTTTCCAATACGAGGGGAATCCGCAAACAGGAACAGAGAATCAACCTAAAACCATTGCGCCCACTTTTTTACCTGCCGGAACAACGGCGAGTGCCTTTTCAAACTTCTCTGTATCTCCTAATTTACCCGCAGGGCTAAGTTTAAATCCTACAACAGGTATTATTACAGGTACACCTACAGAGGCTCCTATCAGAACTAATTATATTGTTACCGGAACATATAGCGGCAATCAATCGAATACGGCTACTATTTCTTTGGAAATATTACCCGTATTACCTAGCATCACCTACCCCTACACGAATAGTGCTCCGGAAATATTCACTATCGGGGTAAATAAAACAATCAATCCTGTAAACACGGGAGGGTCTGTTACTGGTGCCTGGAGCGTTGCTCCTGCTTTACCGGCTGGTTTAATATTAAACACATCCACAGGTCAAATAGGAGTATCTGCCACTACAATAGCTGCAGATGCAACTTATACGATTAGCACTTCTAATAGAGCTGGATCAGTTAACACAACCTTTAGGATTCAAGTAAAAGACAAAGAGCCTAATCCAGCTTATCCTCCAGGGACACCTTTTGTTTTATATCAATCTAGTTCACCTATTACTCCTATTGTTCCTACAAATACGAATGGTGGTGTAATTACGTCTTGGAGCATTGGACCTTCATTACCTGCGGGCTTACAATTCAATACAAGCACAGGTGTGATTTCTGGTACCCCTTCAACTCTTTCTACTGCTGCAAATTACATTGTAACGGCAACTAATGCCACTTCATCAAGAACTGTTTCGATTAATTTATCGGTTGTTATTCCTCCGCCAACAGTAACTTGTCCTGCAAATAAAATATTTACAGTAGGATCAGTTATTGTTCCATTTGGACCTACAACTACAGGCCAAATTGACTCATATAATGTTACTACAGCATTACCTACAGGATTATTTATTAATAATTCAACAGGCCAAATTACTGGAACCCCTTCTGTCGTGGGAACCTTTCCGGTTACTATACGAGTAACAAATTCTACTGGCATTGCTGAATGTACATTTAACATTACAGTAAATCCTACCTTACCAACAATAACTTATACCCCAACCGCAAAAATATTTAGCGTAGGACAAGCGACAGGTAACTGGACCCCAGTAATCACTGGTCAACCTATAACATCGCTATCAATCAGTCCTGCACTTCCAGCTGGATTAAACTTTAGCCAAACTGACGGAACTATCTCGGGCACTCCAACTGGGCTTTTATCTCAGACAAGTTACACTGTCTCTATAGTAAACGCAGCAGGTTCTGGATCAACATCTATTCAGATAACAATTGGAAATGACTGCCCTATTAATTTCAGTTATCCTACTTCTAACAATACGTATACCAAAGGAACAGCAATTCCTAATTTAATTCCAACAATAACTAGTGGTTCAATAAATGCCTTTTCTATTAGCCCGGCATTACCTGGAGGTTTGGCCATAAATTCAATTTCAGGTTACATTACAGGAAATCCAACGGTTGCCTCTACAAATACAGCTTATACAATTACTGCTAATAATGGTACTTGTTCTTCAACTGCAAGTGTAAATATTCTGGTTAATCCAGACGCGCCCGTCATTAGTTATACTCCGGCCAATCGCTCATTCGTAGTAAATACTCCAATTAGTCCAAATTGGACGATAAATAATACGGGGGGGGCGATTTCAAGCGTAACAATTTCTCCTGCTTTACCAAGTAACTTATCTCTAAACCCAACGACTGGCGAAATATCGGGTACACCGACTGCAATTCAAGCCAATACTTCTTATACAGTTACGGCCACAAACCCTGGAGGATCAGGAACTACCCAAATTTCATTCAGTGTAGTAGCAAATCCTTGCCCTATTACGTTAACATATAACCCTTCTGGAGGCGTCTACACTCAAGGAACAGCTATTACAAGTTTAACACCAACTGTAACAGGTCTGGCAAATACATTTACAATTAGTCCAGCGATTCCTGCTGGTCTTGATTTAAATGCTACGAACGGTATCATCACTGGTACGCCGTCTGCAGTTCAATCAGCTACTACTTATACAATTAATGCTACTAATGGAACATGTTCGGCCACGGCAACCTTAAATATCACCGTTAACCCAACGCCGCCTAATATTTCATACCCCCAAAGTACTCGTTCATTAGTTATTAACACAGCTATTTCGCCTACCTGGTCTCCAGTAAATACGGGAGGACCAATAACCAGTGTAAGTATTACTCCAGCACTACCTACAGGATTGAATTTCAATACTTCAAATGGTAATATTACCGGTACGCCTATAGCACTTCAAACTACAACTGCCTATACTATTGTAGCATCGAATGCAGGAGGAACATCTACAACAACAATCTCAGTAAGTGTAATCGCCGACCCTTGCCCGATTGCGTTTAACTACTCGCCAGCAAGTCCGACGTATACTTCTGGAAATGCTATCACTGCACTTGCTCCAACCATTACTTCTGGAGCTCCTAACACCTATGCAATTAGCCCAGCACTTTCTGCTGGTTTAGCTATTGATGCTACTAACGGGGTGATCTCAGGTACGCCGTCTGCAGTTCAATCTGCTACTAGCTATACCATCACAGCGAATAACGGTACGTGTTCGGCGACTACTTCACTA
>NZ_JBIIBQ010000039.1:0-8487 GCF_044239315.1 Aquirufa sp. | reverse complement strand
CAAACAAAGCAACCCGCTCTGTCGTGAACTTAATCACCTAATCTACTCTCAGTCTTGCTCTAGAAACCGTCTGTTCCTAGCGATTGGGAGTGCAAAGATGTAGGATTAATTTATAATCTACAAACCTGCACTCTAATTTTTTTGTTTTTTTTCAAGCAGAGGAAGAATCCTAGACTATTTGAAGGATAAAATATAATTTTTCTGCTTTCCGTTTCCGATTAAAAGGAATTGACCTTTGATTTTGTCGAAATTTAGTGGACATGCAGGGTCCGTAATTTTAACCTTGTTTACACTGATGGCATTGCCTTGGATCGCTTTTCTAGCTTCACCTTTAGAAGAACAAATTAAGTATTCTGTTCCTACGCTGATGAGGTCGGTTAAGTTTTGGCATTCAGATAATAAAGCAGAAGATACTTCGTAAACCGGCAGTTGTGCTACTAATGCATCTGAAGCGTTACTTAAAAGCTCTACTGCGTCTTTAGAAAAGAGTAGGGCAGAAGCTTCAATCACTAAGGCACAAACTTCTGCTCCGTGAACACGTGTGGTAACTTCTTCGGCTATGGCCTTTTGAAGAATACGTAAATGTGGTGCTTCTGCATGAGCGCGTTCCATTTCTTCGATTTGGTCCTTGGTATATAAAGTAAACACGCGGATTAAACGAGGAACGTCAGCGTCTGCTGCATTTAGCCAAAACTGATAAAAGGCAAAAGGAGAAGTTCTAGTTGGATCTAGCCAAACATTGCCCGATTCTGACTTACCAAATTTAGTCCCATCAGCCTTTGTTACTAAAGGAGTGGTTAAGGCGAAAGCGGCGCGTTCTGTTGCATCTTCATCATGTCCTTCTTTGCGACGAATTATCTCAGTACCGGTGGTGATATTGCCCCACTGATCAGATCCGCCCATTTGAAGGCGCACGTTTTTGTTCTTGTATAAATGGTAGAAATCGTATCCTTGTAATAATTGATAGGAGAATTCAGTGAAGGAAATGCCGGTTTCTAGGCGTTTCTTAACTGAATCTTTGGACATCATATAATTAACGGTTAAGAATTTGCCCGCTTCACGTAGGAAACCTAGGAAGCTGAATTCTTTAAACCAATCGTAATTATTGACTAATTCAGCCGAATTTGCACCGCCGTGGAACTCTAAGAATTTCTCTAATTGAGCCTGGATACCGACTTGATTTGCCCTAAGCGTATCTTCTGAAAGAAAATCACGTTCAGCCGCTTTACCCGATGGGTCGCCTATCATTCCGGTGGCACCTCCTACCAAGGCAATCGGCTTATGGCCAGCTAGTTGAAAATGCTTTAAGAGCATAATCGCAGCTAAATTTCCAATGTGAAGACTCGGTGCAGTAGGATCGAAACCGATATAAGCCACCGTCATTTCTTTGGCTAACTGATCCTCTAAACCAGGAATCATATCGTGTAACATCCCTCTCCAACGTAATTCTTCAATGAAATTTGTCATAACTGATTGCTTTTTGCAAAAATACTAAATATCCTGCTTTTTAAATAATAGAGACGAATCACCATAGCTCAGGAAGCGGTACTCGTTCGATAAAGCGGAATCGTAAACTTTCTTCCAATCCTCACTAATTAAAGCGGCAATTAAGACTAGTAAGGTAGATTTAGGTTGGTGAAAATTTGTAATAATCGCATCACAGAAGCGAAGCTGATAACCTGGCATAATTAATAACTCTGTTTCAGCGACCCAATAGTTTCTATCGTTGTCTTTCAAATACGACAATACGGCATTCAACGATTCTTCATTGGAATAATTCCTTTCGCGCGCTTCATAGACGAATTCTTTTGGCAATATAAGTAAGCCGTTTTCCAAAGGCTTATTTTCTAACAACCAAACCCCACTCCAATACAAACTTTCCAAGGCACGAAGTGAAGTTGTTCCCACCGGAATAAAGGGCCCTGTATGTTGTAAAAGTGATTGAATTAATTCAGGAGTAAAGACGATTTGTTCCCGGTGCATCGGATGCTTACTGACGTCTTCTTCTTTTACAGGTAAAAATGTACCTGCTCCTACGTGTAAAGTGAGGTAGGCTTTTTGAATCTCTAATCGATCAATATCGGCTAAAACTTCTTCAGAGAAGTGCAAACTTGCGGTAGGTGCGGCTACGGCACCCTGCTTTTCGGAAAACAAGGTTTGATACCTTTCTGCATCCGAAACTTGTGCTTCTCTCTCCATGTAAGGAGGAAGGGGTATTTTACCTATTTCTTCCAAAATCTGGGCAAAACTCTTATCCGTGTCCCAGCTGATTCGAATGTGATTTTGCTCCCGATCAACCCAAGAGAAAGCCAAATCTCCTTTTTTCAGGACATCACCCTCTTTCCAGCGCTTTTTATTTCCGACTAAACATTCCCAAGCAGTTTCTCCTTTAACCTCCATCAACTGTTCTGTGGGAGCAGAGTCGGAGATTGGGTGTAATAAAAAGAGCTCAATCGCCACACCATTCTCTTTAAATAGCGGAATTCTAGCGGGGATTACTTTGGTATTATTAAATAGTAATAAAGCATTCTTTGGGAGCTGATCCGCTAATTGTCGAAAAGCTTCATGTTTAATCAAGCCATCTTGATATACCAACAATTTAGAATCATGTCGGTTAGCTAAAGGGAATTGTGCGATTTTCGATTCAGGTAGGGGATAATCAAAGGCCTGAATGAGAATATTCGGCATTTGAATACTCATAGTTCCTCTATGAATTTAGGACTTGCAAATAATCGAACGGGTAAGTAAATCAACCAAATCAATAGGAATACGATACCTAATGAAGGTATGTAACTATAGTCTGTTTGGTAAGTTCTTTCGTCATTTAACATCAAAAGGGCACGCATCACTAGAATTAAATACGTATTGATGATAGCAGGGAAAAAGTGCAACCAATTAATAAACGTTTTTTTAATGGTCTCGTCGCCTTTTTCAGCGAAAACAGGTAGCATTTTCCCCCAGTTAGATAAGGGGATTTTATCAATTGCCTTGATTAATAAAAGGGCTAATACATTAAGCAATGTGACGATACCCGCTACTAAGTAAAAGACTTCCTCCTTGGGTAAAAATCCATCGCCTCTCCCTGTTTCACCAAAATGCACCGCAGTCGGATCGGGAAGGCCTCTGTAAATAAATAACAAAGAAACTCCGAACGCCACCATGGACAAAATTCGCCAAACTCGGGATGCAAAATGGTCTATCGACATAGTTGATTAAAATGTGCACAAAATTAGTTTTGAAAATCATACCGACCTAATCTTTATTTCTATTATTTTTGTGAATAACCCCTATAAAATGGCAATCTATACGAAGAATGGAGATGGTGGATTTACCCGCTTAGCGGATGGTAAAGGAGTGTCTAAATCAAATGTTCGCATGGATACGATTGGGGATATTGATGAACTGAATTGCCATATTGGTGCATTAGTTTGTCAAATGGAGCCGCATCTAGCGGAATATTTGCAATCCATTCAGTCCAGCTTATTTGTTTTGGGTGCACATGTTGCCAGCGATTCGAAAGAATATTTAGGTAACATGAAGCTAATTTCATTGCACGATATCGTGGCAATTGAGAAAATGATTGATGAAATAGATGGTAAAATAGCACCTATGCGCTTCTTTATTTTACCGGGAGGACATCCGATTATCGCTGCTGCCCAAATTACCCGTACCGTTTGTCGCCGAGCGGAACGTAGCCTGATTCGCTGGGTACAGGAAGAAGAAAAAGAAGATTATGCGACAGCGATCGCCTATTTGAATAGATTATCAGATTACTTATTTATGTTGTGCCGTTATTTACATCATTCATTGGATATCCCCGAGATACCATGGAATTCCGGCAAGTAGAAACAAAAACCTATGCAATTTACCATTCAAAAAACACCTAAATCTCGCTTGAGCGAGGTTGATTTTGACCATTTGGCTTTTGGCCGAACTTTTGCTGATCATATGCTTGTCGCTGAATATGCAGACGGAGCCTGGAAATCTGTCCAAATTCAACCTTATGGTGCACTGTCTTATCAGCCAGCGATGATGTCCATTCATTATGGACAATCTATTTTTGAAGGAATGAAGGCTTATCGCTCGAAAAAAGGAGAGGTATTAGTATTCCGTCCAGAGGAAAATATGAAGCGCTTTAACAAGTCTGCGGCTCGTATGTGTATGCCAGAAGTACCTGAAGAGATTTTCTTAGGTGGTTTAAAGCAATTGCTCGAATTAGATAATGCATGGGTACCGGAAAAAGAGGGCTCCTCTTTGTATATACGACCCTTTATGTTTGCAACGGATGAGTACGTAGGGGTATCACCTTCTACTACTTACAAATTTATTATTTTCAATTGCCCAGTGGGTTCTTATTATACGAAACCTTTACGGGTTCGCGTAGAAACAGAATTTATCCGTGCCGCGAAAGGTGGAGTGGGTTTTGCGAAAAATGCAGGTAACTATGGAGGTTCATTATACCCCACTGTTCAGGCTAACAAAGCTGGTTATGATCAAATCATTTGGACGGATGCGGCAACGCATCAGTATGTGGAAGAAGCAGGTACCATGAATCTACTATTTATCATTAATGGAGCACTTGTGACAGCACCCACGGGAGATACTATTTTAGATGGTGTGACTCGTAAATCAGTGATTCAGATTGCCAAAGACTGGGGCTTCGAAGTCCAAGAGCGTCTTTTATCCGTGAAGGAATTAGTCGAAGGAATTACCTCTGGTACAGTGACTGAGGCCTTCGGAGCTGGAACAGCTGCTGTTATTGCGCCTATTCAGACGATTGGTTTTGAAGGAAAAGATTACGAATTACCAGCTCGTAAGGAGAGTGATTTTTCGGCAAAAGTGTTTAACGAGATCAACCAAATTCGTTTAGGCGAAATCGCAGACACACGCGGCTGGATTTATAAAATTTAATGAACGGCTTTAAAGCTAATTTTAATACCTGGATCCTTGGGAGTACTTACATTCTCTAAAAGGATTCGGGTATTATTGTTTTTAGTCCAAAGTATACTTTTTCCTTTTACCTCTGAAGGCCCAAATTTCACGTCTAAATAGCCTTTCCATTGATCAATTAAAGGCTGCACATCGTCAGCTGAATCAACGAAAATATCAAAGTTTATCTCTTCGATTTTATTCTCTTCGTTTGCAACATAGGTTATATCACTGAAGTTTAAATCTGTATCATCAAAATACAAGGTATAAGACTTTCCTTTTTCTGGTTGTGTTTCTGCTAACTCTAAGGTGTCTTTAAGGCTCATCATATCTTGGCCCCACGTCGCGTTACGAATTACCTTATCTGGGCTTAGGCTTAGTTTTTGTACCCATTCTCCACTATCCTCCCAGGCAGATACTAATTTTTCATTTTTAGCTGTTTCTTTATTTTCATTTTGCTTATCTTGATTGCAGGAATTAAGAAAAACAAATAGGGCCATCAATGGAACTATTAGTTTATTTAACGGGTTTTTCATACAATTGCTTTAAGTCGAATGATTTTATTTGTCAAAAATAGATGAATTTCGTCATTGATAATAAAAAATGTTATTTTTGGAAAAATTATGTACTAAATGGGTTTTGCTCTTTAAGATATTTAAGATTATTAGTGGTTAGGTATTTTTAAAATGAGCCGGTCCTTGACCGGCTTTTTTTTGTCTAAAACTCCCTACCTATACTAACTACAAGGCCAGATTTCCCACTATTAATTAAAGGAACACCTAATTTACAGACGAAATTATAATAGGTAACTATGTCAAAACCAACTCCCATTCCATAGATCCAACGGTTCGAAAATCGACTAGAGGTTAATTCTGGTTGCGCTTGGTATACATAAGCAAAGTCAAAGAATAAGGAAGGATACAGAGAAATAGGTATTTGATTGAATTGTTTATAGGGTATAAATCTTATCGGAATTATTTTATTAAATAGCTGGTATTTGAAGGTGTTTTTAGACAGCAAGTAGTTTGTGCCATCGATTACATTCAATTCATAACCACGTACATTATCGCCTCCATAGCCAAGGCCCTGAATGTTCGCATAGGGGATATTTTTGTTTGCTTGGGTTACTTTACCTTTCCATTGGGAGCTGATGAAAAAATTTGACCCAAGTTCAAAGAAATAGGCGACAGAAGCTTTAAAGTCCCAATAATTTAAGCCTTCTTTAGCAAGAATACCGTAATAATTATAACCAAAATCAATCTTTCTCCCTCTAAGAGGGTAGGGAGCAAAATCTCTGAAATCATAGGAGAATGCGTAAGTCAATTGGAGGAAGTTTTGCTCCTTTGATCCTTTGTAGTAATAGTTAGGATTCAATTTTCTAATGGTATCTGCAATGCTGGTGTGGCTAAATTTCATTTCAGCGAAATGAAAATCATAAAAGCGGAGTCGTTTTCTAAAACTCAAAGCTCCGCTCCATCTTTCTCTAAGAATTTTATCGCTATTCAGAATGTTTAACGTATCATTAATTGTTCTGAAAACTAAATTTTTATTTGTTGTATAAGCTAAAGCAGCTCCAAGTCCTAGCGTTTTTTTACGATCTAAGTAGGGGTTTGAATAACCTAGTTCTATTCGTTGAGTGAAACCAGTTTCGGCTTTAAAACTAAGTCTTTCATTTCTGCCTCTAAAGTTGTTATGGATTAAATGTGCTCCATAAATTATTCGTTCCAATGAACCGCCTCTGGCCCACCAATCATTTAAATTTCGATCTGCTAATTGGAAAATGGGGTAGCCTAACAGGTACCATTGTTCTAAAAACTCAAAAGTAATCGTGATGTGATTTGGAACGTTATTAATATGAGAATTAACTTTTACCCAAATAAATAAACTGGTGTTAATTAACTTTCGTCTATTAAATTCCACTCGAGAATCCAGCTCAGATACTTGCAATGTGTCTCCAGGAAAAATATCCAATTCCCTTCTAAGTATGTTCTCTCGGGTTTTTTCGTTGCCTTTAAATAGGACGCTATCAATAATTACGTATTGAGCCTCAGCCTTTTGCAAAAGAAAAAAGCAGCAGCTAATTAGTAAAGAAAGGCGGAGACAATTCACCTTGCAAGGTAAAAATTTTAATCCATTAGTTCATAAACAATCGTCTCTTGGTGCGCATACCAACTCTCAAAGTTAGTATGGTATTTTTGCTCGATAGATGGCCTTTTTATCTTCATGGTGGGCGTTAAACACTCATTTTCGATAGTCCAATCGTCATTTACAATGATCATTTTACGTAAATGTTCATAATTTTTTAATACAGGATTTACTTCATTGCGAAGCGCTTCAAAAGCCTCCTTAATTTCAGCGGTCTCTTTTGACTTACCCAGAGCACTTAATACAAGTAAAGCAATTGGTTGTGGCAAATTAACTCCCACCACACAAACCTGTTCGATAAATTCATGTGTATTTAATTTATTTTCAATAGGTGCAGGGGCTACATAATGCCCTTTGGCAGTTTTGAAGTTATCTTTAACGCGACCGATTATGGAAATAAAGCCTTCTTGATCCAGTTTTCCTTGATCTCCCGTTCTTAACCAACCGTCCTCGGTAAATAATTCCTGGGTAAGCTTTGGTTCTTTGAAGTATCCGGTGGAATTATAAGGCGCTCGCATCTGGATTTCATTAGTATCTGAGTCGATGCGTGTTTCGCAATCTGGATGAATTCTTCCTACTGTACTTAGTTTGATTTGATTGCGTGGCATAAGTGTAGTTAAGCCCATGTTTTCTGTCATCCCGTAAGCTTCTTGTATAAAGATACCCAGTCTTTGAAACCATAGTAGAAGCTCTTCTGGAATTGGCGCTGCGCCAGTAACAGCTAAGGTAGTTTGGTCTAATCCGAGTCCTTTTTGAATCTTTTTCTGTATGAGCGTTTTGACTACCGGGATGCTAAGTAGTAGGTTTAGTTTCTTTTGACCTCCAATTTTTTGTAAAATTCCTTCTTGGAATTTAGCCCATATACGCGGTACCGCCAAGAAATGAGTCGGTCTAGCACTGGCTAGATTCTTAGAAAAGGTGTCAAGGTTTTCAACAAAGTGGATGGTTCCTCCTGCTGCTGTTGCTGCAAATTCTACAAAATTTCGTTCAGCAATGTGACAGAGGGGTAGGTAAGAAATGAAACGGGTGTCGGGTTGGTCTAATAATGCGATTTCGCGCGCCATATTAATTCCTGCTTCAATGCCTCCATAGGTAATCATAACTCCTTTAGGCATTCCGGTAGTGCCTGATGTGTATACGATAGTCGCAATGTCCGTCGGTTTTGGAGAAGGCAGCTTTGAGATTTCTGCCGTGTTTTCCAAAATATCAGCCCATTGCTCACCTGTTTTTTCAGAACTTTCAGGAGTATGAATTAATATGATGTGTTTTGGAATTCCCTCCTTTATTTTTTCCCAATGATCCAATTTTCCCACGATCAGGATTTGGCATTCAGAATGTACCAAAACTTGGTTGAGTTGTTCTTTTGTTAACGTAGCATAAAAGGGTACAGATATACCCCCTGCAGCTGCAATA
>NZ_JBIIBQ010000029.1:0-33017 GCF_044239315.1 Aquirufa sp. | reverse complement strand
TGGTAGGTCTTTCTACGCTTTTTCTTGAAAACTAAAACTTTCTCGCCACGAACGTGTGCAACAATTTTAGCTGTAACAGTGGCTCCAGCTACTGTGGGAGCTCCTACGGAAATTTTTCCGTCATTGTCAACAAGTAATACCTTGTCGATAACCAGTGCAGCGCCTTCTGCTCCCGATAAACGGTGAGTGTATACAGAACGGTCTTTTTCTACTTTAAATTGCTGCCCGGCAATTTCTACGATTGCGTACATTTTTACTGTATTTAAGTGAAACAATCCCACGAGGCTAGTGATTCAAGACAAATGAAAAACTTTTAAAAGCCTTTTAAATGGGGGTGCAAATCTAAAAATTAATTCGCTTAATAGCAAACACTATTCATAAATAAATTCTCCGTAAGGGCTGCTGATGGTCAGCTTCTTAGTCGCTGAGGCCTCCACACGACCCACGATTTGGGCAGGAATACCAAAGGACTGGGAGATACGGATGATTTCATCCGCGTGTGCTGGATTCGCATAGACTTCTAAGCGATGGCCCATGTTGAATACTTGGTACATCTCTTTGAAGCTAGTTCCGCTTTCTTTTTGGATCAAATCAAACAGCGGAGGAATCGGGAATAAATTGTCCTTAATCACGTGCACATCATTCACAAAGTGCATCACTTTCGTCTGCGCTCCACCCGAACAATGCACCATTCCATGTAAATGAGGGCGTAATTCTGTTAATAATGCCTTCACGACTGGAGCATAGGTCCGCGTAGGGGAAAGAATTAATTGGCCTACATTTAAAGGGGTTCCAGCAACCGCTTCTGTTAAGTTACGAGAGCCAGAATACACTAAATCCGATGGGACTGACGGATCGAAAGACTCTGGGTATTTAGTAGCTAGGTACTTGCCTAAAACGTCATGGCGAGCAGAAGTTAGGCCATTGCTGCCCATTCCGCCGTTATACGTCGATTCATAATTCGCTTGTCCATCAGAGGCTAAACCGATAATAACGTCGCCTGCTTGAATGTTTCCGTTTGAGATCACATCTGAACGCTTCATGCGGCCTATAACTGTGCTGTCGACAATGATCGTGCGCACTAAGTCACCCACGTCTGCGGTTTCGCCACCGGTCGAATAGATGCCAATGCCGTTATCGCGTAGCATTTGTAGGACTTCTTCTGTGCCGTTGATGATTTCGGCGATGACCTCGCCTGGGATCAAGTTTTTATTGCGGCCGATGGTGCTGGATAGCAACATTTGATCCGTAGCTCCTACGCAGATTAAATCGTCCGTGTTCATCACGACCGCATCTTGTGCGATGCCGCGCCACACGGAGATGTCGCCCGTTTCTTTCCAGTATAGGTAGGCCAAAGACGATTTCGTCCCCGCCCCATCCGCATGCATGATGTTGCAATAGTCTGCATCGCCTCCCAAGATATCTGGGGAGATTTTGCAGAATGCCTGCGGAAATAGGCCTTTGTCTAAGTTCGCAATGGCTTTGTGAACATCTTCTTTCGAGGCAGAAACGCCCCGTTGCATGTAACGGTCTGACGACATTTTACTTTATTTTTAATTGGGCAAATTCTTTAGCAAAATAGGTCAAAATCACCTGGGCTCCGGCGCGTTTCATGGAAAGCAAGCTTTCTAACATCGCTTTTTCACCATCGATCCAGCCATTCGCAGCTGCTGCTTTCACCATCGCATATTCGCCAGAGACGTTATAAGCGGCGATCGGTAAATTGGTATTATCGCGGAGCAAAGAAATGATGTCTAAGTAGGCCAAAGCTGGCTTTACCATCAAGAAATCTGCTCCTTCTAGTTCATCTAATTCCGCCTCGCGCAGGGCCTCGCGCCTGTTTGCGGGGTTCATTTGGTAGGTCTTTTTATCGCCAAACTTGGGCGCAGACTCCAGCGCATCGCGAAAAGGTCCGTAAAAAGCAGACGCATATTTCGCACTATAGGCCATGATGCCCACATTCGTGAAACCAGCATCGTCTAAAGATTCACGTAAATAACCCACGCGACCATCCATCATATCCGATGGACCGATCAATTTAGATCCGGCTTGGGCTTGTGCTATGGCCATTTTGGCCAACACTTCTAAGGTCTCATCATTCAAAATCTCCCCGTTCTTCACGATTCCATCATGTCCGTCTGAACTGTAGGGATCCATCGCCACGTCCGTTAACATTGAAATCTCCGGAAAACGACTTGTCACAGCGTGAATCGCCTCTAAATACAGACTTCCTTGGCGATGTGATTCCGTCGCTAACGTGTCCTTGCGATCTTCGGCTACTTGAGGAAAAAGGGCGTAAGAAGTAATTCCTAGGTTCAAGCACTCCTCGATTTCTTTCAATAACAAGTCAGTCGTGTAGCGGTAAATGCCTGGCATCGACTTGATTTCGGTTTTCGTAGCAGCCCCATCCATCACAAAAAGAGGAAAGAGTAAATCCTTCACAGAAAGGCGATTTTCCTCCACCATCGTGCGGATAGCGGCACTGGAACGGTTACGACGCGGTCTATTCAACATAGGAATTGATTTTGAACCTGCAATTTAGGCATAAGCCCTGATTCCGCAATGAAAAAGGGGGATTAAAGGAGGCGATCGTTCAAATCGCGCAATTGCTCTTGCAAGTCACGAACAAGGCCTACATACGCTTCAAATTCATAACGAGAAACAGGGTGCATGGGGCCTCCTGAATCGGCGACACCAGAAAAATGGGGGTAGTCTTTGGGCTTGAAAAGAACCGATAAATCTACATCAAGAATTGCTGCGATTTGCTTCATTCGACTTAAAGAAGGATCTGTTAAGCCGCGCTCGATTTTAGAATAAGCGGATAAGGTGATGCCTATTTCAGTGGAAACGTAATCTTGGCTATAGCCTTTGTCTAACCGAGCCTTTCGAATTAAAGTAGGGAAATCTTTCATTACAGTAAAATTCCTAAACTCTGAAGAAAATTAGAAGCGACTAAAAAGACAAAATATATACTTATAGGACATAATGCGCAATTAAATTACGTTTTTTTCATTCAATACCCAGCCCTTCGCAATGTCATGCTCGAATTTCAATCCTAATTTTGCAAGAGTCTCCTGTAAATCTGTAGTAATATCGGTTGATCTTTCGACATAGTCACGGAAGAAATCTTGTAAGGAATCACCATAGATTTCCTCGCAGATCCGGATGAAATCGTCTTTCGTATAGCCCTTTTTCAGCTGCCCGAACTCTGCGTTCATGGCCAGCATCACATCGCGCAAAGATTTGCCATTTCTTGCCTGTAATTTTAGGTCCAAAGCCAAAGCCACCACTGCTCCTTTGTAATAAATAGAGACCCGCTTGTTAGGCAGACTCGCCCCGTATCCATCCAGCCATAAATCAATCGAACTTTCTTCGAGAGATTGCTGCGCCTGTCCGTCGCGATCAAAATGTAATTTCAGATTCCCTAAAAGACCAGCCAGGTATTCCTGCCGAGTCCAAACTCCCGATTCATACAGAAACCAATCCCCAAGATAGGTCGTGATTCCTTCTACCACCCAACCCGTAGAAAATGGGGTTTCGCGCTCATAGGCATAGGGGAACAATTCTGCAGGCCGAATCGTCGCAATATTCCAAACGTGGAACAATTCATGAGAACCTAAACCGATCAAGTCCTCGTAGGCATCGCGGTCCGGCGGACCCATCACCATCATCGTCGATTTCGTGTGCTCCACGCCATGGTAATAGGGAGATGGACAAACCCAAAGCATATAATGGTATTCTTTGACAGGGAAATGACCCATCCAGTCGAGCTGGGTTTGGGTAAATTTCTCGTAGGCATCGATTAATTTCTTTGTCAAAGCCTGGCGCGATCCCACCACATCGATGGCGAATTTCACGCCATTACACTTCCATTTATGCTGAAAAATGGCTGGAGCAGCGATGTAAGGAGAATCAACGAGCTCGCGGTATTTGGCGCCATTCTTGAAAGTGCAAATACTTTGCCAGCCAGCGGGTTTTTCGATGTGGATTTCACAACGCTCGTTTTCACGACCCTTCACATACAAAAGGCAGTTGATGAAATTGATGTAAATCAAATCGTTTTCGATCACTGACCCACCCGCATCAGGTTGATTTGCGTAATAGCTGTAACGGATTTCAACGGGTTCCGATGCTTCTAAGGTCCAGGTAGAGGAGGCGATTTTAGAAATTGGAATAGGCACCCCTTCGCTGTAGGCCTTCAATACCGGAATATTCTTAGCGAAGTTTTGAGCTTGGTAGCGGCCTGGGCGCCAAATAGGAAGCTGGACCACCTGTTTTCCCGGCTTGTGAGGGGTAAACTGAAAGATGATTTCTATAAAGTTCGGCTGCGCCGAAGGTCGAAGAAAATACAGATTTGGCATTAGGCTAATACTTCTTGTAATATCTGCAAGGAACGAATCTCTCCGAAATTTTCCATGTGCAATTGGTAATAATGTAGCATCCCAGCCAATAATTCTTTTCGCTCCGCCCGATGCAGCACGATAGGATGGCCGTAATCAGCTTGCACTAAGGCGTCAAGGCCCTGAAAGGTGGGCACGATGCGACCTGCCGCTTTTAACTGCTGGTAAAATTCTGCTGAAGTACTCGCACCGAAGCCTAGAAAAGAGGCGAGCTGCCAAAGAAACTGCAGATGAAAATTCTCATAGTTATCCGAGGCCCGGTCCAGATATTGTAGGGATTGAGATAAGAACTCAAACAGCACGGGATTCGCCTCTTCTTCTTTTAGCACTTTGCTGAGCACTTCGGATAAGAAAAGGGCGAGCGAAGACTTCGCGATATCGAAGGGAATTGCCTGGTATGGGAAAAAACATTTTGCCTCTGAAATTCGGTGCAGGCCCTTTCCGGGCTTGTGGTATACTTCTAGGTCCAGCAGTGTAAGCGGCTGGAAGAGAGCCATTTTATGTTTGGCTTTGGCAGAACGAACCCCATTTTCGATGTAGGAACAGATTCCCATTTCCGCCGTATAGACGTTCACGAGTATCGAAGTTTCTCGATAGCGCATATAGGAAATAACAATGCCTTGGGTTTTACTGAGCATTTGTATCAACCATCGGAATACCGGTTTCGTCCGAAATTCGCTGTAAGATCTCTTCGATTGTGTCCGATTCTTTAAAGCGAATCGGGTCCTTAAATTCTACGCTTAAGGTCGTATTTCGCTTCTTCAGAAAGAAGCCTTTCTTATCGAAAGCGCGTCTGAAACCGTTGATTTGAACGGGAACAACGATGGGATTGGCCGCCTTAATTAGATGCGCCGTACCCTTTCTGATAGGTGCGAAAGGACGTGTGGTTCCTTGCGGAAAACTAACTACCCACCCAAAGGCAAGCCCTTTACTCACTTTTTCTTGTGCTTCTAAATCTACTTCTCTTTTTACATCTTGACCGTGTGCTCTCCAAGAGCGATTCACTAAAATCGCTCCGGCTAATGATAAAACCTGAGGTAAAAATCCATCTTCCTTCATCGTTTCCGAAGCCGCCACATAAAACAAACGCGAACGAGGGCCTAATAGATAAAAGGGGAACCGAATACTATTTTTTATCCGCCATTTCACGGAGAAGAAGATGTGGTAAAAACAGATTACGTCCATGAAATAGGTCTGGTGATTCGACAAGAATAAGACGCCTTCACGAGGTAAATCCTGAATCTTTTCTGTTCCCTTGATCTCTGTTCTATTGTAGATGCTTAGTCGCGCATAAGTTAACCAGCCTAAAACGAATACAATAATTCGCTTCATTCCGATCGGATTCCCAAATGGATCGCGACGCACTAAACCCCAACGGTCTAGGCAATCAAAAAACTGCTTTAAATATCGAATACTCTTAAAATCCACCGCTCTTTTCTTTGCCTTTCGTGGCTGGTTTTGTTTTAGTTGGTTCTTTTTTAACTGGTGCTTTCTTCACCGGTATCAAAGGCTTGTAATACGAAGTAAATCGTTTAATGAAAGCAACTTTCTCTTCTGAAGCGGCCTCCACGACCTTCATATCTCCCTTTTTCTGCGTTTTCATTGCTTCTCTGACAGAAGCTAAGAAAGATTGATCCGAAGAATAGACCCCTAACTCGCCGTCAAAATAAGCAAAATAATACCAAAGATCGTCAGATAATTCCCAATAGCCATAAAACTCCTCTTTGCTTGGCTTCTTAATGACCTCCATAAATCCTTTTACCGTCGCATTAATATCCACCGGACCTACATTAACCAAAGGCAGTTCGCCAATCGAATAAAAAGCGCTCAAATTAGGCGACCACTCCCATTTAACCGTGGAGAAATTGATCATCGTAGCGAATTCAGGTGCCACTTTATCCAATGCCACATGGGCAATATCCATGCTATACTTCAACGGCTCAGGGATTTTTTTACCTAAAACAGCCTCTGCTCTTTTGATATATTCATCGCGATCGTCTGGTTCATCCGCTGCTGCCGTTTGCAAGCCCTCTTCCAGATTATACTTCACGATGCGATCCCCCATTTTTTTCAACACTGTTTGTGCAATGGGAAATTGTAAACTTAACCAGGAGTTGATCCGAGGTCGAAGGGAGTCTACTGACATCGAGATCGCCCCTTGAGATCTAACAAATTTGTTATCCGAAAAGAACCTAACTGGACCTTTTGCCTCCACTCGTCGTTTAACTAAGTCGAGCGTCATATTTGTTTCCGATCCCTTCAGCTCAAATTTTGTCTTCGATTCGGTCACCTCGCCCTCCGCATTAAAGAGTACCGGGTCATCTTCATCAGACATAGGTCCTAAAAAAGTAGGGTATAATTTGTTACTCGCATTCACATAAATACCTGCCGTGACTGGACGGCCTAATTCGTCCTTTAATTCCTTGCTAACTCTCAACCGCGGAATATCGCCTTTGTTGTTTAGAGGAATCCAGGCAGTATTAAACTTAAGTGTGCCTAATAATGGTCTAATAGACCCTTGGAATTCTAAGTTAGGCGTATTGGACTTTAAGGAAATATCCCCTTTAAATTCTTGAAACTCCCCTATCTTCAAGGGTACTTTTTCGCTAAAGTAAGCCTGAGCTGTGATTAGATTAGATTCAAAGACGAAGTTTTTAAGTGGAATAGCTAAGGTGTCCCCGGGTGAGCGACTTAATAAATAATCTGCTGTACCTTTCCATTCATAGACATTAGCCGACTTTACATCTAAATTTTTAAGGTAATGTCGATTGTTCACCGTGTCTAAGAGCGCTCGGGCCTTGGAAAAAGGCTTGTAATCTCCTCCTCTTAGAAAGACCAACTTTCCATTAGCAGGGCTCACTAAGGCAGGACCAATTTTGAATTTTTCAACGCCCTCTAGCGCTAAAGAGCGTTCTTTGATAGAATAAATCGCAGCGCTTGATTCGATGGGTATTTCGAATTTCTGAGCTGAATCCGAATTCATTTGAATGATTTTAAAGCGATTCCCCACTAATTTAATGGTCTGATTTTTTAGATCAATTTGCGTCTCTTTTGGCAAAATACTTCGAACAAATAAATTAGGAAAATACACCCATTGCTTGTCATTCAAAGGGTTTAATTTGATCAAATTTTTAGAGATGATTGAGGTGATTTTAACCTCGCTTGCTTCGACATCAGGCTTGTAGATTCCCTGCAATTTCCCTAATCTAAACGTGCCCGGATTAGCTATCCAACCCTCTTTTGTGAAATCAAACTGATCACTTTTCGTATTGGATTCTCCTTGAGTAACGATACCTTGGCCTGTTAATTTATTTCCATGAATAAGGATATTGCCATCTAATTCTGCCTCTGCATTCGCAAAAAATTTCAGGCGATTTTTAGACGGCTTTACATACAAACTATCTGAATCGGGCACCCAGGTTAGGTAATTTTCTGCCACAGAGAACATAGGAAAATTTGAATTTTTCGCGGGTTCTAATGAGGTAGAAGTACTAAATGCTTTTAAAGAATCCGGGTAAAAGACCGATTTTTGGGTGATTGATTTTAGGTCTCCTTTTTGGAATTCGCCTACAGAATGTAGCCCTTGTTTATCTAAAACGAGGTCTTCTTTCGTCAAAAACTTCGCTTTACCCTGGTAAATAGAAATGGCGGATGCCTGCTTATAATTAAAACCAAACGTATAATCTTCTCTCAGTTTCAAGGTGACCTTCAGCGGAGGGAAAACCTTGTTTTTCGAATAAAAATCTCCGGGGAATATGGGCTGCTTTAAGGTTAAACTATCTAGTTCAAGTCTGCCAGATTTGAAATAGAAATTAGTATCGTAGGCTCCGTTTAGTCTCCACTTTTCATCAAAAAACACCCTCACCCCTTTAGGTGCCACAAATTTAGGGTAGGCGGCGACACCTAATCTTCCCGCTTTGTCATTTTCCGGACTTAAAACAAGGTACCCGTCCTGGTATTGAAAACGCCCACCAGCCTCTTTCGCAGCCACCGTGCCATCCTTGAATTTAGGTAGGAAAGTCATCGAGTCCAGTTTGGGGAACTGAATCATGTATTTATCGAAGGTAAAATCATAGCGCTGCGCTCGGAATCGATAATTACCGATAGAAATTAATCCTTTGAATTGGAAATCTCGTCCCTGCTTAAAAATGACTTGATTATCGCTCGGATATAATTTTGCACGAAGAGAATCCGAAACCATGATTTCGTTGATTCCCCGCACTTTTAAATACTTAGGCTCTAGATCAAAAGTGACAGAAGCAGAATCCCCGATAATGTAATCAGCGATGGACTCAACATAGAATTTATCAAAGTCCGTGTCCTCATATTGCACTTTCGCATAATGCTTTCCTAGTCGGCTAAAGGAAATCAATTCCGTTTGTGGGTCGTAGTCTAAAAACCCATTTTGGATAAACTCCGTAAAACCTTCCTGAATACTTTCCTTCGATCGATTCGCATAAAAGGCAATCTCGCTTAAGGTGGCTGACAATTTTTTCTTTTCTACTAAATGAGAATACAAAATGCGTAGCGGATTATAGGGAAGCATCCGTTGAATGCGACGTACCCTTTCAGGATCATAATAGCCAAATGACTCTACCCATACAGGCACAATATTCTTAGCTGAAAGTCGATAGAAGTCTATTTTACTTTCGGGTATCCGAATGATGGCTAAATCGGCGGCAATACTCAACTTGTGAGCCGCGTCATCAAAGCGAATTTGGGATGTGTTCCCTTCTAAATTTTTCAGGTGAATCGATTGATCCTTCTTAAACCATTGCACTCGAACATGCTGGTGAGTTAATGAGTCTACCTCATTCCATTTGCTATTCCATTTTGCCTCAGGCATTTCAACTAAACTATCCCCAGTAATCCAGATCTGCTTCCCACTAAAATTGGCCACCTCTTTACTATCCTTAGTGAACTTCAGGCGAGCTGTAGACCATTCATCTTTAGCCATTAGCCCCCTTTTTTGATCCTTTACGGTAAAAATTCCCGTCGCTTTCCACGATTCCTCTTCTATTATTTCCTGCTGCGAGGAAACAAATTCGAAAACGGGATTTTTCTTTTTGATATAAATCACCCCTTTCCCTGCAATCGACTTTGTGCCTTTGTCTACCCAATTAGACTCCAAGACAGAGAATAAGCCCTTGTAAAGATTTATTTCAAACGATTTAATTTCCCAGTAAGAGGACTGAAAGCCTGTTTCTAAACGAATGTTTTTCCCTGTGGCTACTCGCTTTTTAGCGTTCCAGCTGAACTCTGAAGGCTTCAAGATTAAACTATCAACACCCGATTTATAAATGACGGTAGGGTTTTGCCAACTGTCGGCACCCATTTTTTCTCCCGTGACCCTTAATTGATAAGGTCCTGCTGCTAGCACTGTGGTTTCAGTTTGTGCCCAACCCATCGACGGGAGCACTAACAAGAGCAGGCAATAGAGGCGGGTAAAATTCATTCGATGATGAAATGGAAATATAAACGGATAAAAATACATAAAATATTCAGATATTTGGGTCAAAATAATCCCTATGTCTAACGTACTTTCCCTATTCAAGGATATAAAAGCCTTCATTTTTGACATCGATGGGGTGATGACAGATGGCAATGTACACGTGCTCGAAACGGGTGAACATTTCCGTACTTTCTACATCCGCGACGGCTATGCACTTGAAAAAGCACGCGAGGCAAATTTTCAGATGTGCGTCATTACAGGGGGAAGTCATCCAGGAGTGAAAAAACGCTTAGAGAACCTGAAATTTCAACATATTTATTTCGGTTTGGGAGGAAAGGACAAGCTAGAAACCTACCTGGAATTATTCGCAAAATTAGGGCTCAAGGAAAATGAAATTCTCTACATGGGAGACGACATGGCTGACTTAAAAGTCCTATCAAGACCGGATATTTTAAGCACCTGCCCAGCAGATGCCATCCCTGAATTGCACCAAGTCGTAAAATACGTTTCTCCTTTCAATGGGGGTCGTGGTGCGGTGAGAGATGTGATCGAAAAAGTACTCAAACTGCAAGGAAAATGGGCTTAATTTTACCAGTAAAAGGCATTTCGCCTTCATTAGGAGAAGAAAATTGGGTCGCACCTAATGCCACCATCGTGGGGGATGTACAGACGGGAAAACACTGCACGATCTGGTTTAATGCGGTCGTTCGCGGAGATGTGAATTCCATTCGCATAGGCGATTATTCGAACATTCAAGACGGTGCGGTGGTACATTGCACCTACCAAAAAACTGTCACTTCCATCGGTAATTATGTGTCCATCGCGCACAACGCGATTGTACATGGATGCACCATCGAAGATAATGTGCTCATCGGAATGGGAGCCATCGTGATGGACAATGCCTACATTGAAGAAGGAAGTATTATTGCGGCTGGAGCCATCGTGACACAAGGGATGCGGGTGCCGGCAGGCACCATTTACGCAGGAAATCCAGCGAAATATTTAAAAGATGTGAGCCCAGATGCGGCGGAAATTTTCAAGCGCACCGCCTATAATTATGTGGAATATGCATCCTGGTTTTCAAATCCATCCTCATGAGCAACGACCCTTTACATGGCGTAACATTAGAGAAAATCTTAACAGACCTAGTCGATCTTTTAGGCTGGGAAGAGATGTCACGCAAGATTCGCATTAATTGCTTTGCGAGTGATCCAAGTATCAAATCAAGTTTGACCTTTTTGCGCAAGACTCCTTGGGCGAGAGCGAAGGTGGAAACGCTGTATATTTGGAATATTAAAAAGATCGAAAAAAAGAAAGCTAGTTCCTTAGATTCACCAGCCACCCAAAAATAGCCGCCGTTATAAACATGATGATGCTATAAATCACGGCTGGAATCGTCATCGTTCCATTTCCAATCACATTTAAGGCTATAAAAATGGCCAATGTTCCATTGTGAATGCCTATTTCCATTCCAATAGCGATGGCTTGTCTCTTGTCTAGATTCAATAAACGGGGTAAATAATATCCAATCGAAAGGCAGGCCACATTAAACAAAAGGCAGGCAAAGCCTACTGTTTGAATGTCGTACATCAGGTGGTCGCGTTCTTTCCAGCCGGCTAAAAAGATGATCAAGGCGAGGAAAATAGCCGACAAAATTTTCACGGGGGATTCCAATCGGGCAGAGAAGGCGGGTGCTTTTTTTCGAATAATCATCCCGATCGAGACGGGTAAAATCACGATCATACAAACTTCTAATACTTTCGAGAATTGCAAGGGTATGTACGCATCCTGCTGCATCAATAACTTCATCGAAAGATTCACGATAAAGGCAATCGATAAAACTGAAAGAATGCTGTTGAGGGCAGTTAAGGTTACATTAAGGGCAACGTCACCTTTAGCAATGTGTGAATAAAGATTCGCGGAAGGACCTCCCGGAGCAGCTGCTAAAAGCATTAAACCAACGGCTAATTCCGCGGGTAGATCTAAAGCTTTCACGATGAAAAAGCAGATGATCGGTAAGAGAATCATCTGAGTACCCAGTCCTATGAGAACTGCTTTAGGATATTCGTAGACCCTTTTGAAATCTGCTATGGTAAGCGATAAGCCTAAACCCGTCATGATGATTGCGAGAGCGATAGGCATTAAAACGACGGAGAGAAAGTTTGCTTGCATACGATTTTTTTTAAACCTTGCGGTCGATAAAATTATAAAAATCCTTGATCTTTCTATTAAAAATATTGGTTCGTTTTGCGCTACGCATTTTTTGCCCGTCCATCGTAGTGAAGAATGCAGAGCTGATGAACACGAAAGGTCCGGTATTACTAGTGGTTAATCACCCGGATTCGTTTTTGGACGCTGTGATTATCGGTGCCTTGTATCCACGAAAAATTAACTATCTAGCGCGGGGTGACGTGTTTAGAAATCCAGTTTTCGGGTTTTTGTTGAAGCAATTGAATATGCTTCCAGTATTTCGCCAAAGAGAAGGCAAAGAACACCTGCACCTAAATTCAAACACCTTTCAAAAGGCGGTAGAATGCCTCCGCAACGATGGAATCGTGCTGATTTTCATCGAGGGAATCTGCCTGAATACACACGAATTACAACCTTTTAAAAAGGGGGCAAGCCGCATTTTAGAAAGTGCTCATACAGTAGGAATTTTTCCAATCGTTCAGATTGCGGGTATCGGATATTCGAGTTTTACGGCTTTCGGGAAAGGGATTCACTTAGCGTTCGAAAACTTGTCGTGGCCCACACCCATCGTAGAGGCGACTGATCGAGTTCGATTTAATGCGGTTGTTTTTGAGAAGATGGAGCGCCTGATTCAGGTGCCGGTGCATCCTGGATTCGCGAGAGGGTTCTTGTATTATTTTGCCCTGCCTTTTTATTTACCGGTTCGGGCATTCGCGGCGGCGAAAACGAAGAATTCCGTTTTTTATGACTCGGTGCTTTTCGCGCTGTTGCTTTTTACTTTCCCTATCTATGTTGCGCTGGTGGTGATAATTGTTCTGAAGGTCAAATTGATTCTGGGTTGATTCACTTTCGTGGTAGGTGGCAAACGGTGGACCCAGTGTGTTTGGGTTTCGCCTTTCATCACTAACAAACTCCCTGCTTCTAAAAACACATCGATTTTTTCTCCAGATTTCTTGTGCTTGAAACAGAATTTACGTTCTGCGCCAAAACTAAGCGAGGCAATCGCCCCATTTTTTTGCAAATCTTTTTCGCCATCACTGTGCCAGGCCATCCCTTCGGAGCCGTCGTGGTAGAGGTTCAAAAGACAGGAATTATAGGTTTCCCCGGAGTGTTTTTCGGCGAGGGATTTTAAGGCTTGCAATTCCGGTGTCCAAGGTAGAGCAGTCTTTGTGGTATTGCTGTAGGTATAAGAGAAAGGTTGATCTCCGTACCAAGCTACCTTGCGTTTCGTGATGATGCGTTTCCCGTAAATGACCGCTTCGTCGTTTCTCCATTCGATGCGATCTAGCAGGGCTTGTGTCATTTCGAGAGAATCTGCCGGCGCCATCAATTTCCCATAATAGTGCACGATTCCATCGCCTGGAAGCAGGTTTAGAGAGGGATCAGCAGGAAAATCGAAGAGCTCCATTTTGATTAAGGTAAAAACTCGATCGCCGGCTTCTTGCCCGTCTTGACAAAGTTCCGCATCGCGTCGAATGCTTTCGCCGTCTGAGCGTCTGTAAATTGGCAATGTGCCTGACCATTTGTGTATTTTACTGCGAAATACTGGTCGCGGCCTTGCGCATGAATCATATTTTCGATGTTCGTTACGGCATGCGAAACGGGGATTAACTGGTCGTAAATCGTGTGCATCAATAGGACAGGTTTATCGATTTTTCCAGTACGATCGTAGCGAGCAAAAAGCTGCGCCTGATCTCTAGTCCCGGGTAAACGTTCTGCTACCGCATTCACTTTCAAATTATCGGGGAAGCCTGTGTAGAGTGTTTCTGTGTTATCAAAAGGATTGCCTTTTAATTTAAGCGCAATGTCGCGTAAGACGTTTTGGTTAAAAAATAAGGCCCCAGGAAGGTCATCGAATTTTAAGTCAAAGCGCTTCGCAAAAGCCACGGCCAACACCGAGTCTTTCTGCAATAAAGCCTTTTTGATCTCCCCCATTCTTTGGCCAGCTGAAGCAAATGATACAAATCCAACGGAGCTGTTGATGTCAAAAATGTCTTTCAAAGACGGCACGATCCCCGGGAATAATCCGTTCATCGTAGCGTACATATCGTACTCTTTTCTGCATTGTAAATACGGTCGTGAAGAGAGCGGACATAAGGGTAATCCACCGTTATAATGTTGACCAAAATTCTCCAAAGTCGCGAACGTAATTCCACCACCCATCGAGTGACCCATCATAAAAGTCGAATCTGGCTGACCCATCTTTTTAATAAAGGCTTGTCGCAACTCTTCGGTGGCATCTACTCCCTCCGCCATCGCAAATCCCTGTATCGGATAATCCGACGCTGCAATGGCAAATCCTCGGTCTAAAATAACCTGCAAGCGCTTGTCTAATCCTGCATTCGCACTCGCCGCCGGGGTTCCCATAAATTGGTATCCGTGGGCATACATTACGAGCTTTTTGTTCCATTTAGCGGGCATCAAAATCTGGTAGCCGCCGCCTTTCAAAGTGCCTAAATCGATTTTTTGTTGCGCGAAAATGGTGGTGCTAAGAACAAGTAGTAGGAATAGTTTTTTCATAGGACGGTTTTAGAGGGAGCAAAATAGGGAAAAAATGGTAATTTGCGGCATGGAGAAGCCTTATATCGTCGATCAAAAATTCGAGAAACAAAGCACACTCGCCATAGGCGAATACGAACATTGCGTTTTCAAAAACTGTCCATTCGAATCGGCTGATTTTCAAAATCTCCAATTTGTCGACTGCACGTTTGAATCCTGTAATCTAAGTCTAGTTAAACTCAGCGGCGCATCCCTCCAAAAGGTCCACTTCAAAGACTGCAAAATGCAGGGCCTTCGGTTCGAAGCTTGCAATCCATTTCTCTTTGAAGCTAGCTTTGAATCCTGTGTTTTGAATCTGTCTTCCTTCTATCAAATAAAAGGTAAAAAGACGAAGTTCTCAGGTTGTACTTTACACGAAGTGGACTTCACTGAAGCCGATTTTACAGAGGCCTCTTTTGACGATTGTGATCTAGCTGGAGCCTTATTTGATCAAACAAATATCAGCAAAGCGGACTTCCGCAGCGCCTTTAATTTTGTGATACATCCGAGTATAAATCAGATTAAAAAAGCAAAATTTTCACCTGATGGCTTAGCCGGTTTATTGCAGGGCTTTGACATACATATATCCTAAAATGAAAAAAATCTTATTCCTCCTATTGGTGTGCACGTCGTTATTCGCGAAAGGCCATCTTCCGAGAACCATCGTCACCACGGATGGCGAAATCGATGACGTGGACACCTTCATCCGAATGCTCCTTTATTCGAACGAATACAAGCTGGAAGGTTTGGTATATTCCAGTTCGATGTGGCATTATAAAGGGGACGGAAAAGGGACAAAATTCACCTCCGAAATGGAGATGACACGCAAAATGTATGGCGCAAAAACGGACCTGCGCTGGCCAGGCGTTAACTGGATTCAAGATTTATTGAAAGCTTATGCTCAGGTGCATCCGAACTTAATTTTACACGATAAAAACTACCCCGCGCCTGCCTACTTAAACAGTTTAGTGAAGGTAGGGAATATTGATTTCGAAGGAGAAATGGAGCAAGTGACGGAAGGTTCGGAATGGATTAAAATGAAACTGCTGGATGCTGATCCGGAGCCCATTTACTTGCAGGCTTGGGGAGGCACGAATACGATTGCTAGAGCTTTAAAGTCGATTGAAGAGCAATTTGCGGGAAAGCCGGGCTGGGACAAATTGAAAGATAAAGTCTCGAAAAAAGCCATCATTTATACGGTGATGGATCAGGATGCGACTTATAAAAAGTACATTGGAGGACATTGGCCAGAGGTTCGGGTGATTTATAATGCCCACCAATTTGGCAGTTTTGCCTATCCATGGAAGCGCATTATGCCTAAGTCGACGCAGCCCTATTTTGAGGGGACGTACATGGGGCCTAAGATTATTCAGAATCACGGACCCTTATTACAGATGTATTACGCTTATGGTGATGGCCAAAAGCAGCCCGGCGACGACGAGCACATTCACGGAGATCCTACAAAACTCCTGAATGCTCAATGGGGTTCGTTCAAACCTTATGACTTTATTTCTGAGGGAGATTCTCCGGCCTTTTTGCACCTAGTGGATGTGGGATTGAACAATTTAAATAACCCGTATTTTGGGGGTTGGGGTGGTCGATTCGTAGTAGCAGAAGGAAATCCGTTCCGCTTTGAGGACAACGAAAAGTCAGCAGATTTCAATCCGGAGACAGGTAAATTAGACATCAGCTATTCTCAAACCCGTTGGTTAATCGCCGCACAAGAAGACTTCGCAGCGCGCGCAGATTGGTGTGTGAAATCGTACAAAGAAGCGAATCACGCGCCGCAGATTACGGTGAAAGAAGGGATGTATGTTTTAGCAAAAGCAGGGGCAAAACTAACGTTAAATGTAACCTCGAGAGATCCGGATGGCAACGAGGTGAAGCTGAAGGTTTGGCCCTATCCAGAGGCAGGATCTGGGAAAGCGGACATGACATTAAATGATGGGAAAGTCGCCGTTAAAATACCAGCAAACGCTAAAAAAGGCGATACCTATCACGTCGTGGTGGAAGGAACCGATACGGGTTCGCCGGCATTGACAAGATATAGACGCGTGGTGATAACTATCAGCTAAATTTGCCCATGATTACACTACAATTAGTTAGTACCAAGAAGGAGATGCAAGGCGTTTTAGCTTTGCAGCAAGCTAATTTGCGCAAAAATATTACGCAGGAGGAAGCCGATGCACAAGGTTTTTTGATGGCAGAATATGATCTCACTTTTTTAGAATTACTTCACAGAGCAAGTCCGGGTATCATCGCGAAGGATGGGGAGCAGGTGGTCGGTTATAGCCTGGTGGCTCTACCGGAAACCGCACGTCACCATGACTTATTAGCAGACCTTGTGGAGAATATCGAACGGTGTATTTTCGATGGTAAGCCGGTAGAAAATTATGCCATTGTGGCTCAGCTTTGTGTTTCGAAGGAATATCGGGGACAGGATTTGGTCCAAAAACTTTACGGCAGTTTCCGCGATCATTACGCAGATCAATACACATTTTGTGTCACGGACGTTGCACAGGCGAACCATCGATCCTTAAAAGCACATAAAAAACGGGGTTTCCAGGTCATTGATACCTTAGATTATGGTGGGATTGGCTGGGATATTGTGTTGTGGGATTGGCATAAAAAAGCCGCCCAGGAGTCCTAAGCGGCTTTGAATCAAATTAACCTTTATTTATAATGAATGACGTAGCGTAATTCCGTACGTTCTTTGGTCGCCTAAAACGGCGGCATATTGTCCTGCATTACCGCCGGCCGGCAATAATTGTTCGAAGTAATTTTGGTCTAATACATTTCTTCCCCAGATCGAGATGCTCACTCCTTTAGCTGCACGGAAACCGATACGTGCGTTCAATAAGGAGTAGCCTTCTACGTTTAAGTATTTTGATGGCGACGGACTTGAAGAGAAATCAGAACGTGCGTAGACATCGGTTGCGATGTAGAATTCCCCTGTTTGGCCTAAAACCTTAGCCACTGAGGTAAATTCCGCACCAAAAGAAGTCGCCCATTTAGATACACCTGGCAATTGACCTCCGGATACGTCTTTGAAAGTTGCCTTTCCACCCGTTTCCTCTAAAGGCACTGGCGCATTCGTAAATGAAGTATAAATAGCATCTGTATAAGCTACATTACCATAAAATGAGAAGTGCTTTGTCAAACTCAAAGTTCCGTCCACTTCAATTCCGCGTACACGAACACCTTCCGCATTCGCTAAGTACCCGCGGTTAACCGCTGGATCAGGAGTTTGTACGAGGGTTTGATAATCTGAAATATCCGTATTGTAGGCCGTTAAATTAAACGTCGTATTCACACTTGGACGTGTTTTAAATCCTACTTCTAGGTGCTTCGTACCTTCCGGTTTAATAGTAGCTAAGTCTAATAAAGGCTGGCCATTCAAGGTAGGTAATCCTCCCAAGTTTAAGCCCACTGGCTTGTAGCCAGTAGAATAAGTTAAGAAGGTGTTGAAATTTTTCGATTGCTTGTAGGCTAAAGTTACCTGTCCAGAAAAGTTGCGATCCGTCACATCCGCATCAAAGGCTTGATCCGAATACACTAATTTTTTCAAGGCGATTAATGCTGCATCTGTGGTTTGCAAACCACCATAGGTCTTACGGCTATAAGTTAAATCCTTCGCATCGTAATTATAACGCAGACCTGGCATTAAGCTGATTTTGTTCGTTAAAGCAATATCTAATTGACCGAAAACAGCCGCCGAAAGTGTATTCAAATTAGAACGCGTTTTAATGCCATAGCCTTCGAAAAGACCCGGCGTTTTCCATAAAGCGGAAGTCGTGCTTTGGTTAAATCTCCAGGTAGCTGAACCGCCCTCTTCCGTTTGATCGGGATTCGATTTTAGGTTTTGGCCAAAAACAAAGGCTCCAAATACCGCGCTCAATTTAGACGAGAAGGTGCCTGCCCAACGTAATTCTTGCGACCATTGTTCGTGATAAGAAGTCGCCGCGGATGTTTTCAGCGCTTGTAAACCTGTGAAATCGCGGTCATTCGAGGGATCCCAATCCCAAAAACGCCAAGCAGATGTAGCCGTTAATGTCCCTGGGCCTAATTGAATATCTGCATTCAAAGAAACGCCACCTAATTTCTGACCCGAACGCCATGGGCTATCGTGATCAATCAAGCGATCGTATGGATTACGGCTAGGCAATTGATAATTTAAGTCCTTAATGATATTTTCAAATTGGCGGTAGGATGCGCGTAAGGTAGGAGCAACGCCCGCAATTACTTGTGCATAGCCGTTCGGATTCTGTTGCGTAAAGTCCCCAATCAAGGTGAATTTCACTTTATCCGATGGCACGAATAATAGCTGACTACGCAAGCCTAAGTTATTCAAGTCATTCACTTTTTGTTGCGTCGCCACGTTGTACAATAAACCATCACGTTGTGTTCCCGAGAAGGAAATACGAGCAGCTAAAGTCTTCGAAAGTGGCCCTGTAACTGATGCTTTCGCTTGGATATAACCATAATTACCGTAGCTCAACTCGAAGTTAGCACCCGGAGTAAAACTCGCCTTTTTCGTCGTCACGTTGAAGTTACCAGCTGATGTATTCTTACCAAAAAGCGTTCCTTGTGGTCCACGCAAAACCTCCACTTGCTCGATATCAATGAAATCCATCGTCGTTGCTGCCGGACGCGCATAATACACGCCATCCACATAGAAACCCACGCCTGGATCGATACCGTCATTCGTTAAACCGAAGGTCGTTCCCAAACCACGAATGCTTAAAGACGTGTTACGCGGGTTAGATGAATATAATTGTACCGATGGGATGAATTCCTTCAAACGGTTGACGTTGAATGATCCCGTTTCAGCCACTTTAGCTCCTCCGATAACCGTGATGGGGATAGGTACGTCTTGTACAGACTCTTTTCTCCGACGAGATGTTACGACAATCTCTTCCAATTCCTTCGCCTCTTCCTTCAAGTAAATTGTCACCGGAGTTCCTTCCGCGATGTAATCTTGTTTCTGATAGCCGATGAAACTAACGACTAGGGAGTAGGGAAATTTTTGACCTGTTTGGAAATAGAAGTGACCTTCTGCATCCGTGATCACCCCGTGGGTAGTTCCTTTAATGTAAAGGGACACGCCTGGGATAGGTTGTTTTGTTTTTTCGTCCAAAACTTGGCCACTCAGGGTCGAGTTAATGGTTGATTTTACTTGTTGTCCGAAGGACGCGGTCGTCGAAACGACCAGAAACAAAAGAAGGGTAATAAACTTATTCATATTCAGCGGGTTTTATTTTACTTTGTTATTTCTGTTAAACTATAAACTCTACCGATTTAGTAGATTGTTTTGCAAATGTAGAAAGGGAATTAATAAAATACAAATCGCCATTTAAGAATAATTGAAAATATTTTACAAAAATAGCCTATACGCAATATATGCGACCTTTATAAGTCTATAAAATTTATAGATTAATTAGGCGCATACTCGAAAAAGTGCTAATCTTTCACGCAGCGAAAACCTGTGTGTTGTAAGCCCGAATCGGGACTGGACTTCATCCGCGCGGAGCTGCGGTAGCTAGAACAATAGCCATCATTACAGAGAAATGATCCACCCCGCATGACGCGTTTGGGGACGCCGGGTTCATCAGGATCGTTGCTAGAGGCTGGACCTTTAGGATTCAAAACTGGACTCTTTTTATAATAATCAGGGCGGTACCAATCCGAGCACCATTCCCAGACATTTCCTGCGGTATCATACAACCCGTATCCATTAGGAGGGTACGATCTCACGGGTGCGGATGTCGTTTTGTATCCGTCCAAAGCCTGGTCCTCATACGGAAAATGACCTTGAAAACTGTTCGCTTTATAGGGCGCGTTATTCACTGACTCATTTCCCCAAGGGTAAATTTTATCTTTCAAACCGCCTCGGGTGGCCCACTCCCACTCGGCCTCTGTGGGTAAACGTTTTCCAGCCCAACGGGCAAAGGCGGACGCGTCGTCCCAGGAAACATGCACAACGGGGTGATTTTCTCGGCCTTCGATGTTTGACCCAGGTCCTTCCGGATGTTTCCAATCTGCTCCGCGTTTAAATTGCCACCATTGGGAGTAGTCATTTAAATCAACCGGACCGGTAGTCGCGACAAAGACGAGAGAAGCCGGGGCTAAAAGAGAATCCGCTGGCTTAGGTGTTCCGACAGGAACTTGCTTGGCTAATTCTGTCCAATCGATGGCTTTTTCGGCCGTCGTAACATATCCCGTTGCTTTTACAAAAGCGGCAAAGGCTGCATTGGTCACCTCGGTTTCATCCATCCAAAAAGCCTTCACTTGCACCCTATGAACAGGATATTCATCGGCGCGGCCTTGGGCATCGTGCGAACCCATGGCAAAGATGCCCGCAGGAATGCGCTTCATCCCCTGATAGGATTTCAAAGTTGGTTTAAGCTTAGTGCTACTGAGTTGTTTTAGCCTTGTGGGAGCGGGAACGTGGCAAGTTGGGATTTTGGCCTGACTGAAAACAGCCAGGCTAATCACCAATAAAAAACTAGTTAAATAATACATAAGCCACCGCTAA
The DNA here is from genome assembly GCF_044239315.1 of Aquirufa sp. Classification (GTDB taxonomy): domain Bacteria; phylum Bacteroidota; class Bacteroidia; order Cytophagales; family Spirosomataceae; genus Aquirufa. Next base: position 11,902 of record NZ_JBIIBQ010000029.1, on the reverse strand, counting down.
TGTCACGAACACATTAAAGAGTTGGGCTATTAAAAAAGCATATAATGGCTTCTTACCTTCTTTCGAAAATAAATCCGCAAACTTCGTTTCTAAACCGATGCTAGTGAAGGCCAAAGCAAACCATAATCCTTGCAGCGATTTGAATCCTCCTTTCACCGAATCGATGGTTTCCGAAGAAATGACGAACGAGAAAAGAAGCGAAGCTGCGATGAAACCTAACACGAATTTAGGGAAGCGCTCCCAGATGATTCCCATCGTAGGCTTACTTTCCTTTACGGTGTCAGACTGATTATTTGTCAAGGTCCAGTAGATCGAAATCGCAAATGCAGCGAATCCTAAAAGTACATTTTGGGAGAATTTCACAATCGTAGAAATCTTCAAGGCCTCCTCGCCCACCATCGTTCCCGAAGCAATGACCGCTCCCGTTGTGTCGATGGTACCACCTAACCAAGCACCCGTAACTGCCTGAGAAAGTCCTAAGGTCTGAGCAATAAATGGCAAGAAAATGATCATTGGAATCGCCGTGATTAGGACGATAGAAATTACATATGAAAGCTTTTTTGAATCTCCTTTGATGGCTCCAGAGGTAGCAATCGCTGCCGAAACACCACAGATAGATACCGCACTGGAAATCATAATGGCGAATTCCTCGTCGATGCCCATTTTTTTGGAAATCCAAAAAGCAAAGTACCAAACTGAAATAACCACGATTAATGCCTGAATTAAACCAAGGGATCCGGCTTTCAAAATGTCCCCGAAAATCACGCTGGTTCCTAATAAAATCAAACCGATCTTAACGAACAATTCCGTCGAAAGCGTTTCAGTTAACCAGGCCGGCAAGCTGAAAAAATTGCTTAATAATAAACCGATCGTTAAGCTAAAGATCACCGCTTCCAGGTTCCAGTTTTTCAAGAAGGCATTGCCCGCTAAAACTAAAGCCAGAGAAGTTAGAACAAACACAATCGGAAAACCTTTCGCTGTGCCTGCCACACTTTTGCCTAAAACACTAGCAGCTAAAAGAGCTATCACATAAGTGAATGCAAAGAGTTGTGCGAGCTTCAACAGATTCCCTGAGGTAAGCACTTTTTCAGATAACTCCGAAGTCGTTTCCCACCCAAAAGACGGGGAAGGAATTTTGATCCCAGTCAGGGCTAGGCCTATGATGAGGAATCCTAATAATACTACCGTCCAATCCTCTGTTAAAAACGACTTTTTCATTACTTCGCTGGTGTTAATACAATGTTTCGATACTCCACCGGACCGTGGTCGCCTTGCATCATGATAGGACCCGGCGCTGCTTCGTCGCTATCCATCGCGCCGCCTGTAATGCCGGGTATGTTTTGTTCGACGATGACTTTTTGGCCATTTAAGGTAACAGAAACTTTGCGTCCTACTAAGGTAATGTCGTAGGTCTGCCATTCGCCGGACGGTTTTGCGGCTTGGAAAAGTGGATCGATAAATCCGTAAATGCCACCTAAATAGATGCTGTAGGGCGCTTTTCCGTAGCTATCTTCCACCTGTGCTTCGTAACGTCCACGCAAATACACGCCACTGTTACTTCCTGCTGGTAAGCGGAATTCGATGTGTAATTTGAAGTCGTTGAACTTTTGTTCGGTGCAAATATTCGCTCCTGACTCTGGGCTTTTTAAGGCCCCATTCTCGACGATCCATTGGTTTTTAGGCCCTAATGCCTTCCAGCCTGTTAAGTCTTTTCCATTGAATAAGGTGATCGGTTTGTCCCAAACAGGTTCCGCAGATCTCCATAATGAGGGAGCGCGGACGCCAGTGAAGGCCATCGCTTTACCATTTGGCTTTACAATCGTTCCGGATAATTTCCCCTCTTTTAAATCTCCTTCGAAAGACATATAGGCTTCTTCTTTCTCCCATTGTGGGGGTATTTTAAAGGAAACATGTCCGTCTTTGTAGAACACTTCTGCAATCGGACGAGCAGATCCGCCGTCTCCCACAAAATGACCCGTCAACGTTTTCAATCCGGAGTGACGCACCTCTAACCAAGACGGAGCGGTAGAAACTCCGCCATTGCGGTTTTCCATTGATACATTTAAATCCCACGCACCTTCTAATGGGTGATGCTCCTGAGCATATGCACTGCTAGCAAAAGCGAATAAGGCAATTAGTAATTTTTTCATAGGTCTACGATTTAACGATCTCCATTTTAGGAGAAATGAAATGAATGAGCAACCACGCAAATAAATACGCGCAGCCACAAGCCACAAATATAACATTATATCCGGCTGACAAAGCGTTATCTGCTTTGTAGGAATCTAAAATTACCCCGATAATGTAAGGGAAAATCACGCCTCCTAATGACCCAGCTAAACCACCGATACCCACGACGGAGGAAACGGCGTGTTTGGGAAACATATCCGACACCGTCGTGAAGATATTCGCAGACCAGGCTTGGTGTGCAGACGCCGCGATACTGATTAAGAATACGGCCTGCCAAATATCCGTCGCCCAGCGTGCCCCAATAATGGGCACCGCACAAAGCGCAAAGAAGAACATCGAATATTTACGAGCCTTATAAACCGGCCAACCTTTCTTCATTAACCAGCCTGAAATATAGCCTCCGCCAATACTTCCGATGGAGGTACAGGTAAACAAAATCGCCAAATGCAGACTAGGCTTTTTCAGGTCTAGCGCAAAGGTTGTCGAGAAATAAGACGGCAACCAAAACAAGAAAAACCACCAAATGGGATCCGTGAAGAACTTACCTACGATGAAGACCCAGGTTTGGCGGTAACCGAAAAGTTTGCCCCACGCGATGGGCTGCACTTCAGTCGTCTCTTCCTCCGATTGAATGTGCGCTAATTCTTCTGTGGTTACCGAAGTGTGTTTTGCGGGCACTTCGTAAAACCACCACCATAAGGCTAACCAAATAAATCCGATGGCTCCCGTGATAATAAAGGCCTCCTCCCAGCCATAAGCCCCTAAAATCCAAGGCACCATGATGGGTGCGACCATCGCCCCGATGTTTGCGCCAGAGTTAAAAATACCTGTAGCTAGGGCGCGTTCTCTCTTCGGGAACCACTCCGCGACCGTCTTAATCGCAGCCGGAAAATTCCCCGCCTCACCAGCTCCTAAAGCGGCGCGTGCCGCGCCGAACCCAAACGTCGTCTTCGCCAAGGCATGCGCCATCGCCGCAATCGACCAGATGATGATGGAGATGGCGTAACCCATTTTAGACCCTATCTTATCGATCACCTTCCCAAAAGCCAACAATCCCAGCGCATAAGACGCCGTGAAACACATCACGATGAAGCTGTAATCCGTCTCCGACCAGTTCAACTCCTTCTCCAGCGTGGGCTTCAACAAGCCGATCACCTGGCGATCCAAATAATTAATCGTCGTCGCAAAAAACAAGAGGGCGACCACGACCCAGCGGTAATTTCCTTTCATTAGAATCCGATTGAATTCCCGCCGTCAACCGGGATTGAGACGCCTGTTACGTAATTGGATGCATCCGATGCCAAATATACCGCGGCCCAACCGATATCCTCCGGTTTCCCAAAATAGCCCATGGGCGTGCGATCCATCGCCTTGTGTTTGCGATCCGGATCCGAATTCATCGCGGTTCTACTCATCGCCGTTTCGATAAATCCTGGCGCAATTGCATTCACGCGAACCCCTTTGCCAGACCACTCGGATGCGAGTACGCGAACTAATCCATAAATACCTGTTTTCGAAGAAGCATAAGCTGCGACGCGGTCGATGCCGTAGTAAGCCGCCATCGAGGAAATCATGATGATGGAACCTTTGCCGCGCTCGAGCATGTGCTTACCCACTTCGCGAGTCAAGGCAAAAACAGCATTCAAGTTGACATTAATAATGTTTGCAAAATCAGCATCAGATACTTCGACTGCCGGACGCTTCATGTTGATACCTGCGTTGTTTACGAGGATGTCGATGGCGCCATGTTTCGCTACGAGTTCCGCAACTAGCTGTGAAGTCAAGCTCAAATCAGCCACATCATTCACCGCATAATTTGCGCCCGCTCCCAGGTTTGCGACTGCTTCTATTAGCACGTCTTCGCGGCGACCCGTGATGATGACCGTGGCGCCTGATGCTAAAAAGCATTTCGCGATGTCGAATCCGATTCCGGTTCCGCCGCCCGTGATGAGCGCCACGCGCCCCTGTAATGAGAATGGTTGTTGCATCTTATTTTTTCTAATGTAAAGTGGAGCGGATCGCTAATTCCAATCCGCGGATTTCCGCTAACCCGCGCAATCGTCCGATCGCCGAATAGCCGGGGTATGTTTTCTTTTTCAAATCATCTAACATTTGGTGGCCGTGATCCGGGCGCATTGGAATCTGCTCTCCCCCACGTCTTTTTTCTTCTTCCACCACTGCTTTCACCACCTCGAACATATCCATATCCCCCGTTAAATGCGGCGCTTCATGGAAGATTAATGGATCGTTTTGTTCCCGGAACGTAGCCCGCAAATGAAGGAAATGAATACGATCGGCAAAGCGACGAATCATCCCAGGTAAATCATTGTCAGCGCGCACTCCTAAAGAACCAGTGCAAAACGTAATTCCATTCGCACGTTCTGGCGACGCGTCCATCAATGCCGCTAAATCCGCCTCCGTACTTACCACACGTGGCAAGCCCAATAATGGGAAAGGAGGATCATCCGGATGGATGCATAAATTGATGCCTAATTCCTGTGCTAAAGGCGAAATAGATCGCACAAAGTAGTGCAAGTTTTCGCGCAATTGATCCGCAGATATGTCTTTGTATTCGTCTAATAGACTTTGGAAATTCTCTAAATGAAACGCCTCCTCTGAACCCGGAAGGCCTAAAAGTGCGGTGTTTTTTAACTCTTCTTTTTCTGCGTCCGACATGGTTTCGAAACGCTCAGAAGCCGCAGCCTGAACAGCAGGGGTGTAATCAACCGCCGCACCCGGACGCTGTAAAATATGCAAATCAAACACCGCGAAATCCGTCCAAACAAAGCGTAAAGCCCGCGCCCCATCCGGCATCTCGAAATTCAATTTCGTCCGCGACCAATCCAAGACTGGCATGAAATTATAGCACACGGTTTTGATTCCGCAGACCGCTAGATTTCGTAAAGAAGTCTTGTAATTTTCGATGAGCTGCGCGCGCGATGGCAAGGCTTTCTTAATCCCTTCATGAACTGGAAGCGATTCCACTACCGACCAATGTAAAGATGTCCACTCCTTGTTTCCTGCCTCGATAATAGAAATGCGTTCTTGAATCGCTTCGATAGGCCAAACTTCCCCCACCGGGATTTGGTGCAAGGCAGTCACGACTCCGGTACAACCAGCTTGACGAATATCCATCAAGGAAACTGGGTCGTTCGGTCCGAACCAACGCATCGTGTGTATCATGTAAAATAAACTTGTTTATAGGCTTAATACTAAGGAACAATTTAAATAATATTCACTGAATTTACAACCGATTTAGAGGGCTGATCCAGCAAAGGTGTTTCGTATACGGAATCGTATATTTGAAGATATTCAGTTGCATTTTGTTACTTTTTATCCTGTTTTAAGAACAGAAATAACGAGGCAAATAAATTTTTCATTGAAAAGGATTAAATGCCTGACATTTTAATAATTTTTAACAGAATGAAAAAGATGCAAAACCTAACTGATTAATGAAAAACAAACAAGCCGATCATTTCTGATCGGCTTGCTCCCTTACTAGGTGGAATGTTGCAGTCGTTTTCATTAGTTGAACTTGCCAAAATCAGGAAAGAAAACATAAATTTTACCTACTAAATCTCTTAAAAAAAGTCCAGATAACTTCACAGGCATTCATATCTTGGCTTGTTTTACCAATAATGGCTTCATTCAAATATTGATACCCTTGTGGCCAAGTATGTCCACCATTCAAAATAACATAACTGACCACTTCGCTTCCAGTTGTTCCGCCGGTATAAACTCTTTGTTTTATCGTTGTCCCATCGTTTGAAATATCTGGTAAATCTGTAATCGTTGGAGTGGTATTACATCCATTTAAGGCTACCCATTTTTCTATAACTTGAAAATGAGATAATATAGTTCCGCCTGCTGTGCCGCCTGCTGTCATTTGACCCCCTAAAAAAGGAACAAGTGGATCAGTTGTGCCGTGAATATACAAGGCTGGAACTGGTCGGCCGGGATTACAATTAGGCGCGATGGTCTTGGCTTCCATTGTTGCAGCATCTACCGCAATTGCCGCAATTCGATTACTTAACTCACAGCCTAACCGAGTAGACATAAAGCCCCCGTTGGAAATCCCAGTTGCATAAATTTTTTTTCCATCAACCGAGTAATTATTAATCATATAATCACACATTTGATTGAAAAAACCTACATCATTTATACCCAATTGATTAGGTACCGTGGGTCTTCCATCATTCCAATTTTTCTGAACCCCTTCCGGGTAAACCAAAACGACTTTGTCTCTGTCGGCAATTGGTTTGAAATTAGCTATGTTTATCATTCCCTCGGGTGTTCCACTGCCGCCGTGTATTGCGAATATTAATGGCATTTTCCCGGAGTTATTGTACCCTGAAGGGAGATAAACAATAAAGTTTCTAGCAACCCCACCAAAAGTTATACTAATTGTTTTTTGCTCACTAGGTTTATCAACAGATAATGTCGGACCTTCTTCTTTTTTACAAGAAAATAGGAAAATAGAAATTGTCAATAGATTAAAAACTAATTTCATATTTGACTTAATTGATTGCCAAAATTATACTTTAAACTACTTAGACTTCCCAAATTCTAAAAGGATTAACAAGATTTAATGAAACAAATAAAATGACCTCTCCTAGCCTTGAACAAAAAATCCATCATTAAAACCTCCATTTGATTCGATAGACCACATTTATCCTAATCCTTGTGATGTAGAGTTGTAACTTTTACTAAAAAAGTGATGTTGGAAATGAAAAAGATGCAACCACAAATTATACCCGTTTGACGAATGTGGGCGTGGGTTTTAAATAAAAAAAGAGGTCGAAATGACCTCTTTTTGATTTGTGCTCCCTTACTAGGTGAAATGTTGCAGCCAAATTTAAATGATTTCTCTATCCTTAAACACTAAATCATCCTATTTGACTAGCAAAAGGTTGCTGGTAAAACCGCTTCCCTGTCGCTTTGTATAATGCATTCGCCATCGCACCAAAAATAGGAGGGAATGGCGGTTCGCCAAGACCCGTAGGATCTACTTCATTTTGAACAAAATGGACATCAATTTTCTTAGGAGCTTCGTTATGTCGAATCATTCGATACGTATCAAAGTTCTTTTGATCTGTACGGCCATCCGTTAAAGTCAATTGACCAAACAAAGCATTACCAATGCCATCAATCGCCGCACCTTCCGCCATATTTTTTGCACCTTCTGGATTCACAACCACTCCGCAATCTAAAGCAGAGGTAACCTGATCCACGATAACTTGGCCGTCCTTCACATGCAAATCTATTACCTGTGCAGCATACGAATTGTGACAGAAATACGCTGAAACTCCACGTTTTTTACCTGCATTTTCTGCTTTACCCCAACCCGATTTATCCCGAACTAATTCCAATACTCCCATGTATCGCGCCGCATCGTAATCGTTGCTTTTACCTACAGGATTTTCTTTTGCTCTTTGTAATAATTCTAAACGGAAAGCAATCGGGTCTTTACTCATGTACTCTGAAATCTCATCTAGGAACGATTGCTCTGCCGCCGCGTTGAAATTAGAACGAGGGGCACGGAAAGCTCCTATCGTGATGTTAGAAGGAATTGCCCAGCTCTCTGCTAGGTAATTATCTAAGGCTCCTGCTGGAAATCGATTCGCGTGTAGAGGAGATTCCGGAACACCTCCACCTTTAATATGCATTGCAGTTAGACGCTTGTTCTCATCGAAAGCAGCACGGTAGGTCATTTGATACATCGGTCGATAAATCCCCGCACTAACATCATCTTCCCTTTTATAAATTAATTTAACAGGTGCGTTTGCCTGCTTCGAAATCAATACAGCCTCAACCATATAATGGCCATAAGCTCTTCGACCAAAACCTCCACCCATCCGTGCTAACTCTATCTCAATATTTTCTTTTGGAATACCTAACCGAGCAGCAACTGTATTCGCAACCATATCCGGCCCCTGAATCGGCCCTAAAATACGAACCTTATCCCCCTGAACGTGTGCGAAAGTATTCGTAGGTTCCATAATATTATGGGCTAAAAACGGCGCAGTATAAGTCCGCTCTATTATATGTTTCGCTTCCGCAAATGCCTTTTCGGGATCTCCATCTTTTCGTTCTATTCGTCCTGGTTTTTTATCCATTTCAAGCATCTGAACATAATGTTTTTTCGTGCTTTCTAGACCCGCAGGTACGATAGTATCTCGTCCACCCATACCAAGTTCCTTAGTCTCTGGTGCATTTTCCCATACTACTTTTAAAGCCTTCCGAGCATTCATCACATCCCATGTTGTCTTTCCAACCACCGCGATTACCTCGTTAAAAGTTCGTGTATCGAACATGGCTAATTTTTGAGTAGGCTCATAAACTTGTATTTGGAAAATATCAACAATTCCTGGCATCTTTTTCGCCGCCGTCGCATCAAAGGACTTTAAGCGCATACCGAATGCTGGTGGTCGTTCTGTCATCGCAATAAGCATGCCTGGAACTTGGTAATCCATACCAAACAAAGGTTGACCTTTCACGATTTTGGGTCCCTCCACATTCTTCTGTGGGGTACCTAATAACTTGAAGTTTTTATTTCCTTTTAAAACGATGTCTTTCGGAACAGGTAATTTCGAAGCTGCTGTCGCAAAAGATCCGTAGGTCGCTGACTTCCCACTGAAAGAATTCATCACCATTCCATTTGCGGTCGTTAATTCCGCGATAGGAACATTCCATTCTTGGCTGGCCGCCGTTAGAATCATTTGGCGAGCTGAGGCTCCAGCAGTACGTAATAATTTCCACGCTTGGCGAATAGATTGACTACCTCCCGTAAATTGACGATTGTATAAAGCAAGACTATAATTTGCCTGCTCCACCTGAACAGATTTAAAGTCAACGTCTAATTCCTCTGCGATGAGCATGGGAAGTGAGGTCATAACGTTTTGGCCAAATTCTGGATTAGGCGAGAATATCTTCACTACATTATCTGGTGTGATCTTGATGTAACTCGTTAATTGTTCCCAGGTAGGCTCCGCACCTAATGCCTTCAAGGTTTCCTCCGACTTCGCAGAAGCGAACCAAGATATACCTAGCATCAGTCCACCACCTGTCAAGGAAGATACTTTTAGAAACGAGCGTCTGCTATAATTTTCGTTGGTCTTTTTCATCTTATTTCGAGGCTGCTGCTTGTAGGATAGCTTTTTTAATTCGTGTATACGTTCCACAACGGCAAATATTACCCGTCATGAAATTCTCAATGTCCTCTTCCGTGGGTTTCGGCGTGCTTTTTAAAAGGGCTGCGGCACTCATGATTTGGCCTGACTGGCAGTAACCGCATTGTGCTACATCGACGTCTAACCAAGCTTTTTGGACTGGGTGTTCTCCCTTTTCTGCTAAACCTTCGATCGTGGTTATTTCTTGATTTGCCAAAGCTGAAATAGGCAACTGACAAGACCTAACAGCCGAACCATTTAAATGAACGGTACAGGCACCACAGGAACCCACGCCACAACCGTATTTAGTACCTTTCATGTCTAGAATATCCCGAAGCACCCACAAAAGTGGCATGTTCTCGTCCACCGTAATAATGTGGGATTTCTTATTAATGCGAACTGTGAATTTCTTGATCATAGTCTATGTGATTTTAAAGAATCAGAGCAAATATATTCAAATGCGTCGGTTATTACTTATTCTATTCAAATTAGGTTAATGTTTGATTTCGTGGGTATCACGCACACTACTAAATGTAAGTGCAAGCATCTTCCATTCTCTACCTTGTTTTTGGTAAACCTCAGTTACAGTAAACTCCGTAACCGCTACTTGCTCACGCACGATAGCGTCTAATGTGATACGATTCCAAACAATGGCTGTTTTACCTAAAATCTCGACGGCACTATCTTTGATAGTGGCTTTTTTATACCAAATACGTCCTGTTTTTATAATATCCAATTCTTCGTCTTTTTTCCATGTTCCACTCATATGAACGAATTTGGCCTTATCATCGAATAATTTCTCTAATTTTTCTACATTCTTTTCTGACATCCATTGCCACTTGTCTTTAGAGAGTTGCCTTATAAAATCCTCCGTGTTCGATTGAGCGAAAGAACTAGTAACTGCCAGAAGTGAAAAGGCCAAGAATAATGTGATTGCTTTCATTTTATAATTTATTTATACCGCAAATTTGAAACAATAATCGTTTGCATTGAGTATATAAATTCAAGTATTATCTACCATTTTTACAGATATGGTTTTTTATTGATTTGCTTATATTCGATAATTGGTAAATTCGTTTCAAATATTCGTGACCCATGGAATTGAATTACCCAATCAATAGCATAGCGCAATACAATAAAGATAATAATCACAGGACCTTGCACCCTTTGGTGTCAATTATTGATTTCTCCAAAGCTAATATCCGGGAATGGGGCGATGCAGATAAGATTCGTTTTCAATATGGATTGTTCTCAATCATCCTGAAGGACGTCAAATGTGGCGACATGAAATACGGTCGACATTCCTATGATTATCAAGCGGGAACGTTAGTCTTTTTTGCTCCAGGCCAAATTGTCGAAATCGAAAATCCTAAAGTTCCCTATCAGCCAATGGGTCATGGCTTAGTCTTTCATCCTGATTTATTGCTGGGCACTAATTTAGGCCGAACGATTGCCCAACATAAATTTTTCAACTACGAATCACACGAAGCACTTCATTTATCAGACGATGAGCGGCAAATGATCTTAGATTGCTTTGCAAAAATTGACTTTGAATTGAATCAGCCCATTGATCAGCATTCTAAAAAATTGATTGTATCAAATATTGAATTGTTTTTAGGTTATTGCCAGCGCTTTTACGATCGCCAATTCATAACACGGGATCATGTAAATAAGGGTATTTTAGAACAATTTGAAATCCTATTGAACGGCTATTTTGAATCTGATCAAGCACAGGTATATGGTATTCCATCCGTCAGTCATTTCGCAAATGAGCTACATTTATCAGCCAACTATTTTGGTGATTTAATCAAAAAAGAAACGGGGTTAACTGCAAAAGATTACATACAAAACAAGACCATAAGTGTTGCCAAAAATCGAGTATTCAAATCTGATAAAACTATAAATGAAATTGCATTCGAAATGGGATTTAAATATCCACAACATTTTACGCGCTTATTCAAGCAGCAAGTTGGACAAACTCCAAATAAGTACCGTTCGTCGAATTGATTCAATTAACCACTTCGGAACTTGGTTTTTAAAGTCTAATCGAGACAAATTTAGGGATCTATTTTTATGATTTAATTTCTGCTTTAAAAACAATTTCACACTTCCCATCTTCTTGATTCTCAAACCCAATACTTCCATTCTGCATGCACCACAAAAATCAATGAATGGATGTAATAGGGGATGTTTTTAAACGAAAAAAGTCACTATTTCTAGTGACTTTCCTGTTTGCTCCCCTTTTCCTCGAAAGATGCAACTATAATGCGATGATTGAGTATGTGACTATAAGGAAATTGAAGGGTTGAACTTCGTATAAAGTTGCAACTAATTGGTCTCAAATAATTTAATCGTGAAATCTAGCAGGTCTTTACCTCCAATTTTTCCGTGACCAGGTATAACAATTTTAACATTCGGATATTGTTGTTTCACTTTCTCAACAGTACTTGACCATTCTCCAACATTGGCATCTCCCAAATACCCTTTTGTGGCCTGTAGTTCTTTTATTAAACAGCCTCCAAATAATATGTTCTCCTTTGGGA